>NZ_MWLN01000152.1 GCF_002198655.1 Kineosporia sp. A_224
CGCCCTTGACCCACCCCCGAGTACAGTCGCCCCCGACCAGGGGGTGAGTGCCGTGAAGCCGCCAGACCCGACCACAACCCCGGTCCGCGTCCTCGTCGTCGACGACCATCCCCTCTTCCGCGACGGTATCCGCGAGCGTCTCGAGTCGGGCGACGACTCGATCGTCGTCATCGGTGAGGCGAGCGACGGTGCCCAGGCCGGCAGGCTGGTGACGGCCCTGCAGCCCGATGTCGTGCTCATGGACATCGCCATGCCCGACGTGAACGGGATCGAGGCGACGCGGCTCATCCACGGGGAGCACCCGGAGGTCGCCGTGATCATCCTGTCTGTCTACGACGACGACCAGTACGTGCACGCCGCGATCACGGCGGGGGCGAGCGGCTACCTGCTGAAGACCGTCGAGGCGCCCGAGCTGCGCGACTCGGTGATGCGCGTGGCCCGCGGGGAGACGGCGTTGTCCCCGGAGGTCGCACGGACCGTGCTGTCGCTCGTGGCGCACCCCCAGCCGGACGCGCCGCGTCTGAGCGACCGCGAGCTCCAGGTGCTGCGGCTCGCGGCCCACGGGGCGTCGAACAAGGCGATCGGCAGCGCCCTGTTCCTCAGCACGCGGACCGTCGAGGCGCACATGCGCAGCATCTTCGACAAGCTCGGGGTCTCCTCCCGCACCGAGGCCGTGACCTACGCGGTGCGCCACCAGTGGATCCAGCTGTCCGATGACGACTGACCCGGCGCCCGCCTCCGCCGCCCCCGCCTGGCTGCGCCGGCTCGGGGTGCCGGTGCGGGACCCCCGGTTCTGGGTCGTCCAGGCGCTGGTCCTGGCGATCGACGTCGGGCACGCCGTCCTCGAGGACGCCGGGATCCTCGTCGGGCACTCGGTGCTGTACCTGCTGTCCGTGTCGGTGTTCCTCATCCCCGTGGTGTACGCGGCGCTCGGCTTCGGGCTGCGCGGCGCCGTCCCGACCGCCCTGTGGGCCCTCGTGCTCTCCCTGCCGGAGATCAGCCAGCACGACTCGACGACGCGGGTCGGCATCCTCACCCAGTTCGCGATCCTCCTGGCGATCGCCGTCATCGTCGCGGTGCGGGTCGACCGTGAGCGGGCGGCGGCGCGGGCCACCGAGGAGTCGAACCGGCAGCTGTCCCGGCTCAACGCCACCGCCTCGGCCGTCGCCGGCTCCCTCGACGTGGACCACGTCCTGCGCGGGACCCTGCGCGCGGAGCTCGACCCCTGCCGGCGGCAGGTCGTCTGGGTCCGGCTGACGGGCAGCACGGACTTCTCGGGGCGGACGTACCTCGACGCGGCCGGGGGCGAGGTGCCGGCGGGGCTGGACGCCGTCCAGGAGCGGCTCACGAGCGCGGCGTGCCTCGACGGCGGGCTGCACACCGATGCCCCGTCGACGGCCGGGGCGCGCACCGTGGTCGCGGCGCTGCGGTCCGAGGAGCACGTCCTCGGGGCCATCGGCCTGACGCAGCTGTCAGGAGCCCTGTCGGCGGACGACCACCAGGTGCACTCGGCGGTCGCCAACCAGCTGAGCGTCGCCCTGAACAACATCGCCACCCACCGGCAGAACCGCGCGGCGCTCGCGTCCCTGCGGGCGGTCAAGAGCAACCTCGAGACCTACATCGCGCTCGCCACCGAGGCCCAGGAGGAGGAGCGCAAGCGGCTGTCCCGCGAGCTGCACGACGACATCCTCCAGTCCCTGGTCGTCGCCAAGTCGACGATCGAGTCCGCCGACGTCCCCGGGGGTCCCGCCCTGACGCACAGCCGGCTGCTGGACGCCCGGGCGGTGCTCGGGGACGTCATCGTCGACGTGCGCCGCTACTGCCACGACCTGAGGCCCTCCCTGCTCGACGACCTCGGGCTGCTCCAGGCCGTCGACTGGCTCGTCGGTGACCTGCGGTCCCGCACGGGCCTGGACGTCGACCTCGAGACGGCGGGTGCCGCGCACCGGCTGAGCAGCAAGGACGAGCTGCTCATCTTCCGGATCGTCCAGGAGGCCCTGCACAACGTGGAGCGGCACGCCGGGGCCGACCGGGCCCGGGTCTGCCTGACGTACACCGGCGACGTCCTCGAGGTGTCGGTGTCCGACGACGGGTGCGGGATGCCCGGGGGGCGGGCCGGTCTCGCCGGCGACCGGCCGGACCCGGGGCTCGGTCTGCGCGGCATGGACGAGCGGACCAAGCTGCTCCGGGGCACGCTGACCGTCCGGAGCGAGGAGGGCCGCGGGACCGAGCTCAGGCTCGAGGTGCCTCTCGCACCGGCCGGTCCGTGACGGCTGCTGACGCCCGACGGACGCGCACGACCTGGGCGGCCAGGATGAGGAGGACGACGAGCACCGTCGCGAAGAGCGCGGACGCCAGGACCCGTCCCGCTGCGGCCAGGAGGTGCGGTGCCGGCGGCCGGTACGGGCTCGTGGCGTCGGTGACGTCCAGGGTCGTCGAGGCCACCACCGGGTCGCCGAGGGCCGTGGGGAAGTACGTCGCCGTGACGGTCCGCGGTCCGGCGACGGCGGCCACGTAGACGACCTGTGCGGTCCCGGCGGCGTCGGTCTCGACGGAGCCGAGCGGCACCATGTTGTCGCCCGGGGCGAACATCGTCGTGCTCTCGGCGAAGTTCACCAGCGCGCCCTTGACCGGTCGCCCGTCCAGGGTGACGGTTGCCGACACGGTGTTGGTCGGGCCGTCCTCCGTCGCCGTCACGGCGACGGTCGGCACCTTCGTCGCGGCGTAGGCGGGCTCGGCCTTGGCCGAACCGGCCGCGCCGACGGCGAGCACGACGAGGAGCACGGCTCCGGCCCGGCCGGCTGCCCGGCCGCCGGTGCGTTCGGGTGCGGTGCGTTCGGGTGCGGTGCGTTCGGGTGCAGTGCGTTCGGGTGCGGCGCGCCCGGTGGCCGGGGCTTCGTCGTCCAGCTCCTGGATCTCCGTGACGGCGAGCACCGGCACCAGCCGGAACAGCAGCATGAGCAGCAGCGCGACCGCGGCGACACCCCCGAGCGTCACCGAGACCGAGACCCAGGTGAAGCCGAAGAGGTGCCCGAAGGAGTTGGTGAGGCGGTCGTAGGCGGATGTCTCGACGACCATGGTCACCCGCTTGGTCCACATCGCGACGAGGACGAGGAGGGCGGCCACCGTGATGCCGGGGATGTTCCTCGTCCACGGCAGCGCGACGAGGACGATCGGCAGCACCGTGCCGACGACGACGAAGAGCCAGAACGAGACGGCGACAGGGCCCTCGAGCATCCCGTCGACGATCTGGCTCGGGCCTGCCTCACCGACGTAGGCGCTGGGGAGCAGGTCGGCGAAGGTCAGGTACACGTACACCGCGCCGAGCACGAGCATGAGGTAGGCGAGCCGCACGAAGTGCTGCTCGGTGATGAAGGCCTGCAGCCGGTACCCGCGCCGGAACCCGGCGACGACGAGGATGACGAGGGCGACACCGGAGTACAGCGCCGCGATGACGAAGTAGGGCGCCCAGATGCTCTCGTGCCAGCCGGGCCGGCTGACGAGCGCGAAGGCCCAGGCCAGCACGGAGTGCACGGAGACGGCCAGCGGGATGATGACGATCGCGACGACGGTCATCGCGGAGTGCAGCACGCGGCGCTGGTGCGCCGTCCCGGTCCACCCGCGGGAGACGAACCGGTACAGGGAGCGGCGCAGGCGCCCGAGCTCGTCCGGGTGCGACTCGAGGAGGGCCGCGGTGTCGGGCACGAGCGGGAGCACGAAGAAGACGACCGTCGCGACGGTGTAGGTGAGGATGGCGACCATGTCCCAGAACACGGGGGACGCGACGTTCGCGTGGGTCACCATGCCGAGCAGCCGGTCCGGCCGGCCCAGGTGCGGGATGATGAACGCCGCACCGACGACGACCGAGACGAGCGCCACTCCCTCGGCCAGCCGCACGAGCGGCGCCCGCCACGAGGCACCGGCGAGCATGAGGATGGCCGACACGACGGCGCCTCCGTAGGAGACCCCGATGAACGACACGACGTCGGCGATGTAGATGGCCCAGAACGACCTGTCGGTGTACCCGGCCACGGCCATGCCCTGGCTCAGCTGGTAGACCCAGGCGGCGACGCCGAGGAGCACCACGAGGGACAGGACCACGACGGCGAGCCGGAAGCGGTTGCTCGGCCGCCGGAACGGCCGCATGACGGCCTCGACGACGTCCGGCTGCTCGGCCTGCAGCGGTGCCGGGGCTACGGCCGCGCTCACAGCACACCTACCGAGGGGCCGCCGACCGGCTGGCCGTTGCCGGGGATGTAGTAGCACCGGGGGTTGGTGCCGAGCTCTTCCTTGAACCGCACCGCGTTGCCCTCCCGGAGGAACGTCGACAGGCGCACCGTCGACTTGCCGTTGACGGCGACGTCCGTGACGAGGTCCCCGATGAAGTGGGCCCCGCGCGGGCAGGCCTCGACGCAGGACGGCAGCTGCTTCGTGTAGGGCATCCGGTCGGCGCAGAGGACGCACTTGCCCACGGTCCCCACCTTGTTGCCGGGGAACTCGGGGGTGTTCGGCGAGGGGGCCGGCATCCGGTGCGCCGGGGCGGGCTCGCTCCAGTTGAAGTAACGGGCCTCGTACGGGCAGGCGGCCATGCACGCCCGCGAGCCGATGCACTGGTCCTGGTCGACGAGCACGAGGCCCTGGTCGGTCTTGAGCGTCGCGCTGACCGGGCAGACCTTGAGGCAGGGCGGGTCCTGGCACATCTGGCACATGACCGGCATGAAGTGCTCGCCGCCGCCCTCGTCGCGCCACGACAGGGTGCGCATCCAGGTCTGGTCGGGGGAGAGCCCGTGCCGGTCCTGGCACGCGGCCACGCACTTGCGCTCGCCCTTGCAGGCCCTCAGGTCCACGACCCGGCACCACTGGTGCTCGGCGCCGCTCGCGGCACCCACCTCGGCGGCCTGCACCTCGTCCCGGTAGGCGACGAGGCCGAGGGGGCCGGCGGCCGCCGCGACACCGGCCAGACCGAGGCCGCGCAGCAACCGGCGGCGGGACATGTCCAGCTCCTCGGCCTCCGGCGAGAGCCTGAGGTCGACGAGGTCACCATGCTCTCCGCTGCCCGACGGTCCGGTCATCGTCCACCTCCGGTGACGCACGTCCTGGCGCGACGCGAGCGATCGCCGTTGCCCAGGAAAGGGTTTGGTCCTACGGCTGTCAGTCTCGCGGCGGGCACGGCGGCGCCGCATCGGCGCAACCCGTGGGCGCGGGTAGGTGCTTTCACCTACCCGTGCCTGCGGCATGCGCCGATGCCGGGGGACCGGCCGGCGGGTGAGGCTGAGGCATCGGATCGGCTCACGGTCCCGGGCCCCATCAGGTTCCGGGCTTGCGCCGGGAGCGTGGCCGGTCACCGAGACCGCCATCAGTCAGCCGGCGATGCCGGCCGACCGGACGAAGGAGCGCAATGAGGAACTCAGCGGTACGGGCCGGACTTGCAGCAGCACTCGCCGTCGTCGCCCTCGCGGCGTGCGGTGGCGGCAGCTCGACGTCGTCGGCGGCACCCGCGGCCGCGACGTCGACCAAGGCCGAGGACCTGCGCACCGACGCCGCGGCGGTGGCCACCGGCATGAAGGCCATCTCCGAGCTCGCCACGAAGATCGGCGAGGCGTCCGCGGCGCAGGGCAAGACCCTCTCGGAGGGCATCGAGCCGCTGTGGCAGCCGATCGAGGGCACGGTGCAGGCCAACAGCAAGGAGACCTACGACGCCTACGAGGGCGCCTTCACCCTCCTGGAGTCGGGTGACGCCGCGAAGGCGCAGGAGGGGGCCAGGGCGGTCGCCACCGCGACCACCGCGTACCTCGCGAAGTTCCCGGGCTAGTCCGGGAAAGGTCTCCGTCCGGCGCCGGCCGGACGGCACGGCCCCGGGGCCCCGACGGTGCCCCGGGGCCTTCGCGCTGCCTAGCCTGCCGGCGTCCCCAGTGCGTCCACGAGCAGTGCGACGAGGGCCTCCAGCTGGACGTCGGTCACGGCCGACACCTCCTCGTCCGACCCGTCGAGCGCGCGTGCCGCGAGCCCGGCCTTGGTCCCGATGAGCTCCGCGATCCGGGTGTCCAGCGTCTGCGCCGCGATGATCCGCCACGCGGTCACCGGCTCGGTCTGCCCGATCCGGTGGCTGCGGTCGATGGCCTGGGTCTGCTCGGCGTCGGTCCAGGAGAGCTCCGCGAGCACGACGTTCGAGGCGACCTGCAGGTTGAGCCCGACGCCGGCCGCCGTGAGGGAGCAGACCGCGACGGCGACGTCCGGGTCCTTGACGAACGCGTCGATGTTCTTCTGCCGCACGGTGGGCGTCTGGTCGCCGCGGATCGAGGAGAAGCGCACGCCCTGCCGCGTGAAGGTCTCCTCGGCGGCGTCCATGACGTCGATGTGCTTGGCGAAGAAGACGACCTTGCCGGCGCTGCGGGCCAGCTGCGCCGCGTAGTCCGCGGCGAGGTCGGCCTTCGCGAGGCCGATCCGCCGCATCATCGTGAACACGTTGTCGCCGGTCTTCGCGGCCTTCGCCTGCTTGAGCTCGGCGCGGGCGATCCGGTGCGCGAGGTCGAGGTCGACGCCGTCCGCGGAGCTGGTCGTCGGGCGCGCCTCGAGCGCCGTCCGGTACTGGCGCACCATCCGGTCGGCGAGGTCGCGCTCCGCCGCGCGGATCGAGCGGCCGGCGGCGCCGTCCAGCTCGACGTGGAGGTCGGCGATCCGGCGGGCCGGGATGTCGGCCGCGACGTCGACCTTGCGGTGCCGCACGATGCCCAGGTCGATGACGCACTGCCGGGCGGCGGCGTGGAAGCCGGGGTCGGCGGGTGTCAGGCCGGTCTCCTCGAGCGCGGCCATGAGCTCGCCGATCGGCTTGCTGTCGTCGATCCACCCGAGGAACTGCCAGATCGCCCGGAAGTCCTCGATGTCGTTGATGAGCGGCGTCCCGGTGAGCGCCATGAGCAGCGGCCGCACGGTGCGCGTCCGCACCCGCTCCGACAGCGCGAGCACGTTCTTCGAGCGCTGCGAGGTCTTGTTCTTGATGAAGTGCGCCTCGTCGACGACCATGCCGCGGAACCCGAGGTCCCCGAGCCAGCCGAGGTGCCGGTCGAGCACCTCGTAGTTGACGATGACGATGTCGGCGAAGCCGTCCACCGTGTCGCCGTCGCCCTGCACCACCGTCGACGGGCGGTGCCGCACCCAGCGCGCGGCCTCGCGGGCCCAGTTGGTCTTGACGACGTTCGGGACGACGACGAGCAGCGGGTAGGCGTCGGCGGCCTCGGCGGCGATGAGGGCCTGCGCCGTCTTGCCGAGCCCGGGCTCGTCGGCGAGCAGGAAGGTCCGGTGCCCGGCGGCGGCCGCCGCGACGACCGAGCCCTGGTGCGGCATGAGCTGCTGCCCGAGCGGGGTGAAGCGGGCCGTCGGTGCCGGTAGTGCCATGCAGGCCGGGGCGTTCGCGCCGGCGCGCTCGAACGAGCTGAGCAGCGGCCCGATGAGCTCCCAGTTGGCGAGCCTGCGGGCCTTGGCCTGCACCGGCCGGGGCGCGGACAGGTCCGGCGCGAGGAACGGGTTGGACAGCTGGCGGGAGGTCACCGACTGCGGCACGACCCGGCGCTCGGCGGCCGGAGCGGCCTGGCGCGGCGGCGGCGGCTCCTCCTCGGTCGCCGTCTCGACCCCGGCGGCAAGGAGCAGGTCGCGCTTGAGCGAGCGGGCGCCGTCCGACACGGCGGCGTCGTCGGCGAGCAGTGCCATGAGCCCTGAGTCGCGCACGGCGATCCGCACGAGGATCTCCGCGATGCCGTCCAGGCGCTTGAGCTGCTCGCCGCGACGGCTCTCGCCGAGGGCGGTGTCCGCCTGCACCCGGGCGCGTTCCTCCCGCAGCATGAGCGTCACCGCCTGGAACGTCGTCCGCACGCTCGGCGTGGCGCGCCCCTTGCGGACGGCGGACTCGACCTCGCGCACGGTCTGGGCGAGCACCGAGGGGACGTCGCCCGGCCGCCGGGCGGGTCGCTGCGCCCGCTGGACGGGACGACGGGCGCCCGTCCGGCGCCGGCCTGCGTCAGCCACAGGACTTCCTCTCCTCCGAGACGCCGGGCGCGGAGCCCGGCCTGTTGCACGACCTCGCGACCCGGACGACGAGGACGCGCCGCGCGACGGGAGTGCCCGGACGCCGGGCACGCGAGCGGAGCCCGGATGACGCGGGCTCGGCAGGCGTCCCGCAGGGGGACTCCGGGCCGGCAGTGCCGACGATCGGCAGGCGCGGGTGCTCGTCGTACGACCACCGCCCCCTGATTGTGTCAGCAATCCGCCCCTGATCCCTGACGAACCCCTCCGCGGGCCGCGTTCCCTGCCGTCCGGCACCGCTGGGCCGGACGGGTGACGCGCTCTCGACCTGCCCCGGCAGGCGTCCGATACCGCTCGATGAGGACGTGGTGACGTTCTCGCGGCACGGCCTCCAGACCTGGGGGCCACGACGACCGGAGCGGGCATGCGCGTCACTGTGGGCAGGAAGCTGGGAGTGCTGGCCGGGGTCGGGGTCCTCACCGCCGTCGTGCTCGGCGGCACGGCCTTCTCCCTGGTCGGGTCGATGCGGTCCCAGACCGCGGAGTCCGCGGCGCTGGCGCAGGCGCGCGCCGAGACGACCGCCGTTGAGCGGGACCTGTCGGAGCTGGCGGGAGTCCAGCGCGCTGCGCTGCTCGCCACGGACGACGAGCACCGCGCGGACGCGCAGGCCCGGGTCCGGCACCTCCGGGAGGACCTGGCGCAGACCTGGTCCGCCCTGGACGCCCTCGAGCTGCCGGCCCGCACCAGCGAGCAGCTCGACGGCCTGAGGACCCGCGTGGACGCCTATGTCGGGGCGACCGAGAAGGCCATGCCCGAGCTGCTGTCGACGGACCCGTCGAGCCGGCGGGCGACGGAGCTCGTCGACACCCTCAACCGGGACACCGACGACCTCGAGACCGCGAACGCGGCGCTCATCGCGGACCTCGGGACCCTGGCGGCCACCGAGACCGCGGCGACGGAGCGGACCGGCCGCCGGGTGCAGACCCTCGTGGCGGTCGTGTCCCTGGTCGGGCTCGTGCTGCTGTCCGGGGTGGCCGTCGCGATCACCCGGTCGATCACCGGGCCGGTCCGGCGGATGGTCGCGGCGCTGCGCCGGGTCGCGGCCAAGGACCTCACGGTCGAGATCGACACCCGGGGCTCCGACGAGATCGCCGACATGGCGCACGCGCTGGCCGGTGCCGTCACCTCGGTGCGGGAGGTCGTCACGGCCCTCGCGGACTCCTCGACGACCCTGTCGGCGGCGTCCGAGGAGCTCAGCGCCGTGTCGACCCAGCTCGGCACGAACGCCGCGGAGACCTCCCAGGGCGCGGCCGTCGTGACCGCGGCGACCGGCGAGATGACCGGGTCGATCGCGACGATGTCCGCCGCCACCGAGCAGCTCTCGGCATCGATCTCGGAGATCGCCCACCAGGCGTCGTCCGCGACGGCGGTGGCGGGCGAGGGGGTGGACGCCGCCCAGGCCACGTCCGCGTCGGTCGCCGAGCTCGACGCGGCGGGGACGGAGATCGGCGAGATCGTCCGGACGATCACCTCGATCGCGGAGCAGACCAACCTGCTGGCGCTCAACGCGACCATCGAGGCCGCCCGCGCCGGCGACGCCGGCAAGGGCTTCGCGGTCGTCGCCGCCGAGGTCAAGGACCTCGCGAACCAGACGGCCCGGGCCACCGACGACGTCACCGCGAAGATCGCGTCGATCCAGGCGACGACGGTGCGTGCCACCGAGGCCATCGAGCAGATCGGCAGCATCATCGGCACGATCCACGAGAAGCAGACGACGATCGCCGCCGCCGTCGAGGAGCAGTCGGCCGTCACCCAGGAGATCGCCCGCACCGTCAGCGAGGTCACCGGCGGCGCCGGCCAGGTCAACGAGTCGATGGCGGCCATCGCCGGCACCGCCGACCAGACGAGCCAGGGGGCGACGGCGGCCCGCGAGTCGGCGACCGACCTCGCCACGCTCGCCGCCCAGGTCCACACCCTGGTGACGACCTTCACCTACTGACGCACCCGGCCCGGGGCGTCTCGAACTGAGATCGCCGCACGGCCCGTCAGGGCGTACTCCTGGACCGGTGACCCGCTACCGGTTCCTCGACCCGATGGGCGACGAGATCGCCGACCACGAGTTCGGCGACCACGCGACGGCGCTCGCCTGGGCGCACGGTGACGTGGCCGACGGCCCGGACCTGCCCGACGACGAGATCCACCGCGTCGAGTACCTCGGCCCGGGCGGGGACTGGCGCTGGGCGGGGGCGATGCGGGGCTGACCGGGCCTGTCATGTTTCGTCCTCCGAACGAACGACCCGATTCGCCTGCACGGAGCCTCCCGTGGCGCAACACTGTGCCTCGTGGGCTTCTTAGACACGATCCGTGGTCGCTCAGTTACCACGCGTCAGCCTGAGGTCGAGGTGCAGACGCTCAGCCCTGAGCAGGCCCAGGAGCGCGCCTGGCGCGCCGAGATCGCGCGCAACGAGTGGGTCGTCCAGCACGTGCCCGCCCGCCAGGACGGGGCGTCGCCGGCGTTCCAGTACCTCGCCGGCCTCACCGAGCGTGGTCTGCCCGAGGTCGTCGTCTACGGTCTGCGGATGAAGACCGGCACGCTCGTCCTCGACGACCTCGCGTGGCGGCTGCTCAACGGCGACGAGTTCGCGGACGGCGAGCCGGTCCCGGACCTCGTCCACGGCGACCCACGCGCCCAGCTCTGGGACGTGACCTGGCTCCAGGACCACCTGGACGCCGTCCTGCGCCTCTACGGCCCGGTCGCCCGGGTGCGCCAGCTCGTCGTCTCGGACGCCGAGGGGCGGCTGCCCTGGGAGGACGGCTTCTCGGCCGCGCACCTCGAGCCGGTGCTCTTCGTGCCTCCGAACGGTCGCGGACCGCGACGGACCGAGCCCGCGGCCCACGTCCCGGCCGCCGGTATGTACTCCTTCGGCCCCGAGTAGGCCCGGCAGGGGGCCTCCGGAGCGCCCGGGACCCCGCCCTGCGTCACCCTCCGTCGACCGGCTCACGCGGTCGGCCGACACCCGGTCCGCCGCTCAGGACGCCGCTCGCGCCGTCCGACGGCCCGGCCGCTTCCTCCTCGTGCGTGGGCGCCGGGGGAGCGGGCTGCGCCGGACGGGTGGCAGGTCGACCACGGCGGTGAATGCCGGGGGAGACACTGATCGCCGCAGCGCTGCGCGCCGAAGAAGTGGTGTCCAACCTTCCAAGGAGGTGCGCCATGGCCGTCAGCGGTGTCTCTGGCGGCGGAGCCCTTGCGATCTTCACGCAGACTCTGCAGCAGCTGAAGTCCCAGGTCCAGAACTCGCCCATGCCCCGCATGCCCGAGCTTCCCCCGCCGTCCCCCGTCTCCCAGGCCAACAAGAACCTCGGCCGCATGGTCGACATGAAGATGTGACCGGCGTGCTGCTCCTGTCGTCCGGCACTTCGGCGTCATGAGGAGTCTGGTCCATGTCCTGTCGACGCATCGTCCTGCCGCCGACCGGGACGGGCCGGCGCGCAGACGTCGACCGGCTGCTCTCAAGCGCCCGCCCCGGCGGGCCGAGAGAACGTCCGTGAGCGTCGTGCAGCCGGCTGACCCGGCCCCGATCGTCAGCGCCCCCCTCCCGGAGCCGGCCGCGCCGTCCCGGGACGAGGTCCCGGCCGTGCCGTGGCTGCTCGGCGGCCTCGCCGTCGCGCACGCGACGGCAGCGGTCGCGGTGCTGCTCGGCACGGGCAACGGGGTCGTCGTCGCCGCCGTCGCCTCGGTCGACGCCGCCCTGTCGCTCTGGCTCGGTGCGGCCGCCGCGGTGGCCGTGCTGCGCCGTCCGCCGTCGGAGCGCTCGGTCGCGCTGACGGCCGCCGGCTGCGCCGTCGCCGCCGGGGCCGGACGGCAGGTCGGCGAGCAGGTCGGCGGGCACGGTGACGGCGAGGCCTGGCTCGTGCTCCGCGTCGTCACCGCCGTCGACGAGGCGTGGGGCCCGGCCGGGACGCCGGTCTGCCACGGGCACGTCCTCGTCCGCGCCGAGGCCCGCCCGCTGGCCGCCCGGGCCGCGACCGCCGGGGCGGCGTCGCAGCCCGCCGGTGCGCCGGCCGCCGGCCCGGCCGGTGTCGTGCTCGACGACGACGCCCTGCTCGTCCACCCGCTGCTCGCGTCCGCGCCCCGGCTCGCGCTGTGGCGCGCCCCGACGGACAACGACCGGATCGGCGGGTTCGCGGCGCGCTGGGAGGAGAAGGGCCTGGACCGGCTCACCCGGCACGTCGTCGCGGTCGACCGGCTCGACGCCGGCGCGGTCCGGGTCGTCGCGGACGTCGTCACGGCGTCCGGGGCCGTCGTCCGGCACACGCAGGAGATCGCGCCGCTCCCCGGCACCGCGGGCGGCCTGCTCGTCACCGAGACCGCCGAGGTGCCCGCCGCGCTCGACGACCTGCCGCGGGTCGGCACGGTGCTCGAGACGGTGCCCGGCCTGGCGTGGGTCGACTGGTTCGGCGCCGGCCCCTGGGAGACCTACCCCGACCGCCGCGCGGCCGGGGAGATCGGCGGCTTCGGGATGGACGTCGACGGCTGGTTCACGCCGTACGTCCGCCCGCAGGAGAGCGGCGGCCGCAACGGGGTCCGCTGGCTCACGCTCTCGGACGGCGGCCCGGGCGGCGGTCCGGACGGCGGGGCGGGCTACGCCGGCACCCGGGCGCTCGCCGTCCACCTCGACACCCCGCGCCAGGTGAGCGTGACCCACCACCGTGCCCACGACCTCGCCGCCGCGACGCATCACAACGACCTCGTGCCGTGCGCGGAGACGGTCGTCCATCTCGACGCCGCCCACCGCGGCATCGGGACGGCGTCCTGCGGCCCGGACACCCTCCCGGCGTACCTGCTGCGTCCCGGCACCTACCGCTGGTCGTACGCCCTGACCACCCCGTGAGCCCGTCCTCTGGTGGGTCAAGCACCCCAAACTCGCGTTTTGGGGTGCTTGACCCACCAGAGGACGGCCCCGCGTGCCGTGTGACCTGAGTCGCCTGCCGCTCCGGGGACCGATCCCGGCCCTTCGGTCGTTGAAGGAGACATGAACACCGTTCCGAGCCCCGACGCCCAGCTCGACACGACCCTCGTCGACGACCTGACGGAGACCTCGAGCCCCGCCCGCGAGCTCGACCCGCTGACCGTGTTCGACCGGTGCGACGCCAAGGACTGCTCCGCGCAGGCCTACGTGCGCGCCCGCCTCGGCAGCGGTCTCGAGCTCGTCTTCTGCGGTCACCACGGCCGCGAGCTCGTCCCGGCCCTCGTCGGCCGCGGCGCGACGGTCCGCGACGACAGCCACATGCTCGCCGCCGAGGGTGCCCGCACCCCGTGATCGACCCGAGCCACTGATCGACCCGAACCACTGATCGACCCGAACCACGCGAACGGCAGGCTGCTCCGCCCGGAGCCGCCTGCCGTTCGTCGTCCCGCCGCGTCTCAGGCGTTTCGTTCGCGCCCAACAACTTGTACGGTGTGTCCCGGTTGACCGTTCTGCTGGGGTATCCGCCGACTCGGGAGGTCCGCGTGCGACGACGTCGTCTGCTCGTGACACTGTCCACCGCCGCCGTCACGCTCGCGGCCGTCGTGCCGGCGACCAGCGCCGCGGCCGAGGGCTCCCGCGGCCACGACGGCCCGAAGGTCGTCGGGGACTTCACCCATCTCGTCGTCATCTACGAGGAGAACCACAGCTTCGACAACCTCTACGGCTCGTGGGGCCGGGTCGGCGGCGACCGGGTCGAGGGCCTGGCGACGGCGCCCCGCGCCCGGACGGCGCAGGTCGCCCAGGACGGCACCCGCTACGGCTGCCTGAAGCAGAACGACGTCAACCTCACCTCGCCCCCGCTCGCGGCCTCGTGCAGCGACGCCACGAACGGCATCACGAGCGCCTTCCGGAACGCGCCCTTCACCATCGACGACCACATCGGCCCGGCCGACACCACCTGCCCGCCGCAGGACGCGTTCGGCCCGGCGAACGGCGTCCCGAAGGGCCAGGGCCTGCCCGGCGGCTGCACCCGGGACCTCGTCCACCGCTTCTACCAGGAGCAGTACCAGCTGGACGGCGGGCGGCAGGACCGGTACGTCACGGGCAGCGACGCCGTCGGCCTGACGATGGGCACCTACGACACGAAGCAGCTGCCGGTCTACCGGTACCTGCACGGCCGGGGCGCCCCGCACTACGTCGTCGCGGACCACTTCTTCCAGGCGGCGTTCGGCGGCTCGTTCCTCAACCACCAGTACCTCGTCGCTGCCCGGGCACCCGTCGACACCAGCGCCGGCCCGGGCGGGGCGGACGCCGGGCTGCACTCCGTGGTCGACGCCAACGGCTTCCCGAACGCGACGTACCCGCTCTACACGCCGACCGGCACCGTCGCCGACCGGCAGCTCACGCAGGCCTGCGGGCTCGCGACGACGAACCCGGCCGTCGCGTGCGGCGACTACGCCGTGAACACGATGCAGCCGTCGTCCGTGCCGTCCGGCGGCGGGGCGAAGCTGCCGCTCATCGACGACACGGTCTACCCGAACATCGGCGACCGGCTCTCGGACGCCGGCCACGACTGGAACTGGTACTCCGGCGGCTGGGACAAGGCCGCTGCGGGCACCCCCGGCTTCCTGTTCCAGTTCCACCACCAGCCGCTCAACTACTTCACGAACTTCGCCGTCGGCGGCAAGTACCGCTCGCACCTGCGGGACGAGACCGAGTTCCTGACGGCGGCGAGGAACGGGACCCTCCCGACGGTGAGCTTCGTCAAGCCGTTCGGGGCCGAGAACGAGCACCCGGGCTACGCGAGCGAGCCGGACGGCAGCGACCACCTCGTCGACCTGCTGAAGGCCGTGACGACCGGTCCGCAGGCGGAGCACACCCTGGTCGTCGTCACGTACGACGAGTTCGGCGGCCAGTGGGACCACGTCCCGCCGCCGGGGCAGGGCAGCCGGACCCGCGGCGTGAGCGACGCGTTCGGCCCGGGCACCCGGATCCCCGCGCTGCTCGTCAGCGCCGGGTTCGACCGCAGCGGCGTCGACCACACCGTGTACGACACGACCTCGATCCTTGCGACGGTCGAGCGCGGCCTCGGCCTCGCGCCGGTCGCCGAACGGGATGCGAAGGTCGCCGACCTGCGCCGGGCGGTGCGGCTGGGCGACGGCTGAGACCGGCCGGCGCCGGCCCGCGCACGCGGATGACAGTTGCCGACCGGCGCGTGACACGTTCCGCCGTCACGGCCCGGTCACGCCCCGTCGGGCTACCGTGAGCGTTCCGCAGGGCGATCCACCCCCTGCGGAACGACCACGCGGGAGTAGGACGATGAGCCAGACCGAAGGACCCGGCGCGGTCCTTCCGCCCGGTGCCGCCGGTGCGCCCGGCGCGCCCGGTGCGCCCGACGCCGCGGGCGAGATGCCGCGCGCGGCCGTCCCCGACCCGCTCGCGGACTCGATGCGCACCCTGCTCGAGGGTGCGCCGCTCGTCGACGGCCACAACGACCTGCTCTGGCAGCTGCGTGAGCGGGTCGGCTACGACCTCACGCGGATGGACGTCGCCGCCCGGGTCCGTGGCCTCCACACCGACCTGCCGCGGCTGCGCGAGGGCGGTGTCGGTGCCCAGTTCTGGTCGGTCTACGTCCCGTCCGACCTGCCCGGGGACACCGCCGTCACCGCGACCCTCGAGCAGCTCGACGCGTTCCACCTCCTCCTGCGCCGCTACCCGGACCGGCTCGGGCTCGCGCTCGGCAGCGCGGACGTCGACCGGCTGCGCTCGCTCGGCCGGGTCGCCTCGCTCGCCGGCGTCGAGGGCGGGCAGTCGATCGGCTCCTCGCTCGGGGCGCTGCGGATGCTCTACGCGCTCGGTGCCCGGTACATGACCCTGACCCACAACCACAACACGGCGTGGGCCGACTCGGCGACGGACGAGCCGGTGCACGGCGGGCTCACGGCGTTCGGTCGCGAGGTCGTCCGGGAGATGAACCGGCTCGGCATGCTCGTCGACCTCTCGCACGTCGCACCGACGACGATGGTCGCCGCGCTCGAGACGAGCCGGGCGCCGGTCCTCTTCAGCCACTCCAGCGCCCGCGCGCTGTGCGACCACCCGCGCAACGTGCCCGATGGCGTCCTCGGTCGGCTGGCCGCGAACGGCGGCGTCTGCATGGTGACGTTCGTGCCGGGCTTCGTCTCCCAGCCCGCCGCGGACGTCTACCTCGCCGAGGACGCCGAGCGGAAGAAGCTCGTCGCGCGCACCGGTGGTGACCTCACGGCGGTCGAGTCGCGGCTGCGGCAGTGGCGGGCCGAGCACCCCGTCCCGCGGGCGACCCTGTCCGAGGTGGCCGACCACATCGACCACGTGCGGGCGGTCGCCGGGGTCGCGCATGTCGGGATCGGCGGCGACTTCGACGGGGTCGGTGAGCTGCCGGACGGCCTCGGCGACGTCTCGACCTACCCGGACCTGTTCGCCGAGCTGTCCCGGCGGGGCTGGAGCGACGAGGACCTGCGCGCGCTCGCCGGCCGCAACGCGCTCCGGGTGCTGCGGGACGCCGAGGCGGTGGCCCGCGACGAGCAGACCCGCCGCCGCCCGTCGCTCGTGCGGATCACGGACCTCGACGGGCCGGTCGCCGGCTGACGGACCACTGCAGGACGGACGACGCCGGAGCCTTGGTCGGTCCGGTCGTCAGACGGTGACGACGACCTTCCCCCGGGTGTGGCCGGCCCCGACGTAGGCCAGGGCGTCGGGTGCTTCGTCGAGGGGGTAGGTGCGGTCGACGAGCGGTGTGACCTGCCCGGTCGCGAGCAGGTCGGCCAGGGTGAGCAGGTCCTGGCGCTTCTCGACCGACAGGAATGGCCTCAGCCGCTGCCGGGTGAACCCGGACAGCACGCGCGCTCTGACGATCCGACCGAGAGGGCCGAGCCAGCGGCCACCGCGTCCGCTGTTGGGGATGAGGGTGCCGGTGGGCGTCAGCGCCCGGCGGACAGCCGCCAGGGGCCGGGCTTCCACGTTGTCGAGGATGACGTCGTAGCGCTTCCCGGTGCGGGTGAAGTCGGTCGTCGTGTAGTCGACGACGTGGTCGGCACCGAGCGACCGGACCAGGTCGACGTTGCGGGTGCTGCACACCCCCGTCACCTCGGCGCCGAACGCCTTGGCGATCTGGACGGCGAAGGAGCCCACGCCGCCCGACGCGCCCGTGACCAGCACCGTCCGGCCCGGTCGGACGTTCGCGATGTCGCGCACCGCCTGCAACGCGGTCAGGGCCGACGTGGGCACCGCTGCCGCGGCCACGACCGACAGGCCGGCGGGCACGGGTGCGAGGTTGTCCGCCGGGACGCAGGCGTACTCCGCGAGCGTGCCGGTGGTGCTCCAGCCGAACACCTCGTCGCCGGGGCGCAGAGCGGTGACGTCGTTCCCGACCGCGGCCACCACGCCGGCGAGGTCCCTGCCGGGGATGCCGTGGCGCGGCCGGCGGAGCCCGAACGCCAGGCGCACCATGTACGGCTCACCGGTCATGACGAAGTAGTCGCCGGGATGGACCGCTGCCGCGCCCACCGCGACGAGCACATCGCCGCGACCGGGCAGCGGTCGCCCGACCTCGGCCGGCTCGAGCACCGAGGGCGGGCCGTAGCGGTGCTGGACGGCGGCCCGCATCGTCGCCGCCCCGGCCGGACCCGCCGCCGGCAGCGGGCCCGCTCCGGCGGTCGGTCGCTGTTCGGTTCCCACAGGGGCTCCTCACGTCGGAAGTGGGTTCTCAGTGCTTCGTACACCGTACGTCGTACACCGTACTATCGGCGTACGGCGTACGATTGTCAAGCCGTGCGAGGGAGCGAGGAGACCTGTGCCTGTGAGGGAACGACGTCTGTGAGCGGACGACGCCAGGTCGCGTCGGACGCGGGGCTGAGCAAGCAGCGGGTGGTGGTCGAGGCGGTCCGGCTGGCCGACCGCGAAGGGGTCGACGGGCTGAGCATGCGCCGCCTGGCCGGTGTGCTCGGTGCGGGCGCGATGTCGCTGTACTACTACGTGGCGAGCAAGGACGAGCTGCTCGACGCCATGGTCGACGTCGTGTTCGCCGAGATCGAGCTGCCGCCCGCGGACACCGACTGGCAGTCGGCGATGCGCCTGCGGGCGGTGTCCGCCCGGCAGGTGCTCGCCGCCCACCCGTGGGCCATCGCCCTGATGGAGTCCCGGACCTCGCCCGGGCCGGCGAACCTGCGCCACCGCGAAGCCGTCACCGCCTGCCTGCGCAGGGCCGGCTTCACCGTCCTGATGGCCACCCACGCCAACTGGCTGCTCGACAGCTACGTCTACGGGCACGCCCTGCAGGAAGCCAGCCTGCCCTTCGACACCGCCGACGACCTCGCCGGCATGACCCAGGACGTCTTCCTGCCCCAGCTCCCCCCNGACCAGTTCCCCTACCTCAACGAGTCCGCCGCCACGCTCCTCGCCGCCGGCTACGACCCCGCAGAAGAGTTCACCTTCGGCCTCGACCTCGTCCTGGCCGCCCTCGAACCCCTGAGAACCACCGCCTAGCAACACTCACGGACCGTCGCGCGGCCCCTGCAGGCATGACGGCGCAGCGGCCCGCCCTGTGCGCGGTGCACGGGACGGGCCGCTGCGGTGGAGCCGGTGGTGCGTCCGGACAGATGCTGGGCGGTCAGCCGCGCTCGCCGACGGGCTCGGGCGTGACGCCCGGGTCGTCGTCCTTGCCGGTGCGGACGCTGCCGTTCGCAGTGCCGTTCGCAGTGCCGTTCGCGCTTCCGTCGGCACTGCCGTTCGCCTCGCGGGCGATCTCGGCGTTCTCCACCGCCTGCGAGTCCCCGGCGGCCCCGTCGCCCATGGCGGCCGCGGCAGCGGCCTCCTGCGACTGACGGGCCTGGATGCCGGACTGCGTGCGCAGCTTCTCCTCGGGGAGGAACCACACGACGACGAAGGCGACGGCGAGCACGATCGTCGCGAGCAGGAAGACCGTCGAGATCGAGTCGGCGAACCCGACGACGAACGGCCGGGCCAGGCGCGGGTCCATGGCGTTGATGAACGACGAGTCGTTCGTCGCGCCGGCGCCGCTGGCGGCGGCGGCCGGGTTCTTCAGCAGGTCGAGGACGACCTTGTTCGCCGGGTCGGCGAGCACGGCCGGGTCCTTGAGCGCCGCCTGGAAGTCGGCCGTCGGGGCGATCTCCCGGAAGGCCGTGGTGATCCGGTCCGGCACCGAGTTGAAGAGCACCGAGAGGAAGACCGCGGTCCCGAGGGTGCCGCCCATCTGCCGGAAGAACGTCGCGGACGACGTCGCCACGCCCATGTCCTGCGGCGGGACGGCGTTCTGGATCGCGAGCACGAGCGTCTGCATGTTGAAGCCGAGGCCGAGGCCGAAGATCAGCCCGTAGGTGTCGACGACGGCGATGGAGGTGTCGGCGTCGATCTGGCTCATGAGACCGAGCCCGATGACGAGGAGCGTCATGCCCATGATCGGGAAGATCTTGTAGCGGCCGGTGCGGGCGATGAACTGGCCCGAGATCACCGAGCCGGACATGATGCCGATCATGAGCGGGATGAGGAGCAGGCCCGCCTCGGTCGGCGACTTGCCCTTGACGATCTGCATGTAGAGCGGGAGCGCGGCGAGGCCGCCGAACATCCCCATGCCGACGATGAAGTTGAGCAGCGAACCGACGCCGAAGGTCTTGCCGCGGAACAGGTGCAGCGGCAGCAGCGCCTCCTTGCCGTACGCCCGCTCGGCCGCGATGAACGCGATGATGCCGACGGCGCCGAGCACGTAGCAGGTGATCGAGCGGCCCGACGTCCAGCCCCATTCGCGGCCCTGCTCGGCGACGAGGAGCAGCGGGACGACACCGACGATGAGCGCGACGGCGCCCGGGTAGTCGATGCGGTGGTCGTTGCGCTGGTGCGGCAGGTGCAGCGTCCGCGCGACGAGGAGCAGCGAGACGATGCCGACCGGGACGTTGACGAGGAAGACCCAGCGCCAGCCGGTGATGCCGAGGATCGTCGCCTGGCCGGCGAAGAAGCCGCCGACGACCGGGCCGAGGACGCTCGACGTGCCGAACACCGCGAGGAAGTAGCCCTGGTACTTGGCGCGCTCGCGCGGCGGCACCATGTCGCCGATGATCGCCAGCGCCAGCGAGAACAGGCCGCCGGCGCCGATGCCCTGGAACGCCCGGAAGATCGCGAGCTGGTACATCGACTGGGCGAAGCCGGAGAGCAGGGAGCCGGCGATGAAGATGCCGATCGCCGCGAGGAAGAACGGCCGCCGCCCGTAGATGTCGGAGAGCTTGCCGTAGAGCGGCGTCGCGATCGTCGACGTGATGAGGTAGGCGGTCGTCGCCCACGCCTGCAGGCTCAGGCCGTTGAGGTCGTCGGCGATCGTCCGGATGGCCGTCGACACGATGGTCTGGTCGAGGGCTGCGAGGAACATGCCGGACATCAGGCCGGCGAGGATCACCATGATCTGGCGGTGCGTCAGCTGCGTGATCCCGCCCTCGGGCGGAGCCGCTGCCGTAACTCCTGACCGAGCGGTTTCTGCGGTGGACATTCAGTTCTCCTTGAGGCTGACACCGGTCGGTCCGGTGTCGGAGGCGTGCGCGTCGTGGGAGGGGGCGCCGGCGGGTGCGCCGTCCGGCGTGAAGGAGGCCCGGCCGGCGTCGACGTCGTCGTTGAGCCGGGTGAACATCGCGGTGAACGCGCGCAGGTCGGCCTCGCTCCAGCCGGCGAGGACCTGGCGCAGAGCGGCGTTGCGGCGGTCGATCATCGCGTGGGCCGTGTCGTGGCCCCGCTCGGTGGCGACGAGCTGGACGGCGCGGCCGTCGGCCGGGTCCGGCCGGCGCTCGACGAGCCCGCGCCGGGCGAGCTGCCCGACGTAGCGGCTCACGGTGGACGGGTCGAGCATCGCGAGCTCGGCGAGCTCGCCCTGCCGGCGCGGGCCGCACTTCACGAGCTGCATGAGCAGGGCGATCTCGGCGCCCTCGAGGCCGTTCGGGGTGGCCGCGGACAGGCTGGTCTTCACGACGTGGAGCAGCCGGACGTGCCGGACCATCTCGTGCGCGAGGGCGCTGACCGCGTCGGCATGCTGCTCGGTGGACACCAGTTAGTTGTAGCACCCAACTACTTGTATGCGCCAATCAAGAGAGTCGATCACGCCTTCCTTCGCGACCGCCGGGCGAGATGCGTGAGAATGCCGCGAACGTGACCGGTCAGGACGGCTCCGTCGGTGCCGACAGGACAGGCCGACGGCGGCGACGGACGAGGGAGCGGTATGGCGGTCGGAGCGCAGGGGCAGCCGCGGCTGCCCGTGGCGCCCCCGCGCGCGCCCGGTCCGCCGTCCGACCCGCTGGCGGACCTGCCGGACGACGGTCCGATCGGCGCCCGGGCGATCCGCGCCGCGCTCGACCGGGACCTCCTCGAGGTGCACTACCAGCCGGTGGTCGTCCTGCCCTCACGGCACGTCGTCGGCTTCGAGGCGCTCGCCCGGATCCGGCTGCCCGACGGTCGCCTGGTCCAGCCCTCGCGCTTCATCCCGGAGGCCGAGCGCACCGGTCTCGTCGTCCCGCTCGGGCTCGACGTGCTGCGCAAGGCCGCCGCGGCCGCGGCCCGGTGGCGGGCCGGGACCTCGCCCGTCGCGACGGCCACCGTGAGCGTCAACGTCGCCTCGCCCCAGCTCGAGGAGCCGGGGTTCCTCGACGTCGTCCGGGCGGTGCTCGCCGACAACGACCTGCCCGGCTCCGCCCTGGTCCTGGAGATCACCGAGTCGGTCGCGACGTCCGGCCGGGTCCGGCCGTTGCTCGAGCAGCTCGCCGCGCTCGGCGTACGGATCGCGCTCGACGACTTCGGCATCGGCTTCGCGACGCTCGACAACCTGCGCCGGCTGCCCGTCCAGGTCCTCAAGCTCGACCGCAGCTTCGTCGCGGGCGTCATCCGCCCGGGCACCGACCGGGCGATCGTCCGGGTCGTCGTCGACCTCGCCGACACCCTCGGCCTGTCGGTCATCGCCGAGGGTGTGGAGACGGTCGACCAGGCCGACGTCCTGCTCCGGCTCGGCTGCGCGCACGTGCAGGGCTACCTCTTCGCCCGCCCCGGGCCGTCGCCGGAGGCCGTCGCCGCCGGGGTCGTCGCCGCCGGACCACCGCAGTCCGGCAACCGGCGCGGCGACGCCGACGACGGCTGGGACCCGGCGCTCGACGCAGGCGTGCTCGCCGCCACCCGGCTCCTCGCCGGCCCGGACGACCGGGCGCGTGCCGCCGTCCATGCCGTCGCGACCCAGGCCGGCCGGGTCGCCGGGCTGTCCGAGGGCGCCGTCCGGACCATCGGCCGGCTCGCGCTCGTCCACGACCTGCATCGGATCACCGTCGACGGCGTGCTCCCGCCCGCCTTCGCGGCGGCCCCCGTCCTGTGCCGGCTCGCCGAGGTCCGGCTGCCGGCCGTCGGACCGGGTGCGGACGGCGGGTCGCGGCCGGGTCACAGGTGCAGCGCCGACGCGCACGACGCCGTGCGGGACGACGCCGAGATGCACGTGCTGCTGCACGCCGTCGAGGCCGTCGCGCAGGGGCTGCACATCGACCCGGACCTGTCGCCCGACGCGCTCGCGGCCGGGCTCCGGGTGGTCGCCGCGCGCTACGCCGCCGCGGAGCACGAGTGCGGCGGCGGCGGTGACACCGTCGTCCCGCTGCTCACGGCGCTGTCGCTCGACCCGCCGGACCTCGTGCCCCTCGTCGACCTGCTCGACGACCTCGACCGCCGCCGGCTCGGCCGCCGTGGCATGGAGGAGCGGCTCCGGTCGCTCGTCGGCATCACGCGGGTCCTCGCCGGCTCCCGGGACATCCGCGAGCTCCTGCGGGTCGCGCTCGAGGAGGTGCGCCGGATCGTCGGTGCGGCGTCCGCGTCCCTGGAGCGCTGGGAGCGGGAGAACTCCCAGATCCGCACCCTCGTCAACGTCGGCGTCCTCGGCCCCGGGGAGCAGGTCTTCCCCGAGTCCGAGACGTACGCGCTCGCCGAGTACGACCAGATCCGGCACACGATGCTGGGCCGGCTGCCCTACATCCACACCGTCGACGACCCGCACGCCGACCCGGCGGCCATCGCGCTCCTGGGCTCGCTGCACAAGTACTCCTCGGCCGCCGTCCCGATCTACCTCGAGGGCCGGGTCTGGGGGCAGCTGTGGCTGACGACGGAGGTCGGCGAGCCCGCCTTCGGCGTCGGGGACATCGAGCTGCTCACCGCGGTGGCCACCCTCATGGGGACGGTCGTCGTGCAGGCGGAGAACCTCGACCGGGCGGCCCGGCTCGCCTTCGAGGACCCGCTGACCCACGTCGGCAACCGGCGCGCGCTCGACGACGCCCTCGGCGAGCTCGCGGCCGCCGCCCGGCCGGTGGCCATCGCGCTGCTCGACGTCGACCTGCTCAAGCAGATCAACGACACCGAGGGCCACGCCGTCGGCGACCAGGCGCTCATGCGGCTGGCCGACGTGCTCTCCGCGCACGTCTCGGGCGCGCCGGGCGCGCTCGTCGGGCGGCTCGGCGGCGACGAGTTCTGCGTCGTCGTGCCGGACTGGTCGCCGGCGCAGATGGAGCGGCTCGTCGAGGACACTCTCGCGACCCTCGCCTCGGGCGGCGGCCCGACCGTCTCGTGGGGCATCGCGACCGCGATCGGCCCGTGGGAGCCGCGGATCCTGCTGGCGACGGCGGACGCCGAGCTCTATGCGGCGAAGGGGCGGCGTCGCCTACCCTGACCGGATGCGCGTCCACGTCGTCCAGGTCGCCTACGGCGACGACGAGCCCGTCGCCGACCGGGTCGCCCGGGTCGCCGACCTCGTCCGCGCCCAGCGGGGCGCCGATCTCGTCCTGCTGCCCGAGCTGTGGGCCCCCACCGGGTTCTCCTACCGCAGGTGGGCCGACGCGAAGGAGACCGTGGACGGCCCGACGGTCGCCGCGGTCGCCGCGGCGGCCAAGGAGATCGGGGCCGTCGTCCACGCCGGCAGCATCGTCGAGACCGTGCCGGACGACGCGGCGCCCGACGCCCGCGGCGAGACCGGGCGCGGCCTGTGGAACACCTCGGTCGTCGTCGGCCCGGACGGCGACGTCGTCGCCACGTACCGCAAGATCCACCGCTTCGGCTTCGGTGAGGGCGAGCCGACGCTGCTCGAGGCGGGCGAGGACATCGTCACGTTCCCGCTCGCCGACGGCACGGTCGTCGGGCTCGCGACCTGCTACGACCTGCGGTTCCCCGAGATGTTCCGGCGGCTGCTCGACGCGGGGGCGCACGTCGTCCTCGTCCCGGCCGCCTGGCCGCTGCCGAGGGTCGAGGCCTGGACGCTGCTCGGCCGGGCCCGCGCGATCGAGAACCAGTTCGTCGTCGTCCAGTGCAACACCGGCGGCGAGCACGGCGGCTACCCGATGGGCGGCCACAGCCAGGTCGTCACCGCGACCGGCGAGGTGCTCGCGCAGGCCGGGACGGGCGAGGAGGTCCTCGTCGTCGACATCGACGTCGCCGACGTCGCCGCGTGGCGCGAGCGGTTCCCCGTGCTCGCAGACCGGCGGCTGTGACGGCGGGTCCCTCGGGGGAGGACGAGCACCAGCACGACCCGCAGCGACCGACGCCGTGGTGGCGGCCGCGGATCCACGCGACGCCGCGGCGGGCCTGGATGAACGACCCGAACGGGCTGATCCTCGACAGCGGGCGGTACCACCTGTTCTTCCAGCACCACCCGGACGGCGTCGTCTGGGGCCCGATGTCGTGGGGGCACGCGACGAGCCCCGACCTCGTGCACTGGACCGAGGAGCCGGTGGCGATCCCCGCGACGGCGACCGAGCACGTGTTCTCGGGCTGCGCCGTGCGGGACGGCGACCGGCTCGTCGCGGTCTACACGTCGGTCGACCCTGCGACGCAGGTGCAGTCCCAGGCGCTCGCGACCTCGCAGGACGGCGGCAGGACCTGGGAGCGGCACCCCAAGAACCCCGTGCTCGACATCGGCTCGACCCAGTGGCGGGACCCGAAGGTGTTCCGGCACAGCGGGTCCGGCGACCCTGGCCGGGACGACGTCTGGGTCATGGTCCTCGTCCGCGCGGCCGACCGCGTCGTCGAGGTGTGGCGGTCCGAGGACCTGCTCGACTGGGAGCGCACCGGCACGGTCGGCCCCTACGACGTGCCGTCCTCCGTGGCGCCCGGGGAGCCGTTCTTCTGGGAGATGCCGGACCTCGTCCGGTTGCCCGTCGTCGACGAGCCCGGGCGCTCGGAGTGGGTGCTGCTGCTGTCGGTGAACCCCGGCGGCCCGGCGGGTGGTTCCGGTCAGGCGTACGCCGTCGGCCGCTTCGACGGCTGGACCTTCGTGCCGGACCCGTTGCCCGGCAACGCCTTCGGTCCGTTCTCCTGGGCCGACCACGGTCCGGACCTCTACGCCGCCTCGACGTTCGGCGGCCTGCCCCACGGCGACCCGCCGGTCTGGGTCGGCTGGATGGGCAACTGGCTCTACGCCGACCGGACCCCGACGTCCCCCTGGCGCGGCGCCGCGACCCTCGCGAGATCCCTTGCGCTGCAGGAGGTCGGCGGCCGGCTGCTGCTCGTGCAGCGTCCGGTGCTGCCGGCGGGGCGGGAGGTCGCGCCCTCGTCCGGGCCGTCGTCCGTGCTGCCGGACGCCGCCCTCGTGCGGGTCGAGGTCCGCGTCCCGCCCGGCGGCTCCGCCGGGGTCGACGTCCTCGTCTCGCCGGCCGGCACCGAGCGCACCCGGGTGCTCGTCGAGCACCCCGCGGACGGCGACCCGTACCTGGTCGTCGACCGCACGCGCTCCGGCACGGCCGCCGTCCACCCCGCCTTCCCGGCCCGGATCACCGCTCCGCTGCCCGGCGCCCGCCCCGACCCGGACGGCCTGCTGACGACGTCCGTGGACGTCGTCGTCGACACCTCGTCCGTCGAGGTCTTCGCCGCCGGCGGCGCGACGTCCGTCACCGCCCTCGTCTTCCCGCCGCCCGGCTCCCGCGGCCTTGCAGCGGTGGCGGCCGCTGGTGGCACCGTCGAGGTCGTGAGGCTCGACGACCTCGACCCGTGATCGCCGCAGGGAGACTCACGGACGTGCCACCACCTCGCCGATGAGCGCCCGCACCCTCGCGGGTGTCCGGCCGGGACGACCCAGGTCGTGGTGAAGGACCCGGGCAGCGTCCAGGCGGACGCCGTGCAGGGGCCAGGAGTCGCGCCTGACCCCGGATGCGAAGGCGGCCTCGAGCAGGCGATGGATGTCCACGAGGTCGCGCTCGGCCATCCGCCCTCGCCAGGCCAGGGCCTTGAGGCACAGCGCTGCGGAGACGTCCGGTAGCGCCAGGTGCGTCGTCAGCAGGCTGGCGTCCGTCAGCCGGACGGTGACGTCTGCCGTCGTCGCGGCCATCGCGAGCGCGAGTCCCAGCCCCGGCACTGCATCGACGACGAGGTCGCCGACGGGCTGGTTCGGGAGCAGGTCCGGCAGGAAGGCCGGGACGAGCAGATCCACGGTCAGGTCCAGCCCGGTGCCACCATGATCGACTCGTCGGACGAAGCGGTTCCCCTTCTCCTGCACGTAGCCGGTGGCCGTCAGAGCCGGGACAAGGCGGGGGTCCGAGAGCACCTCCGGCGTCGCGGCGAAGTCGGCATCCGACGTCTCTCGGGCAGGGACGACGTCCGCGACACCATGGACCAGGGTCAGGAGCGTGACCGCGATCCCCCCGACGAGCCGGTAGGGGAGGCCGAGATGCCGGGCGACCTCCGCGAGGTCCGCAGCAGCGAGGTAGCCCGCATCACCGGCCCGGCTCGCGGAGTCGATCGCGAGGCGCCCGGTCACTCCTCGTCCCTCGCATCCGCCCGCGCGAGGAAGCGGCGCATCGCCTCATCGCTCTGGTCCCGGTCGACGGACGGCGAGCGCCGCACATCGTGCAGCACCTGCAGCGGATCGGCCAGCGGAAGGTCCTCCGCGGGCCGCCGGGTGTCTGTGGAGTGCCAGTACCGGTCCGCGAAGGCGAAGATGCCCCGGTCCTGGGGGACCGTCAGCTCGAGCGTCGCCTCGCTGGACAGCGAGGGTGTGAGGCCCGCAGCCGTGAGGTCGAGGCCCTGCCGCGAGTACACGACGGCCCTGACCGGGCGCGACACCGGTGCCACGACGTCCGCGGCGACGTCGCCGGACACGACGACGTCCGCCGGGCCGACCTGCCGGGCTGCGCGCACGGCCGCCCGCGCCTGCTCGCGCGGGGGCGAGAGCCCGAACCAGTAGGTCGTGACCCCGCCCGCGCCGGGGTAGGCGTCGAGCCATCGGTCGACGAGCAGCGAACGGGGCTCGTCGTCGACGAGACCGAGCGCGGCGGCGGCCTGGGCGACCCGTGGCTGGCTGATCCCGGCGAGCGCCGCGACGTCCCGCTGGGTGAGCCGGCCGAGCAGCACCCGGCTGCGCAGGACCTGCACCGGCGCCCACGAGGCGCGCCGCGTCTCCCGGTAAGGATGCACCGGGACGCGTGGCCCCAGCGGGAGCAGCCGGCCAGGTCCGAGCCGGATGCCGCCGGCCGGGTGCGGGACCTGTGCCGGCTCGAGGCCGACCAGGGAGATGCCGAGCTCGTCAGCCCGCCGCAGTGCCCCGGATGAGGCGTGGTCGCAGACGACGAGGAGCCCGGTGCCTTCCCTGCCGGTGCTCCGGCGGCTCCGGGCGGCGAGTCGCTCGAGGGTGCCCGGTGTCGGGGACCCGCTGAGGCGCCGCACCTCGAGCGTCGCGACGCGGCGCGGCCCGGGGGTGCTGTCGTAGAGGTCGACCACGATCGACCGTGGGTCCTCGCCGCTGCGCGGCACCGGGACGAGGCCCGCAGCGGTGAGGGCGTCCACGACGGACAGTGGCATAAGCGACATCGAACAACCTCCGTTCTCGCTTATCATCGCAGATCGGCCCTGCGCACGCGAGGCCGCGGGAGGATCGGCCCGTGAGCGACGACGAGGTCCCGCCCGGCGGGCGGGTGGTCACCGAGGCCGACATCCCGTGGGCCGCGTGGACGCCCTGGGAGGTCGCGGGGCGGCTGCGCGGGGTGGGGGTGCCGTGGGGCGTCGCCGGCGGGTGGGCGGTCGACCTCTTCCTCGGGGCGCGCGGGCCGGACGACGCGACGCGCGACCACGAGGACCTCGAGATCGTCGTCCCCGCCGGGTCCTTCGGGCCGGTCAGGGCGGCGCTGCCGGACCTGTCGTTCCACGTCGTCGGGGACGGTCGGGTCTGGCCCGAGGGCGACGAGCGGGCGATGGCGCTGCTGCACCAGACGTGGGGCTGGGACGCCGGTGCGCAGGCCTACGTGCTCGACGTCTTCCGCGAGCCGCACGAGGGCGGCACCTGGATCTGCCGCCGGGACACCACCCTGCGCCGGCCGTACGCGCAGGTCCTCGACCGGACGGCGGAGGGCGTGCCCTACGTCGTCCCCGAGGTCGTCCTGCTCTTCAAGGCCAAGGCGGCCCGGGCGAAGGACGAGGCCGACCTCGCCGTGGTCCTGCCGCGGCTGGACGACGACCGGCGGGCCTGGCTCGCCGCGGCCCTCGACCGCGCGCACCCGGGCCACCCGTGGGCCGAGCGGGTGCGACCGCCCGGGTGAGCCGGGCGGACCTGGGTCCTTCGTCCCGCAGGCGGCTGCCTACGCTGGGCGGGTGACCCCGGGGACCTCTGCACGCGCCGTCCGCACGACCGTCCGGCTGTCGCTGCGCACGGCGACGGCTGTCGCGCTCGCCCTGCTCGCCGTCTGCGCGACCGCGACGGCCGGCTCCGCGCACGCGCGGCTCACGGGCACCGACCCGGAGAACGGCGCACGGCTGAAGGCCACGCCGGACACCGTGACGCTCACCTTCAGCGACCCGCTGGACCGCGAGTTCGTCCGGGTGCGGCTCACCGGCCCGGGCGACGCCGTGCTGCCGGTCGCACCGCGGGTGAAGGAGGGCACCGTGACCTTCACCGTGCCCTCGAAGCTGCCCGGCACCTACTCGGTGGCCTTCCGGGTCGTCAGCAAGGACGGGCACCCGGTCTCCGGCACCCTCTCCTTCGTCGTCACCGGCGCCCCGCCCGTCTCGCCGTCGCTCGACGCCACTGCGACGCCGACGGAGACGGCGACCGGCACCGCGACGACGTCCGCGGCCCCCACGCCCACC
>NZ_MWLN01000153.1 GCF_002198655.1 Kineosporia sp. A_224
GCGCCACCCGGCGGCGCAGGCCGCGGCGCAGGCGGCCGCCGGGTGGCGCGAGCCGCTCGACCCGGACGACGCCCGCGCCGCGCTCGAGATCGCCCGGGCCAAGGAGGGCTCGTTCCTCAAGGTCTTCAGCGGGGCCTGGCGGCAGGTGAAGGGCACGGTCCGCAGCCGCTTCGACGGCGGGCAGCGCGCCGTCCCGGTGACGGTGACCCAGGCCCTCACCCTGCTCGTCGACGCGCAGGCCGCGGCTGCCGAGGCGGACCGGCTCGCCGCCGCGGCCCGGAGCGGCTGGGGGCACCCCGACCCGGTGGCCCTGCTCGACCGGCTCGACGCCGCCCGGCGCACCGACGACCGCGCGGTGCTCGCCGTCCACGACGCGCTCGCGCGCAGCGAGGACGGCCGGCTCGCGCGCGGCCTCGCCGAGGCCGGCACCCGGCTCACGGTGCTCGCCGAGCAGCTCGACGGGCTGCTCGTCGACGTCGACGACCTGCCGCTGCGCGCGCTCGCCGACCTGCTCGACGGTCTCGCCGACCCGGCCGCGGCGGCCGGGCTGCGCGCGCTCGCCCCGGCGCTGCGGGCGCTCGAGGAGCACCCGTCGGTGGCCTCCGCGCTGCGCCGGCTGCCCGTGCCGCCGGCGGCCGTCGAGCACGCCGTCGCCGCGGCGGCCCTCGACGACGTCCGCGCGCAGGTGCCCGCCGTCGGCGGGTTCGACGGCCGGGACCTGGCCGAGGCCGTGGGCCGGGTGCAGGAGCTGCTGCCCCGGCTCTTCGCGAGCGACGCCGAGGTGGTCGTGGCCCGGGTCCGGGCGCGGTTCCTCGCCGGGGTCGCGCACGCCGCCCGGTCGGTGACCGGGATGACCCCGACCGAGCGGGCCGCGAAGCAGGCGTGGACGAACGGCCGGCGTGAGCTCGAGCACGAGTTCGGCAAGGTCATGCGGTACCGCTCGATCCGCGACCTCGCCTCGGGTGACCCCGGGGCGGTCGTCGCGGCCCTGCGACCGGTCTGGCTCATGAGCCCGACCTCGGTGTCGGACACCCTGCCGCTGGACCCCGCGCTCTTCGACGTCGTCGTCTACGACGAGGCCAGCCAGATCCCGGTCGAGGAGGCGGTGCCCGCGATGCACCGCGCGGAGCAGGTGGTCGTCGTCGGCGACCAGATGCAGCTGCCGCCGACCCAGTACTTCTCGACCCGGCCCGGCGACGACGCACCCACGGAGGCTCCCGAGGGGGCCGAGGACCCGGACGACGACCGGGTGGGCGTCGTCCTCGACGGCGACAGCTTCCTCGCGCAGAGCGCCGTCCGGCTGCCCTCGACGATGCTCACCTGGCACTACCGCAGCCGCTTCGAAGCCCTCATCGGCTTCAGCAACGCGGCGTTCTACGCGTCCCGGCTGTCGACCGTGCCGGACCGGACCGTCGTGCCGGGCGCCCGGCCCGAGGTCGTGGCGCACCTCGCGGCCGCGGACGAGGCGGGCGGCGACCCGGCCGCCGTCGACCCGGCCGAGGTCGAGGCCGGCGTCGACGCGCTGCTCTCCCGCAGCATCAGCGCGCACCGTGCCGTGGGCGCGGTCTACCGGCGGCGGACCAACCCCGGCGAGGCGGCGTACATCGCCGCGCTCGTCCGGGCGCTGCTCGCCCGCCGGACCGGGCTGACGATCGGCGTCGTCGCCTTCAGCGAGGCGCAGCAGACGATGATCGAGAAGGCCGTCGACCGGCTCGCCGAGGCCGACCCGGAGTTCGGCCGCGCCTACGAGGCCGAGATCGCCCGCGAGGACGACGACCAGTTCGTCGGGCTCTTCGTGAAGAACCTCGAGAACGTCCAGGGCGACGAGCGGGACGTCATCCTCATGAGCGTCTGCTACGCCCCCGGGGCGGACGGCCGGATGGCCATGAACTTCGGCCCGATCAACACCCGCGGCGGCGAGAAGCGGCTCAACGTCATCTTCAGCCGGGCCCGGCGGCACATGGGGATCGTCTCGACGATCGGGCCCGAGGCCGTGACGAACACCTACAACGACGGCGCGAGCACCCTGCGCCGGTTCCTCGCCTACGCGCAGTCGGTCTCGGCCGGGGACGACGCGGGGGCGGCGACGACGCTGGCGTCGTTCGCGGCCGCGCGCCCGGGCGGCCCCGGGCGCGCCGCGGCCGGCGCGGCCGGTCACAACCCGGTCGCCGACCAGCTGGCGGAGGCGCTGGCGGCCCGCGGGGTCGCGGTGACCCGGGACGTCGGGCAGTCCCGGTTCCGCGCGGACCTCGCGCTGCGGCGTCCGGGCGACGCCGAGCACCGCGTCGCCGTGCTCGTCGACACCCCGGCGCGGACGGCGGCCGAGGCCGTCGACGAGCGGGTACTCAGCCACCCGGCGGTGCTCCGCGCCGCGGGCTGGGACGTCGTCCACGTGCTGACGAAGGACTGGTTCGAGGACCCGGCGACGGTCGTCCGCACGCTCACGGAGCGGGTCGGGGCGACCACCGACTAACCGGCCACCACCGTTCGACCGGTGGACGCGGCGCGACCGGTCAGATCGGCCGGAGCGCCCCGAACGGTGCGAGGGTCCACGACATGTAGTCGTTCGGGGTCTCGTACGTCGCGTCCGGGAGGGTCGCGCCGTAGGCCTCGAAGATCTCGACGGCCTTCGTGAGGCAGTTGTCCTCGCCGACCCAGTAGCCGGACGCCGTGAGCTCGCGGGCCTTCGCGACGGCCGCTGCGGGGTCCGGCGACGTTCGGTCGGCGCAGCGCTGCTGCGTGTAGTACCCCGCGTCGTGGAGCGACCGGCCGCTGCGCGAGAGCGCGCCCCGGAAGTCCGCCCGGACCTGCGCGAAGGTGTCCACCGTGCGCATCCACGAGTCGGCGTCGGCGTCGGGCTCGACGGAGAAGGAGCCGCTGTCGTCGGCCTCGTCGAACAGGCCCAGCACCTCGTTGGGGGTGTTGTTCTCCGTCGCGCCCTCGACCCAGCGGCCGTCCGCGAGCCGGAACGCCCAGCCGTTGTGGCCGGCCCCGTACGCGGCGTCCGGGGCGAGGAAGAAGCACATCCGCCCGGTCGCCGGGCGCGCGGCCGGACCTCGCACCGTGACGGCGGCGGGGACCACGCCCGCGGGCTCCGTGGCGCCCGCTGCCGCACCGGTGCCCGACCCGCCGGCCCCACCGGCCTGCCCGGAGGCGCCCGGGCCGCCGTCGGACGACCCCTGGCTGCCGTCGCCCGCAGCCGCTCCGAGCGCGACCGCAGCGCCGTCCGCGTCCGGGCCGAGCACGGGCAGCGGCGAGGCCGAGTCGTCCAGGGTGTCGTCCTGGCCGGCGTCGTCCGGGGCGTCGTCCCCTGCCGTCGGCACGGGCGACGCGGCGGTCACCGGCCGGGGGCCGTCGGACGTCGGCCACGGCCGGGCGTCGACCCAGGTGAGGCCCGCGACGACGATCGAGACCAGGCCCGCACCGAGGGCGGCCAGTTCTGCGGGCCGGACCTGGTGCGCTCGTCGCCGCGTCACGCGGGACCTCCTCGGGGTGGTCGGCGACGGCGGCCCGTCGCTCGACCTCATGAACACACCAATGAACGTTGGTCAGTTTCACCCGTTCGGCAGGTTTCTCGCAGGTGGACGTCGAAACCCGCCCGTCGCGGTCTCCGGCGGTCTCCGGCGGTCTCCGGCGGTCTCCAGCGGCCTCCAGCGGCCTCCGGGCGGACGGGTGTCGGACGACCCTCGTAGCGTCGGGCGCATGGACGTCCCCCTCGCCGACGCGCAGCTCGAGGCCTTCCTCGACGCGTTCAACGCGACCCCCGCCCCGCCCGCTGCCTCCGTCGGGGCCGCGACCCTTCGCGCCGGTGCCCACGAGCGGGCCCTGGCCCGGCCGCCCGGCCCGCGGATGGCCGGCGTCCACGACCTCGCCGTCCCGGGCGGCCCGGCCGCCCGGCTCTACCGGCCGACAGGCTCCGAGGCAGGGCTCGTCGTCTGGTTCCACGGCGGCGGCTGGGTGGTCGGCGACCTCGAGACGCACGACCGGGCCTGCCGCCGGCTCGCCGCCCGGTCCGGGCTGGCAGTCCTCGCGGTGGCGTACCGGCTCGCTCCGGAGCACCCCTGGCCGGCGGCGGTCGACGACGCGGTCACCGCGGTCCGCTGGGTCCGGTCGCACCCCGAGGTGCTCGGCGCCGCCCCCTCCCGCCTCGCCGTCGCGGGCGACAGCGCGGGCGGCACGCTCGCGACCCTCGCATGCCTGCGGCTGCGCACCGAGGACCCGGCGGCCGTGCCGGACGCGCAGGTGCTCGTCTACGCGAACACCGACCTCGCGGCCTCCGGCGGCTCGCTGGCCAGCGAGGGCCACGGCTACGGCCTCGACCGCGAGGGCATCGAGTGGTTCTACGACCAGTACGTCCCGGATCGCACGCTGCGCACCGACCGGCGGGTCAGCCCGCTGCGCGAGCCCGACCTCACGGGACTGCCGGCCACGGTCGTCGTCACGTGCGAGCACGACCCGCTGCGCGACCAGGGCGAGGCCTACGCCCGCAGGCTCGAGGAGGCCGGGACGCCGGTCACGCTGCGCCGCGAGGCCGGGATGGTGCACAACTTCCTGCTGTGGGACCTCGCGTCCCCGGCCTGCGCGGCGGCCGGCGACCGCGTCGCCGACGACCTGCGACGACTGCTCGCGCAGGCCTGAGGGCCGTCAGGACGCGTCGCGCCGCCGCGCGCCCGGGCCGAGCCGGCCCGCGACGTCTCGCGCCTGCGCCACCTCGTGGCCGGCCGCGCAGCGGACGACGAGCTCGACGGGCTCCCCGCAGCCGCGGTGCTCGAACTCGATCGGCGGGCCGTCCGGGTCGACGAGGTAGCGGTTCCCCCAGGCCTGGAACGCGATGAGGACCGGGTAGAGGTCGAGGCCCTTCTGCGTGAGGCGGTACTCCGAGCGGGCCCGCTGGCCGGGCTCCCGGTACGGCACCCGGCGCAGGATGCCCGCGTCGACGAGCCCGCGCAGCCGGGACGTGAGCACCTGCCGCGGGATCGCCGTCCGCACCGTGAGGTCGTCGAAGCGGCGGACGCCCTGGAAGATCTCGCGGATGACGATGAGCGACCACTTGTCGCCGATCTCCTCGACCGCGCGCTGGATGGTGCAGTTCTCGACCGACCAGTCGAGGGCGGACGGCTTGGCCGCCTCGGTGCGCACGTCGTCCCCGGGCATGGGACCAGCGTAACCCCGCGACGCCCTCTGAGTTCACTTGACAGACCCAGGCGATCGGGTGAGGCTGGGTTCATGAGACGCACCCAGGGGGACGACGTCGTCGTCCGCACCGCCGGCCCGGACGACGCGCCGGGGCTCGACGCGATGCTGCGGCTGCTCACCCCGACCTCGTCGTTCATGCGGTTCCTCGCGGGCTTCGGCGAACCCAAGCCGGGCCTCGTCCGGGCCCTGCTCGCGACCGGACCGCGGCGGGGCGCCCTGCTCGCGGTGCTGCCGGGCGGCACCGCCGTCGGGCACGCCTGCTGGAGCGTCGACGACGCGGGCGCCGTCGACGTCGGGGTGGTCGTCGTCGACGGGTGGCAGCGGATGGGCCTGGGGCGGCGCCTCGTCGAGACGTCGCTGGGTCACGCCCGCGACGTCGGTGCCGTGACGCTCCACCTGGACGTCCACCCGATGAACCGGGGGCTGCTCGCAACGCTGCGGCGACGGCTGCCGACCGCACGTCACGCCCTCGCCGACGGGCTCGTCGGCATCGACGTCCGGCTCGCGGACCTCGCCGACCTCGCCGCCGCCGCGACCGCGGAGCACCGGCGGACGACGCGTCAGCCGCTGACGTCCCAGCCGTAGGCGCGCTCGACCCGGGCGACCCTCAGCTCGTAGTGGTCGTACCAGGCGGCGCGGCCCTGCTCGCGGGTCGCGGCATGCTCGGCGTGGTGCTTCCAGGCCCGGACCGCCTCCGGCGAGGACCAGTACGACACGGTGATCCCGAACCCGTCGCCGTCCCGGGCGCTCTCGATCCCGAGGAAGCCGTCGTAGGTCGCGGCGAGGTCGACCATCCGCTGCGCAGCAGCGGCATAGCCGTCGTCCGGGGCGGCGCCGCCGGCGCCTCCCGCGCCGGACCCGACGGGCAGGGCGGGCCCGGCGGGCCGGCGGCGCGAGGAGAAGACGACCGCCCAGTACGGCGGTTCCGGGAGCCGGGCGAAGGTCTCGTCGGTCATGCCGGCGAGCATCCCGCGCCCGGGGCTCCCGCCGCACCCGGGTTCCGTGGAGCGCTCAGGAGCGCGCGAGCCTCTCCTCGATGAGCGCTTTCGGGAGCTCCTTGGTGCAGAAGAACCAGTCGACGCACTCGACGCCCTCGACCGCGCCGTCCATGCGCTCCTTCGCGGTGCCGCACGAACCCGGCGGCGGCACGATGACGGGCTCGCCCGGGCGCCAGTCGGCCGGGGTGGCGACGCCGAACTCGTCGGCGGTCTGCAGCGCGACGACCATGCGGAGCAGCTCGTCGAAGTTCCGCCCGAGCGAGAGCGGGTAGTAGACGATCGCCCGGACGAGCCCGGCCGGGTCGACGACGAAGACCGCGCGGACCGCCTGGGTCGTCGCCTCACCGGGCATGATCATCCCGTACCTGCGGGCGACGTCCATGGACACGTCGTCGATGAGCGGGAACTTCACCTCGACGTTCTTCAGGTCGCGGTAGACCATCTTCTCCTGGATGGTGCGCAGCCAGGCGATGTGGCTGTAGAGCCCGTCGACGGACAGCCCGACGAGCCGGGTGTTGTACCGGCGGAAGTCGTCCTCCATCGACGCGAACGTCATGAACTCGCTCGTGCAGACGGGCGTGAAGTCCGCGGGGTGGGAGAAGAGGATGACCCACTCCCCCGCGTAGTCGCCGGGGAAGCTGATGTCGCCCTGCGTGGTCCGCGCCGTGAAGGCGGGCGCCGGGTCGCCGATCCTCGGCATCGTCACCGGGACCTCGGTGGTGTCCATGGTCGTCCTCTCGTCCTGCAGCGGTGGCCGGAGAGCACGTCGGACCGGCGGTTCCATATACCCCCCGGGGTACACGGTCACCCTAACATCCCGCGGCCGCCCGGGCCCGGGCCCGAGGGCCCGCAGCCCCGTGGGTGGACCATGGTCGGCATGAGACGCTCCCTGCCGGTCGTCCTGCTCGCAGTCGCAGTCGCCCTCGTCGCGGGCTGCACCGGCGGGTCGCACGCGGACGTGCCCGCGCCGACGAAGAGCGTCGCGGCGGCGGCGGGGGCCGTCGTCCTCAGCAAGGCCGACGGTTGGCGCCCTGCGCTGGCGGGCGCTGCCGAGGCGCCGTCCTACTACGCGGTCGTCGAGATCGCGTACGACGAGGCGAGCGCGCGGACGGCGTGGGCGCAGAACGCGCCCACGGGTCCGCTGCTCTCCGGGTCGCCGGTCGAGGAGGGGCTCTACGGGCGTTTCGAGGACGTCGACCTGGCGCGTCAGCGGATCGTCGTCGTCTCCACCGGGCAGTCGGGGAGCTGCCCGGGATGGGTGACCGGGGTGGCGGTCCGGCCGGGCGGGACGGTCGAGCTGACCCTGGGGACGGACGGACCGGCCGGCCAGACCTGCAGCGCCGACTTCAACGCCTACCGGACGGTGCTGGCCGTCGACCGCGACCGGCTCCCGACGGCCACCGACCTGACCCCGCCACCGACGGTGCTCGTCGACGGCTCCGAGGTCGGCGGCGACGTCCGTGTCGTCGCCTACCCCTTCGACCCGGCGGGCTGACCGCGCCCGCACGGGGTCGCGTACGGCACGCTCGGCACGTAGCGGCGCCACTCCTCGGCACCGATCGGGTCGCCCGCGAGGGCGCACACCCGGTCGGCCGCGGCGTCCACGTCGAGCGTCCACGTGTAGACGGCCTCCGGCCCACCACCGGCGGAGACCTGGTCGCCGTCCGGGCGCAGCGCCACCGAGTAGAGCGGCACCCGCCCGGCGGCGCCGAGCGCGGCCACCTGGACGGGCCGGGCCGGGTCGCTCGTGTCGTACACCCGCAGGACGCCGTCACCGCTGGCCGTCGCGAGCCGCCGGCCGGCGGCGTCGAAGGAGACCCCGAAGACGTAGTCGCCGGGGCCGGTGATCGGGCGGCCGGCCCAGCGCGGCGTCTGCGGGGTCGAGAGGTCGAGGAAGCGCACGGTGCGGTCGGCCGACCCCACCGCGAGGATGCTGCCGTCGGGGGTGAAGGAGAGCCCGTAGACCTGCAGGGCCGGCCCGCCCGCACGCGGCGCGCTCGCCACCTTCGTCAGCGTCGGGCCGTCGGCCCGCCAGATGTCGACGCCGCCCCCGGTCCCGGTGCCCGAGGCGAAGAACCTGCCGTCGGGCGAGGCGGCGAGCGCGTACACGACACCGCCCGGTTCCACCTTGTCCCCCAACGGTTTCGGTGCCATCGGGTCGGTGACGTCGGTGAGCACCAGGCTCGCGTCGTCCGAGCCGGTGACCAGCCGCCGGCCGTCCGGGGTCAGCGCGGCCGACTGGACGAGCGCACTCTGCCGGGCCAGCGGCACCCCCACCGGGACGGGGACGCCACCAGCGGCGGCGCCGAGGTCGTAGAGCCACGTCGTCCCGTTCCGGCCGCCGGCCGCGAACCGGCGGCCGTCCCGGGACACCGCGAGCGTGCCGGCGAACTTCTCGCCGCCGTCGACCGGTGTCGGCGCCCGGAAGTTCGGGGAGAGCGGCCGGGTGCGGAACAGCAGCGAGACGTCGAGCAGGCGCGCGCTGTCCAGCGAGGTCATCGCGAGCACCCGGTCCGAGCCGACGTACGCGAGCGCGAACGTCCGGCCGCCCTGGATGCCGCCCATCGGCATCGGCGACGGCCAGAGCCGGACGGCGCCGTCAGCGCCCGCGGTGGCGAACCCCGAGCCGCCCGGCAGGTAGACCGCCGCGGTGAGCGGACCGGGGTTGCCGACGTCCGCGACGAGCCCGTAGGTCGCGGTGTCGTAGACCCGGGTCCGGCTGTCGGCGCCGCCGGCGACGAGCGTCGTGCCGTCCGGGCTGAACGCGACGGCGTTCACGTACGACTGCGCACCGGACAGCGTGCGGGCCCCGCCGGCGTCGGGGGCCGCGCCTGGCGCCGGGACGACGGCACCCGCGGGGCCGGCCAGCGTCCAGACGTGGGCGAGGAGGTCCTTCGACCCGGCGACGAGGGTCCGGCCGTCCGGTGCGAAGGCCAGCGACGTGACGACCGCGGTCGGCCCGGTGAGGGCCGGGCGCACCGGCCGGACGCCGTCCCGCAGGTCGAAGCGGTGGACCCGCCCCGCTCCCGGACCGGCGTCGGTGCCGGCCGCCAGCACCTCGCCGGTCGCGTCGAACGCGACGGACTGCACCGCCTCGCCCACGTCGACGGGTTCCGTGAGGGCCGTCGCGCCGGCAGCGGTGACGGTCCACAGGCCGATCCGCCCGCCCTCGGACCCGACCGGCGACGTGAGCGCGGCGGCCAGCACGCCGCGGGCGGAGAAGGCGAGCCCGAGGACGGTGAGGCCCCGGGTGTCGAGGCGGGCGACCGGACGCGGCCGTGCCGGGTCGCTGGTGTCCCAGACCCGGACGGCGCCGCCGAGGCCGCCGGTCGCGACCCGGCTGCCGTCGGTGTTCACCGCGACGGCGTAGAGGTCGCGCTGCGCCGGGTCCGCAGACGCGTCGCCGACCGTCGCGACCCGGCGCGGCGCACCCGCCGAAGCCTCGCCGCGGGGCTCGGTCCACAGCCGAAGCCCGCCGCCCGCGCCGACCGCGGCCATGAGCCGGCCGTCCTCGCTCACGGCGACCGAGGCGATCCCGCCCGGGCCGTCGAGGCGGCGGGAGTGCGGCCCGGCCGTCGCGTCGAGCAGCGCCGAACGGGCCTCGACCGTGGGTGCCGTCCGGTGGGCGAGCAGGGCGAGCTGGGCCGAGACGACCGGGTCCGTCGTCCGGATCCGGTTCGCCGCCTCGGCGAGCTGGCGGGAGAGCGCGAGGTCACGGTCGCTCTCGGCGTCCGCCCGCAGGGTGAACGTGTAGCCGGCGAGGGCGAGGACGGCGAGGAGCGCGGCGGCGAGCCCGGTCGCGAGGAGCTGGAGGACGCGGGTGCGGCGGCGCTCACGGGCGCGCTCCTCGGCGGCCCGGGTCGCGGACGCCCGGAGGAAGTCGCGCTCGACGGACGTCAGGACCCCCGCGTGCGCCGATCCCTGCGCCCACTCGCGCAACGCCTCGAGCCGGGGGCCGTGGAGCAGCCTGCCGGGCTCGCGGCCGGAGCGGTCCCACGCGGTCGCGTCGTCCGAGAGCCCGCGCTGCAGGAGGAGCCCCGCGCGGTCCTCGTCGAGCCAGGCACGCAGCCGGGGCCACGCGACGATGAGCGCCTCGTGGGTGATCTCGACGTGCGTGCCGCCCGCGGTCAGCAGCCGTGCCGACACGAACGCCTCGACGACGTCCCCGATGCCGGCGCCCGCACCGGGGTCGTCGGCGGCGTCGAGGGCGTCGATGTCGTCGTGGCTGACCCGGCGGCGCGCGTCGGCGGTCTCCTCGCCGACCGCGACGAGCCGGGTGAAGAGCTGCCGGGCGAGCTCCTTCTCGTGCGTCCCGAGCCCGGCGTAGACCCGTTCGGCGGCCTCCGAGACGGCGCCGCCGATCCCGCCGGCGGCGAGGTAGTCGGCGACGGTCAGCCGGCCGCGCCGCCGCTGCCAGGTCTGCAGCAGCGCGAACGACAGCAGCGGCAGGGCCCCGGGCTCGTAGGCGGCGCCGTCGGTGCGCCGGCCGTCGGTGCCCCGGCCGTCGGGGGCGACGTCGCGGAGCAGGACGTCGACGAGCCCGTCCTCGAGCGCGACCCCGGCCAGGGCCGCCGGGTCGGCGACCGCCCGGACGAGCTCGGCGCGCGTCATCGGGCGGATGAGGAGCTGGTGGGTCTGGAGCGCCTCGGCGAGCGGCTCCGCGGCGAGGGCCTGGGCGTAGAAGTCGGCGCGCAGCCCGGCGACGACGGCGACGTCCGGCGCGGACGCGGCCAGCGCCGCGAGGCGGCGGGCCGCGGTCCGCCACTCGTCCTCGGGGACGCCCGTCGTCCACAGCTCCTCGAGCTGGTCGACCACGACGAGCACCCGCGCCCCCTCGGCGAGCGCGGCCTCGGTGGCCTCGGTGACGTCCGCGACCGCACCGACGGGGTCCGGCCCCGGCGTCCGGACGACGAGGCGCCAACCGTCGTCGACGAGGCGGGCCGCGAGGCCGGCCCGGATGAGCGAGGACTTCCCCGAGCCCGAGGCACCGACGACGACGACCGGTCGGCCCGGGGCACCGTCGACGACGGACACGAGGCGGTCGGTCAGCTCCTCGCGGCCGCAGAACCAGCGGGCGTCGTCGACGTCGTAGCCGGCCAGGCCCTTGTAGGGCGCGGGGCTGTCGCCGACCCGCTGGCCCGCGACGCGGCGCACCCGGTGCAGCGCGTCGAGCCACGCGGTGACCTCAGGCCCCTGGAGCCCGACCGCGGCGAGGATCCGCTCGACGAGGTCCCCGGCGGCGATGGTCGGCAGGTGCCTGCCGGACACGTACCCGCCGACGGTGCTGCTGCTCGCCCCGACCGCCCGCGCCAGGTCGCGCACCGACAGCCCGGAGCTCTCGCGCAGCCGCTGCAGGCCCGCCGACCACTCGGCCGGGGTGGTCATCGTCCGTGGGTCCGGATGCCCGTCGGGAGGGTCGGTCGGCATGGCGTCGTGCACCCCCCGTTCGCTTCCCGCCCCGTCTGCAGGGAAGCACTCGGCGGGCCGCACAGTAGCCACGGGAGCGGGCCCGTGGGCAGTGCTCTGCGCCACGTCGTGCTCAAGAAAGTCCTTGCTGCACATGCATTCGCATGATCGGGCGATTCGTCTCACATGACGGATGCCGCAGCCGGACGGCGACTCAGCCGTGCGAGCCCATCGGGACCACCCCCGTCGCGGTCGTCCGTGGCCGGGGCGGACGCCGCCCCGCGCCGCGCCCCGGCCTGCATCCCCGCCGGACGACGCCAGCCTGCCCCGCGGCCGGGCCCGGGACCAGGGAACCGGTGTCAGTTGACAACCACCGGACATGTGGCGGGCAGGGGCCTGCGCCGCTTGCCGAGCGGCCCGGACGCTGCTGGGATGAGGCGATCACGGGGCGAGGACGGTGCGGGTGACGGCAGGCGGCGACGGGGGTGACCGGGTCCGCGGGGTGGGGGACCGCCGCGGTTCGCCGGACGGCATCGCGCACCCTGCGCTGCACGCCTTCGCCGCCGACCTGCGCGCGCTGCTCGCGGCCTCCGGCGTGCCGAGCCTGCGCGCGCTGGCCCGCCGCGCGCACTACTCGCACACCGCGGTCGCCGCCGCGGCCGGCGGCAGGGCGCTGCCCTCCCTCGAGGTGACGCTCGCCTTCGTCGGCGCGTGCGGCGGCGACCGCCTGGTCTGGTCCGGGCGCTGGCACACCGTCCGGGCCGAGCTCGACACCGTCACCTTCGACCCTGCGGACGCTGCCCCGCCGTGGCCCGTCCAACCCGTCGAGGACGGCGCCGACCCGGAGCAGGCGGGCTGCTCGGCCGACGCCGTCACCGTGCACGCGTGCAAGGTGGCCCGGCACGACGCGCGCATGATGGTCGGCCAGCTCGAGCTGCGCTACTCACCCCGCAAGCACGCGGCGTGGGGCCGCTTCCAGGGCTTCCCGCACCTGGACCACCTCGCCGGGGAACGGGAGGTCCGGCTCGTCGTCGGTGTCGCCCGCGAGCGCGACGGCCGGCGGCAGGCGTACGAGATCGGCTACGCGTTCGACTGGCACTACGGCGACCTGCTGCTCACCGGGCGCGGGCCGGTCCACGCCTTCGTGCGGGTCCTCGCGGACGGCCTCGAGATCGCCGCCGGGGCGACGGAGCCGCGCACGCTGTCGTGAGGCGTGCCCTACCGCAGGATCTCCGGCGTCTCCCAGTCCTTGCGGTGCACGGTGTGGTCGAGGAACGCGAGAACCGTTGTGTACCAGACCTTCGCGTGCTGCGGCGTGAGGATCCAGTGGTTCTCGTCGGGGAAGTACAGGAACTTGTGCGGCATCGTGCCGTCGACGGCGCCGCGCTCGGCGAGCTCGGCCCACAGCCGCAGGCCCTCGCCGATCGGCACCCGGTAGTCCCGGTCGCCGTGGACGACGAGCATCGGCGTCCGGATCTCGTCGACGAACCGGTGCGGGCTGTTCGCGAGCGCCATCTCCGCCGTCATCTCGCGGCGCCAGTAGTACGCGGCGTCGGTCGTCGGGCCGAACTGGTCCAGCGCCCACAGGCTCGCGTGCGTGACGATGCCGGCGAACCGGTCGGTGTGCCCGGCGATCCAGTTCGCCATGTAGCCGCCGAACGAGCCGCCCATGGCCGCCGTCCGGGTCTCGTCGACGTCCGGCCGGGCCTCCGCCGAGTCCGTCACCGTCATGAGGTCGGTGTAGGGCTCGGCGCCCCAGCGGCCCCAGCCGCGCTCCACCATCCGCTGCCCGTAGCCGGTCGACAGCGCCGGGTCCGGCAGCAGGACGGCGTACCCCTGGGCGACCGCGAGCCACGGGTTCCAGCGCCACGACCAGGCGTTCCACGAGCCGAGCGGCCCGCCGTGGATCCACAGCAGCAGCGGTGCCGGTGCCGCGGCCGACGCCCCCTCCGGCAGGCACAGCCAGGCCCGGACGGCGGTGCCGTCCTCGGCGGTCGCCGTCAGGGCGTCGAGCCGGCCGGGCAGGGCGGCCGGGGCGACCGGGGCCGTCAGGTAGGTCGGGTCCTGGTCCGGCGTCGTCGCGTCGAGGCGGACCGGGGCCGGCGCGGCGTCGACCGCGGAGCGCAGGGCGTACACCGACCGCCCGTCGGGCGAGACGAGGACGTCGGAGTAGGCGCCGTGGTCGCCGGTCAGCCGGGTCACCGTGCCGTCGGCGACCTCGACCCGGAACACCGGTGCCGTCCCGTCGGAGTCCGCGACGACGAGCAGGGCGCGGCCGTCCGGCGTCCAGCGGGCCCGCCCCGGCCAGCGGTCCCAGTCCTGCGCGAGCAGCGTCAGCTCGTCGAGCGCGACGTCGTAGACGCCGAGCCACTGGTCGGGCGGCCTCGTCGCCGTCGTCCGGCTGTGCACGGTCACCGCGAGCCGGTGCCCGTCGGGCGAGAACCGCGGCCCGCCGTACTCGAGGTCGGCGTCGTCGAGGACGACCCGGTGCGCGCCGGTCGCGACGTCGACGAGCGCGAGCGCCGAGCGGTTGCCCCCGCGCTCGGGCACCTGCCACGTCGTCGCCACGGTGCGGCCGTCGGGGGTGACGTCGAACGCCGCCTCGTCGAGCGCGCGGCCCGGCGCCGGGGTCAGGTCACGCAGGGCGATCCGCCCGGGCTGGGGGTCGGTGGCGGCGTCCGGGGCGGCGTCCGCGCCGGCCGGCGAACAGGCGCGCCTGGTCCGGGCCGAGGTCGTGGTCCCAGTACCGCACCGGGTAGCTCTCGTGGAGGATCGCGGACACCTTGCGGTCCTTGCGCTCCGTGCGGCGGCGGGCGTCGTCCTCCGCGGTGACGGACGACGGCATCGTCGCCGAGCGCAGCACGACGGTGCCGCGGTCGCGGGCCACGACGAACCCGCCGACCCCGCCGGGCCGGGTCGCGACGACCCGGGCCTCGCCGCCGCGGGCCTCGAGCAGCCAGAGCGCCGGCTTCGCGTCGTCCGCGTCGCCGCCGGCCTCGACGTCCGGCCGGGTCGAGACGAAGAGCAGGCCGCCGTCCGGCAGGAACGCCGCCGTCGACTCGCCCTTGGCGCTGCGGGTCAGCCGGCGCGGCTCCCGGCGGCCGTGCGGGTCGAGCTCCCACAGGGCGCTGCCGTACGTCGTCCGCGCGGCGTCGATCGTCGCGACCGACGTCACGAGCCGCTCGCCGTCCGGGCTCAGCGCGAGCCCCCCGAGCCGGGGCAGCGCGAGGTACGCGTCGAGGTCGTGGAACGGCGTCGGCGGCTCGGTGGCCACGGGTTCGGTCGTCACCACCCTGTGCTATCACGCGGCGGGGCGCCTGCCCTACCGGCGAGCCGCGGTCAGCGGGTGTCGAGCAGCACGATCCCGGTGCCTTCGGTGAGCAGCGCGGCCCGCGAGCCCGAGGCGTCGAACGCGATCCCGCGGTCGCCCGACGCGGCCCACCCGGGGATCCGCCCGGTCCCGGTCCGGCGCAGCGTCCCGGAGCCGGTCGGCGTCCAGAGCGCCGTCTGCCCCTTCGCCTGCACCGTGAGCACGGTGCCGTCGACCGGGTCGGCGGCGAGGTACTGCGTCTGCACCGGCAGGTCTGCGGTCCGGCGGGCCCGCGGCACGGTGACGTCGTACCCGCCCGGCACCTCGCCGGTCGTCCAGAGAGTCCTGCCGTCGGGCGAGAACGTCAGGTCCATCTGGCCCTGGGACTTCGTCGGCACCGCCGAGACCTTCCGCGGGGACGCCGGGTCGGAGGTGTCCCAGACGACGGTCTCGTCGTACGTGGCACCGGCGAGCCGGCGGCCGTCCGGGCTCCAGGCGAGGGTCAGGGCGTCGCTGCGCGTCGTGAGCACCGGCCCGGCGACGAGGCGCCGGCCGGCGACCCTCCAGAGCCGGACACGGTTGTCGTACCCGGCCGTGGCGACCCAGCGGCCGTCAGGGCTGAAGAGCACGTCGGGGACGTACATCGTCAGCGGGCCGATCGTCTGCAGCCGCCGGGGCCGCGCCGGGTCCGCGACGTCCCAGAGCATGACGGCACCGTCGTCCCAGGACGTCGCGAGCAGCGTGCCGGCCGGGTCCAGGGAGACGGCCGGGGCCCAGCCGGTGCCGGCGTCGGCCGGTCGCTTCCGGGGGTCGTCGGTCTCCGAGACGGGCACGAGCGTCGTCTCCGCGCCGGACGCCTCGACCCGGAACAGCCGGACCGAGCCGGTCTCCCCGCTCGCCGCGAGGAGCGACCCGTCGCCGGAGAGGGACACCGAACGCGGCATGAGGCCGTCCGGCTCGTGGGTCGCGAGGACCGTGAGGTCGCCGTAGCCGGTCCAGCCGGCGAGGGACGGCCCGGCGGACCCGGTGCCCGGGCCGAGGGTCGCGAGCGGCTCGGGTTCCGTCGGCCGGGAGGACGGCGCCGGAGCCGGGCCGTCGGCCGGGGCGGGGCCGTCGGCGGGCAGGGTCAGCCGGTCACCGGACGCGGGGCCCCGCAGGGGGCCGAGCGCCAGCGCGCCGAGCCCGACGACGGTGACGACCGCGGCGGCCGACGCGACGACGGTGAGGGCGCGGCGGCGCCGGACGATCCGTGTCCCCCGCGCCCGGGCGGCCCGGACGGCGGCGACCGGGTCGACGACCGGCGCGGTCCCCTGCCGGAGCGCGGTCCGCAGACCGTGCTCCACCGGGTCGGCGTCCTCGGGCAGGTCGCCGTCGAGGCGTTCGAACCACGACTCCTGCGGGCTCATCGCCGGCCCTCCGTCCGTGCTGCGGCCCCGACGGCGTCCTCGAGCACGAGGACGCGCAGCCGGTCGAGCCCGGCCATCGCGTGGCTGCGGACCGTGACCTCGCGGATGCCGAGGACCTCCGCGATCTGGGCGTCGGGCAGGTCCTCGTAGTGCCGCAGCACGAGGACCGCGCGCTGCCGGGTGCTCAGCCGCGACAGGTACCGCAGCATCGCGTCGCGCTCGGCCTGCCGCGCCGTCCCGTCGTCCACCCGCACGACCGGCAGCGCGCCGGGGTCCTCGGGGACCTCCGTGCTCGACCGGCGGCGCCGCCAGGACAGGCACTCCCGCACGACCATCCGGCGCACGTAGGCGTCGGGCGCGTCGAGCCCGCGGATCCGGGACCACCGGGCGTAGACCCGGCCGAGCACCTCCTGGACGACGTCCTCGGCGCGGTCGGGGTCGCGGGAGATGTACCGGGCCAGCACGACGAGGGCGCCGTACCGGGCGGTGACGAACGCGTCGAAGGCGCGCTCGGCGTCGTCACGCACGTCGACCCAGCCGTTCGCTCCCGACCGGACGAGGTCCAGGTCGGCGGCAGGGACGACCGACACGAGGCGGTGCTCCTTCCGGGTGCCCTTCGCGGTGCGGGAGCACGACGGACGCCGCACCCCCGGACGGGACGTGCCGTCGCGACCCCTCCCGGCGACGGTCCGTCCCGTGGACGCGGGCCGCACGGGGCCGGTCCGCGTCCTTCACCTGGTGAAAGGGCGCGGGGACCGCCCGCCGTTGAGCCGGACAGGCGGTCAATTGTGTGACCTGGGTCACTCGCCCTGCTCGCGCGCGGCCTTCTGCCGGTCGTCGGCCGCGACGTCGGAGGCTGCCATCCGGGCCAGCATGTCGTTGTAGGCGCCGAGCTCGGCGTCGCCGTCGCGGTCCGCGGCACGGTCCAGCCGGCGGGCCTCGCGGGTGTCGGACATCGACCACTGGACGGCGAGGATCACCGCGAGCGCGAGCGTCGGGACCTCACCGATCCCCCACGCGATGCCGCCCCCGGCGCGCTGGTCCTCCAGGAGCGAGGCGCCCCAGGTCCGGCCGACCGAGGCCCAGTACGACTCCGCGAGGACGGTCGTCGTCTGGATGAGCGCGATCCCGAAGAACGCGTGGAAGGCCATGGTGATGAAGAGCATGACGAGCCGCAGCGGGGGCGTCGGGCGGTGCGGGCCCGGGTCGACGCCGATCATCATCCACGCCATGAGGTAGCCCGCGAAGAGGAAGTGCACGTGCATGAGCTCGTGCCCGACGTGCGTCGTGAGCGCCACCTGGAACAGCGGCGAGAAGTAGAAGAGGACGAGGCTGCCGGCGAAGAGGAACGAGACGACGACGGGGTGCGTGAGCACCTTCACGTAACGCGACTCGGTGATCCCGACCGCCCACTCGCGCGGGCCGCGGCTGCCGTCCGCGCGGGGGTGGACGACGCGCAGCAGCAGGGTGACCGGCGCCCCGAGCACGAGGAAGAGCGGCGCCGCCATGCTCAGGGTCATGTGGCCGATCATGTGCGCGCTGAACAGCACCCGGCCGTACGCGGCGGGCGCCCCGCACGTGACCCAGACGAGGATCGCGATGCCGACGAACCAGGAGATCGTGCGCAGCGGCGTCCAGCGGTCGCCGCGGCGGCGCAGCCGGACGACCCCGACGAGGTAGAGCCCGGCGAGCAGCGCGCAGATGACGACCCAGAACAGGTCCGGCTGCCAGACGGTGAGCCAGCGGGACGCCGTCAGCTCGGGCGGCATCGGGTAGCCGGTGACGGCCTCGGTGGGGGTGAGCGCCGACGTCGCGCCGGTGTCGGGCACCGGCGACGGCGAGCGGGAGAGCGCGACGGCCAGGCCGACGGCGAGCGCCATGACGACGCCCTCGACCGCCGCGAGCCGGGTGAACGCGCCGTGGCGGCCGGCGTCGAGGTCGCCGAGGGTGCTGCTGCGGTGCAGCCACCCGGCGAAGCCGAGGACGACGAGCGCGCCGGTCTTCGCGAGGACGACCACGCCGTAGCGGCTCGAGAGGGCGCTGGCGCCACCGAGGTGGATCCACGCGTTGACGGCCCCGGAGAGCGCGACCGCGACGTAGGCCCACAGCGCGAGCGTCGAGTACCGGCGGGCGACCCGGGCCAGGTCCGCGCCCAGCGACCGGCGGAGCAGGACCAGCCCGGCGAGCCCGCCGACCCAGACGACGACGCCGAGCAGGTGCAGCCCGAGCGAGGTCACCGCGGTCTCGTGGCTGCCCTGGGCGGACGCCGCGTGCCCGGCGAGCGCCCCCGGGACCAGCCCGGTCGCCGCGAGCAGCGTGAGAAGCCCGACCCCGCGCAGCCGCCGGGCGAGCAGGGCACCGAGGTTGACCGCCAGCGCCACCCCGGCCGTCCAGAGCGCGCCCCGGCCCTCGTCGCTCGTGCTCAGGTACGTGGACCACAGCCGGGGGCCGAAGGTCGGGTCGGACATCGGGAGCCCGGAGACGTCGGCGTACGAGAGCACGGCGTCGACCACCGTCGCGAGCGCCCAGACGCCCGCTGCGACCGAGGTCACGCGCAGGGCAGCGGCGATCGCGGCCTCGGCCCGGGCCGGGACGGCGGTCGCGGTGAGCACGAGGACGCCGATCGTCAGGGCCGCGGCGAGGTCGCCCACGACCTTCGCGACGGGCAGCCCGTTGCGGACGACCGGACCGGGGTCGAAGAAGGCGAGCTCGACGGAGTCGTCGGCCCAGGCGAGGACGGCGAGGCACGTGAGGACCGCGACCGCGGTGAGGCCGGTCGCAGCGGCCAGAGCCGGGGCCCACGGTGCCGCGCCGCGGGCCCGTGAGGCGCCGTTGCCCGGGTCCGGGGCCTGCTCGACGGGCAGGGTCGCGTCGTCCGGGACCTGGGTCGTGCTCACGTCCGCCACGGTACGCCGGTCAGGAGCGGCGACGGCCGACGGCGAACCAGGCCGCGGCACCGAGCGCGAGGACGACGGCACCGATGCCGGCGAGCAGACCGGTCGGGGCGCCGTCCCCGGTCGAGCCCGTGGGCTCGGTGGTCACCGTGGGGGTCGGGGTCGGG
>NZ_MWLN01000154.1 GCF_002198655.1 Kineosporia sp. A_224
GCCGCCGTCCGCGCCGCCCGGTCCTGCGGCGCCGCCCATCCCGCACCGCGGCGCACCGGCAGGCCGGGGCCGCCTCCTGCTCGCCGCCGCCCTCGCCGCCCTCGCGATCGGCGCCGGCGCGGCGGCCGGGACGCTGCTCTCCGGCCGCGACGGCGCCCCCTCCGCGACCCCGAGCAGCGCCGCGCCGTCCGCCGCGGCGCCGATCGCCGTCACGGTCTCGAGCCTCGACCCGGCCGGCGGCTCCGGATTCGCGCAGCGCGGCGAGGACTGGCGCACCCAGACCTACCGGACGGCGCAGTTCGGCGGGCTCAAGCCCGGTGTCGGGCTCGTGCTCGACCTCGGCAGCCCGCGGGCCGTGACGTCGGTGACGTTCGAGGCGAGAACGGCAGGCAGCACGGTGAGCCTGCGCGCGGCCGACGAGGCCCCGACGTCGGACGCCGGGCTGACGCCCGTCGGCGAGGAGGTCGCCGCCTCGGGCCGGACCGTGCTCGACGGCCGGTCCGGCGGCGCGCACCGGTACTGGGTCGTGTGGGTCAGCGGGCTCGGCCCGCGTGGCGACGGCTTCGGCGCGACGTTCGGGACGCCGCAGGTCAGCGGTCCGGCGACCGGCTGACCGCTGCGTCGTCCGCGGCGGCCCGCGGCTCCGGCAGCGCCGGGACCGCCGGCAGGAGGCCCGGGCCCTCCTCGGCCACCGGCTCCAGCGCCTCGGCGGGTCCGGGCCGGCCGAAGTGCCAGCCCTGCCCCGAGTCGACCTCGAGCGCGAGCAGCGTCCGGGCGTCCGCCTCGGTCTCGATGCCCTCGGCGACGACCCGGGCCCCGCAGCTGTGTGCGAAGTCGACGAGCGAGCGGACGAGGGTCGTCAGCACGGACTCGCGGGCGACGCCGTCGACGATGCTCCGGTCGAGCTTGATGACGTCCGGCGAGGTGAGCACGATGTGCCGCAGCGAGGAGAAGCCGGCACCGACGTCGTCGATCGCGAGCTGCATCCCGTGCTCGCGCAGGCTCGCGAGGGCGACGCCCAGCGCCTCGTAGTCGTCGACCTGGTCGTGCTCGGAGAGCTCGAGGAGGATCCGGCGCCCGGGGAGGCGGCCGAGCAGCTCGGCGCACTCGGGGGTGAGCAGCGTGCTCGGGGAGGCGTTCATCGAGACGTAGCCGCCGACCCGGTCGAGGTGCTCGGCGGCCCGCTCGAGCGCGAGCAGCTCGAGGAGGTGGCCGAGGCCGACCGAGTGCGCCTCGGCGAAGACGACGTCGGGCGCCTTGCCCCACTCCTTCGGGAAGCGGCTCAGCGCCTCGGCCCCCACGCGCCGTCCGCTCTTGAGGTCGACGATGGGCTGCAGGACGACGACGGGGCCGCCCTCGCGGATCACCGGCAGCAGCCGGGCCTCGATCTCGTCGCGGCGGGCCTGCTCGTGCACCTTCGGCTCGATGACGAGCGCGGCGGCGCGGGCGAGCACCTCCATGAGGTTCCGGTCCCGCTTGCCGAGGTTGCGGTCGGCGGTGAACCCGGCGGCGCAGAAGGTGCCGTACAGCGTGCCGTCCGAGAGCGTCACCGGTACCGAGACGTAGCTGCGGATGTGCCGCGGGAACTTCGCCGCGGGCAGGTCCATCGCCTCCGGGTAGCGCCGCAGGTCCGGGATGACCGCCGGGAGCTTCTTGTCGAGGATCGCCTGGCACAGGCTCGTGCCCTGGTCCTGCGTGTTGCCGTCCTTGTAGACCATCGGCAGCGGCGAGTCCATGACCTCGAGGTGCTGCGTCCGGCCGTCGAGCCGGCTCAGGAAGGCCAGCGGCAGGCCGAGCGACTCACGCGCGGTGCGGAGCAGGTCGGCGACCTGCTGCTGCTCGACCGAGCGCTGGCGGCGCACGCGGCTCCTTCGAACGGACGGCGACCGGCGACGACACCGGGCGGGGCGCGACGGCGGCACCCACCTCTTCCCTATCGAGCGGCGGGTGGTCCGACTCAAGGGGAAACGCACCTGGAACTTTGACACCTGAAGTGTCATTATGACGCCATGGTTGTCAACAATACGGGTGTCGACGAGCCGCTGGAGGCCCGCCTCTACGAGGTGATCCGGTACGTCCGGCCGCTCCACCAGTACCTCGGCAAGGCCGTCGCGGACGCCCTCGAGGGCCGTGAGGTGACGGTGCCGGTCCGCGCCGTCCTCGAACGTCTCGCCGACGCCGGCCCGCAGACCGTGCCGCAGGTCGGGCGCAGCCTGTGGATCACCCGGCAGTTCGTCCAGCGGCTCATGGACGACGCGGCGGAACGCGGCCTCGTCGAGCCGGCACCGAACCCCGCGCACAAGCGGTCCCCGCTGTTCCGGCTCACCGACCGGGGCCGCGCGGAGATCCGCGACATCCTGGCCCGCGAGGCGGCGACGCTGCGCGAGGTCGCCGAAGGGCTCGACCCGCAGGACGTCGACGCATGCGTCTGCGTGCTCGCGCACGTCCTGTCGGAGTTCCGTGACCGCGTGCGGGCGCACGACGGGAGCACCGGATGGGACGCGGAGGGGCCGCGCCCAGGAGAGGACGTCCGATGAGCAGCACCACCGACAGCACCACAGGCACCACCACCGTGAGCGAGGGCCGGGCCCCCGTCCCCGACGGCGAGCTGGCGTACGACGTCCGCGGCGCCGGCCGGCCCGTCGTCCTGCTCCACGGCGGCTGGTGCGACCGGCGCCTCTGGGAGCACGAGACCACGCTGCTCGCCGACGACCACCTCGTCGTCCGATATGACGCCCGGGGCTGCGGCGCCTCGACGTCACCGACGGGCGACTGGGAGTTCCACGAGGACCTGCGTGCCCTGCTCGCCCACCTCGGCGTGCACCGGCCGACCCTCGTCGGGCTCTCCCTCGGCGCGGCGACCGCGCTCGACTACGCGCTCACCTACCCGGACGACGTGCAGGCGGCCCTGCTCGTCAGCCCGGGGTTCCTGCACATGACGTACACCGACCCGTGGGCGCTGCACTGCGCGGCCGAGCAGGAGGCCGCCGTCCAGGCGTGGGACGCGCAGGCCTGGACCGACGCGGGCGTCCGCGGCTTCGTCGCCGGCCCGCACCGGGCCGTCGCCGACCTCGCGCCGGACGTCGTCGACCTCTGCCGCACGATGACGCTCGAGTGCCTGGCGACGCACGCGGCCGCGGCCGCGACGTCCGGCGGGACCTTCCGCGGTGTCGGCGCCCAGGGCCGGCTCGACGAGCTGGCCGTGCCGACGGAGACCGTCGTCGGGGACCTCGACGTGAGCGACATCCTCACGGTCGCCCGGCAGGTCGCCGACGCGGCGCCGGGCGGCCGGGTGCACGTCGTCGAGGGTGCGGCGCACATGCTCAACCTCGAGAAGCCGCAGGAGTTCGCGGCGGTCCTGCGGGACTTCCTCGCCCGGACGGCCTGAGCACCGGCGCAGTCACTCCGGCACGAACGCGGCGAGGAACAGCTCCATCGCGGCGTCGACGCCCTCGAGGTCGTCGGTCGCGAGCAGGTCGAGGAGCAGCCCGCGGGTCACGGCCATCCCGAGCCGCGCCTGCGCGCGGGCGACGTCCGGTGGCAGCCCCCGCCGGACGCCGTCCGCGGCGACGACCTCGACCCACGGTTCGACGAGCGTCTCGCGGAGCCGCTCGGTCCCCGGCCGGCCCTGGATCGCGAGCGCGACGATCTCGAAGAACAGCCGCTCGTGCTCGCGGACGGCGGGGTCGGTGAGGCCGCGCCAGAACCGGCGGACGGCGACCGGTGCCGGCTCGTCGCTCGCCGCGAGCCCGGCGAGGATCTCCCGCTGGCCGGCCTCCACCGCTGCGACGACCTCGGCGAGCAGGCCCTCCTTGGAGCCGAAGTGGTAGATGAGCATCCGATGGCTCGTGCCGATGGCGTCGGCGAGCGCGCGCAGACTGAGGTCGGCGAGACCGTGCCGGGCGACGTGCTCGACGGTGGCGGCGAGCAGCCGGTCGCGCGGGCTCCCGGCGGGCGCGGGCGGGCGGTCGGGCACGGACGACGTCACGCCGACATCGTCGACCCTGCGGCCGCGCGCCCGAGCGCCGGGACCAGGTCGGTGACGAACCTCTGCAGCACGGCGCGGTAGAACCAGCCCGTGCCACGGACCTGCGGCTCGAAGGTCGACGACCACGTGATCGTCGAGCCACCGCGGCCGTCCGGCTCGACCGTGACGACGCCCCGGTAGTCCCGCAGCGGCAGCCCCGACAGGAGGCCGTAGGTGATGCCGCGCCCGGGCAGCACCTCGAGCACCTCCTCGCGGGAGACGACCGTGCGGCCGAACGCCCGTGACTCGAGCCGGCGGACCGCACCCGCACCGCCGCCGCCCGACGGGTCGGCCGACTCCAGCGCGGCCGACACCCACGGCCCCCAGACCGACCAGGTCGTCACGTCCACGAGCAGGGCGTGGACGGCGTCCGGCGGCGCGGACGTGGCTCCCTTGACGTGCACCCGGTGCGGCATGGCGGACCTCCTGCTCGACGGCGTCCCCTCGGGGCGTCCCTCGACGCCAGGGCCTGTACCGACTGGTACACAGAGTAGATGTACCACGTGGTACAGGCAAGGTCTTTCGCATCCGGCGACCCGGCGCGCGAGGATCTGCACATGGACAGCACCGGTGACCTCGGTCCGGACAGCGCCGCGGGGCAGGACGACGCGGACCTCCCCCTCGGGCTGCCGCCGGCGGTCGACGCCGCGACGGCCGCCCGCCGGCTCGCCGCGACCCTGCTCGCGCACGCGGAGGATCTCGCGAGCGACGACCTCGCGACGGTGTCCGGCGCGATGGCGGCCGTCCGCTCCGGCGCCCGCACGGTCGAGGCCGCCCTCACCGCGCGCGGCTGGGGCGGCGGTGTGCTCCACGGCTTCGGCTCCGAGGACGAGGCCGACCCGTGGGACGCGGGGCTCGCCGCGCTCCTCGACGAGGAGGCGGGCGACGACGGGGACCTCGACGACCTCGACGACCTGGACCTCGACGGCCTGGACGACGGGGACGACGACCCGTGGGAGGTCCCGGCCGGCACGAAGCTGACCTACCAGGCGCGCTGGGACTTCGTCGTCACCGACCCGGAGGCGCTGCTGCGCCACGTCGAGCAGCGCGCGGCGGAGCTCGGGCAGCCGTGGGACCGGGAGTCGATCCTCGAGCACCACCCGCTGTTCGTGCTCACCGAGCTGGAGTCGTTCACCGCCCGCGACCTCGACGGCGCCGGGCTCGTCTTCGCGGGCGGGCAGAACGTCGTCCACGAGATCCCGCTGACCCTCTGGGAGCTCGAGGACGACGCCCGGGACGACGAGTTCCCGACGGCGACACCCTGACGGCCGGCCCGCCCGGTGGTCAGCCCGGCGGTCAGCCCGGGAGCTTGTCCGCGAAGACGATGTCGAGCTCCCGGACGTCGCCGGCCGGCCGGAACCCGAACACCCTGCCGTAGAACGCGAGCTCGCTCTCGACCGCGGTGACGATGTTCTCCGCGATCCGGAAGCCGTGCTGCTCACCGGGGAACGGCAGGTACACGTGCGGGACCCCGTTCGCGGCGAGCGCCGCGACGACGGCCTCGGCCTGGGCCGGCGGCACGACCTCGTCCTCGAGGCCCTGGAGCACGATGAGCGGGGCCCGGAACCCCTTCGCGTGGGTGAGCGGCGAGCGCGCCTCGTAGACGTCGGCCCGCTCCGGGTACGGCCCGACGAGGCCGTCGAGGTAGCGGGACTCGAACTTGTGGGTCTCCTTCGCCAGCGCGGCGAGGTCGCTCACGCCGTAGTGGCTCGCGCCCGCCCGGAACACGTCGGTCGTCGCGAGGCTGAGCAGCACGGTGTAGCCGCCCGCGCTGCCGCCGCTGATCGCCGTCCGGTCGGCGTCGGCGAGGCCCTGGGCGGCGAGGTGCTCGACGGCGGCCGCGCAGTCCTCGACGTCGACGATGCCCCAGGCGTCCTTGAGCAGCTCGCGGTACGCCCGGCCGTAGCCGGTGCTGCCGCCGTAGTCGACGTCGACGACCGCGAAGCCGCGGCTCGTCCAGTACTGCGTCTCGAGGTCGAAGACCGGCCGGGCGGCCCCGGTCGGGCCGCCGTGGACGTGGACGACGACGGGCGGTCGCTCGCCGTCGAGGCCGGTGAGCGGCTCGCCGTCGACGACGCCGGTCGGCGGGTAGAACCACGCGTGCGCGGTACGGCCGCCCCGGCTCGGGAACGACACGTGCCGGGCGTGACTGACGGCTCCCTCGGGGAGCCGGACGCCCTGCGCCGTCACGAGGGCGCCCCGCTCCACCGGGGACACCTCCCCGGTGCCGCTGCGGGACAGGCCGATCTCGACCACCTCGGTCCCCCGGTCGGCGAACCCCGCGACGGCGACGAGCCGGTCGCCGTCCGCCCGCAGCGACCCCAGCCCGACCCAGGGGCTCACGTGGTGGTCCTGGCCGGAGCCGTCCGGGCCGACGCGGCGCAGCGTGACGCCGCCGTCCTCGCCGTACGCCAGCCACACGCTGCCGTCCGGGGTCGAGGCGTGGTGCGCGTTGCCGAACACCCAGGCCGGCCCGCCGACCTCGTGGTCGTCGGCGTGCAGCGGCGTCAGCGCGCCGGTCGCGAGGTCCACCGAGTGCAGGTTCCACCAGCCGCCCCGGGCGTCGGAGACGACGAGCAGCCGGCCGTCCGGCGTCCAGTCGGGCTCCATGAGCGACTGCTCGCCGGGCTCGCCGAGGCCGGCCCCGGCGAGGGTGCGGACGTCGGTCAGCGCGGGCAGCGGGCCGCTGCGGTCGAGGGTGCCCAGGCGTAGGACCGTTGCGTCCCAGGGCATCGAGGGGTGGTCCCAGGCCACCCAGGCGACGTGCCCGCCGTCCGGCGAGACCCGCGGCGCCGCGACGAAGTCGTGCCCGCCGGCGAGGACGGCGACCTGTGCGGCGTCGTCCGCGGCCGAGCCGTCGGCCGGCAGCGCGACGACCTCGTTGACCGCCTCGGCGAGCGGGGCGCCGGCGGCGTCCTCGTGCCGCTCCCGCACGCAGACGACGAGCGCGCCGTCCGGGGTGAGCCGGCCGTCGGTCCAGCGGAACCCCTGCTGCGTCAGGGGTTCGGGCGTCACGGGGACAGGTGCCGGGTGGACGCCGTCCGCGCCGGGCGGGTCGACACGGTAGAGCCGCTGGTCGGCCCAGGAGGTGAAGAAGACGGTGCCGGCACGGGCCCCGGCGTCGACCCACCACGCGCCGCCGCCGTACTCGTGCACCCGGGTCCGGGCGTTGACCCCCGCCGGGAGCACCTCGGTGACGGTGCTGTCGGCGTCGCGCCGCAGCAGGGCGATCCGGCCACCCTCGGCCGGCCGGGACTCCGACCACCAGGTGACGCCGGCGACCGCCCAGGTCTCCCGCGGCTCGACACCGCCCGACACGAGCATCTGCGCGTCGACCGGGGAGGGCCAGGTTCCGTAGGGCAGCACGGGCACGGGGTCTCCTTCGGGAGGGGGCGGGCGATCGTCACCCTACGACGCGCACCGCGGCTGTCGATCCGGGACCGGCCCGTTCGTCGGAAGGGCGCCACAGCCCTCCCGGCCGCGCCGGGACCACACCACGGAGGTCCGCATGTCCCGAGTCCAGGTCGTCGCGAGCGTCGAGGTCGACCGCACGCCCGCCGAGGTGTTCGCCTACCTCGCGGACGTCGCCCGGCACGGCGAGTGGTCGCCGCGTCCCCTGCGCGTCGAGGGCGCCGCACCGGGCGCACCGGCCGCCGAGGGCGTCCGCTTCACGTCCTACGGCTGGATCCCCGGGGACGCCGAGCACCGCAACGAGGTCGAGGTGACGCAGGCGGAGGCACCGACCCGGCTCCGGCTGCGCAGCACCGACGGCCCGGTCGTCTGCCACAACGACTTCACCGTGACCCCGCACGGCCGCGGCAGCCGCGTCGAACGGGTCATGGAGATGCCCCGGCCGGCCGGTCTCGTCGGGTTCGTCTTCCCCGTCATCGTGCGGCTCGTCATCCGCCCGGACCTCGCGAAGGGCCTGCGGATGCTCAAGGAGCGGGTCGAGACGGCGTCCGCGGCGGCCTGACCGGCACGGGACGGACGGCCCGTCCCCGGGCGGCCCCCGCGGAGCATCGTAGGAACGTCCCGCCGCTCCCGGGAGGCCGCCATGAACGCACCCGTCCCCGTCTCCCCGACCGCTCACCCGCTCGACCCGCGCTCATGGGAGGTCACCCGCGCCGACCGCGCCTCACGCGCCCTGTCGCTCGTGCTCGCCCTCGTCGCCGCGGCCGCCGTCTACGGCGGCGTCGGGCTCATCACCGACCGGATCGGGATGACGGCGCAGTGGCTCGACGGGACGCCGTTCACGTCGTGGACGCTGCCCGGCGTCGCCCTGCTCGCGGGGGTCGCGCTGCCGCAGGCGGTCGCCGCCGGGTTGGCCGTCACGGCCCACCGCTGGGCGGCCGCGGCAGGCATCCTCGCCGGCATCGGGCTCGTGCTGTGGATCGCCGTCCAGCTCGTCGTCCTCGGTCGCTTCTTCTGGCTGCAGCCGGTCGTCGTCCTCTTCGGCCTGGCCGAGATCGCGCTCGCCGCGTGGTGGTCCGGGCACGACGGCACCGCCTGAGCGGCCCGGTGCCCTGCCGCGGGGGCGCCGGGTACTGTGCGCCCGGACCGTGGCGAGGAGGCGTTGATGGCGGCGGAGCAGGTGCCCGAGGGGCAGGACGTCCCCTGGCTCGACGACGCGGAGCTGCACAGCTGGCTCGCGCTCGTCCGCGTCCTCGTCCGACTGCCGACGGCCCTGGAACGGCGGCTCCAGCAGGTCGCCGGACTGACCCAGTTCGAGTACTACGTGCTCTCGCAGCTGTTCGACGCACCCGAGGGCAGGGCCCGGATGACCGACCTCGCGGCGTCGACCCGGGCCTCGACGGCCCGCCTGTCCCACGTGGCGGGCCGGCTCGAGCAACGCGGCCTCATCGAGCGGCGGGCCAGGCCCGACGACCGTCGCAGCATCGACGCGATCGTCACCCAGGCGGGGCGCGAGCTGGTCCGGGCAGCCGCCCCCGAGCACGTCCGTCAGGTCCGCCGGCTCGTCGTCGACGCGCTCGGCCCGGAGCGGCTCGCCGACCTCGGATCGATGTGCGCGGTCGTGCTCGAAGCGATCGACACCGACGCGGCCCTGTTCAGCGCCCCGGACGCCGGCACGCCCGGGGCCTGAGGTCTCCAGTTATTTGTAGACTTGATAATCAAAGGTACAAGTAATAATCTCCTCCTCGGACCGGCGCGTGCCCGCGGCCGGCCGGACGAGGAGGCCCCCGTGAGCACGAGCACGACCGCAGCGCGCAGCACCGCACCCGGGCTCGTGAAGACCGGCGCGCTGACCGGCCTCGCGGCCGGCGTCGTCAACGTCGTCCTGTTCTTCGTGGCGAAGGCCGCCGGCGTCCCGTTCGAGGTCGCCATGGGCGGCTCCACCCAGGCGATGCTCTTCGCCCAGCCGCTCGTCCTGTCCTTCGTCGCCCTGCTGCTCGGGGCCCTGCTGCTCAAGGCGCTCGCCCGCTCGCCCCGGGGCGTGACGATCTGGACGGCGATCGCCGTCATCGTCTTCGTCGCCTACACCGCGTTCGCGTTCGGCGCCGCGACGACGACGTCCACCGCGCTGGTCCTCACGGCGATGCACGTCGTCGTGCTCGTTGCCGCGCTGGTGCGAGTCGTCCCGGTGGCCCGCCGCACCGTCGGCGGCTGACGGCCGGGGTCAGTCCTCGCCTCGGGCGTGCGCCCGCAGCCGTTCCGCGAGGGAGACGGTGGCCGGCGGCACGACGCGGGCGTGCGGCCGGCCGTCGACGTCGAGCACCTCGTGCCGGCGCAGCGCCGGGGCCTGCGCGTTGCGGCAGGCGCCGGTCACGAGGTCGAAGGTGTACCAGTGCCAGGGGCAGCGGACCGCACCGTCCTTGACCAGCCCCTCGGCGAGCGGGCCGCCCTTGTGCGGGCAGGCGCCGTCGGTGACGACGACCTGCCCGTCCAGGGTGAAGACCGCGTACTCCCGGCCGTCGTGGGTGAACGCCGCGCGGCCGTCGGCGTCCAGGTCCGGGAGCGGGACCAGGGCCGCCCCGGGGGCGGCCGGCTCAGGCATCGGCCGGCTCAGACACAGGCCAGCTCGACCGAGCCGATGCGGTCGATGCTCGCGACGACGACGTCCCCGGCCGCCAGCGGCACCGCGGCCGTGAGTCCGCCCGACAGCACGATCTCGCCGGCCCGCAGGCCCTCGCCGTGCTCGGCGAGTGCGCGGACCATCCACGCCACGGCCGCGGCCGGATGCCCGAGCGAGGCCGCGCCGGACGCCGTCCCGAACACCTCGCCGTTGTGCTCGAGCACGACCCCGACGAGCTTGAGGTCGATCCCCGCCACCGGCACCGCTGTCCCGACGACGTAGCGACCGGCAGAGGTGTTGTCGGCGACGACGTCCGGGATCGTGAACCGGTAGTTCTCGTAACGGCTGTCGAGCACCTCGATGCCGACCGCGACCGCGGACGTCGCGGCGAGGACGTCGGCCGCAGTGACGTGCGCGCCCTCGAGGTCACGGCCCATGACGAGGACGATCTCCGGCTCGGCGCGCGGCTGGATCTGCTGCGCGACGACGAGCGGCTCGCCGAGGTCGAGGGCGTCGGCCGCGGCGAGGTAGCCGTAGACCGGCGCGTCGATGCCGACCTGCTTCTGCTTGGCCCGCGACGTCACGCCGAGCTTCCAGCCCGCGAGCGCACCGACGCCGGCCCGCTGCAGCCGCTGCACCCGGTACGCCGTCGCCTGGTCCAGCTCCGGGAAGGAGTCGGTGAGCGGCGGGACCGCCTTCAGCTCCCGGCGCGCCGCCGTCAGCACGTCCGCGTAGCCCTGCAGGTCACTCACTTCGACTCCTCCGTCGCGCCCTCGACGACGCGCAGCGTGACCGGGCCGAGCCGGTCGAAGTCCGCGCGCCAGACGTCACCTGCGGCCATCGGGACCGCGGCGTGCAGTGCACCGGTCATGACGAGGTGCCCCGGCTCCATGGCGATCCCGTTGGCACCCAGGGTGTTCGCCAGCCAGGCGACGACGGCGACCGGATCGCCGAGCGCAGCCGCCCCGGCCCCGGTGTCGACGAGGTGGCCGTTGCGGGTCAGGGTCATCCCGATGAGGCGCGGGTCGACGTCCGCGAGCGGCACGAGCCGGCTGGACGTCGCGACCGCACCGTTCGAGGCGAGGTCGGCGACGGTGTCCGCGAGCTTGATCCGCCAGTCGGCGAACCGGGAGTCGACGATCTCGACGGACGCCGCGACCCCGGCGACGGCGCGCGCGGCCTGGGTCACCGAGACGCCCGGGCCCTCGAGCCGCTCGCCGAGGACGAAGACGATCTCCGCCTCGATCTTCGGCTGGATGAACCGGGAGAGCGGGATCGAGTCCCCGTCGCGGTAGACGGTCGAGGCGAAGACCGGCCCGAAGTCCGGGCTGTCGACGCCGATCATCTTCTGCATCGGCTTGGAGGTCAGGCCCACCTTGTAGCCGACGATCTCCTCCCCGTCCGCGACGAGCAGCTTCGTCAGCTCGGACTGGACGGCGTACCCGTCGGCCATCCCGAGCGTCGGGTCCGCGTCGGTGAACGGCGGGATCGCCGTCCGGTCGCGGCGCGCCTCGTAGAGCAGGCGCGCCTTGGCCGGCGCATCGGTGAGGGGCATGTCAGCTCTCCCTGGTCGAACCGGTGGGGGTCATGGTGGCGGACATCAGCAGGGGCGGTCGGACCGCGACGGCCTCGGGCGACCAGCCGAGCCGTCGCGAGATCGCCTCGCCCGCCTCGGCGACGAGGGCCCCGAGCTCGCGGCGGCGGGCGGCGCCGAGCCGGATCACCGGGGCCCCGATCGAGACCGACGCGACCACGGTGCCCTCGACGTCCCGGACGGGTGCCGCGACCGAGGCGACGCCGATCTCGCGCTCGTTGACGGCCTCGGCCCAGCCGCGCCGGCGGACCTTGACGCACTCCGCACGCAGGGCCTCGGGGTCGGCCAGCGTGTGCGGGGTGAGCGCGGTGAGCGGGAGCCGCCCGAGCAGTGCCTCCCGGTCGCCGTCCGCGAGGTGCGCGAGGAGCACCTTCCCCGAGCTCGTGCAGTGCACGGGCACCCGGCGGCCGGTCTCGGTGAACAGCCGCAGCGACTGGGAGCTCTCGAGCCGGTCGACGTAGACGACCTCGGTGCCGTCGAGGATGCCGACCTGGGAGGACTCGCCGGTCTGCTCCCGCAGCGAGGCGAGCACCGGCCCGGCGGCGGCGTGCAGGTCGAGGTGCACCCGCACCGCCTCGCCGAGCTCGAAGACGACGATCCCGAGCCGGTACCCGCCCGTCGCGTGGTCCTGCTCGATGAGGCCCTCGGCGGCGAGCGTCGTGAGCAGCCGGTGGACGGTCGACTTCGCGAGGTCGAGCCGGCGGGCGAGCTCGGAGACGCCGAGCGACTCCTCCCGGCTGAGGAAGACCTTGAGCAGCCGTGCCGCGTTCCGCACGGAGCTCAACCCCTCAGACTGCTCCGTCACGGCGTCGCCGCAGGGTCCGGGACGGGTGGAGACCACTGGGTGCGGCCGCCGAAGTGGCCGAGGAGCGCCTTGCGCAGGGCGTCGGGATCGGGGTCGGCGGCGTCCGCGAGCGCGACGACCTCGGCGGCGTACGGGGCGATCGCCTTCGCGAGCAGCGCCTGGGCCCGCGGCAGCCCGGCGCTCGCGGCACCGGCCAGCTCGTCGACGAGCCCCTCCCGGCCGCGGGCGCGCGAGCGGATCGTCTCGAAGTCGCGCGCGACCGAGGAGTGCCCGTTCGCCAGGCCGGTCCCGACGTGCCCGGCCTGGTGCGCGGACAGGCCCGCCCCCACGGTGGCGACCACGTGGTAGACCACGGTCGTCACCCCGAGGGCGTGCTTGACCTCCTCGAAGGCCGGGCCCGCGGACTCGTCGAGGAGGGCGAGGGACGGCGTGACGACGGAGTCGAAGAAGCGCAGCTCCCAGGCGAGGCCCTCGTACGCGGCCTCGATGCTCACCTCCTGGCCCTGGAGCGGGCCGAGCGACTCCCGGGTCGCGAGCAGGTGCAGGTTGCGGGCCGCGACGGCCGCGACGGTGAGCCGGCCGCCGTCCAGCAGTGGCATCCGGCCGCGGACGGCGGGCGGGAAGGTCAGCGCCTGGTCGACGTAGGAGCGGTGGATCTCCTGGACGTAGCCGGCGACGGCCCGCCGCATGTCCTCGGGTCCGGCCATGACCCCTCCCGTCCTGCCGCACCGCGCCGTCGCGGTGCCCGCCCGCGCACGCTACCCCGCGGCGCCCGGCCGCGGGACCCCTTGTTCTTCTATGTGGAACGGCGGTCCTTCCCACGGAACGCTACCGCGACCTAACGTCGGCAGCGAGCGACCGACGCACGTCCATCCGGTCGCCCGCGACGAGGAGGTCATCCCGTGGGAGTCCTGCGCCTGGCACACGTCGACGTCCGGACCCCGGACCTCGAGCTCTCGACCGCGTACTACACGCAGGTCCTGGGCCTCCAGCTCGCCGGCCGGGACGAGGACTCGGTCTACCTCAAGGGCTGGGACGAGGAGGACCACCACTCGCTGCGGCTGCGGTACGACAACCGGATCGGGATGGACCTGTTCTCGTTCCGGGTCGAGCGCGAGGACGACCTCCACGACCTCGAGAAGCGCCTGGAGAAGGCCGGCTGCCACGTGCAGCGCCTCTCCAAGGGCGACTACCTGGGCCAGGGCGAGTCGATCCGGTTCGAGGTGCCGTCCGGCCAGACGATGGAGCTCGTCTGGGACCTGGAGAAGACCGGCAACATGCTCGGCAAGCTCAACCCGTCGCCGGTGCCGCCGCCGGACCTCGCCGGGATCGCCCCGCCCCGGATGGACCACCTCCTCATCAACGCGGAGGAGGTCGGCGAGGCCTACCGGTTCTTCAAGGAGGTCCTCGGCTTCCGGATGACCGAGCAGGTGCTCGACGCCAACGGCCACCAGCTCGGGGTGTGGATGGAGCGGTCGCACTCCCCGCACGACGTCGCGATCGTCAACGGTCCCAACGGCGCACTGCACCACTTCGCGTTCTGGCTCGACGACTGGGACCACGTCCGCAAGGCGGCCGACATCCTCGCCTACAACGGTGTCCAGATCGACCAGGGCCCGACCCGGCACGGGGTCACGCGCGGCAACACCATCTACTTCTTCGACCCGCTGGGGATCCGCAACGAGGTCTTCACCGGTGGCTACAGCCCCGACCCCGACTTCCCGGCCATCACGTGGTCCGAGGACCAGTTCGGCCGCGGCCTCTTCTACTACGAGAACGTCGTCGCCCAGCGCTTCCTGCGCTTCCACACCTGAGGAGTGCTCGTGTCCGATCGCATCCTTCGCCTGCAGCACGTGCAGATCCGGGTCCCGGACCTCGAGCTGTGCACGGCCTACTACACCGAGGTCGTCGGCCTCGTGGAGACCGCGCACGACGAGGGCCGGGTCTTCCTCAAGTGCTGGGACGAGCACGAGCACCACTCGGTCGTGCTGCGCCAGGCACCCACCTACGGCCTGGACCACATGTCGTTCAAGGTCGCCGAGCTCGACGACCTCGACTACTACACGCAGCGGGTCGAGGGCGCCGGCATCGCCGTCAAGCGCTACGCCCGCGGCGAGCTCGGCCCGGGCTGGGGCGACGCGATCCGGTTCGAGGCGCCGTCCGGCCACACCGTCGAGCTGGTCTTCGGCATGGAGAAGGTCGGCAACATGCTGCCCTTGTTCAACCCGCCGCCCCGACCGGGCAACCTCGTCGGCATCGCGCCGCCGCGGCTGGACCACATCTTCATCATGGCCGAGGACGTCGACGCGGCCACCGCGTTCTTCCGCGACGTCCTCGAGTTCCGGCTCACCGAGCAGATCGTCGCCAACGACGGCCACCAGATCGCGACCTGGCTCGAGCGCTCGCACACCCCGCACGACCTCGCGATCGTCACCGGCCCGAACGGCGCGCTGCACCACTTCGCGTTCTGGCTCGACGACTGGAACGCCGTCCGGGAGGCCGCGGACGCGTTGGCGTACAACGGTGTGACGATCGACGTCGCCCCGACGAGGCACGGCGTGACGCGCGGCTACACCGTCTACTTCTTCGACCCGGTCGGCAACCGCAACGAGCTCTTCACCGGCGGCTACTGGGTCGACCCCGACTTCGAGCCGATCACCTGGACCGAGGAGGAGATGGGGCGGGCGATGTTCTACTACGCCCGCGAGGTCAACGAGCGCTTCTTCACGGTGCACTCGTGACGGCCACCGACGAGGGCAACGCGACCTTCAGGCGGACCGACCGCACTGACGCTCCCCTCTACCTGTCGCGGTACACCGCCCGCACCCACCGGGCCAACCCGGGCCGGCCGGACGCCGACCAGGCCCAGGACGCCGACACCCCGCTCTACCTGCGCCGCTTCCGCGAGCGCCAGGACGGCTCCGGCCCGGCCAGGCCTGCGCTCCTCGAGGTCGACGGCGAGCGGTTCGCCCAGCAGTACGCCGAGGCGACCCGCAGCCACGAGATCATCCCGGAGCCGGCGCAGCGCGAGACCGACGACTACGTCGCCGAGATCCGGATCATCCGGCACGGCATCACGCAGGGCTACTCCACCGACGCCGGCCTCACGCCGATGGGCGGCTGGCAGGCCCACCAGCGCGGCCACGCACTGTCGAAGACCCTGCGCGCCTGGCCGAACATGCGGATCATCTGCGCCGACACGAACCGGGCCCGGCAGACCGCGGAGCAGATCCACCGCGGGCTGCTCGACGGCCTCGACCAGTTCGGCCGCGACGCGAAGATCGAGGGCCCGACGGCGATCCCGGAGCTGCGCAACTTCCAGGTGTGGACGCCGGACGGCCCGCGCGACATCACCGCGGCGTTCCGCCAGTACCAGGCGCTCATGGAGAAGCTCGAGCGGATGTCCGTCGGTGACCGCCCCCGCTGGCTCGTCGAGATCGACCGGTTCTACCGCACCCAGCTCGGCGGCCAGGACCCGATCCAGACCTGGCTGACGATCCCGCTCATGTACTTCGAGTCCCCGCAGGCGTGCGTCCGCCGGTTCTGGAAGGGCTTCCTGCGGATCATGGAGGAGTCCCCGGGGTCCCGGATCATCGCGGCCACGCACTCCGGGCCGATCCGCGCCTTCGCGACGTGGGCGCACGGGTACGACCCGGGCGAGCCGCACAACGTCGAGGAGGTCATCGTCCGGATCCGCAAGGGCGGCAGGACCGCCCTCGTCGGCTACCGCAACCGGGTCACCGAGGTGAACATCCCCGACCCGGACGACATGCCGGTCTGGGACGGCGCATGACCGTCACCGAGCTCGCGCCGCACCAGCCGCACGCGGAGGGCGAGCTCCGGTCGGTGTCGATCGCGGTCGCCGTCCTCGACTGCTTCGCGGACGCCGTCGAGCTCGGCCCGACCCAGGTCGGCCGCCGGATGGGGATCGCGAAGAGCACCGCGAGCCGGATGCTCAGCGCGCTCGCCGTCGGCGGCATGCTCGAACGCACCCCGGCCGGCCGGTACCGGCTGTCGATGCGGCTGTTCCACTACGGCCAGCTCGCCGTCGACCGGCTGCCGCTGCGCAGCGTGGCCCGGCCGGTGCTGCTCGACCTGCACGAGTCGCTGCGCGAGATCGTCCAGCTCGGGATCCCGGTCGGCGGGCACGTGCTCTACGTCGACCGGGTCGGCGGCGCCCCGTCGACGGCGCGCCTGTCGGGCGAGGTGATGCGCCGGGTGCCCGGCTACTCCTCGAGCGCCGGCCGGGTGATGGCCGCGTTCGACCCGACGGTCGCCCGGGCGACCGCGGGCGTCGAGCGGCGCAAGCACACACCGTTCACGGTCACGGACGGCGCACGGCTCACCCAGGTGCTGCGGCAGGGCCGGCAGGCCGGCTGGGTCGCGAGCCGCGAGGAGTACGAGCTCGGGTACTCCTCGATCGCCGCCCCGGTGCTCGTCGGCGTCCCGGGGGCGGCACCCCGTGTCGTCGGCGCGATCTCCGTCGTCGGGCCGAGCGCCAACGTCGTCGGCCAGCGCCGCGAATTCGTCGCGGCGAGCGTCTGCCGGGCCGCGCGCCGGGTCGGCACCGCGCTCACCGGCCTCATGGAGGACTGACCCGTGCCCACCGCAGCATCGCCCAGAACTGCAGGAGGACTGCGTTGACCAAGGCTCTCGCCGCGATCGTCGGCCCCGGCAACATCGGGACCGACCTGCTCGCGAAGCTGCGCCGCAGCGACGACATCGAGGTCGGCTACGTCGTCGGAATCATGGAGTCCGAAGGGCTCGAGCGGGCCCGCGCGCTCGGCGTCGAGGCGTCGGCCGGCGGGGTGGACTGGCTGCTGGACCGGCCGGTGCTGCCGTCGATCGTCTTCGACGCGACGTCCGCGAAGGCGCACCGCGCCGTGGCACCCCGGTTCGCCGAGGCGGGCATCGTCGCGATCGACCTCACCCCGGCGGCGGTCGGCCCGCTCGTCTCGCCGCCGGTGAACTTCCGCGACCACGTCGCGGCGCCGAACATCAACATGATCAGCTGCGGCGCACAGGCGACGGTGCCGATCGTGCACGCGGTGAGCAGCGTCGTCCGGGTCGACTACGCCGAGATCGTCGCGTCGGTGGCGTCGAAGTCGGCCGGCCCGGGCACCCGCGCGAACATCGACGAGTTCACCCACACGACGAGCCGCGCCGTCCGCGAGCTCGGCGGGGCGACCCGGGGCAAGGCGATCATCGTCCTCAACCCCGTCGAGCCGCCGATGATCATGCGGGACACCGTGTTCTGCTCGATCCCCGCCGACGCCGACCGCGACGCCGTCACCGCCTCGATCGAGCGCCGCGTCGCCGAGGTGCAGGAGTACGTGCCGGGCTACACGCTGCGCAACGCGCCGCAGTACGACGAGCCGCGCGAGCAGTGGGGCGGCAACGGCCGGGTCGCGGTGTTCCTCGAGGTGCGGGGCGCCGGCGACTACCTGCCGGAGTACGCCGGCAACCTCGACATCATGACGGCGGCCGCCGCTCGCGTCGGCGAGCTCGTGGCCCGCGAGAAGGCGAGCGTGACCGCTTGAGCAGCAACGGTTCCCAGCCGGACGGCGCGAGCACCGGCGGCACCACGAGGCCGGTGCGGATCACCGACACGACGCTGCGCGACGGCAGCCACGCGATGTCGCACCAGTTCACCGAGGCGCAGGTCCGGGCCACGGTGCACGCGCTCGACGGCGCCGGCGTCGAGGTCATCGAGGTGACCCACGGCGACGGCCTCGGCGGCTCCTCGTTCAACTACGGCTTCAGCCACACGAACGAGATCGACCTCATCCGGGCGGCCGTCGAGGAGGCCACGCAGGCGACGATCGCCGTCCTGCTCGTGCCCGGCATCGGCACGATGGACGACCTGCGGCAGGCCCGCGCGGTCGGCGCCGGCATCGCCCGCGTCGCGACGCACTGCACCGAGGCCGACGTGTCCGTCCAGCACTTCGGGCTCGCCAAGTCGCTCGGCATGGAGACCGTCGGGTTCCTCATGATGAGCCACCGCACCGACCCGGCGAACCTCGCCCGGCAGGCCCGGATCATGGCGGACGCCGGGGCGGACTGCGTGTACGTCGTCGACTCGGCGGGCGCGCTCGTCCTCGGTGACGCCCAGGAGCGGGTCAAGGCGGTCTTCGACGAGATCGGTCACCAGGCGCAGGTCGGGTTCCACGGCCACCAGAACCTCTCGCTCGGCGTCGCGAACTCGGTGCTCGCGTTCCAGACCGGTGCCCGGCAGATCGACGGCTCGCTGTGCGCCCTCGGCGCCGGCGCCGGCAACTCCCCGACCGAGGTGCTCGCCGCGACGTTCGACCACCTCGGGGTCACGACCGGGGTCGACGTCGGCGGGGTGCTCGACGCCGCCGAGGAGGTCGTGCGGCCGTACCTGCCGCGCTGGCCGAAGGCCGACCGCACGGCGATCGTCCAGGGCTGGGCCGGCGTCTACTCCTCGTTCCTCCTGCACGCCGAGCACGCCGCCGAGCGCTACCACGTGCCCGCGCACGAGATCCTCCAGCGCGCGGGCGAGGCCGGCTACGTCGGCGGCCAGGAGGACATGCTCATCGACATCGCCCTCCAGCTCGCCCAGGAGCGCGACCTCGCCGCCACCGGCGCCCACGGCTCGCGGGTGTA
>NZ_MWLN01000155.1 GCF_002198655.1 Kineosporia sp. A_224
CGCCACGCACGCCAGAACACACGACGAGCCTCCAGCGAGTACGCCATCGACAACACCCCACATCAGAAGGCGTTGCACTCACCGATTGAGGCCAAGCGCGATGTGGGGTGCTTCCCACACCAGAGGACGACGTCAGGTGCTTCACGCACCAGAGGACGTGGCGCGAGAGGTGCGTAACCCGCCAGAGGACGCGTCACGATCGGTGCAGGAGCCGCCAGAGGACGTGCGGAACGTGCACAACCCACCAGAGGACGCCGAGTGGGCACCGGCAAGCGCGTCAGAGCCCCCCGACGAGCCGGTCGTAGGCGTCGACAGCCCGCTCCACCAGCCGGCGGAGCAGTTCTTCGCCCTCCGCAGCGGTCGCGCCCGTCGGGTCGCCGAGGACGCCGTTGGGGCTGACTCCGCGCACACCCTCGGCGCGCAGCCGGGGGAGCAGGTCCGCGACAGGGGCGATGGGGCCCGGCGCGGCACGGTCCAGGGCGACGATTTGCGGGGCGAGGTGGAGCAGGAGCGAGGTCTCGGAGCGGCCGGCGTGCGCGTCCATCCCGGGCAGCCCGAGGTGTACGGCGGCGACCGTGCGGCCCTCGTCGAGGCCGAGCCGGACGGCCCCGGCGACGGCCTCCGCGTTGCCGCCGTGCCCGTTGACGAGCAGCACCGCGGGCCAGGTCGAGGTCGCGTCGCGGAGCAGCTCGACGAGGAGCAGGCGCAGCGCCTCGGTCCCGATCGAGAGCGTGCCCGCGAACCCGACGTGCTCGCCGCTGGCGCCGAACGGCACCGCGGGGGCCAGCGCGGCGCCCGGCCGGGCGGCGGCCAGCCGTTCGGCGACGGCGGCAGCGACGAGGGTGTCCGTCGCGAGCGGCAGGTGCGGGCCGTGCTGCTCGAGCGACCCGAGCGGGACGACGAGCGCACCGCGCGCGGCCGCCGTGACGTCCGGGGACAGCGCGTCGGTCAGCCGCACGTGAGGCCCGCCGCTGTCACCCGACGAACCCGCCGTCGACCTCGAGGGCCGTCCCGGTCACCGCGGACGCCCCCTCGGAGCACAGCCAGACGACCGCCGCCGCTGGTTCCGCCGGCTCGAGCAGCCGGCCCAGCCGCTGGCTCGGGGCGAACTGCTCGACGTCGTCCAGGCCGTACGCAGCAGCGGTACGGGTGAGCATCGCCGTCCGGGTGCTCCCCGGCAGGACGGCGTTCGCGGTGACGCCGGCGGGTGCCAGGTCGGCGGCGAGCGAACGGACGTAGCCGAGCGCGGCGTGCTTCGCGGCGACGTACGAGCCGAGCCGCGGCAGACCCCGGGTGCCGGCCGACGAGACGACGGCGACGAACCGGCCGCGGGCAGGTGCGGCAGCGGCCAGCAGCACCGGGCAGGCGGCGCGGGCGAGGTTCGCGACGCCGTGCAGGTTCACCGAGAGGTCGCGGTCGAGGTCCTCGGGGGTCAGGCCCCACGCCGGTCCCTCGGCGCCGAGGATCCCGGCGACCGCGACGGCCGCGACGAGCCGGTCCCCGGCGAGCCCGACGAGGTGCGCGACGTCGTCCGGTCGCCGGACGTCGCACGGCGCGTGGAGGACGTCCGCCCCGGCCGCGCGGCATGCGGCAGCGCTCGCGGCGAGGTCGTCCGCGGAGGCGAGCGCGTACGTGAGCCCGGGGACGGCGTCCGCTGCCGGCACGTCACCGAGCACGAGGTCCCACCCGGCCCGGGCGAGCCCGAGGGCCGTCGCGGCGCCGATGCCGCGGGCGGCGCCCGTGACGACGGCGACCGGGCGGGCGTGGTCGGTGGTGGTCATGGCACCACTGTGGCGCAGCGCGCGATGATGTGGCCCGGGTGCCGCCGTGGCGCCCGGCGGGTCGCCCCGCCGCAGGGGTGCGAGGAGGGAGCCGCGTGGCCGCCGACGTCTACTCCCCGCGCGCCGGGCGCCCGCCGAGCACGTCGGCCGGCCGGCTCGAGCAGATCGCCTTCGACTTGTTCACACAGCACGGTTTCGACGAGACGACGCTCGAGGACGTGGCCGCGGCGGCGGGCATCAGCAAGCGGACGTTCTTCCGCTACCACCGCTCGAAGAACGACCTCGTCTGGGGCGACTTCGACGTCCACCTCGCGCAGTTCCGCGCCGAGCTCACGGCCCGGGACGGCGAGCCGATGATGCAGGCGCTGCGCCAGGCCGTCGTGGCGTTCAACCGCGTCGAGGGCGAGGCCGTGGTCCAGCACCGGCGCCGGATGCAGCTCATCCTCACCGTCCCCGCGCTGCAGGCGCACTCGACGCTGCGGTACGCCGCCTGGCGGCAGGTCGTCGAGGAGTTCGCCGGGCGACGGTCCGGGCACCCGCGCGGCACCCTGCTGCCGCGGCTCGTCGGGCACCTCGCGCTCGCGACGAGCGTCGCTGCCTACGAGCAGTGGCTGGCCGAGCCGGACGCTGCTCTCGAGCCGCTCATCGACAGTGCGTTCGCAGCGCTCGCAACGGGTTTCGACGCCGCCGCCCCGGCGGCCGGTGCCGCGCCGTCCGCGCCGAAGGGCGCCGTGTGGCACGGGCTGCGGCCCTGACCCGGACGAGCCGGCCACCCGTCAGACGCCGAGCCTGCGGACGAACCCGTCCGGCACGAGGACGTCGTCCGGGCCCAGGTCGGTGACCTTCTCCTTGCCGAGGGCCATGAGCGCGGAGTCGATGCCGTTGCGGAAGATGTCGAGGACGTTCTCGACGCCGGTCTGGCCGTTCGCGCCGAGACCCCACAGGTAGGCGCGGCCGATCATGCAGGCCTTGGCGCCGAGCGCGAGGGCCTTGACGACGTCGCTGCCGCGGCGGACGCCGCCGTCGAGGAGGATCTCGACCTGGTCGCCGATGGCCTCGGCGATGGCGGGCAGGGCGCGGATCGAGGCGGGGGTGCCGTCGAGGTTGTTGCCGCCGTGGTTGGAGACCGAGATCGCCGAGACCCCGGCGTCGACGGCGCGTTTGGCGTCGTCGACCCGGATGACGCCCTTGAGCATGAACGGGCCGTCCCACTGCTTGCGCAGCCAGGCGACGTCGTCCCAGGTCGGCGGGGGCGTCATCATCCACTGGCCGTAGGCGGCGAAGAAGCCGGGGGCGTCCTCGCCGGGGTGGGCGGTCATGTTCGGCACCGACAGCGGCGGCGGCTTCATCGTCCTGGCCCACTCGAGGAACCAGCGGGGCCGGGTGACGGCCTCGGGCATGCGGGTGACGATGGTCTTCAGGTCGACCCGTTCGGGGATCTTGGGGCTGCCCCAGTCCCGGGCGTGGGAGAACGACCAGTCGAGGGTGAGGATGATGCCCTTGGCGCCGGCGTTCCGGGCGCGTTCGAACCGGGCGACCATGTCGTCCCTGGAGCCGCACCAGTAGACCTGGAAGAAGGTCTGCGGGTTGGCGGCGACGACCTCCTCGACGGGCTTGGACGCGAACGAGGACAGGCCCATCGCGACCCCGCGGGCGGCGGCGGCGCGGGCGACGGCGACCTCACCGTCGGGGTGGACGGCCTGGACGCCGGTCGGGGAGATGAGGACCGGCAGGGCGACGTCCTGGCCCATGACCCGGGTCGACAGGTCGCGGTTCGCCGCGGTGGCCGCGATGTGCGGGGCGAACCCGAGCTCGGCGAACGCGGCGAGGTTGTCGTCGAGGGTGGTGCCCTTCTCCGACCCCGCCAGGAGCGCCATGTAGACGCTCTTCGGGAGCCGCTTCTTCGCGAGCTTCTGCGCGACGGCGACGGTCTCGAACCACTCGGTGCGTGCCATGGGGTCTCCTGCCTCAGCAGCTCGGGTCAGCCGGCATGTTCGCGTCGGCCGGCAGTTCGGGTCAGCCGGCGCTGCGCAGCGAGAAGCCCGCGAGCGGGTCGTCCTCGCACGCGCTGACGGCGCGGGTGCTCATGGGAGCGGTGCGGCCGATCGTCACCGGCACCGGGCGCGCTGCGCGGGTGGTGCGGTGCGAGTGGTCCTGGTCCGGCTTGGGGACGGCGGCCAGGTCGGCCGCGTCGAGCGCCGCCAGCGCGGTCTGGCCGTAGCCCTTGACGCACTCGGGGTCCGGGCCGTCCAGGGGCAGGCCCGTGAAGAACTTCGCGGCCATGCAGCCGCCGCGGCAGGTGCCGTACGCGGAGCAGGACGTGCAGGCGCCGCCCTTCTGCGGGATCCGTAGGTCGGCGAAGAGGTCGCTGGTGCGCCAGACCCCGGTGAAGCCACCGGTGTCGCGGACGTTGCCCGCCCGGAACGAGTCGTGGATCGCGAACGGGCAGGCGTAGACGTCGCCGACCGGGTCGATGAGGCAGACCACCCGGCCCGCGCCGCAGAGGTTGAGGCCGGGGAGAGCATCCCCGTAGGCGGCGAGGTGGAAGAACGAGTCCCCGGTGAGGACTGTGTCGACCGGCGCGCCGTCCGGGCCGGTCGTGTTCGCCACGAGCCAGTCGTAGAGCTCGCGCTGCTGGCCGGGCAGCGGGTGCAGGTCGTCCCAGGAGTCCGCGCCCCGCCCGGACGGGCGCAGCCGGGTGATCCGCAGGGTCGCCGAGTACCGGTCCGCGAGGGCCTTGAAGGTGTCGAGCTGACCGATGTTGTGTCGGGTCGCGACGACGGAGATCTTGAAACCGGTCATCCCGGCGGCGGCGAGGTACTCCATGGCGCGGACGGCGGTCGCGTAGGACCCGGGGCCGCGGACGTGGTCGTTGACGTCCGCCGTCGCGCCGTCGAGCGAGATCTGGACGTCGACGTAGTCGCTCGCGGCGAGCCGGGCCGCGACCTCGGGGGTGATCTTCACGCCGTTCGTGGAGAACTTCACCCCGACCTGGTGTGCGGTCGCGTAGTCGACGATCTCCCAGAAGTCCGGGCGGACCGTCGGCTCGCCGCCGCCGATGTTCACGTAGAAGACCTGCATCTTCTGCAGCTCGTCGATGACCGCGAAGCACTCCGCGGTCGACAGCTCGCGCGGGTCGCGCCGTCCGGAGCTCGACAGGCAGTGCACGCACGACAGGTTGCACGCGTACGTGAGCTCCCACGTGAGACAGATCGGCGACTGCAGGCCCTGCTCGAACAGGTCGACGAGCTTCGGCGCCGGCGACCCCGCCGTGGCCAGGCCCGGGCGGTCCTCGGTGACGGTCGTCCCGCTCATGAAGGGTCCCTCCGCACGATCATCCCGGTCTGCGCCAGGGTCTCCAGGGCGCCGGCCACGTCGGCCGGTACCGGGTCGGGCACGCCCACGGCCACGCACGCCGCCCGTGCGGTCGCATGGTCGGGCAGCGACCGGACGGCGTCCGTGAGCAGCGGGTCCTTGAGGAACGACAACCGGCGGGTCCCGAAGTGGTAGAGCAACGCCCCGAACGGCTCGGGGCGGACCGCGACCTGGGTATGCAGCCGCCAGGCAGCGTCGAGGTCGAAACCCATTGCTGCGCAGGGGATGTGCAGCGTCAGTAGACGCCGCACATCCCGTCGATGGAGACGTCCTCGACGAGGGTCTCGACGGTGGCCTGGTCGGCCGCGGGGGCGACGGCGTCGGTCTCGACGGCGTCCTTCGTGGTGGGCTCGTTCACGGTTCCTCCTGGGTGCGCGACGGTGCATCACCTGGTGCCGGGACCAACGTCCTGCGGCGTGGGGTCGAGATTAACTGCACCCGGTGACGAAATGGAAGGGCTGCTGTCGCGAACGGTCTGTCAGGACAGGCCCGTACCTGTCCGGAAGGAGAGTGGCCCGGCTGCCCGGGAAAGGGATCGACCTCCGTCGGGCCCGCCGGATACCGTCCCGCCGTGCCCGATCACGAACGCCGGTGGCTGCTCGACGCCGGCCGTACCTACTACGGCCTCGAGGGCTTCTCGTCCCTGCTCTGGACGCTCGGGTTCACCCTCAACCTGCTCTACCAGGTCGAGGTCGTCGGGCTGTCGCCGTTCGAGATGGTGCTCGTCGGGACGGCGATGGAGCTCACGTGCTTCCTCGGGGAGATCCCGACGGGGATCGTCGCCGACCTGTACTCCCGGCGGCTCTCGGTCGTCATCGGGTTCGCGGTCATGGGAACGGGGCTCGTGCTCCAGGGGGCCGTCCCCGAGCTGTGGGCGGTGCTCCTCGCCCAGGTCGTGTGGGGCATCGGCTACACGTTCACCTCCGGCGCCACGGAGGCGTGGGTCACCGACGAGGTCGGTGAGGACGCCGTCCGGCCGCTGTTCACCCGGGCCACCCAGATCGGCCTCGCGATGACGTTCGTCGGCACCCTGCTCGCAGGCGCGGTCGCGCTCGTCGCGCTCGCCGTCCCGCTGCTCGTCGCGGGCGCGGGGTACGTGCTGCTGGCGGCCGTCCTCGCCCTCGTCATGCCCGAGCGCAACTTCAGCCCGGCGCCGCGCGAGGAGCGCGAGACGTTCGCCGCGATGCGCCGCACGCTCCGCGACGGGCTCCGCCAGGCCCGCTCGCGCCGTGTCGTCCGGACGTTCCTCGTCGTGAGCCTTGTGCTCGGGCTCGCCAGCGAGGCGGTGGACCGGCTGTGGGTGCCGCGCGTCGTGGCGGGGTTCGACCTGCCGGACGTGCCGGGGCTCGGCCAGGGCAGCGGCATGGTCGGCGCGTTCACGCTGTTCGCCCTCGTCGGGGCGGCGATCTCCCTCGTCGTGAGCCTGGTCGTCAACCGCCACGCCGAGCGTGCCGTCGCGAACCCGCACCCGAACGTGCTCCTCGCGGGCCTCGTCGGCGTACAGGCCGCCGGGATCGTCGGGGTCGCGCTGCTTGCGAGCCTGTGGCCGGTCATGCTCGCGCTGTGGCTGCGCAACGCCGCTCGCTCGCTCGCGGGGCCGATCGAGGCGGCCTGGCTGAACCGCAACGTCGACTCCTCGTCGCGCGCCACCGTGCTGTCCGTGAACAGCCAGATGGACGCCGTGGGCCAGGTCGCCGGCGGCCCGCCGCTCGGCGCGCTCGCTTCCCGGACGTCGATCCCGGTCGCGCTGCTCGTGTCGGCAGCCCTGCTGCTGCCGGCCGGCGGGTTGCTCGCGCGGCTGCGGCCGGAGGAGGCGGCCTGACGGCAGATGCCTGTGGACAACCACACCGGAGGTCGGTGGGGAGCCGTACCCTCGGGGCATGACCGACCTACCAGTGTCAGAGGTGGCTGCACGGCTCGAGGAGCTCGTCGCTGGTGTCGTCGCGGGGCGCGGTCGGGTCACGGTGACGCAGCCAGGGGTGCCGGCTGCTGTGCTTCTCAGCGCAGAGGAGCTCGACGAGCTGGAGGAGGCAGCGGCTGTGGCCGACTACTACCTGCGTCGCTCGGCCGGGACCCAGATCTCTGTGAGTCACGAGGACGCCGTGCGACGGCTTCGCAGGAAGTCTGCGTGACCGACGGGCCGTCGTCAGATGCGGTACGAGGTCAGCTGGGATGTCCGCGCGATCGACATGGCAGCCGGCTTCCTCGGCGACGATCCCGCCGGACTTGATCTGGTTCTCGACCAGGTCGAGCGGCTGTGTGTGGAGCCTCGTCCTCCTGAGGCGCGGGCCTGGGGTGAGGTACTCCTCCGCCTTCGGGTCGGCCGCTACAGGGTGACGTACTCGGTGGACGACGCGGCAGAGCACATCGAGATCATCCGCGTCGGGCGGGTCGGCGCGGAGGACCGGAACCGCTGAGGGGCGACGGCTCACCCCGCCGTCGGCAGGTCCATGTGCACGCTGACGAGCTCCACGGCGCCGTCCGGGCCGAGGCGCGCGACGACGGCGACCAACGGGACGAGGCGGCCGACGGTGACGAGAACCCGGTACTCCGGGCGGCCGGGCAGGATCTGCGGGAGCGCGTCGAACCCCGCGGCGAACCGGTCGATGATCTTGAGCAGCTCGAAGGTGTCGAACTCGCCGCGGGTCGGGCGGCCGTCACCGGCCGGTTCGGCGGGCAGCAGCCGGTCGAGCTGGTCGAAGAACGCCGGGGTGGCGCGGACCTGGCGGCGGCCGGTCGTCACCCCGCGGACGGGGCGTCGGACGCCGCGATCTGGTCGAGCAGGCCGCTGCGGACGCGGGCCAGGAAGTCCGCCGAGATCGGTTCGAGGTCGGTCAGCACGGCGGCGTCGAACACCGCCTGGTCCTCCGCCGGGGACAACCCCGCGAGCTCCGCCCCCGACCAGACCTTCTGCGCAGCGTCCATGGCGCTCCCTCCCTCGATCACAGGAGAAACCCTAGAGGTCACCCCTGACAAGACCGACGACCGTTGGTGTGATCTGTCCCTGCGTGTGGCGTGCCGTCAGCACCGGTCGAGGACGACGACGTCGGCGTCCCGGGCCAGCGCCCAGGGGACGACGAACCCGGCCGCGAGGTCGCGCCCGGACAGGACCGCTGCGTCGGTCGGCGCGGGGTCGCGGCGACGGCCGAAGAGCCCGCCGCGGGGCGGCGCCGGGTCGGCCGCTGCTCCCGTCGGGAGCAGCGTGGTGCCGCGGTTCGCGAGCCGGTAGCGGGCCGCCGGGTCGAGGCCGGGCACCCGGACGACGAGGTCGGCGCGCCCCGCCGAGGGCCGGGCGTAGGCGAGGACGACGACCCGGGCCGCGTCGGGGGCGACGAACGTCAGGGCGTAGCGGGCGTCGTCCGGGTGGCCGTGCGCCGTCACCGCACCCTCGTGCACGCACGCCCGGATCTCCTTGTAGAGCGCGACGAGAGCCGTTGCGCGGGAGCGGGTCGCGCCGTCCCAGGCGAGCAGGTCGACGCCGATCCCGAGCGCGCCGGCCATCGCGACGACGAACCGGAAATCCAGCGAGCAGCCCTCGCCGTGGTCGTCCCAACTGGTGACCCACGAGCTCATCGCGGCGGCCGGGTATGCGGTGAGGAACCCGTGCTGGACGGCGAGCCGGGCGCGCGGGGCGGTGTGGTCGCTCGCCCACGTGACGTCGGTGAGCGCGAGGGTGGCGTCGTCGAGCCGGCCGGCGCCGCTCGCGCAGGACTCGACGGTCACGTGCGGGAACTCGGCGCGGACCATCCCGAGCAGGCCGTAGTACGCCCTCGTGTGCTGCACCGACCACTCCCGCCCGTGCGGGTCGCCGGGCCGGCCGCCGTCCGTCACGGGGCGGTTCATGTCCCACTTGAGGAACGTGATCCGCTTCTCCTGCAACAGGTCCCGCAGCACCCCGGCGACGTGCGCGGCGACCTCGGGGCGGCCGAGGTCGAGCACGTACTGGTGCCGGACGCTCACGAGCGGCCGGTCGCCGGCGCGGTACACCCAGTCCGGATGGGCCCTGTAGAGGTCGCTGTCCGGGCTCACGCACTCGGGCTCGACCCACAGGCCGAAGCGCATCCGCGGGTGCACGGCATCGATGAGCGGGCCGAGGCCGGCCGGGAACTTCACCGGGTCGGGCCGCCAGTCGCCGATGCCGGCGTGGTCGTTCGTGCGGCCCGCGAACCAGCCGTCGTCGACGACGAAGCACTCGGCGCCGAGGTCCGCGGCGACGGCCGCAAGGCGCGCCTGGTGCTCGACGCGGACGTCCCAGGCCGTGGCGTACCAGGAGTTGTAGACGACCGGACGGTGCTCCGGGCCGGTCGTGCGCAGCACCTCGAGGCGCTGGAAGGCGTGCCAGCGCCGGGTCACCCCGGCGACGCCGTCCGGGCTCCACGTGCCGAGCATGTCCGGCGCCACGAACCGCTGCCCCGGCTCCAGGGTGACCAGGGTCGACTCGTCGTCGACCCCGCCGCTGACCCGGACCCGCCCGCGGGTCGGGACGGCGTCCACCGACATCCGCCACGACCCGCTCCAGGCGAGCTTGACCCCGAACGCCTCGTCGGCGTCCGGGGCGGCGCCGAAGCGCTGGACGACGACGCAGGGCGCGTAGAGGTGACCGGTCAGCCCGTTGCGGCTGCCGATGCTCAGCTCGCCGGCGGGCAGCGCGGCGCGCGTGCGGGTGAGCTCGTCGGCCCAGGCCCCGGTGAGCAGGTCGACGTCCGCGCCCGGACCGACGGGGACGTCCCACGCGCCGCTGAAGACCCGGCCCAGGCGCACGGTCCGGGTCGCGGAGGTGTTCTCCACGACGACGTGCTTGCGGACGACGTCGTGCCGCTCGTCGGTCGTGACGACGAGGTCGACGGCCAGCGTGCCGGTCGTGTCCGTGAGGCGGGCGATGAGCGTGTGCCGGCCCGGTCCGTCGCCCGGGCGCTCGACGCGCACCGGCCCGAGCCGCAGCAGCACCCCGACGAGCCCGTCCCCGAGGTCGGCGACGAGCTCGGCGCGCTGGACGTGCCGGGTGCCGAGCGCCGTCCACTCGCTCGGCTCGACGTCGGTCGGGGTGAGCACGTTCGTCTGCTCGACGGCGACGTGCCCCCAGGTCGCACCCGGTGCGCCCCAGTGCACGAGGCCGAGCCCGGTCCCCGACGCGGACGGCGCGACGACGTACTCGGCGGTGGCCGTGGGCAGCCGCCAGGGGCCGGTGTCAGGGGTGCGGCCTGTGGACGTGCTGTGCGCAGGAGTCATGAGGTCGCTCCGTCGTCGGTGGTGGCGTTGCGCCGGGAGTCCCGGGCTGCTCGTGCGATCCGTGCGCCGAGGTCGTCCAGCTCGTCGAGCACCGCGCCCACACCCCACACCTGGCCCCGGACGCGCTGGAAGAGCGGTCGCACGACCTCCGCCTCGGCCAGGCGCGCGATCGCGGTGTAGACGCTGCTCGGGGTGCCGCCCAGCAGTGCGACGACGTCGTCGGCGGAGAAGACCGGGCGGGTCGTCAGGTGGGGGAGCAGCAGGTCCGTCGCGCTGCCGCGCCGCGGCCGCCCGAGCCGGGCGGCCCACTCGTCGGGCAGGGCCGCGAGCCGGTCGCCCGTCCGCCGTGCCTCGTGGGCCGAGATCCGTGCGGCGTCCGCCACCATCGTCACGATCGGCCGGGCGTCACCGTCGCGGTAGGCGTCGAGCAGGTCGAAGTACGTGTCGCGGTTCGCGACGAGGGCGGAGGCCAGCGGGACGACGACGCGCTGCGTCGTCCTCCGGCGGCGCAGGACGACGTTCATGAGCGCCCGCCCGATCCGGCCGTTGCCGTCGGTGAACGGGTGGACGGACTCGAACTGCGCGTGCGTGATCGCGGCCTGCACGAGGACGGGCAGGTCGTCCCGGGCGGCGAAGGCGAGCAGGTCGTCCATGAGCGGCGGGACGAGGTCCGGCGGGGGCGGCACGTAGAGCGCCTCACGGGGCGAGTGGTCGCTGCCGCCGACCCAGTTCTGGACGTCGCGGAGCCTGCCGGCGTAGGCCGACTCGGCGACGTCCTCGTGCATGAGCGCGCGGTGCGCGTCGAGGAGCTGGTCGAGGGACAACGGCGCGCCGGGCGCGACGGAGCCCATGAGGACCTCGAGGGCGTGGGTGGCCGCGACCATCGACACCGCGGACAGGTTCGTCCTGCTGCCGTGGAGCGCCCGCGCGTAGTCCTCGGTCCCCGCCTCGACGGACTCGATCTTGGACGACGCGACGGACTCCGTCCGGAGCAGGAGCGTCCCGAGCGCCTCGAGCTCGGCGCTCCGGGAGGCGTCGAGGGCGACGATCTCGGACGTGGCGGCCTCGACCCGCGCGCCCAGCTCGGCGTCGAGCGCGACCCGGACGCCGGCGACGAGCGGCGGCCGCATGGTCGTGACCTGGGTGAGCGTGCGGTCCTCGCGGGTACCCGACCGGGTGCGCTGCCGCCACGGCCGGCTCTGCGCGGCATGCGGTGGCCATCCGCTGAGCGGCACGGCTGCGGGCATGGCTGCTCCAGGTCGGACCTGTCGATGAGATATTCCGACTTAGCAAGCATAACTCGGAATATCTCCGGCGTTGTTCCAGGTTGTCGGCACTCGAGACGCGCCGGTTGACTCAGTGCCTCTCAACGCCCGCACCCGAAGGAGGCCCCATGAGCCGCTGGACCCCGGACGCGGTCCGCGCCGCCGCGGCCGAGTGGGTCTGGGTGCCGCCGGGCGCCCCCGAGGTCGACACCGACGAGTACCACCTCGTCGGCTACCCGGAGAGCTTCGAGCACCCGACGCAGGTCGCGCGGTGCCGTTCCGCGCGGCCCGCCGACGACCTCGTCGACGAGGTCGCCGGGATCGCCCGGGGCTGGGGCCGCAGCACCCTCGGGTGGTGGGTCGGCGACGGGACGACGCCCGCCGGGCTCGGCGAGGCGCTCGCACGGCGGGGCGCCGAGGTCGTCGAGACGGTCGACGTCCTCGCGTTCGACCTCGCCGGCGGGCTGCCGGACGCCGTACGACGACCAGCCCCGGCGGGCGTCGACGTCCGGCTCGTCGACGACGCCGACGCGCTGCGGGCGGCGAACGACGTGTCGGTCCAGGTCTGGGACGCGCTCGTCCCCGAGGACGACGACGCGTGGCTCGCGGCCGAGCTGGCCGACCTCGGCCGGCCGATCCGCGACCGCGGCGGGTTCTCGGTGCTCGCGACCGTCGACGGCGTGCCCGCCGCGACCGGCGGCTGCACCCTCGCGGACGACGTCGCGCGGCTCTGGGGCGCGGCCACAGTCCCGGCGCTGCGGGGTCGCGGCGTCTACACGGCCGTCCTCCTGCACCGGATGGCGGTGGCCCGCGAGCACGGCGCGACGCTCGCGCTCGTCAAGGGCCGGGTCGGGACGTCCGCGCCGATCCTGCGCGGTGCCGGCTTCACCGCCTACGGGCAGGAGCACCTGTACCGGCAGCCGCTCGGCGCCGGCGCCCCGGCCACCGTTTGACACCCTGCCCGGCACCCGGGAGCGTCGTCGCATGATCCCCGCAGACGCGACGGGCCGGCCGGCCCCGGCCGCCGCCCCCGCGCCGGACGAGAGGTGGAACCGGGTGCTCGCCGTCGCCGCGGTGCTCGTGGTCGTCGCGTACGCCGTCCTCGCGACGCGCTGGGTGAGCGCCGACCCGGGCTGGTACGACGCCCTGACCAAGCCGTCCTGGCAGCCGCCGGACTGGGTGTTCGGGGTCGCGTGGCCGTACAACTTCCTCGCGCTGGGCGTCGCCGGGGCCGTGCTCGGCCTGCGGACGCCGCGCGGCACCGCGGGCCTGTGGCTGGCGGTCCTCGTCGCGAACGCGGCCTTCGCCCTCGGCTGGGCGTACCTGTTCTACGTGCCGCACGCGCTCACCGCCGCGGCCGTCTCGCTCACCGTGGGCGCCGTCCTCGCCTGGGTGCTCGCGTTCCTCGCCTGGCGGGCGCTGCCGTGGACCGGGGTCGCGCTCCTGCCCTACGCGCTGTGGCTCACCGTCGCGACGAGCCTGGCGTTCGGGTTCGCGGCGCAGCGCACCGGTTGATCAGAGGTCCGAGTACCAGCCGTCGGCGCGGCCCGGCGCGAGCACCGTGAACCCCCGCTCGGCGGCGGCCTGGGCCCGGCGCCGGTCGTAGGTGAGGAACTCGGTCTCGCCGAGCTCCATGGCTGCGACGAGATGGATGGCATCGGCGGTCCGCAGGAAGGTCCCCGCCGGGGAGGGAAGCCGGCCGGCACGCCACAGGGCGGCTTCGTCGATGGACAACAGGTCGAGCTGCCGCAGCAGCAGGCCGGCGGCGGCGCCGGCCCCCGCCCGCGTCGCCGGCCGCGTCAGCTCCGCGATGGTCAGCTCGCTCGACGTCGTCCGGTCGGACGCCGACGAGAGGAACGCGGCGACGTCCGCGCTCTCCGGCTCCGCGACGAGCAGCTTCACCAAGGCGGACGTGTCGGCGTACGTCACTCGCCCCGGTCCTCCGCGAGCAGCTGCTCCGTCGGCCGCTCCGACGTGACGGGGCGCGGGAGGACCGTCAGGTCGAGTCCCGTGCCCACCCTGAGCCGGCCCGATGCCGTCAGCCGCGACCGCGGGTCCGAGCCGGCCGGCACCAGGACGGCTGCTGGGACGCCGTTGTTCGTCACGAGCACCGACTCGCCCTCGGCGACCCGCCGCAGCAGCTCACCGGAGTTGTTGCGCATCTCCCGCTGGCTCACAGACTCCGTAGGGCACCTCCGGAATCACCGTAGCACGGTGTAGCACGCGCTGGCGCTCAGGGAGATCCCCGAGCGGACGTCGCCACGAACCAGGGTGCGGACAGGGACTTCGCCACTGGCCCCGAACCCGGAACGGGGGTGGAATGTCCGTATGGCAGACGTGAAATCGGCATGGAACGACGCGGGGGACCAGCTGCAGAACCTCGGCGCCTCACTCAAGCAGCACTACGCGCAGCAGCGCGGCGAGGACGCGAGCCAGACCAAGGAGCAGGTCGGCGACGCGTTCAAGAAGGTCGGGGACGCCCTCCAGGGCGCGTTCGACGCGCTCGGCGCGGCGGCCAAGGACCCGGCGGTCAAGGCGGACGTCAAGCAGACCGGCAAGTCGGTCGCCGACGCGCTCACCGTCACCTTCACCGAGCTCTCCGAGGACGTCCGCAAGGCGTTCGAGAAGCGCAAGGGTGACGCGGGCGAGGCGTCCGGGACGCCGACCCGGGAGCCCGGCGAGTCCGGGACCCCGTGGGGGACCGCCCCGGACGGCGGCGCACCTGCCGCCGGGACCGACGAGACCCCGGCCCCGAGCGCGCAGTGGACCGCACCGGCGACGTCGGACTCGACGGCAGCCCCGGCCGGTGCGCAGGAGCACGGCGTCGACGGCGGCACCGCCCCGCAGACGCCCGGCGAGAACGGCCCGGACGCGCAGGGCCGGCAGGACCCGGCCTCGAACATCTGACCGTCGCAGGACGCCCGGTCCCGGCTGTGGGCCCGTTGGCCACGGCCGGGATCGTTCTCATCGGGCGAACACCCCGGTGACCTCTCATGACCGGGGTCGCTCCGGACGACAACCAAGAGGCCGGCACGAACCGCTGCCGGGGGCGCCGCACCGCGGCGCATGTCGTCGCGAAGGAGCCCCGGCGTGTCCGGTCGTCTTCGTACGATCCGGGGCCGGATCGTGCTGCTCGTCGTCCTCGTCACCGTCGTCGGTCTCGGGTCGGTCGTGGGCTACGCGACGTGGGCCGGCCGGGCGACGTCCCTCGAGGACGGCCGCCGGTACGGCGTCGAGGTGGCGGAGGGCGTCGCGAGCGACGTCGAGCGGGCCATGAACGAGCCCGTCCAGTCCGCGCGCGACCTCGCGGCGGGCCTCGGTGCACAGGCCGCGGCCGGACGTGCGGACCGGGACGCGTCCGACCGCACGCTGCTCGCCGTCCTCGGCGGGCACAGCGGCTTCCTCGGCACGTGGACGGTCTGGGAGCCGGACGCGTTCGACCGGGCGGACGCCGCGCACCGCACCGACCCGCGCAGCGACGCCACCGGCCGCTACATCCCCTACGCCGTCATCGGCAAGGACGGCAAGGCGTCCGTCACGCCGCTCGTCGACTACGAGAAGGAAGGCGTCGGCGACTACTACCTGCTGCCGAAGAAGTCCGGCAAGGAGGTCGTCCTCGACCCGTACACCTACGCGATCGACGGCGTCGACGTCCTCATGACCTCGGTCTGCGTGCCGGTCGTCGTCGACGGGAAGGTCGTCGGTGTCGCCGGGGTCGACACCGCGCTCTCGTCGGTGCAGGAGCGGCTCTCCGGCGTCCGCCCGCTCGGCACCGGTCGCGTCGAGCTCGTCACCGCCGCGGGCACGGCCATCGCCGGCCCCGCGGGGACGGCGGTCGGCAAGCCTGCCGAGAAGTCCCTCGTTGCGGCCGCCGCACGGGTCGCGTCGTCCGGCCGCACGAGCGTGACGACCGGGACGACGGCGCTCGTCGACGGCTCCGCCCTCGTCGTCGACGTGCCGGTGCGGGTCGGCGAGAGCTCGACGTGGACGCTGCGGGTGGCCCTGCCCCTCTCGACGCTCGACGCCCGCGCCGCGCACACCCGTGACGTGGTGCTCGGGGTGGGCGCCCTCGCCCTCCTGCTCGCCGTCCTCGTGGGCCTGTTCGTCGCGGGCACCGTCGTCCGGCCGCTCGACCGGCTCAACGCCCAGCTCGCCGACATCGCCGAGGGGCGTGCGGACCTCACCCGGCGCGCGGACGAGCAGGCCGGCGGCGAGGTCGGCGCGCTCGCCGTCTCCTTCAACCGGTTCGTCGGCCGGATCGCCGACCTCGTGCGCGAGATGCGGGACGGCGCGCACGCGGTCGCCGGTGCCGCCGGGCACCTGTCCGACTCCGCGAACGCCCTCAGCGAGACCGCCGAGCGCACGAGCCGTGAGGCCGGTGAGGCGGAGGACTCCGTCGGCCGGGCCCGGGACGGCGTCGGCGCCTCGGCGCAGGCGATCGGCGAGATGCGGGCCTCCATCGAGGAGATCGCGCGCAACGCGTCCGAGGCCTCCGGGGTCGCGGGCGAGGCCGTCGGGATGGGCCGGCAGGCGGACGCCGCGATCGAGCGGCTCGCGACGTCGTCGGCCGAGATCGAGGACGTCGTCCGGCTCATCACGTCGATCGCCGAGCAGACGAACCTGCTGGCGCTCAACGCGACGATCGAGGCGGCCCGGGCGGGCGCGGCGGGCAAGGGCTTCGCGGTCGTCGCCGACGAGGTCAAGCAGCTCGCGCAGCAGACCGCCGAGGCCACCGACGACATCGTCGCCAAGGTCGCGACGATCCGCACCGACACCGGCCAGGCGGCCGAGGTGATGCGGGCCGTCGCCGAGGTCATCGAGCGGATCGACGGCTACCAGACGACGATCGCCGCGGCGGTCGAGGAGCAGACGGCGACGACGGTGCAGATGGCGGACAACATGGCCGCGGTCGGCGCCGCGACGGACGGCATCACGACGAGCGTCACCCAGGTGACGTCCGCCGCGCACTCGTCGGTCTCGGCGATCACCCAGACCCGGGCCGCGGCCGAGGAGCTCGCCGAGGTCGGGCAGCGGCTCAGCCGGCTCGTCGACGAGTTCGTCTGCTGACACGCTGCCGTACGGAAGTGGTCCGGCCCGGCGCCTACCGTGGGCGCCGTGCCGGACCCTGCTGACGACCCCGTCCTGCCCGTCGCCCTGCCGTCCGGGCCCGTGCCCTTCGCGGTCGTCGGGTACGGCTGGCGGGCGCAGTTCTTCCTCCGGCTCGCCGCGCTCCTGCCGGAGCGGCTGGCTGTCTGCGGGCTCGTCGTCCGCCGTCCGGACGTCGCCGGGAGGGCCGCCGCGACGTGGGGCGTGCCGACCTACCCGACCCTCGACGACCTGCTCGCCGCCCAGCGACCCGGGTTCGTCGTCACGAGCGTCCCGTGGGACGCCAACCCCGGCCTCGTGCGCGACCTCGTCGGGCGCCGCCTCCCCGTGCTCACCGAGACTCCGCCCGCCCCCGACCTCGCCGCGCTGGCCGGGCTCTGGGCGGACGTCGGGGCGAGCGGCCTGGTCCAGGTCGCCGAGCAGTACCACCTCATGCCGGGGCACGCGGCGCGGCGGGCGGCGGTCGCCGCCGGCACCGTCGGGACGCCGTCCCAGGTGCAGGTCTGCTCGACCCACGGCTACCACGCGGTCTCGCTCGTGCGGACCCTGCTCGGCATCGGCCGGCTGCCGGCGACGGTCACCGGGACGACGCTGCACGGGCCGCTCGTCGACCCGGTCGGCCGCGACGGCTGGACCGACGACCCGACGCCGAGGCGGGCCGCGAACGTGCTCGCCACGCTGGACTTCGGCGACGTCTCCGGGGTCTACGACTTCAGCGACAACCAGTGGCACAACCCGCTGCGGGGCCGCCGGGTCGTCGTCCGCGGCAGCCACGGCGAGATCGACACGGACGACGTGACCCGGCTCGCGGGTCCGCGCACCGTCGTCCGGTCGCGGCTCGAGCGGCGCCAGGTCGGGTACGACCTCGACCTCGACGGCTACGACACCGACCACGTCTCGCTCGACGGCCGGGTGCTGTGGCGCAACCCGTTCACCGGGCTGCGCCTGGCCGACGAGGAGATCGCCATCGCGTCGATGCTCGTCGCGACCGCGGCGTGGACCCGGGACGAGGGGCCGGAGCCCTACCCGCTGCGGGACGGCTGCCACGACCACGCGCTCTCGCTGGCGATCGACGAGGCGGTCGCGACCGGCCGGTCGGTGCGGGTCGAGGACCTTCCGTGGGCGTGACGGTTCAGCCCGGCGGTGCGGCTGCCGACAGGCTCGTATGGGAGCAGGACGTCTCGAGGCGCTGAGCAGGCTCGGTGAGTCGCTGCTGCCGCGGATCAGCCCGCGGCGCGGTGCGATGGTCGACGGCGGCTGGACGACGGTGCTCACCCCGCGCGGGCTGCTCCGGGCCGCGCCCGGGGTCACCCGGCAGGCGGTCCGCAGCGGCGCCGACCTCGTCGTCGTGACCCTCGACGTCGTCGACGTCACCGTGCCGGGCGCGACCGCGGGCGCGGCCGGGGTGCACCTGCAGGCCCGCCGTTCCGTCGAGGACCCGTCGGCACTCGTCGGTGACCTGCTCGAGGTCTCGGTCCGCACGACGGACCGGGTCGCCCGGACGTCGCCGCACCGGTTCGCGGTGCTCCTCGCCGCCGGTTCGGCGTTCGCCGCCGACACCGCCGAGCGGCTGCACCGCGGCGCCCGCCGCACCGTGCGGCCCTACGGGCTCGGGGTGCGGGTCGGCGTCGCCCGGCGGGCCGCCGTGGACTGCACCGGCCCGGCCGAGGCCTGGCTGGGCGGCATGATCGACGAGGCCGCGACCGGCGCGGACCTCGGCGGGGGCCGGTAGCCCGAGCCGAGCCGGGCCGGGTGCGGCTGCGTCAGGTCGCGGACGGTGCCGGGGTCTTCGAGGCGCTCTTCGACGGGCTCGTCGTGCCGGCCGGGGCGGTGCTCCCGGACGGCGCGGGGGACGGCTCGCCACCGGGCTGGGCGCACCCGGCCGGGACGGACGCGAGCGTGGGCGTGAGGGCCTTGGCGGCCGCCGCCGCGGACCGGACCTTGGTGAACTTCTTGCCGAGCACGAGGTCGACCGACTCGCTGGCCCGATCGTCCGGGACGAACGTGACCTTGCCGTCGAGGTAGGCGGCCACCGTCTTCGCGGCCTCGAGGCCCGCGGGCCCGTGCCGGATCACCGCGGTGCCGGGGACCTTGGCCTCCTGCGGGTCGTTGCCGACCTCGCCGATCTGGAACCCCCGCTTCTTGAGCGTGGCCGCGACCGTGCGGGCCAGGCCGGTGCGGCTGCTCGCGTTGTAGACCTTGACGGTGATGTTCTTCGCGGGCGGGGCGGTCTGCGTCGCGGTCGGGCACACCGGGGCGGCGACGCTCGCCTCGCCGAACGGCCATGACCAGGCGCCCTGGAAGAACGTGAAGGATGCCAGGCCCATCGCGAGGACGCCGAGGAAGATCCCGAGGAAGGTCAGCGTCCGGCGGCGCTCCCGGCGGCGGTGCGCGCGGATCATGTCCGCCGTCGGCCGCAGGGTGATCGCCGTCGTCTCCGGGTCCGGCGGGTAGCCGTACCCGTACCCGGTGTCGCCCGGCGCGCCGCCGTCGGCGTCCGGGCCGGGGGTGACGTCGTCGTAGCCGACCTCGCCGAGGGACTCGTAGGCCAGGTCCGCGGGGGTGGTGCCGGCCGGGGCGAGGTCCGCGGGGGCGTCCGCGGACCTCGC
>NZ_MWLN01000156.1 GCF_002198655.1 Kineosporia sp. A_224
CACTAGGGACGGGGTCCGACAGTCTGATCCTCGCGAGACCCGTTCCAGCACAACAAACTTTGCGTGAGTCACCATCACTCACGAACCGTGCTCTGAGGCGGCGCTGCACCGCGCCCTGCTGGCGAACCGCGCGAAGCGCCGCCGGGTCGTCAACCGCCCTTGGGGTCGAAGTAGTCGGACGGATCCGACATCCCCATCCGTTCGGCGAGAGCACGCGGAGAGACGCCGCTGAGGTTCTCGCGGTCAGGGTCCGCGCCGACCGCGACCAGCCGCCGGACGATCACCGGGCTGCCCTGCGCGCTGAAGACGGCGCGCCACAACGGGGTGTTGCCCCAGGCGTCGACCACCTCGACCGGGGCGCCGGCGGCGAGGAGAACGGCAACCACGTCGTCACGGCTCTGCTGGCACGCGAAATGCAGAGCCGTGTACCCCTGCCGATCAGCCGCAGCGACATCGGACCCGCCGGCAAGGCACCGCTCGACCTCTTCGACGGTCCCCTCCGCAGCCGCGTAGTGCAGCCGCGTCCGACCCATCCGATCGACGTCCTCATCGCTCACGCCGTGATCATGCCAGCCACCCGGACCCCAGCAGCAGCAACCGAAGCGGACGGCGCAGCCTCACGGGTCCTCGGCAACCGAACGCAGTTCGACGATGATGGCCGCATGCGCATCGTGGTCACCGGGGTCGACTGCCCGCATCTGCCCGGAGTCACGGTGGGCGTCCAACGGGGCGCGGAGGTGGTCCAGTCGTTCCCCGCGGACGGTTCCGTCCTGACGTGGGAGCTGGACGCCCGGCTCGTGGGCTCCGAGCTGCGCGGTCCGTTCGTCCACGGCCGCCCGGGGGACCGGTTCTTCTACCTGTCCTGGCACCAGGAGGGGACGGGCAGGTTCCGGAGGGCCAAGCTGATGCTCGACGTGGTGCCGGCCGATCTGCTCCAGCGCGCCGAGGTCGGCCACCTGGCGGCCCGGGTCGGTCTCGTGATGCCCGACGGCAGCCCTGTCTGCGCCGCCGTCCGCCCGCCCCGCATCGAGTGGTCGGCCGTCGACGGCTGACACCCGAGCGCTGAACGGGCTGCGGGGCTCCGGGCCGCCGTTCAGGTGCCCCGCCGCACCGCCGCGAGGATCTCCGGCCCGCGGTCGTCGACCGCGCGCCCGCCGATCTCCAGCCCGGCCCACAGCCCGACGGCGCCGGCCCCGACGCCGAGCAGCAGCGTCGGCCAGGCGAGCCACGGCAGCCAGGCGGAGGAGAGGACGAGGCCACCGAGGCCGGGCAGGCCGACGGTGACCGCCGCGAGCATCGTGCTGAACTGGGCGAGGATCGCCTGGACGCCGCCGCCCGCGTTGGTCTGGAACGGGTTCCCGCCCGCCTCGACGACCGGGTACGGCAGCCACGCCCCCATGAGCGCGGACGCCCCGGTGCCGCCGAGCAGCATCCCGGCACCGGCCCCGATGCACGCGGGTACGAGGCCGGGCCGGCCGGCCAGCACCGCGCCGGCCGCCGAGAGGACGACGACGAGCGGCAGCGCCCAGAGCAGCAGGCCGATCGCGCGGCCGATCCGGTCCGCCCGGCCAGGGACGCCGCTGAGCAGGTGCGCGGCGAACGCGCTGCCGTCGTAGCCGACGCTGTTGGACGTCGACAGCGCGAGCAGGAAGGCGACGTACGGGCCGGTCGCGACGAGCGCGGACCGGGCCCCGCCGAGGCCGATCGCGGTGAGCGGCACGGCCGCCGCGAGCACCGACGTCACGACGATGACGACGTACCGCGGGTCCCGCCGCCAGTAGCGCAGCGAGCGCGCGGCGACCGCCCAGGCGACGCCGTCCGGCAGCCGGTCGAGGACGGCGTGGCGCCGCCGGGACGGCACCCGGCCGCCGGCGGACGTCGCGGGCGGGCGTTCCAGCGAGCCGGCGAGCAGCCGTTCCCAGACCAGCCCGAGCGCCGCGACGACGACGAGCGAGAGCCCGAAGCGCAACAGCCCGCGCCCGACGAGCCCGGCCGCGACGTCCGCGGGCGCCGCCCAGACCAGCCCGAGCGGCGTCCAGGCGAGCACGTGCGCGACCGCCCGGACCCGCTCCGGGTCCAGGCTGCGGCCGACACCGCTGCCGGCGAGCAGGCTCGGGGTGAGGGTCACGGCGATGAACAGGACGACGCCGAGCAGCGCGCTGACCTCCCGGCCGCGGCGGGTGAACGCCCGGGCGGCGAGCGTCGTCGTCGTCCGCGACGCGAGCACGCACGTCACGAGCCCGACCGGGGCGCACAGCACCGCGAGCGCAGCGGCGGGCAGCGAGCCGCTCCACGTGCCGACGAGGCTCAGCGCGACGAGCGCCGTCGCGATCCCGGGCACCCCGAGCGCGCCGGCGACCGTGAGCCCGGGCACGAGGTCGCGGGCCCGCACCGGCAGCGTGGCGAACCGCGCCGGGTCGAGCGTCTCGTCGACGCCGAACGCGAGCACCGGGACGACGGCCCAGCCGACGACGACGACGCTGCCGGCGAACACGACGACCGTCGCCGCGACCCCCTCGGGCGCCACGCTGAGCAGCACCGCCCCCACCGACGCCAGCCCGGCCGCGCCGAGGCCCATCACCGCGGCCACGACGAGGCCGACGAGCACCCACGTCTCGGAGCGCAGGCGGTTGCGGAGCAGGCGGAGCTTCAGACCCGTCAGGAGCGCAACCACGTGAGGTCCTGCATCCGGTCGGGGGCACCGACGAGGTCGACGAACCGTTCCTCGAGCGTGCCGCCGGCGCGGACCTCGTCGAGCGGTCCGGCCGCCACCACCCGCCCGGCGTGGACGACGGCGACGTGGTCGCACAGCCGCTCGACGAGCTCCATGACATGGCTCGACAGGACGACGGTGCCGCCGCCGTCGACCACCTGGTGCAGGATCGCCCGGATCGTCCCGGCGCTCACCGGGTCCACCGCCTCGAACGGCTCGTCGAGCAGGAGCAGCCGCGGGGCGTGCACGAGCGCGCAGGCGAGCGCGACCTTCTTCGTCATCCCGGCCGAGTAGTCGACGACGAGCCCGTCCGCGGAGGCGTCGAGCCCGAGGGCCACGAGGAGCTGCTCGGTGCGGTCCCGGACGACGGCCCGGTCGAGGCCGCGCAGCAGCCCGTGGTAGGTCACGAGCTCCCGGCCGGTGAGCCGGTCGAAGAGCCGGACGCCGTCCGGCAGCACCCCGAGCAGCCGCTTGGCCGCCGTCGGGTCGGACCACAGGTCGGTGCCCAGCACGCTCACGGTGCCGGCGTCCGGCCGGACCAGTCCGGTGGCCATCGACAGGGTCGTCGTCTTGCCCGCGCCGTTCGGGCCGACGAGGCCGAAGAACGACCCGCGCGGCACGTCGAGGTCGAGGCCGTCCACGGCGCGGACGTCCCCGAACCGCTTGGCGAGACCCCGCAGCTGCAGCGCGTGCATCTGGTGGACGCTAGTCGACCCGGCGTCCCGTCGCGTGCCGGACGGAAACGATCACGCACTGTCGGTCACGCCGTGCCGGGTTCGTCGTGAAAACACGATCAGTCACCATGTACGGCCGTTACAGGGCTCACCAAACTGCCGATGCGACCGTCAGTGAGGAGGCGATCCGACTAACCTGCCACTTCGGGACGCGCCCGCCTGCGCGCCGCTCGGGGACGGTGGACACGCACGATCGCATGACGGTCGGCAGATGATCTGCGGATCGGTCAGGAGGAGCACGCGCATGCCGGGGACCGGTCGTCGATGGCTGCTGGCGATGCCGCTGGCGCTGGCGCTCGGTCTGGCCGTGCTCCCGATCGCCAAGGGCTCCGTCGACGACTCGCTGGCCGGTCAGGCCCGGGCCGCGCTCGACGGGGCCGGGGTCGTCGGCGTCGACGTCTCGAGCGACTGGGCGGGCCTGCGGCTCAGCGGTCCGCCCGCGAGCCGCGCCGCTGCGCTCGCCGCGGTCGACGCGATGCCCGACCGCGGGGCCGTCGCCCGCGTCGACTACGCCGTCCCGGCCGCCGCGGCGCCGCTGCTCGCCGCGACCGGCGTCCTGTGCGTCGTCGCGGTCCTCGCCGTGCGCTCCGTGCGCACCGCCGGGGTCGTTCTCGCCGTCGCCGTCGCGGCCACCACTCTCGGGTCGATCGCCGCCGTCGTCCGCGGCGCGGGTGCGGCGGGAGCCGTCCTCGCGACCGGCCTCGCCCTCGGTGCCGCCGTCGTCGTCGTCGGCCTGCGCCGTGCCCTCGCGCACCAGGCGGCCGTCGTCGAGGCGGCCCGGCAGTCGGCCGAGACCCTGCGCGTCAACGACGCCCTCACCGGTGTGCTCAACCGCCGCGGCCTCGGCCTCATGGCCGCGCCGATGATCGAGCTCTCGCGCCGCCGCGGCGAGGCGGTCCACGCCCTCTTCGTCGACGTCGACGGCTTCTCCCTCGTCAACGCCGAGCTCGGCTACGAGCGCGGCGACGACCTGCTCGTCGCGGTCGCCGAGGCATTGGGCGGCTCCGTCCGGCAGACGGACCTCGTGTGCCGTGTCGGCGGCGACGAGTTCGTGGTCGTCGGCCCGGGCACCGGCACCTCGCCGTTGGAGATGGAGCGCCGGATGCGCGAGATCCTCCGCGCCGCGCCGCCCGTCGACGAGACGGTCTGGCCGTCCCGGCTGAGCATCGGCTCGGCGACCCTCGTGCCCTGGGACGACGGCGACCTCGGCTCCCTGCTCAACCGGGCGGACGCCGACATGCGGCTCCGGCGCTCGCTGCGCCGGCAGAGCCAGGACCGCCGCGGCGGCGACCTGGCGTCCCCGCCGCGCGACCCGTCCCCCCGCACCGAGGTCTGATCCGCCCCTGCGGCAGCGCGGCCACCCCGCGGCGCCGGTACCGTCGGCGTCCATGACCGCCGTCCGCGGGCTCCTCACCGCCTGCCACCCGCTGCCGACGGCGTTCGTCACCGGCTTCGTCACCGCCTACGGGGCCGTCATCGGGCTGGACGGCGGTCGTCTCGTGCTCCTCGCGCTCGCCGTCCTGCTCGGCCAGCTCTCGATCGGCTGGTGCAACGACGCCGTCGACGCCGCCCGCGACACCGCGGCCGCCCGGTCCGACAAGCCGGTCGCGGCCGGGCTCGTCGCTCGCCGCACGGTCGCCGTCGCGGCGGGCGTCGCCGTCGTCGCGTGCCTCGCCGCGTCGTTCGCCCTCGGGACGGCGGCCGGCGTCGTCCACACCGTCGTCGTCGCCGCCGGCTGGGCGTACGACCTCGGGCTCAAGGGCACGGTGCTGTCCGGCGTCCCGTACGTCGTCGCCTTCGGGCTGCTCCCGGCGGTCGCGACGCAGGCCAGGTGGGCCGCGGAACCGCTCGTCTCCCGGTTCGACGCCGTCGCTGCGCAGGAGTACGCGCGTGCCTATGGCGTGCAGCCCGACGTGAACGGCGCGGGCCTCGTCGACGCCGGCTGGCCGCCGCTCGCCGTCATGGCCGGCACGGCGCTGCTCGGCCTGGCGGCCCACTTCGCGAACACCGTCGGCGACACCGAGGCGGACGCCGCGACCGGCGTCCGCGGCCTGCCGCAGCGGGTCGGCCCCGTCCGGTCCCTCACGGTGACCGCCGTCCTCGTCGCCGCGGCCGCCGTCGTCCTCGCGCTAGGCGCCCCCGACCGCTCGCCGCTCGCGCTCGCCGTCCTCGTCGCCGGCGCCGCGAGCGCCGCCGGGGGAGTGCTTCTCGCCGGCACCGCCGCCGAGCGCGGCCGCCTCGCGTTCCGGCTCACCCTCGCCGCCGTCGGCCTGGTCGTCGTCGGGTTCCTGCTCGCGGCCTAGCGGCGACGGTGCTCAGCCGCCCAGCCCCGCGCGCAGCCGCTCGGTGTACCAGGCGACGAACTGGATGACGCCGTCCTCCTCGACCTCCGAGTACGGCCCGGGGACGAACGCCGGGGACGTCACCCCGCGCTGCGTGCGCTCGACGAGGGCGGTGTCCTGGTCGTTCGTCGCCAGCCACACCTCGGTGAGCGTCTTGAGGTCGTAGTCCTCGCCCTCGACGGCATCCCCCGGCACGAGCCACGTCGTCCGCAGCTCGGTCGTCGTCGGGCCGGTCGGGAGCATCCGGAAGGTCAGGGCGTGGTCGCCGACGTAGTGGCTCCACATCGACGGGTAGTGGTACAGCAGCACGTCGCCGACGTCGCGGACGACGTCCTCGCCCGGCAGCCCGGCCCAGCGGTGCGCGACCGCGGGCTCGCCGTCCATCGTCATCGAGCGGGCGTGCTCGAGCGCCATCCGCATGACCCGGTACTGGAAGTCGTCGCTCATGAGGAACCCGCTCGGCACCCCGGCGGCCTCGCAGGCCGCGACGACCTCGGCGGTCGCGCGGGCCTCGTCCTCGCTGCCGCCGCCGCTGTGCAGCGGGGCCAGCGGGAACGACTTCGCGAGCTCGGGGTGGGAGATCCGGCAGTGGTAGCACTCCCGGTTGTTCTCCATGACGAGCTTCCAGTTGCCCTGCTCGACGAGCACCGACTCGTGGGCGATCTTCGCGCCGGCGAGGTCGAACGGCGCGAGGTGCGCCGCGACCGTGGCCGCGAACGGCTCGAACGGCGGCGGGGTGTCGGCGACGCACACGAAGACGAGGCCGCTCGCCGTCCCGACGTGCGCGGGGCGCAGCCCGAGCTCGGACGGCGTCATGCCCGGCGGCATCGCCCGCGCCTTGTAGAGCGAGCCGTCGAGCTCGTAGGCCCACTGGTGGTACGGGCAGACGAGCTTGCGGCGGGTGTTGCCGGACGGCGCCTCGCACAGGACGGCGCCACGGTGCCGGCACACGTTGTGCAGCGCGCGGAGCACACCGTCGGTGCCGCGGACGACGACGAGCGGGTGGGTGCCGACGGTGAGCGTGATGTAGGCGCCCGGCTCGGCGAGCTCGCACTCGTGGCCGGCGAACACCCACTCGCGGTGCCACACGAGGTCGAGGTCCGCGGCGTGCACGGCGGGGTCGTGGTACATCGGGCCGGGCAGGCAGTGACCGGGCCGGTGCTCGTCGAGCAGGGCCCGGACGACGGCCTGGGCAGCGGGCCGGGCGGCGGCCGCCGCGCCCTGCGCGGGCGGCGGCGCGGCGTTCGGCTGCGACGTGACGGACACACGGACCTCCGGGCAGGTCATGACGGCGGGAGAAGGGGAGAGGGCCGGGACACGTCGTCGAATCCCTGACCCCTCCAGCGTGTGCGCGCGGGCCCCGGTGCGCCAGCGATCCGGTGCCGCATCGTGGAAAGTTGCGACGGCATCGGCGTACGGTCTGGGGATGATCGGGGGATTCGGGTCCGGCATCCCGCCGCGGCGGGCCTTCCTCGCGGCGACGTGCGGGGCGGCCACGACGCTCGCCTTCGCGTACAGCACCCCGGGCGTCGACCTCGTGACCCTCTTCGCGGGCACCTGGCTGTGTGCCGGCCTCGGTGCCGCGTGGGCGGTCAGACTCGTCCGCACCCTGCAGAACCGGCAGTTGGCCGCACCGACCCGGGCGGACGTCGTCCGCTGGGCCGCGGTGCCGGTGATCATCCTCGGTGCGCTCGCGATGGGCCGCTCCGGTGCCGCGCTCGAGCTGCGATGGATCGTCAGCCTCACGGCCCTCGACGACGCCGTCCAGGGCCTGCCCCCGGTGGACGTCCCGCCGGGCGAGCCGTGGCTCGACGTCACCCTGCCCCGCACCGTCGGGCTCTACCCGGTGGTCCGGGCCGAGCAGGTGCCGGCCGGCGGCACCGTCTTCCGCGACTCGTACGACATCGTCGCCGACGGCGGCGGCTTCGCCCACCTGCCGCAGGGGCCGGACCCGGACCTGTTCGACCGCGAGTTCGACCACGTCGAGTACCGCCACCTCGGCTGGGACTGGTACGCCTGGGTCGGCACGGTCGACGCCCGGGACCCGTTCGTCCGGGAGGACCCGGAGCCGATCGCCACGGCGCCGCCGGCCCCCTGAGCACGCCGACACGCACCCGCGGAGATCGTCAACCGGTTCGAAGGTCACCGTGACGGTGGGCTACCCTGGCCCCATGCGGACCTCGCTGCTCCTTACCGGGCCGCGCTGAGCAGAACGCCTCACGGCGACTCGGCGCGGCTGCCCCTCCATGCGCGAGGGGCTTCGTCATTTCCGGGGCACCTGCCCCCACCGAGACGACCCGGTCACCATCGAGCAGCGACCTAGGCGAGGACACCATGACGCAGACAGACGCGACGCCTGCGGGCGCGCCGTCCGGGAGCATCACCGACAGCACCGACGGCCGCGCCGAGCGCTTCGACGCGCAGGCGATCCAGGAGCGGTGGCTGCCGGTCTGGGACGAGAAGACCCCGTTCCGCAGCGGCGACCCGGCCGACCCGCGGCCGAAGAAGTACGTGCTCGACATGTTCCCGTACCCCTCCGGCGACCTGCACATGGGTCACGCCGAGGCGTACGCGCTGGGTGACGTCGTCGCGCGCTACTGGGTGCAGCGCGGTTTCAACGTCATGCACCCGATCGGCTGGGACGCCTTCGGCCTGCCCGCCGAGAACGCGGCGATCAAGCGCGGCCTGGACCCGCGGGCGTGGACGTACGAGAACATCGCGCAGCAGAAGGCGTCGATGCGCCGTTACGCGTGCTCGTTCGACTGGGACCGCGTCCTGCAGACGTGCGACCCGGGCTACTACAAGTGGAACCAGTGGCTGTTCAACAAGTTCCACGAGCGCGGCCTGGCCTACCGCCGGCCGAGCCAGGTCAACTGGTGCCCGAACGACCAGACCGTGCTGGCGAACGAGCAGGTCGTCAACGGGCTGTGCGAGCGCTGCGACACCCCGGTCACGAAGAAGAAGCTGACCCAGTGGTACTTCCGGATCACCGACTACGCCGACCGGCTGCTGGACGACATGTCCCAGCTGGAGGGCCGCTGGCCGGACAAGGTCCTGACCATGCAGCGCAACTGGATCGGGCGCTCGCAGGGTGCGGACGTCACCTTCGTCATCGAGGGCGCGGACACGACGGCGGACGGCGGCGCGCAGCAGGCCGACCGTGACGTCACCGTCTACACGACCCGCCCCGACACCCTGTACGGCGCGACGTTCTTCGTCGTCGCGGTCGACTCCGACCTGGCGGCCGACCTGGTCGCGGCGTCGCCCGCAGCGGTGCGCGAGCAGTTCGCGACGTACCTGGAGAAGGTCCGCGGCACGAGCGAGATCGAGCGGCTGTCGACCGACCGCGAGAAGACCGGTGTCTTCCTGCAGCGGTACGCGGTGAACCCGGTCAACGGCGAGAAGATCCCGGTCTACGCGGCCGACTACGTCCTGGCCGACTACGGGCACGGCGCGATCATGGCCGTCCCGGCGCACGACCAGCGCGACCTGGACTTCGCCAAGGCCTTCGGGCTGCCCGTGCGGACCGTCGTCGACGTCCGCGGCGAGGACGGCGAGCCGTTGCCGGACCCGGCGGTGTCGGGGACGGCGACCGCCGGCGTCGGCGCGATGGTCAACTCCGGCCCGCTGGACGGTCTGCAGAAGGCCGAGGCGATCTCGGCGATCGTCGAGGTGCTGGCCGGCAAGGGCCTGGGCAAGGAGACGACCAACTACCGGCTGCGCGACTGGCTGATCTCGCGCCAGCGCTACTGGGGTGCACCGATCCCGATCGTGCACTGCCCGGCGTGCGGCGAGGTCCGTGTCCCGGACGACCAGCTGCCCGTCGAGCTGCCGCCGTCCGAGGGCCTGGACCTGAAGCCGAAGGGCACCTCGCCGCTGGGCGGGGCGACCGACTGGGTCAACGTCGACTGCCCGCAGTGCGGCGGCCCCGCGCAGCGCGACACCGACACGATGGACACGTTCGTCGACTCGTCGTGGTACTTCCTGCGGTTCGTCTCGCCGAACCGGGACGACGTCCCGTTCGACCCCGAGCTGGTCGAGCAGTGGCTGCCTGTCGAGCAGTACGTCGGCGGCGTGACCCACGCGATCCTGCATCTGCTGTACGCGCGGTTCTTCACGAAGGCGCTGCACGACATGGGGATGGTCGACTTCGTCGAGCCGTTCTCCGGGCTGCTGAACCAGGGCATGGTCCTCATGGACGGCTCGGTGATGAGCAAGTCGCGCGGCAACCTGGTGCGGCTGTCCGACCAGCTGGCCGACCACGGCGTGGACGCCGTCCGGCTGACGATGGCGTTCGCCGGTCCGCCGGAGGACGACATCGACTGGAAGGACGTCTCGCCCGCCGGTTCCGCGCGGTTCCTGGCGCGGGCCTGGCGGCTGGCGCAGGACGTCGCCTCGCCGGTCGGGGCCGACGTCTCGACCGGGGACGTCGCGCTGCGCCGTCAGACGCACCGCACGGTCCACGAGGCCACGACGCTGGTCGAGGGCTTCCGGTTCAACGTCGTCGTCGCCAAGGTGATGGAGCTGGTCAACGCGACCCGCAAGGTCATCGACTCCGGCGCCGGCCCCGCGGACCCGGCGGTCCGCGAGGCGACCGAGGCCGTCGCGATCCTGCTGTCGCTGTTCGCGCCGTACACCGCCGAGGACATGTGGTCCGCGCTGGGCCACGAGCCGTGCGTCGCCCTGGCCGGGTGGCCCGCCGTCGAGGAGGGGCTACTCGTCACCGAGACGGTGACGTGCGTCGTCCAGGTCGCGGGTAAGGTCCGGGACCGCCTGGAGGTGTCGCCCTCGATCACCGAGGACGCCCTGCGGGAGCTGGCCCTGGCCACCCCCGGCGTGCAGAAGGCGCTGGGGGACAAGGGGATCCGGACGGTCGTCGTCCGCGCCCCGAAGCTGGTGAACGTCGTCCCGGCCTGACAGGTGCCGGTTCTGACAGGTTCCGACGCCGAGAGGTATTAGGTCCGGTTCGTCCCTGCTCTGTCCGGTGGCCGCGGTTGCGCGGCCACCGGACAGGGGAGGGCACCATGACGGATCGAACGACGGGCCGGACGACGGACCGGACGATGAGCGGGACGCACTGCTTCTTCGTGCCGCCGCACGTGCAGCGCGAGGTCGCGAAGAACGCCGACGGCCCGGCCGCCGAGAAGAAGCAGCTCGAGCTCGCCGACGCGAGCCGCAAGAACCGCGCGACCGCCATCACGAAGGTCGACGCCGGCCCGGGGGCCGCACCGGCCCTGGCCCCCGCACCCACCGGCACGGGCCGGCGCGAGGTGTACGACCTGCAGCACGGCACGACCCAGCGGGTGAACCTCGTGCGCGCAGAGGGGCAGCCGGAGACCGACGACGTCGACGTGACGAACGCCTACGACAACGCCGGTCTCGTGCGCCGGTTCCTCACGACGGTGTTCGAGCGCGAGTCGATCGACAACCACGCGCTCGACCTCGTCCTCAACGTCCACTTCGCGACGAGCTACAACAACGCGTTCTGGGACGGCGACGAGATGACCTTCGGGGACGGCGACGGCGTCATCTTCAGCGGCTTCGCCCGCTCGCTCGACGTCGTCGCCCACGAGCTCGGGCACGGGGTCACGCAGTTCACGTCCGGCCTCGTCTACAAGAACGAGCCCGGCGCGCTCAACGAGCACTTCAGCGACGTGTTCGGCACGACGGTCACGCAGTGGGCGAACGGCGAGACACCGACGACGGCGGACTGGCTCATCGGCGACGAGATCATGGGCCCGCAGCTGTACGGCGAGGCGCTGCGCTCGATGCGCGCCCCGGGGACGGCCTACGACAACCCGGTCTTCGGCACGGACCCGCAGCCGGCGCACTACGCCGACCGCTACACGGGGACGGCAGACTACGGCGGTGTGCACATCAACTCGGGCATCCCGAACCGGGCGTTCTACCTCGCCGCGGTCGATCTCGGCGACACGCTGACGGCGGCCCGGATCTGGTACCACGCCCTGCAGTTCCTGCCGTCCACGGCGAGCTTCGCGCAGGCCGCGCAGCAGGTCGCGACGTCCGCGCGGGTGCTCGTCAAGGCCGGCCGCGCCCCCAAGGGTGCCGCGCAGGTCGTCCGCGCGGCCTGGCGGAGCGTCGGGGTCCAGTGACCGTCAGCCTGGTCGTCGAGGGCGGCTTCACCGGGATGCGGCACGGCGTCGTCCTCGAGGAGGACGGCATGTGCCGGGTCGACCGGAACGGCGTCATGACCGACCGGCAGGTCGGGCCGGCGACGGCGGGGGCCGTCGTCGCCGAGCTCGACCGGTCCGGCCTGTTCGACCGGGACCGGGAGTACCCCGCGCTCGGCGCGGACCTGCGGCGCTACGAGGTCGTGCACCGCGGCGTCACGGTCGTCGCCCACGACACGAGCGTGCCGGCGGCGCTCGCCCGCGGGCTCGACCTGCTCGTCGCGCTGACTCTGCCGGAGTCGCAGCCCTGAGCCCTGAGCCCTGAGCGCGGGCCGGTCTGTCGGGCCGGGGGCGGGCGGTAGCGTCTCGGTCGTGGTGGCGACCTTGCTCCGGACCGAGCGCCTCGACGTCCTCACCCGCTGGCGCCTGCCGGACCTCGACGCGTACTTCGCGCTGAACACCGACACCGACGTCATGGCGCACCTGGGCGGCCCGATGACCCGGGAGGCGTCCGACGGGTTCGCCCGGTACGGCGAGGCCTTCCACGAGCGCGAGGGGCTCGGGCTGCTGCCGGTCGTCCGGCGCGCGGACGACGTCCTGCTCGGGATGTGCGGCCTGCACCGGCACCGCTGGTACCCGGACGACGTCGAGGTCGGTTGGCGGTTCGCCCGGCACGCGTGGGGGCACGGGTACGCGACCGAGTCGGCCGCCGCGTGGCTGCGCCGCGGGTTCGCCGACCTGGGGCTGCCCCGGGTCATCTCGATCACGACCCCGGACAACCTGCGCAGCCAGGCCGTCATGCGCCGGCTCGGCCTGACCTTCGACCACGCCGCGACGCAGACGCAGCGCGACGGCAGCCCGATCGACGTCGTCGTGCACTCGATCACCGCGCAGGGCTGGCTCGCCACGCAGCCGTGAGTGACGCAGCCGTGAGTGACGCCCGTCCGCGGGCAGCGCGGAGCCGGTAACCTCGCGCGCATGCCCGCCCACGCCGCCGTGGCCGTCGTCACCGACTCGACCGCCTACCTGCCGGCCGATCTCGTCGCCGAGCACGGTCTCACCGTCGTGCCGCTGACGGTCGTCGTCGGGGGCCGGTCCCTCGCCGAGGGGACAGAGGTGACGAGCGCCGAGGTCGCGCAGGCGCTGCGCGAGTGGCGTCCCGTGACGACGTCGCGGCCGGCGCCGCAGCAGTTCGTCGAGACGTACCTCGCGCTCGCCGCCCGGGGCGCGGCCGAGATCGTCTCCGTCCACCTGTCCGCGGACCTCTCCGGCACCGTCGACGCGGCCCGGACGGCGGCCGGCCAGGTCGCGGGTGAGGTCGCCGTCACCGTCGTCGACGCCCGCCACCTCGGGATGGCCCTCGGCTACGCCGCGATCTCCGCCGCCCGTGCGGTCGCCGCCGGGGCCGGTGCCGCGGCCGCCGCCGAGCAGGCCCGGCGGACGGCGTACACGGCGTCCGCGTGGTTCTACGTCGACACGCTCGAGTACCTGCGTCGCGGCGGGCGGATCGGCGCCGCCGCCGCGATGGTCGGCTCGGCGCTGTCCGTGAAGCCGATCCTGCACGTCGTCGACGGCCGCCTCGAACCGTTAGACCGGGTGCGGACGGCGTCCCGCGCACTGGCCCGGCTCGAGGAGCTCGTCGTCGAGGAGTCCGGAAGCCGTCCGGTCGACCTCGCCGTCCAGCACCTCGCCTCGCCCGACCGGGCCGAGCAGCTCGCCGACCGGCTGCGGTCGCGGGTGCCCGGGATGCGGCTCATGGTCGTCAACGAGGTCGGTGCGGTCGTCGGCGCGCACGTCGGGCCGGGGATGCTCGGGGTCGTGGTGAGCGCCGTCTCCTAGCGCTGGAGGCCGTCGTCGCTGACATCCGGTCGGGGTCGACCCGTCCACAGATCCGCGGTTCGTCCCGTCGTCCACAGGCGACGTCCCGGTCCCGGCGGGGTGACCGCCGGCGTCCCTAGTTTCGCTGCCATGACCAAGACCAAGCAGCGCAGGCGGCGTGAGATGGAGGCGGCCGCGGCCGTGCGGCGGCTCACCCTCGTGGCCCGCGGCGGCCCGGGGGCGCGTGGTGGTGGGCCCGACGACCCGGACGACGGCCGCTTCGACTGGTTCGAGCGGTCGGGCGGTCGGTGGTCCCCGGACGACGGCCAAGGGGACGGCGGCCGGGCGGACGCCCGGTGGGCGGGCGACGGCTGGCCGGACGACGGATGGCCGGGCGACGGCTGGCCGGACGGCCCGCCGCCGCACGGGGCCGGTCCTCGGGGCTCGGGCGGCCCTGGTCCGGGGCCCGGCCGCGGGCCCGGCGGTGCTGCCGGCCGAGGAGCAGGCATCCCGGTCGGGGGCCGCTGGCGCGAGCTGGCGGCGGACCGGGTTCCGGTCGCCCTGCGGGGTGCGGCCGCCGTCCCGGTCACGGCGGCCGCCGCGGTGCTCCTCGTCGTCGCCGCAGTCGTCGTCGGGGTCACGCTGCGCGCGAGGGCGACCGAGCCGGAGATCGTCGACCTGGCGCCGGCGACGCGGTCGTCGGCCCGGGCGGCCGGGGTCGGCGGTGCTCCCGCCGTCGGCCCGGCCGGTGCGGGTTCGTCGGTCGGTACGGGGTCGTCGAACGGCGCGGTGACGTCGAACGGCGCGGTGACGTCGAACGGCGCCGCCCAGGCGTCAGGTGCGGCGTCCGGGGGAGCGGTCGGCGGAGCCGGCTCGGCGGTCGGTGCTGGGGCGCTGCGCACCTCCGGCGCCGGGGCCGCGTCCGCCGCCCCGGTCGTCGTCGACGTCGTCGGCAAGGTCCGGCGCCCCGGCCTCGTCCGGCTGCCGCCCGGGTCGCGGGTCGCGGACGCTGTCGCCGCGGCAGGCGGCGCGACCGACGCGGCGGCCCTGCCCCGGATCAACCTCGCACGCGTCCTCGCCGACGGTGAACAGGTCGTCGTCCCCGACGCGGACGACCCGTTGCCCGCGCCGCCCGCGGCCTCCGCCGCCACGTCCGGTCCCGGTGGCGCTGTGCGCCCGTCCGGTCCGCTCGACCTCAACACCGCGACCGCGGCGGACCTCGACGAGCTGCCCGGCGTCGGCCCGGTGCTCGCCGGCCGGATCGTGGAGTGGCGCGCACAGCACCAGCGGTTCACCCGGGTCGACGAGCTCGCCGAGGTGGCCGGGATCGGCGACAAGGTCCTCGAGCGGCTGCGCCCGCTCGTGGTGGTGTGACCGGCCAGGACCTGCGGCTCGTCGGTCCCGCGCTCGTCCTCTGGGCAGTGACGGCTTGGGCGCTGCCCCAGCAGTTCCGGGCTCTGGCCGTGGCCGGAGCCGTTGTCGCGCTGCTGCTGGTCCTCGCGGTGGGAGCGGCGACCGTAGGCACGGTCCGGGCACGAGCGGCCGCTGCCACCGCAGCGGTCCGCTCCGGCGGCGCCACTGCACGCCTCGCCGCCCCGCCGGACGTTCCCGGGCCCTCGCACAGTGTCGCCGCCCTCGTCGCGCTGACCTGCGGCCTCGTCGTCGCGATGATCGCCGTACAGGGCAGCGCAGCGCTGCGGCGTGACGCCGAGCCGGTCCGCGGCTGGGCCGCCGGGGGAGTCGTGGCCGAGCTCAGCGGCGTCGTCCGGTCGGACGCTGTGGCCGTGCGACCGGGGCCGTTCCCGGGGCCGCCCCGGTACGTCGTCCGGGTCGCCGCCCGGGTCGTCGAGGCCCGGGGCCGCCGGGTCACGGCACCCGTGTCGGTCGTCGTGCTCGGTGGCCCGGCGTGGGCCGCGGTGAGTGCCGGGCAGCAGGTCCGTCTGACGGGCCGGCTCGACCGCGCGGACCCCGCCGACGGGGCGGCGGCCTTCGTCCAGGCCCTCGGTCCGCCCCGGACGGTTCCCGGCGGCGCCCTCTGGCGAGCGGCCGACCACGTCCGCGCCGGTCTGCGCCGCGCATGCGCGGGGCTGCCTCCCGACGCCCGGGGCTTGCTGCCGGCGCTGGTCGTCGGCGACACGACCCGGCTGCCGCCGACCCTCGTGGAGGACCTCCGCACGTCCGGCCTCACCCATCTCACGGCGGTCAGCGGCGCGAACGTGGCGGTCGTCATCGCCGCCGCGGTCTCGGCGGTCGCCGCGCTCGGCGCCGGCCGCCGGGCCCGGGTCTGGCTCGGCCTCGCAGCGGTGGCCGGGTTCGTCGTGCTCGCCCGGCCGCAGCCGAGCGTGCTCCGGGCCGCGGTCATGGGCTCGATCGCTCTCGTGGCGCTGCTCCGGGCGAGACGGTCGCGCGGCCTGCCGCTGCTGTGCGCGGCGGTGCTCGTGCTCCTCGTGGCCTCCCCGGGACTGGCCCGCAGCCCCGGGTTCGCGTTGTCCGTCACCGCGACAGCCGCGCTCATGGTGCTCGCCCCGGCCTGGTCAGCCCGCCTCGAACGCTGGATGCCGAGACCGGTCGCGCTCGCGCTCGCGGTCCCGGCAGCGGCCCAGGCGGCCTGTGGACCGATCGTCGTGCTGCTCAACCCCGCGGTGCCGACGACCGCGGTCCCCGCGAACCTGCTCGCCGGCCCGGCGGTCGCCCCGGCCACCGTCCTCGGGGTCGTCGCCGCTCTCGTCTCCGTCGTCTCCCCGGCCCTGGCCGTCGTCCCGGCCTGGCTCGGCGGTCTCGCGACGAGCTGGATCGCCCTCGTCGCCCACCGCGCCGCGGCCCTCCCCGGCTCGTCGGTCCCGTGGCCGTCCGGGCGCGGCGGCGCCCTCCTCCTCGCCGCCCTGACGCTTCTGCTCGTCGCCCTGACCCTGAGGGTGCGCCCGCGGTCCCCGGACCGGCCCGGTGCGCCCGAGGCCCGTGATCGGGAGAACGGTCCGGGCTCGCTCGACCGTGGTTCCGTCTCGGGCACGACGGCGCTCGTCGTCGCCGCGGTCGTCGCCGCGCTGGCCGTCGGCTGGCTCGCGGCGCCGTGGCTCCTCGGCCGGTCGCCGGGCGGCGCGAGCGTCGACTGGGCCGTGGCGATGTGCGACGTCGGTCAGGGCGACATGCTCGCGGTGCGCAGCGGCGAGCGGTCCGCGGTGCTCGTCGACGTCGGCCCCGACCCGGACCTCGCGGACCGCTGCCTGACCCGGCTCGGGGTCCGCCACGTCGACCTGCTCGTTCTCACCCACTTCCACGCGGACCACGTGCTGGGCCTTCCCGGAGTCCTCTCCCACGGCCGCGAGGTCGACGCGGCGATCGTCAGCCGCCTGCCCGAGCCCGCCGAGAACGCGCGCAGCGTCGCCGACTGGCTCGGCGCCGCGGGGACCCCGCAGTCCCTGGCATCGGCCGGCGACGCCGGCGAGGTCGGGTCGGGGGAGTGGCGGGTCGCCTGGCACGTCCTGCAGGCCGACGGCGAACCGGCTTCTCCGGCGGCGACCGCCGGATCCCCGAGCAGGATCTCCCGCGGCACCGGTGCCGAGGACGCCGACGTCAACGACTCCAGCGTCGCGACCGAGCTCGTGGTCAGGGGGCCCGGCGGCACTCTCCGGATCGTCGGCCTCGGCGACCTCGAGTCCGATGGCCAGCAGGCCTTGCTCCGGTCGCTGCAGTCCGGCACGGCGTCGGTCGGCGGCCTGGTGGACGTCGTGAAGGTCGCCCACCACGGCTCCGCGACGCAGGAACCCGAGCTGTACCAGTGGCTCGGCGCGCCCACGGCCCTCATCGGTGTCGGCCTCGACAACGACTACGGCCACCCGTCGCCGCGGACGCTGACGCTGCTCGGCCCGGCCCGGGTCCTGCGCACCGACACGGAAGGGACGATCCTCCTGTCGGCCCGCGACCCCGGCGGCTGACCGGTGTCAGGCGGTGCGTTTCCACGTGTCGTCCGGAGGTACCTGGGTCCAGAACGGCGGGGTCAGGTCGATCGGGGTCAGGCCCGTGCGGTTCGGGCCGGTGCCGCGGGCGTCGGCGTCGTCGTCGTCGTCGAGGGCCAGGCGGAGTTGCTGCCCGATCCGTTGTGCGGCGGCGTGGGTCTGGTGGTGGAGGTTCCTGGTCGGGCGGCGTTGGGGGTCGATCCAGGACGGTGGCCGGACCCAGGGGATCCCGTCGTGGAGCTCGACGAGCCAGAGTCCGGCGTGGATCTCCTGGTGGTGTCTCGGACAGGCACTGACCAGGTTGTGCAGGTCGGTCAGTCCGCCCTGCTCCCAGGGTCGGAGGTGGTGGGCGTCGGTGCCTTCGTGGGGGACGGGGCAGGCCGGGATGACGCAGCCGCCGTCGCGGGCGGCGAGGGCCTTGCGTTGCGCGGAGGTCGCGAGCCGGTGCGCCCGACCGACGTCGAGCGGGGCCCCGTTCCCGTCGAGCAGCACTTTCGTCAGGGTGGCGGTGCAGGCGAGGTAGGCGAGCAGGTGGGACCCGATCGGCCCGTGCCGGTGCAGGGTCGCGAACCCCGCGGCCCGGCCGACCCGGCGTGCCGCGGTGTCCGCGGATCCGTTGCCGGAGAACGCCACCCGGGCCAGGCCATCACCTTCTGCTGTGGCAGCTGATGTGACGTCGGCCGCGCCGACGGCATCTGAATCGGCAGCGGTGCCCGCGGCATCGGAACCTGCATCAGAGCCTGCGCGGCCGGGAGTGCCGTGGCCGGGAGTGCCGTGGGCGGAGGCGCGGGAGTCGGGTCCGGGCGAGGTTCGGTCGTCCGGGAGGCGTCCGGCTCCGGCTGCGGCCCGCCGGCGGACCTGTTCGGCGGCCGCGCCTGCGGCGGCGACCTGTTCGAGGGTGGCGGTCACGAGCAGGTTCACCAGCGGCGACGCCGCCTCACTACCACCACCGTTGCCGCCGTTGAGGCCGGCGCGCAGCAGCGCCATCACGGCGTCGTACCGCCGCATGGCCACGGTCCGGTCGTCCTTGACCAGGGTGACCTGCTCAGCGCCGGTGTCGTCGACCGTGAGCACCTCACGGGCCGGCCGCGGCTTCCCGGCGGCGGAGAGCATCGCCGACAGCACCGCGGTATCTGCTGGGGTCAAGGTCATCCGCAGGGACCCCATCCCGGTCGCGTCCTTCACCAGGGACAGTCCTCGTCGCAGGTGGGCGTCCTCGTCGAAGTCCTCCTCCCGATCCGGGTCCAGGACCCGAACGAGTTCGTCGACGAGCCGGTGGATGGCCCGGACCGGGAACCGGCGGCACTGGTCGGCGAGGAACGCGTCCGCGATCTCCATGCCGGACTTCAGTTCACCGGTGGCCTCGTCCTCGAGCAGCACGATCCGCAGCCGCTTCGGCAACCGTGACACCGCCCGCACGCAGGCGTCGGCGTGCTCCCGGGTGATCTCACCCGCCGCGAGTGCGGCACCCACCTGCGGCAACGACCCGGAGTCCGCGTCCAACGCGTGCGCCGCGCGGGCGTCGGCGTTCGCCCGACCCGGGTCCACGTTCAACCGCCCGGTGAGGAACGCCGCCGCGACCTTCCCCTCACTCGCCCCCGGCACCGCCTCGGGCCGCTCGTCG
>NZ_MWLN01000157.1 GCF_002198655.1 Kineosporia sp. A_224
GTCGGCAACGGGCAGGTCGGCAACGGGCAGGTCGGACGACGTGCCGCCGGCGACCTCACGCGGCCCCCGCAGCCGCCGGGCGAGCAGCACGAGGGCGGTGCCCCCGGCGACGACCCCGAGCACCGTCGGGACGGCGGCCCGCAGGATCCCCGCGAGGCCGGGGTCGACGTCCGGCCGGGTCACCGCGGAGACGACCGCCGCCGCACCGAGCAGCACGACGAGGGCGAGCCCGGCGGCCGGGCGACGGCGGGCGAGCAGTCCGGCGACGGCTGACGCGGCGACGAGGACGGCACCGATGCCCGCGAGCAGGACGACCTTGTCGTAGGCGCCGAACGTCGCGACGGCGAAGTCCTTGAGCGCCCCGGGGACCAGGTCGATCGCGGCCCGGCCGACGGCGAGCACCGGGGACGCACCCGGGGCGACGACGCCGGCCGCGAGGTCGGCGACGCCGAGGGTCAGGGCGCCCGAGACGACCCCGGCGGCCGCCGCGGCGAGCGCGCCGCGGACGTCACGCCGTCCGGCGGTGGCAGCCCGGGGCGCCTGGGGGGTCGTGCTCGTCGTGGTCACGCCGGTTGTTCGGCGCCGCCCCCGGCCCGGATGGGTCCGACCTCAGAAATTCTTTGCAGGTGTCAGTCGGGTCAGGTGACCGTGACCTGGATCGTGTGCCAGCCGGTCGCGCCGTCGGGCGCGGGCGGCGCCTGGTCACCGGTCTGCGGCGTGCCGGTCGCGTCGGTCGCCCGGACGGCGAGCGTGTGCCGGCCGGGGGTGGCGTCCCACGCGAGGACCCACTGCCGCCAGGTGTCCGTGCTCGGCACCGAGCCGAGCTTCGCGGGCTGCCAGGGGCCGTCGTCCACCCGGACCTCGACCGCGTCGATCCCGCGGTGCTGCGCCCACGCGACACCGGCCACGGCGACCGTGCCGGCCCGGACGTCCGCGCCCGCCGCCGGGACGTCGATCCGGGACTGGGTCTTCACCGGGGCCTTCTCCGACCAGCCGCGCGGGGTCCAGTAGGCCTGGGCCTCGGCGAACCGGGTCACCTCGAGGTCGACGACCCACTTCGTCGCGCTGACGAAGCCGTAGAGCCCCGGCACGACCATCCGCACCGGGAAGCCGTGCTCGACCGGGAGCGGCTCGCCGTTCATCCCGACCGCCAGGAGCGCGTCCCGGCCGTCGAGCAGGACGTCGAGCGGCGTCGAGCAGGTCCAGCCGTCGGCGCTCGACGAGAGCACCATGTCCGCGCCCGCGGTGGCACCGGCCTTCTCCAGCAGCGGCTTGATCGGCAGCCCGAGCCAGCGGGCGTTGCCGACGAGGTCGCCACCGACCTCGTTCGAGACGCACATGAGGGTCACGTCGCGCTCGACGAGCGGCTGCGCGACGAGCTCGTCGTACGTGAGCGTCACCTCGCGCTCGACCATCCCGTGGATCCGGAGCTTCCACGACGCCGCGTCGACCTGCGGCACGACGAGCGCGGTGTCGATCCGGTAGAAGTCGGCGTTCGGCACCCGGAACGGCACGACGCCGTCGACACCGACCTCGACGGAGGCGGGCAGCGCCGGGGCCGGGTCGGCCGGGCGCGGCAGCGTGACCTGCGCCCGGGACGCCGTCCCGCCCGCGAGCCGGGCCGAGACCGCACGGCCGACGACGACCGCTGCCGCTCCCCCGGCGCCGACGACGCCGAGGACCTGGAGGAAGCGCCTGCGGTCCGCGGTGCCGGACGGCACGGTGCCGGACGACGGGCCACCGGCCGGCGCGGACCCGGCCGGGGACGGCACCCCCGCCCCGGGCGCCCGCGACGCGAGCGCCGACAGCGCGACCGAGCCGACGATCGCGCCGACGACGCTCGGCAGCACGGCGAGCGCACCGGCGTCCGGCCGGGTCGCGGCGGCGAGCGCCGCGACGGCCCCGAGACCGAGGACGACCTGGGACGCGGTCCCGGCGCGGCGGCGCGCGAGCAGCCCGGCGAGCGCCCCGAGCCCGAGGAGCACGACCGCCGCGCCGCCGAGGAGGACCGCCTTGTCGTTCGTCCCGAAGGTCGCGACGGCGAAGTCCTTGAGCCACGGGGGCGTCCGGTCGACGAAGGCGTCGCCGACGGCGACGAGCGGCGCGGTCGAGGCGCCGGTGAGGAGGGCCACGACCTGCGCGACGCCGAGCGCGAGCAGCGTCACGGCGACCCCGAGCCCGGCCCAGGCCCAGGCCGGCAGCGGCGGCCCGGCAGGGCGGCCGGACGGCGCACCGGGGCCGCGCGGCTCGGGTTCCGGGAAGCTCAGGTCGGGCGGTCGGGTCTCCACGGTCCCAGCATGCGGCACCGGCGCCCGCGGGACCTTACGAGGCTCTGACGGCGCGCACGGCACCAGCCGGAAGGCCGGCGTCGTCACACGCCGATATGACTGAATGTAACTGATTGAGCACTCTAGGTCGCGTACGGTGGGCGGGTCCGCGGGGGCGGTACGCGTCGGTGACACGGGGTCGCGCGCGGGGAAGGACACATGACCGGGTTCGACGGACGCCGGGCGGCCGGCATCGGCTTCGCCGTCGTGACGGCGGCGGCACTCGTGGCGCAGACGGCCGTCGGCGTGCGCGGGGCGCTGCCGGGCGTCCACGTCCACCAGGCGACGGTGCGGCCCGCGGCGCAGATCCCGGGGCTCGCGACGACGATCGACACGATCCTCGCCGACGGCCGGCTCGCGGGCTCGCAGAAGCGGGTCGTCGTCAAGGACGCCGTCACCGGCGAGGTCCTCTACAACCGCAACGGCACGGTCCGCGGGAACCCGGCCTCGAACGAGAAGCTCCTCACCTCGGCCGCGGCGATGGACCTGCTCGGCCCGGCGTTCCGGTTCACGACGTCGGTCTCGCGCACCGGCACCGTCTCCGGCGGCCGGCTGACCGGCAACCTCTACCTGCGCGGCACCGGGGACCCCACGACGCTCGCCGCCGACTACGACCGGCTCGCCGGCGCCGTCGCCGCTGCCGGCATCACGTCGGTCTCGGGCTACCTCGGCGTCGACGACACCGCCTTCGACGCCGTCCGGCTCGGGCCCGCCTGGTCGTGGGACAACGAGCCCTACGCGTACTCGGCGCAGGTCTCCGCGCTGACGATCGCCCCGGACACCGACTACGACGCGGGTGCCGTCGCCGTGACGGTCCGCCCCGCCGCCCGGGGCAGCCGGCCCACCGTGTCGTTCGTGCCGGCGAGCACCCGGTACACCGTCGACAACCGGGCGACGACGGGTGCCGCGGGCAGCGCCCGCACGCTGCGCGTCGTCCGCGCCCACGGCAGCAACCGGTTCGTCGTCACCGGGTCCGTGCCCGCCGGCGGCGTCGCGAGCCGGCGGCTGCTGAGCATCTGGGACCCCTCGTACGTCGCCGCCGACGTCTTCCGCGCCGCCCTCGCGAAGCGCGGCATCCGCTTCTCGGCCGCACCCGTGCTGCGCCGGGCCGCGACGCCGACGACGGCGACCCGGATCGCGACCGACTCCTCGGTGACGCTCGCGACCCTGCTCACGAAGTTCCTCAAGCTGTCGAACAACGGCCACGCCGAGGCCCTCGTCAAGGCGATCGGCCGCAAGCAGGCCGGTGCCGGGACATGGGAGGCCGGCACGGGCGCGATCCGCACCTGGCTCGCGGCGAACGGGGTCGTGACGTCGGCGATCCGGATGAGCGACGGGTCGGGGCTGTCCCGGACCGACCTGCTGACGGCGAACCAGGTGACGAACCTGCTGCGCGCCGTCCGCGGGAAGACCTGGTTCCCGACCTGGTACGCCGCGCTGCCGGTCGCCGGGCGCACCGACCGGCTCGTCGGCGGCACCCTGCGGTACCGGATGGGCGGCACCGCCGCCGCCGGCAACGTGCACGCGAAGACCGGCTCCCTGACCTCGGTCTCGGCGCTGTCCGGCTACGTGACGACCGCGGGCGGCCGCCGGCTCGTGTTCTCGGTGATCATCACCGACTTCGTCGCGGCCGGGGTCAAGGACCTCGAGGACCGGATCGCCGTCGCGCTGGCCCGGTCGGGGTCCGCGGCGGGCGCGGTGCCGCAGTCCGCGGACGACGGCAGCACCGGGACCGGTCCCGGCGCACCGCCGCGGTCGGTCACCGTCCCGGACGACCCCGCGACGGTCGTCGACGAGTCGCAGCTCGAGTGCTCGTGGGTCGGTGCCTGCTGACGGGACCCACCCGCCGGCGGCACGATGGCCCGATGACCGCAGCCCCCCGGGACGACGCCGTCGCCCGCCTGCACGCCGGACCGGTCGTCGACATGGTGACCAACCTCGTCACCGAGGGGGTGCCGGGCTGGGCCGACGACTGCCTCGCCGGTGGCGTCGACCTCGTGTGCCAGAGCATCGACCCGACGTGGCGGCACTCGGCCCACGTCCGGCCGTACCTCGACGTCATGCCCGACGCCGCGACGGCGTTCCGGACGCTCGCGTGGCTGCGCGCCGCCGTGGCCCGCGACGACCGGCTGCTGCTCGCGCAGGACGTCCCGGCGGACGTCGAGCGGGCCCGCGCGTCGGGCCGGCTCGCCGTCATGGCCCACTCCCAGACGAGCACGCAGTTCGGCATGGACCTCGACCTCGTCCACGAGCTGCACGCCGCGGGGCTGCGGATGACCGGCCTCGCCTACAACCTGCGCACCCCGGCCGCCGACGGCTGCGTCGAGGAGACGGACGCGGGGCTGTCCCGGTTCGGCCGCCGGCTCGTCGAGGAGTGCAACGACGCGGGCCTCGTCGTCGACGGGTCGCACGCCGGTGTGCGGTCGACGCTCGACGCGATCGAGGTCTCCGGGCGCCCGGTCGTCTTCAGCCACAACGGGTGCCGGGCCCTGTACGACCACCCGCGCAACCTCACCGACGAGCAGCTCCGGGCGTGCGCCGCCCGTGGCGGCGTCGTCGGCGTCGTCGCGGTGCCGGCCTTCCTCGCCGGGACCGCCCGCATCCCGCTCTCCGTGCTCGGCGACCACGTGCTGCACGCCGTCGACGTCGCGGGCGCCGAGCACGTCGGGCTCGGGCTGGACTGGTTCTGGGGGTTCGAGGCGTACGCGGCGCACGCCTGGCCGGACGTCGACCCGGCCGCCGGCGGCGGCACCCGCCGCCCGCGCGACGTCGGCGACCTGCTCTGGGACCCCCAGCACCTCCCGCCGCCGGGCGCCGTCCTCGCCGTCGACGACCTGCCCACCCCGGCCCGGCTCCCGGCGCTCACCCGGCACCTGCTCGACCGCGGCCTGTCCGAGGCCGAGCTCGCACTCGTCCTCGGCGGCAGCTGGCTGCGGGTGCTCGGGGCCTGGAGCGCCTGACGACGGGTCCTGCCGGCGGGTGCGTCAGCCCCCGAGCAGCTCCGCGATGTGCGGCACCAGCCCGCGGAACGCACGCCCGCGGTGGCTGATGGCGTCCTTCTCCTCGGGCTCCATCTCGGCGGTCGTACGCTCCTCGCCGACCGGCACGAAGACGGGGTCGTAGCCGAACCCGTTCGTGCCGCGGCGCTCCCGCACGAGCACACCGGTCATCCGGCCCTCGACGACGCGCTCGACGCCGCCCGGCAGGGCGAGCGCCGCGACGCACGCGAAGTGCGCGCCGCGGCGGTCGTCGGCGATGTCGGACACCTGGGCGAGGAGCAGGTCGAGGTTCGCGGCGTCGTCCCCGTGCCGGCCGGACCAGCGGGCGCTGAAGACGCCCGGCGCCCCGCCGAGGACGTCGACGCACAGGCCCGAGTCGTCGGCGACCGCCGGCAGCCCGGTCGCCGCGGCGACGGCGTGCGCCTTGAGCAGGGCGTTCTCGGCGAACGTCACGCCGGTCTCGGCGGTGTCGGGGACGTCCGGGAAGGCGTCCATGCCGACGAGCTCGACGGGCAGGCCGGCGTCGCCGAGGATCCGGCGCAGCTCCTCGACCTTGTGCGCGTTGTGGGTCGCGAGGACGAGCCGGCTCATCGCGCCAGGCTCTCCTCGAGGGCGGCCTGCTGGAGCACCCGCAGGTCGGCGCAGCCGGCCACCGCGAGGTCGAGCAGCGCGTCGAGCTCGGCGCGGTCGAACGGCACGCCCTCGGCGGTGCCCTGGACCTCGACGAACCGGCCGTCGCCGGTGCAGACGACGTTCATGTCGGTGCCGGCCTTGACGTCCTCGTCGTAGCAGAGGTCGAGCACGGGCCGGCCGTCGACGACGCCGACGCTCACGGCCGCCACGGAGTCGAGCAGCGGCTGGGCGCCGGCCTTGACGAGCTTGCGCTCGCGGCCCCAGGCGATCGCGTCGGCGAGCGCGACGTACGCGCCGGTGATGGCCGCCGTCCGGGTGCCGCCGTCGGCCTGGAGGACGTCGCAGTCGAGGACGACGGTGTTCTCGCCGAGGCCCTTGGTGTCGACGACGGCCCGCAGCGAGCGGCCGATGAGCCGGGAGATCTCGTGGGTGCGGCCGCCGATCCGGCCCTTGACGGACTCGCGGTCGCCGCGGGTGTTCGTCGCGCGCGGGAGCATCGCGTACTCGGCGGTGACCCAGCCCTGCCCGGAGCCCTTGCGCCAGCGCGGCACTCCCTCGGTGAACGAGGCGGCGCACAGCACGCGGGTCCGGCCGAACTCCACGAGGACGCTGCCCTCGGCGTGGTCGAGCCAGTTGCGGGTGATCTTGACGTCTCGCAGGTCCTGCGGGGTGCGGCCGTCGGGGCGGAGGGTCATGGGCGCAGCCTATTGGGGCGCCTGGGCGTCCCAGGTCCCCGGGCCGACCCCGCGCGCGGCGAGCGCGACCTTCTCGACCTTCTCGGTCGGCGTCTTCGGCAGCGCGGCGACGACCTCGACGTAGCGCGGGGCCATGTACGCCGGGCCGTGGGCGAGCGCGTGCTCGCGCACCTCCTGCGGTCGGACGGTGCGGCCCGGCCGCGGGACGAGGAAGACCATGACCTCCTCCTCGGTGAGCTCGCTCGGGACGCCGAGGGCCGCGACCTCGAGGACGTCCGGATGGCTGCCGACGACCTCCTCGACCTCGAAGCACGAGATGTTCTCGCCGCGGCGTCGGATCGAGTCGCTGAGCCGGCCGTGGAACGTCAGCCAGCCGTCTAGGTCGAGCGCCCCGAGGTCGCCGGTGCGCACCCAGCCGTCGGCGAGCGTGCGCGCGGTGGCGTCCGGGTCGCCGTGGTAGCCGTTCATGACCAGGCCCGGCTCGAGGCCGCGGACGAGGATCTCGCCCTGCTCCCCCGGCCCGGCGTCCGCGCCGTCGGGGCGGACGACCCGCACCTCGTACTCGGCGAGAACCCGGCCCGCGGCTCCTGGACGGCGCTCGCCGGGCGGGTCGTAGACCGGCACCCCGGCGTCGGTCAGGCCGTAGACCTGCCGCAGCGGGACGCCGAACCGCTCCTCGAACGCCGGGGCCCACTCCGGCATCGGGACGCCCCACGCCAGCCGCACCCGGTGGTCGCGGTCGCCCGGCTCCGGGTCGCGCTTCCAGAGGATCGTCAGCGTGGCGCCCATGAAGTTGAAGACGGTGGCCCCCGTGGCGCGGACCTGCGGCCAGAACCCCGAGGCGCTGAACCGGACGTCGAGCGCGGCGGTGGCGCGGACGGCGAGCGCGGCCGACACGGTGAGCGTCGCGGCGTCGATGTGGAACAGCGGGAACGGGCAGTAGAGGACGTCGTCGCCGCGCAGCCCGAGCGCGGCCGCGTGGATCTGCCCGGCCCGCACGAGGTAGTGGTGGGACAGCGCGCACGCCTTCGACGGGCCGGTCGTGCCCGAGGTGAACAGCAGTGTGGCGGTGTCGAGATCGGGCTCGTCGTCCGTGCCCGCCGACGGGGCCGGAACCGTTGCGGCGGAACGGGCTCCGACGGGTGGGCGGGGTCCGGTGACGTCGCGCAGGTCGACGACGTCCGCGCCCTCGACGACGGGCGCGAGCGCCGGGTCGGCGACGACGAGCCGGGCACCGCTGACCCGCAGCGCGTGCGCCAGCCGCGGCCCCGACAGCGCGGTGTTCAGCGGCGCGTGCAGCGCGCGCATCCGGTTGAGCGCGAACCAGACCGCGACCTGCTCGGCGCTGTTGCCGGCGAGCACCGCGACGGCGTCCCCGGCGCCGACGCCGAGCCCCCGCAGCGACCGTTCGGCGGCGTGCGACCAGGCGAGGAGCTGGGCGTACGTCGTGTCGCCGTCCGCCGTCCGCAGGAAGACCCGCTCGCCGGCCTCGGCCGCCGCCGCCGCGAGCAGCCCGGCGAGGGTCGTCATGCGACCGGCGCCGCGCCCGCCGGCGTCGCGTCGAGCCCGAGGAGGCGGCGGGTGTTGCCGCCGAGCAGGGCCGCGAGCGCGTCGTCCGGCAGGCCCGCGGCCCGCCACTCGGCGAGCGCCCGGGTCGGGGCGATGACCGGCCAGTCGCTGCCGTAGAGCACCTGCTGCGACAGGACGTTGCGCATCATCCCGAAGAGGGCGTCCCAGCCGGTGCCGGGCCGGGCGACGTACTTCGGTGCGAGGCCGCCGAACTCGAGGAAGACCGTGGGGTGCCGGCGGGCGACGGCCGCGAACTCGGTCGCCCACGGCCAGCCCGCGTGGCAGGCGACGAGGCGCAGGTCCGGGAAGTCGCACGCGACCTGGTCGAGCATCTCGGGCCGCTCGTGGCGCAGCGGGTGCATCCGGCTGTACGTGACGCCGGTGTGGACGGCGACGAGCAGGCCGAGCTCCTCGGCGCGCGCGTAGAGCGGGTAGAGGTGCCGGTCGTCGATGTCGCGCCCGAAGAAGGCCGGCTGGAACGAGACGCCGACGAACCCCAGGTCCGCGCAGCGCACCGCATCGGTGGCGAGCCGGCCCGGGAACGGCCGGCCGATGTCGACGCAGCCGACGCCGACGAACCGCCCGGGGTGCTCGTCGAGGACGCCGCGCAGGGCCGCGTTCAGCGCGTCGGCGTCCTCGCCGCCCTCGGTCTCGGCGTGCATGACGGCCCGGCCGACGCCCGCCGCGTCGAGCTCGGCGAGGAGCGCGCCGAGCGACCCGGCGTTCATCTTCGCCGACAGGTCCAGCACCCGGTCGTACTGCTCGGTGACCCGGGGCGGGGCGGCGTACGACCCGGACGGACGGCGGTCCTGCGGCAGCCGGACGCGGGCGTCGACGACCTCCATGCGGGCTCCTCGGTGGTTCGGCCGGGGCACGGGGCGGGCCCCGAGGCAGACCTTAGACGTCGAGGACGAGGCCCGGCGCCGCCACCCGGACCGGCCCGTCGTAGGCGTCCTTCGCCTCGGCGAGGACGACGGCCGCGTCGGTCCACGGCGGCAGGTGGGTGAGCACGAGGGACCGGGCGCCGGCCGCCGTCGCGACCTCTCCGGCCCGCCGGCCGGTGAGGTGCACGCCGCGGTGCTCGTCGTCGCGCCCCTCCTGGAAGGAGGCCTCGGCGAGGAAGACGTCGGCGTCCCGGGCGAGGTCGACGAGCGTGTCGCAGGTGTCGGTGTCCCCGGAGTACGCCAGGACCCGGCCGCCGTGCTCGACGCGCATCCCGTACGCCTCGACCGGGTGGTCCACCCGCCGGGCGGTCACGGTGAAGGGGCCGACCCGGACGGTGCTCCCGTCGTCGGGCTCGGCGCCCTCCTGGTCGACGTCCCCGACCCACGGCACGACGTCGTAGACGTGCTCCATCTTCCCCACGCCGTCCTCGCCGTACGCCTCCGAGAGCCGGGCGAGGGCGTTCGACGGCCCGTGCACCGGCAGCCGCGGCTGCGCCGGCCCGGCCGGGTCGTAGCGCCGGGCGACGTAGAGGCCGCACAGGTCCATGAAGTGGTCCGGGTGCATGTGCGAGAGCAGGACGGCGGCCAGGCCGTCGGGCCGGACGTACCGCTGGAGCGCGCCGAGGGCACCGCTGCCGAGGTCGACGACGACGGACACGGTCTCGCCGGTGACGTCGTCCGGGGCCTGGAGCAGGTAGCACGAGGCCGGGGAGCCGACGCCCGGGAACGAGCCGGAGCAGCCGACGACCGTGAGCCTCACGCGAAGACACCGGCGTGCTCGGCGACCGTCACCTCGGGGCCGAGGAAGCGCCGCGCGAGCCGGGTGAAGGGCTCCGGGTCCCCCGTCGCGAGGAAGCGGTGCTGCGGTGCCGGCAGGGCGGGGTCCCGCTCGAGGCCGTGCGCGACGAGCCGCCGGTAGACGTCCTTCGCGGTCTCCTCGGCGGAGTTGATGAGGGTGACGTCCTCGCCCATGACGTACGAGATCACCCCGGTGAGCAGCGGGTAGTGCGTGCAGCCGAGCACGAGCGTGTCGACGCCGGCCGCCTTGACCGGGTCGAGGTAGCCGTGGGCGACCTCGAGCAGGTCGGCGCCGCCGGTGACGCCGCGCTCGACGAACTCGACGAAGCGCGGGCAGGCCATCGGGGTGATCTCGAGCTGCGGTGCCGCGGCGAACGCGTCCTCGTAGGCCTGCGACGCGATCGTGGCCCGGGTGCCGATGACGCCGATCGCACCGTTGCGGGTCGCCGCCACGGCGCGCCGGACGGCGGGCTGGATCACCTCGACGAGCGGCACGTCGTACCGCTCGCGGGCGTCGCGCAGGGTCGCGGCGCTCGCGGAGTTGCACGCGATGACGATCATCTTGACGCCGGACTCGACGAGCGAGTCCATGACGGCGAGGGCGTGCCGGCGCACCTCGGCGATCGGCTTGGGCCCGTAGGGGCCGTGGGCCGTGTCGCCCACGTACACGATGGGCTCGTGGGGCAGCTGGTCCAGGACGGCGCGCGCGACGGTGAGTCCCCCCACGCCGCTGTCGAGGATGCCGATCGGTGCGTCGGTCACGCAGGCGAGCCTAAGCCAGCGCCCGCGGCGGCGGTCGCGCCGGGACGGGTGTTCCGCCTCACGTACGCACAAGCGGCCGATCTGGACGGGCTCAGCGGGGCAGCTCGCGGACGAGCGACTCCTGCCACCACGTGAGCTCGTCGTAGAGCCCGGCCATGACGACCCAGGGCTCCTCGGAGTCGCTCATCCCGGACAGGACGGCGTGGATCATCTCCGCGTCCTGGTCCGTGCGCAGCCCGAGCCGCTCGGCGAGGACGAGCCGGACGTCGGTGAGCCCCTTGAGCAGCGCCTGCGCCTCGTCGGCGTCGAGCACGACGGGGTCGGGGCGGCGCAGCGCCGCACCGGCCCGGTCCAGGGTCGCGCGCTTGCGGCTGCGCAGCCCCGCCTCGGTGAGCCGGCGGAACTCGGCGGAGACCTTCGGGTCCTCCCGGTTCGCGTCCGGCAGCAGGCGCGCGACCGCCGGGTCCTCGAACCGCTCGGACGCCGGCCGCTCGTCGAGCGGCTCCTCCTCGCGGCCGGCGCCGGCGGTGACCGCCGCGAGCCAGTCGTCGTCGACCCCGACGAGGTCCGCGAGCGGGTCGCGCTCGCGGGCCGGGGCGGGCGCCGACGCCGGGTCGTCGTCGGCGGCGGGGGCGTCGTCCGGGCCCTCGGCGGCGAGCATCGTGCGGACGTCGGCGAGCAGCTGCGCGAGGACGGCCCGCTCCGGGGCGGCGAGCATGACGAGGACGCGGTCCCCGGTGCGCTTGAAGGGGCCGCCCACTCAGCGGTCCCGCTGGAAGGTCGCCCAGAGCCCGAACTCGTGCATCGCCTCGGTGTCCCGCTCCATCTCCTCGCGGCCGCCCTTGGAGACGACGGCCCGGCCCTTCTCGTGGACGTCGAGCATGAGCTTCTTCGCCTTCGACTCCGGGTACCCGAAGTAGGTCTGGAACACGTACGACACGTACGACATGAGGTTGACCGGGTCGTTCCACACGATGGTGACCCAGCCCGAGTCGAGCAGCAGGCTCTCCTCGACCTCGGGCTGCTCGAGCTCGACGGGCGCCACGGACACCCGTCCACTGTAGGGCGCCGGGCGACCCTGTCCCGCGCAGCCCGCACCACCTGTGGACGGCGTCAGCATATGTTGACGATCGACAAGACGTCAGCATATGCTGACGCGCATGACGACGACCGGGACCCCCGCCGAGATCGCCAAGGACCTCGACAGCCTCGACCCCGAGGTCGGGCTGCGCGCCGTCGCCGCCCTCGGCCGGCTCCTGGAGCAGATCGAGACGCTCCAGGTGCGCAACGCCCGCGCCCGGGGCTGGTCCTGGCAGGAGATCGCGGCCGCGCTCGGCGTCACCAAGCAGACCGTCCACCGCAAGCACGGCAAGCGGCTCTGACCGCCCTGCCCCGCGCCGGCCCACCCCTGGAGGACCCCGTGTTCGAGCGTTTCACCCAGCAGGCCCGCGAGGTCGTCGTCCGCGCCCAGGACGTGGCCCGCCGCCTGGACCACCCCGCGATCGGGACCTCGCACCTGCTCCTGGCCCTGCTCACCGCCGACGACGCGACGGCGAGGCTCCTGCGTGAGCGCGGGGTCACCGAGGAGGACGCCGAGCGCGCGCTGCGCCGGGTGCTCCGGCGGGACCCGATCGCCCCGGCCGGCGGTCCCGCGCCCGACGAGGACGCCGCCGCGCTCGCGGCCCTGGGCTTCGACCTCGACCGGATCCGGGCCGCCGTCGAGGCGGCGTTCGGCCCGGGAGCGCTCGAGGCCACGGCCCCCGACCCGGCCCCGCGCGGGCTGCGCCGGCTCGTGCGGCGGTCGCGCCGCCCGGCAGAGCCCGAGGTCGTCCTGCTGCGCGGTCCGGGCGGCGCGGGCCGCGGGCACATCCCGTTCGGCCGCGACGCCAGGAAGGCGCTCGAGCTCTCCCTGCGCGAGGCGCTGCGGCTCGGCGACGGCTTCATCGGCACCGAGCACGTGCTCCTGGGCCTGCTCCGCGGCGGTGACACGGTCGCCGCCGGGATCCTCGCCGAGCTCGGGGTCGAGCCCGCCGGGCTGCGCCGGGCCGTCGAGGAGCGCCGCCGCCGCTCCGCCTGACCCGGGCACCCCCGCGGGGCACGCCCTACGCTTGCCGATCGTGACCCCCGCGCGCGCCCAGGCCCACACGTCGGCCGCCGTCGCCTCCACGGCGCTGCTCACCGACCACTACGAGCTGACGATGCTCGAGGCCGCGCTGCGCAGCGGCGACGCGCAGCGCCGGTGCGTCTTCGAGGTCTTCGCCCGCCGGCTGCCCGAGGGCCGCCGCTACGGCGTCGTCGCCGGCACCGGCCGGCTGCTGGAGGCCCTGCAGCGCTTCGTGTTCGAGGACGACGAGCTCGTCGCGCTCGAGGAGGCCGGCGTCGTCGGCGCGGAGACGCTGCGGTGGCTGTCCGGCTACCGCTTCACCGGCGACGTGTGGGGCTACGGCGAGGGCGAGACCTACCTGCCCGGCTCGCCGCTGCTCGTCGTCGAGGGCACGTTCGCCGAGGCGGTCATCCTCGAGACGCTCGTGCTCTCGGTGCTCAACCACGACTGCGCCATCGCGGCGGCGGCGAGCCGGATGACGACCGCCGCGCACGGCCGGCCCTGCCTGGAGATGGGGTCGCGGCGCACCCACGAGGAGTCCGCCGTCGCCGCGGCCCGGGCGGCCTACGTCGCCGGTTTCGCCGGCACGAGCAACCTCGAGGCCGGCCGGCGCTACGACATCCCGACGATCGGCACCGCGGCGCACGCGTTCACGCTGCTCTACGACGACGAGCGCGCGGCGTTCACGGCGCAGGTCGCCAGTCTCGGGACGGGGACGACGCTCCTCGTCGACACCTACGACGTCATGGCCGGCGTCCGGACGGCGGTCGAGGTCGCCGGCACCGGGCTCGGCGCCGTCCGCCTCGACTCCGGCGACCTGCTCGAGCTCGCGACGTCGGTGCGCGCGCTGCTCGACGAGCTCGGCGCGACGAAGACCCGGATCGTCGTCACGAGCGACCTCGACGAGTACGCGATCGCCGCGCTCGCGGCCGCGCCGGTCGACTCCTACGGCGTGGGGACGTCGCTCGTCACCGGCTCGGGCGCGCCCGCCGCCGGGCTCGTCTACAAGCTGGTCGCCCGCGAGGGGGCGGACGGCGAGATGGTCGGCGTCGCCAAGCGCAGCCCCGACAAGGCGAGCGTCGGCGGCCGGAAGTGGGCGATGCGGCGCCGCACCACGGACGGCGTCGCGCAGGCCGAGGTCGTCGGGATCGGGCACGAGCCGATCGACGACGGCGACGACCGGATGCTCCTGCTCCCCCTCGTCGAGCACGGCACCGCGGTCGGCGCCGAGCCGCTCGCGGCGGCCCGGGACCGGCACGCCGCCTCGCTCGCGGAGCTGCCCGCGACGGCCCGCCAGCTGTCCCGCGGCGAACCGGCGATCCCGACGCTGCTCGAGCGGCGCTACTGACGGCCCGTGGCACTCCCCCGGCCCCACTTCCTCCCGCTCCACCGCTCAGGCACCTGACATGCACGTTCGAGGAGGGCCCGGCGGCCTCCGGACGTACCTCCGGGGTGCCTGGGGCATGCCGAACAGCCGCAGGGTGCGCCCACCTGACCCGTTGCTGCCGGTCGTCGTCAGCCGCGCGCAGGCCCGCCGCGCCGGGCTGACCGACCGGCAGATCACCTGGCGGATCGAGCACGGGCAGTGGAAGGTGCTGCGCCGAAACGTCTTCGTCACCCCGGTGCCGGGCGGCGCCGGGCTCGGGGCCGACGACGGCAGACTGGTCGCCGCGCTCGCCTCGACCCGCCGCGAGGTCGTCGTCGGGCGCGCCCACGCAGCCCGGTTGTGGGGGCTGCCATGCCCGCTCGGCGGCTGGGGCGACCCGGTCCTGCTCACCGCCGACGGGCCGCACCGCAACCGCGACGGCATCCGGATCGTGGTCACACCGCTGCCGGAGCAGGGCGTCGTTCGGCGCCGTGGCGTGCTGGTCACCTCCCCGGTGCGCACCGTCACCGACTGCCTGCGGGTGCTGCCGCCGGTCGACGCGCTGGCGATCGCCGACGCGGCCGCTCGCTCCCTCGTGGCGGCGCCGCTGCTCGTCGCGGCCGTCGACCTGCTCGGCGGCCGGCCAGGCATCGTCCAGGCGCGCCAGGTCGTGGCGTCGCCGACAGCGCCGGGTTCGTCGGGCGCGGCGACGCCGGTTGGCAGGAGGGCGTCGTCGGCGAGGCAGACGGCAAGGCCAAGTACCGGCTGCGCGCCGCCGAACGGGGCGGCCTCGACGCCGAACGCCTCGCGCAGGTGCTCGATGCCGAGCGCCGCCGGGAGCAGCGGATGCGCCGGGCCGGCCTGACCGTCGTCCGCTGGGACGCCAAGGACGTCCTGAACCCCGCAGCTGCCGCCACCCTGACCGCCTACCTGAGATCGGAGCTGTCCCTCCGCACCGACCGCCCGTACACCGCGACGGTCACGCCGCACCCCTTCAGGCACCCCGGGTGAACAGTCGCCGTCGCCCCAGGCCCGGTTCGGCTGTACAGGCCGGGTGCCTGACCCGCCCCGATGCCGGCGGGCGGCGGCCACCTGGGGTCCGGCGGGCCCGCTCGGTAGGCTGCGGCCGTGAGCACAGCGCTGATCGTCGTCGACGTCCAGAACGACTTCTGCGAGGGCGGTTCGCTGCCCGTGGCCGGCGGGGCCGGGGTGGCCGCTGCGATCAGCGCGTACGTCGCCGCGCACCGCGACGAGTACGCGGCGGTCGTCGCGACGAAGGACTACCACGTCGACCCGGGCGCCCACTTCGCCGCGGAGCCCGACTTCGTCGACTCCTGGCCGGCGCACTGCGTCGTCGGCACCGCGGGCTCGGACCCGCACCCGGCGTTCGACACCAGCGGGGTCGACGCGTGGTTCACCAAGGGCGAGACCGCCGCCGCCTACTCCGGGTTCGAGGGCGCCGCCGACCTCGGGGACGACCGGGTCGGCCTCGCCGAGTACCTGCGCGGGCATGGCGTCGCGGCGGTCGACGTCGTCGGCATCGCGACCGACCACTGCGTCCGGGCCACCGCGCTCGACGCCGTCGCGAACGGGTTCGCCACCCGGGTGCTCCTCGACCTCACCGCCGGGGTGGCGCCGGCGACGACGGACGCCGCCCTGGCCCAGCTCTCCGACGCCGGCGCCGAGCTCGTCGGAGAGCCGGTCGTCGCCGGTCGCTGACCGGCCGCCCGGCCGTCCGTCGGTAGGGTCGGCGGCATGCCCGCGGACCGCTCCCCCGACAGCCCCGACAGCCCCGGCACCGCCACGGTGCCGGTCGACCTCGCGCTCCTCGTGGCGGTCCTCGCGGACACCTCGGGGCCCGTCGCGCACGCGGCCCACCGGCTCGCCGACCACGCCGACCTCGTCGGCCCGCTCGTGCTGCGGGCCAGCGCGCTCGAGGAGTTCCGCGCGGCGCTGCCGGACGGCGTCCGCGACCTGCAGGTGCACCTCGTCGCCGACGCGACGGACGAGCGCGACGGCCTGACGAACCTGCGCGAGGCCCGCAACGGGCTCTTCGACGAGGACCGGGTCGAGGTCGTCGGCGTCCAGCTCGCGCTCCCCCGCGAGGCCGACCCGGCCGCGGCCGCGGCGGTGCTGCTCGACATCCTCGACTTCAGCGCCCCCGCGTGGATCCAGGTGCCGCTCGTCGAAGGCTGGGCGGCGGCGCTCGACGTCGTCGCCGAGGACGGCACCGAGCACGTCGCGGTCGACGTCGCGTCCCCCGTCGCGGACCTCGCCGCCTTCGTCCGGCACGCGGTCGGCCTCGGTCTCACGTTCCGGGTGACCGGCGCCCCGGGCGCGCTCCCCGGATCGGTCCGCGACCCGGGCGCGGGGCACGAGCTCCCCGGGCTGCTCAACCTGCTGCTCGCCGTCCGTGCCGCGGCGGACGGGGCGGACGCGGGCGCCGTGCAGGCCCTGCTCACCGCGACCGGGGCCGCGGCACTGGCGGGCGACCTGCGCACGACGACGCCCGTGCAGGCCGCGGCCGTACGCTCCGCGCTCGCGTCCGTCGACACCGCGGACGTCGCCGAGGTCGTCCTCGACCTGCAGGCGCTCGGTCTGGTCTGAGCCCTCGGGTCAGCGGCGGAAGGTCAGCGGCTGCGGACGACGACGGTGTTCCCCGCCTTGTCGTGCAGCGCCTGGCGGCGCGGGTCCCAGAGCAGCCACACGCTGTCGAGCAGCCAGTAGAGGCCCCCGACGTAGGGCACGACCTGGACGCCCTCGCGCGTCACCCAGCGGGCGAGCGCCTGGGTCCACGACGGGCGGCCCTCGCGGTCCCAGCCGCGCACCCGGACCCCGGCGGCGAGCTTGCCGACGGTCGCGCCCTTGAACCGCACGAGCAGCACCGTGTAGAGCCCGCTCACGATCAGGGACACGATCTGGAACCCGACGAGCCGGGAGGTGAGCTCGGGGTCGGCGAGCATGTCGCGGAACATCGTCACGACGTCGACCCGGGCACCGGTGGCCGCCGAGGCGTCGAGCTTGTCCTGCAGCTCGGTGACGAACGGCAGGAGGAACGGCAGCCCGACCACCGCCGAGACGGTCGAGGTGATGAGGTAGTCGAGGAAGCGTGCGACCAGGCGCTGCCCGGGCGCCGCGAGCGGGACGCCGTCCGGCGTCGTGGGGCCGGTGAACGGCATCGGCCGCCACTGCGCGTAGGGGCCCTGGCCGGGCGGGCCGTACCCCGGCCCCGGCTCCTGCCCGACGCCCTGCCCGTAGCCCTGCCCGCCGGGGCCGTAGGACGGCGCCGGGGCCGGGCGCGCGGACCGGCCGGCCGGCGCGGGCCGCTCCGGGCCCGGGCGCGTCACGTGGCTCCACTCGCCGCCGTCCCACCAGCGCTCGCGCGCGGGGTCGGCGGAGTCGGTGTACCAGCCGGGCGGACGGGAGGGGCTCACCGTCATAGCGTGCCTCACCCGGGGACCCGTTCCGTACCGCAGGGCGGGTGCGACCCGCCGACCGGTGTCGTCCGCCGGCCCGCGAGGGGATGGCGGACAGCGGCTCAGGCCTCGGCGCGGAGCACGACGGCCTCGGCCGTCTCGTCGTCCGGCGGGAGCTGGACGACGAGCGTCGGCCCCTCCGGGTCCTGCGGGGACCAGGCGGACCGGACGAGGTTGCGCCCGCCGCGCTTGGCCGCGTAGAGCGCCGCGTCGGCCCGGTGCAGGACGGCGTCGAGGTCGGTGACGTCACCGCTGGCGACGCCGGCGCTCACCGTGAGCCGCAGCCCGGTCCGGACGCCGGCCCAGGGGTGCTCCTCGATCCGCTGCCGCAGCCGGTTGGCCGCCTCGACGCCGAGCGCGGTCGAGCCGCCGGGCAGGACGACGATGAACTCCTCGCCGCCCCAGCGGGCGACGTGGTCCACGGCCCGGACGCCGCGGCCGAGCAGCGTCGCGACCTCGCGGAGTACCTCGTCGCCGACGACGTGCCCGAAGCGGTCGTTGACCTGCTTGAAGTGGTCGACGTCGAGGAGCACGAGGCAGGCCGTGCCGGACTCGGGGAGCTGGTCGAGGAAGCGCTCCATCGAGCGGCGGTTCGCCAGCCCGGTGAGCGGGTCCTGCTCGGCGGTGCGCATGAGGTCGGCCGCGCGGGCCTCGAGGTCGCGCCGCTCGCCCTCGGCGCCGGCCCGGGACCAGAGCTGCCCGACGAACGTCGCGATCTGCCGCCGGTGCCGGGCCCAGGACCGCTCGCCGACGAGCCGGGCGTCCGCGAGCGCACCCTGCAGGTCGCCGACCGCCTCCCGGACGAGCGAGCGCAGCTCGACGGCGCTCATGTGCTCGGCGACGTCGTAGTCCTCGCCGCCGACCTCGATCGCGGCGTCGAGCTCGGCGAGCGCCTCCCGGTGCCGGCCGAGCAGGTGCAGGCAGCGGCCGCGGACGAGGTGCAGCGCACCGGCCTGGCCGCGGGACGGCGGGTCGCCGGCCGCGCTGCGCGCCGCCTCCAGCAGGGGCCAGGCCTGGGTGGCCCGGCCGCGCTCGCAGAGGACGTCGGCGAGCAGCCGCGGTGCGTCGACGAGGCGGGCCGCGGCCGGCTCGGCCTCCGCGACGAGCCGGGCGGCGAGCCCCTCGGCGCGGGAGAGCAGCCCCTCGCGGGCCGCCCCGGCCAGCCCCGGGCTCAGCTCACGCTCGAGGTGACGGGCCTGGTGGACGAGCGCCTCGGCCGCGTTGTACGTCGCGATCGACCACCGCTGCCGGTCGCCGACGAGCAGCGTGTGGGCGATCGCGTGCTCGTAGAACTCGACCGCGCGCCCGTAGTCGAAGAGCTGGTAGCAGAGCATCCCGAGCGCGTTGGCGAGCCGGGCCTCGGCGAGCGGGTCGGCCGGCGCCTGCGCGAGGGTGTCGAAGGCCAGCAACGCCCGGACGGCGTTCTCCAGGGCGGTCGCCACGTCGTCGACCTGCGCGGCGCCGGTCGCGGCGGCGGCGTAGCTCGTCGCGGCCCGCAGCACGTCGCCGTTCGCCTCGTAGAGCCGGGCGGCCTCGACGGCGTCGGCGTGGGACGCCGCGGCGTGGCTGCGGTCCGGGGCGACGAGGTAGGAGCGCACGATGGCGCGGCACTCCAGGACGCGGGCCCGGTCGAGGTCTGCGAGGTCGCCGCGCAGGAGCCGGTCGACGTGCCCGAGCCACTCCTGGGTCGAGGCCAGGTCGCTGTCGAGCGGTGCCCGGTCGACGAGGTCGTCGACCCGGGCCGCGAGGCCCGCGCGGGCGGCGGTGAGGTGGGCCGGGGCCGGGTCGTCCGGGGCCGGCCCACCT
>NZ_MWLN01000158.1 GCF_002198655.1 Kineosporia sp. A_224
GCGACGGTGACCCGCCGCCGCGCCCGGGGCCGCCGGGTCACCGTCGCCGTCGCGGCCCCGCTCGTCGCCGCGGCCGCGGCAGCCGCCGTCGCGTTCGTGCCGTGGTCCTTCCTCCCCGGCGCGCTCGGGGTCTCGGTCCCGGCCGCGAACGCCCCCGCGTCGCGGCCGGCGCCCTGGGGCGACGCCGCCCGGGTCGACGTCCTCCTGCTCGGCACCGACGCCGCGGCGGACCGGGTGGGTGCCCGCGTCGACACCGCCGTCCTCGCCTCGGTCGACACCCGCACCGGCGAGACGCTCCTCGTCGGCGTGCCGCGCAACCGGCTCGGGAACCGGGACGCCGGCGGCCGGTGGGTCATCGACGACGGCATCCCGGGGGTGCCGGTCCGCGACCAGGTCGAGGACCTCACCGGCCAGCGGGTGGACGCGACGGTGACCCTCGACATGGCCGGGTTCTCCCAGCTCGTCGACACGCTCGGCGGGGTCGAGGTGACCGTGCCGCGCAGCCTGCCCGTGGGCGGGGCCCGCAGGTCCGGCGGCAGGATCGTCGAGCGCCCCGTCGAGTACATCGCGCCGGGCCGGCAGCGGCTCGACGGCCGGCATGCGCTGTGGTTCGCCCGGTCCCGCTACGACAGCGACGACTACGACCGGATGCGGCGGCAGCGCTGCCTGCTCGGCGCGCTCGCCGACCAGGTCGACCCGACCGTCGTCCTCGTCCGCGGGCCGGGGATCCTCGCCGCGCTGCGCGGCCACATGTCGACGACGGTCGACCTGCGCGACCTGCCCGCCTGGGTCGACCTTCTCGAGCGGGTCCGCGGCGCCCGGGTCCGCAGCGTCGTCCTCGACCTGCCCGTCCTCCCGGACGGCAGCCCGGACGTCACCGGCTCCCGCGCCGCGGTCGCCGCCGCGCTCGCCGCCGGCGCCATGCCCACGGCCGGGCCCGACGGCGCCGTCACGGCGACCACGGACACCGCGCCGGCCGGTGCGCAGGACCTCACCGACGTCTGCTGAACCGTCTGCTCGTCCGATCGGTAGCGCTCGGTCGAGCTCCGGACGACGCAGCGTCGGCGTTCACGCACGAGGGATGCACACTTGGCCGCGGGCCGGCTCCTGCGGCCCCCGCGGACTGCCGTCGTGAGGGTGCCGGGCCGTACGATCGTCGGTGACCGGGGTGCCGCCTCGCACCGGTCCCGAGGCTGCCGACGGCAGCGCCTGTCCACTCCTGCCCGGGGGGCCCGTGGAGCACGCACCGACGGCTGAGGCTGTCCGTCGCGCCGGTGCGCTCGCCGACTCCGGCGACCTCCCCGGGGCGGCCCGCTCGCTGGTGTCCGCCGGTCTCGCCGCCCGGGCCGCCGCGCTCGTCGACGGGGCGCTGGCGGGGCTCGCCGTCCGGCACGAGCACACCGTCCTCGTGGCTGCCGTCGAGGCGCTGCCGCCCGGCGAGCGCTCGCTCGCGGCCCGGGTCGCCCACGCGGACGCCCTCGTGAACCGGGGTACGGCCGACACCGGCGTCCTCCAGGAACTCGTCGAGGAGAGCGAGCGGGCCGGTGACACCGCGCTCGCGGCCCTCGCCGCGAGCGCCCTCGCCGAGCACCTGCTCCTGCACGGCGACCCGAGCGGGGTCTTCCTCGCCGCCCAGCACCTCGACCGGCTGCCGACCGAGCCGCTGCAGCGGCCGGGCATCCTCGTCGCCCGCGCCCGGCTGCGCCGGGTGCTGCTGTGGGCCAAGCTCCTGCTCGCGCCCGGCCAGGCCGACGAGGCGTTGGCCGACCACCGCGCCTGCCTCGAGGACTTCCAGCGGGCCGGGCGGGCCACCGACCGGCTGCTGACGATCGCCATGTTCCACGGCCTGCGGGCGGCGGCGACGTGGACGACCACCCCGGGCGACCGGCCGGCCGTCACCGAGGCCCGCGACCAGCTCGCCGCCCTCGGCTCGGCGGAGGTCTCCTGGGCCCGGTGCGCCGTCGCGCTCCTGGCCGACAGCGCCGGGGACGCCGCCGCGGTCCGGGAGGAGCTCGCCGCGCTGCTGCGCGAGGAGGCGGACGCACCGGCCTTCCCGCTCGTCATGACGACCCACCTCGACGCGATCCGGACCCTCGCCGACAGCCCGGACGAGGCGGCCGCCGACGCCGCAGTCCGCCGGCTCGCCGAGGTCGCGGACATCGTCCGCCGGGACCACCCGCTCGTCATCGGCGGCGTGCTCACGATCACCGCGCACCAACTCCTCGACGCCGGGCGGCTCGACGACGCGGCCGAGTGGTCCGGCCGGGTGGAGGCGCTGCCGCCGTTCATGCCGCACGAGGAGCACGAGCGCGAGGTGATGCGCTGCCGTCTCGCACTGCTCGCCGCGGCGCACCGGGCCGGGCCGGGCGCCACCCCGTCGGCGGGCGACGTCACCGGCCGGCTCGACGCCGCGCTCGACGCGCTCGTCGCCTCGGGGACGACCCGGATGGCCGCCGGGCTCGCGCTGCGCACCGCGCTGACGGCCCGCGCGACCGGCCACCCCGCCCTCGCCGACCACCTGCTCGCCCGCGCCGAGCGGCTGCTGCCCGCCGACCGCGCCGAGCGTTCCGGCTGGGAGCGACGCTGGGAGGACCTCGCCCGCACCCCCGTCGCGCAGGCCGGCGGGCCCCGCCCGACAGAGGACGGCCCCGCCGCATCGCAGGGAGCGGCACCGCCCGGCACGCCACCGCACCGGCTGCGGCTCCTCGCCCCGGTCGCGGACGTCGTCGTCGCCGGCCGGACCCGGCGGCTGCCGCCGGCGCTCGCCCGGATCGTCGCCGTCCTCGCAGTGCTCGACCGGCCGGTGTCGACCGAGCAGCTCGCCGACGTGCTGTGGCCGGACGCCGACCCGGTGGCGTCCCGCGGCCGGCTCAAGTCGGCGCTGCACCGGTTGCGCCGCCTGCTCGCGCCCGCCGACGACCTGGTCCGCCGCGACGGCGACGTGTGGTCGCTCACGCCGGGCGACGGCTGGTCCGTGGACCTGCACGACTTCCACCGGCTCGCCGCCGGCGGCCCCGCCGACCGGGCCGCCGCGCTGCGCCTCGTCGACGGCCTGCTCTGGGACGTCCAGCTCCCCTACGACGAGGCGCTCGCCGGGCTGCGCGCCCCGATCGAGGTCGCCTGGCTGCGGCTCGCCGACGAGCTCGGCCGGGGCGGCGTCGTCCCCGCCGACGAGCTGCGCACCCGGACGGCCGCGCTCGGGCTGTGACCCGGGCGTTTCCGGACGTGACGTCCGCCATCCGGTCGCGGCGCCGATCTTGGCCGGGGGTGCGGAACACTGGTCCGCGGGGGCAGCGCCGCCTCCCGCCCACCCAGACCAGGTCCGGACCTGCGTGCCACCGGCGCGTGCGCCGTCCGGGCCGCGCAGCGAAGGCAGCCTCGTGACCACCACGACCGACGTCAGCGCCATCACGATCCCCGCGGACCTCCTGCCCGCCGACGGCCGCTTCGGCTCCGGCCCGAGCAAGGTCCGCGCCGAGCAGGTCGAGTACCTCGCCTCCATCGGTCGCACGGTGCTCGGGACGTCCCACCGGCAGAAGCCCGTCAAGGACCTCGTCAAGCGCGTCCGCGAGGGTCTCTCGACGTTCTTCGGGCTCCCCGAGGGCTACGAGGTCGTCCTCGGCAACGGCGGCTCGACGTGCTTCTGGGACATCGCCGCGTTCAACCTCGTCCGGGACCGTGCGCAGCACCTCGCGTTCGGCGAGTTCTCGAGCAAGTTCGCCACGGTGACGAAGAACGCGCCGTTCCTCGGCGAGCCGACCGTCGTCAAGGGCGACCCCGGCACCCTGCCCTCGCCGTCCGCCGAGGCCGGCGTCGACGTCTACGCGTGGGCGCACAACGAGACGAGCACGGGTGTCATGGCGCCGGTGCAGCGGGTCGCGGGCGCGGACGACGGCGCGCTCGTGCTCGTCGACGCGACGTCCGGCGCGGGCGGCCTGCCGGTCGACGTGAGCCAGGCGGACGCGTACTACTTCGCGCCGCAGAAGTCGTTCGCCTCGGACGGCGGCCTCTGGCTCGCGGTCATGTCGCCGGCCGCGCTCGCGCGGGTCGAGGAGATCAAGGGCTCGGGCCGCTGGATCCCCGACTTCCTCGACCTCACGACGGCGATCGACAACTCCCGCAAGGACCAGACGTACAACACCCCGGCCGTCGCGACGCTCGCCATGCTCGCGAACCAGGTCGAGTGGCTCAACGCGCAGGGCGGTCTGGACTGGGCCGCGGCCCGTACGAAGGACTCCTCGTCGCGGCTGTACGGCTGGGCCGAGCGGACGGCGTACACGTCGCCCTACGTCGCCGACCCCGCCGCCCGCAGCCAGGTCGTCGGCACGGTCGACTTCTCCGACGCCGTGGACGCCGCGGCCGTCGCGAAGGTGCTGCGCGCCAACGGCGTCGTCGACGTCGAGCCCTACCGCAAGCTCGGCCGCAACCAGCTGCGGGTCGCGATGTTCCCGGCCGTCGAGCCGGCCGACGTCGAGGCCCTCACGGGCTGCGTCGACTTCGTCGTCGAGCAGCTCGGCTGACGCACGTCCCCCGCGGGCAGCGGGACCTTCTCGCGACCTTCTCGTGGAACGGGTCCCGCTGCCCGTGACCGGTTCCACGAGAAGGTCGGCACACCACGCACACGACACCTGACGACCCCGTCCCGCCCGCGTCCGGCGTCGAACCCGCCGCGCCGCTCGCCGAGGTCGCCCCCGTGCGGCTCGTCCGCGACCAGGTCACCTGGGCCGCCTACTCGGCGCTCGCGACGTGGGGCTTCTTCCTCTACGCGTGGGGCGGCATCCTGCCCCTGCTGCGCGAGGAGCAGGGCACGAACCGCACGGTCATGGGCCTGCACAGCTTCGTCATGTCGATGGGCGCGGTCGTCGCGGGCCTGCTCACGGTGCGGATCGTCGACCGGGTCCGCCGCCGGGGCGCCGCCCGGCTCGGCCTGGCCCTCGTGGCCGTCGGGATCGTCCTGCTCGTCGTCGGCGGCAGCCCGCTCGTCACGCTCCCCGCGATCCTCGTCGCCGGCACCGGCGGCTCGATCCTGCTCAACGCCGCGAACCCGAGCCTGTCCGACCACCACGGCCCGGCCGCCGCGACCGCCATCAGCGAGGGCAACGCGCTCGGGTCGGGCGTCGGCATCGTCGCCCCGCTCGTCGTCGGCGCCGGGGTGGCCCTCGGGCTCACCTGGCGGCCGGCCGCGCTCGTCGTCCTGCCGCTCGCGGCGCTCACGCTGTGGCGGGTCTCCCGGATCCCGCACGGCACCGCCGCCGTCGACGCCGCGACGCACCCGCAGCCGGTCGGCGGCAAGGCGCCGCTGGGCCGCCGGTTCTGGCTGCTCACCGGCGCCCTCGTCGTCGGCGTCGGGATCGAGTTCGCCAACACGGCGTGGGCCGCGGACCTGCTCCACCTGCGCACCGGGATGAGCACCGCCGCCGCCTCGAGCGCGGTGACGGCCATCGTCGTCGGGATGACCGCGGCCCGGCTCGTGCTCGGCCGGCTCGCGCTGCGGATGTCGTCCCGCGGGCTGCTCCTCGGCTCGCTCGTCGTCGTCCTCGTCGGCTGGCTGGTCACCTGGACGACGACCTCGCCGCTCGTCGCGCTCGTCGGGCTCGTCGTCACCGGGGTCGGGATCGCCGGCCAGTACCCGCTCGGGGTGTCGCTCGTCTACGCCGCCGTCGGCCCGCAGGGCGACCGCGCGACGGGGATCATCTCGCTCGGCGTCGGGATCTTCGCCGCGTTCGTGCCGTTCGTGCTCGGGGCGCTCGCCGACGCGACGAGCACCCACACGGCGTTCCTCGTCGTCCCGGTGCTCGCGGTCACCGTCTTCGTGCTGCTCGTCACCGCGGGCCGCCGCCCGGCCGGCGCCGCCTGAGCGCCGGGTCAGGGCGCGTGTGGCGCGGCCCGCGCCGCGACGAGGGTCGCGGCGAGCAGGACCGCGACGACGAGGCCGTACCCCGTCAGCGCGACCACGAGGCCCGCTCCGGGCGATCCCGCCGAGGCGACGAGGACCGCCGCGACGAGCGCCGCGGCGGCAACGGCGGAGGCGGCGCGCAACCACGGCAGAGCGGCCCGGTGCCCGGCCCGCCAGGCGGCCTGCGAGCGGTAGGTCGCGGGGATCCGGATGCCGACCACCCCGTTGTGGGGCAGCCGGTCCGCAGCGATCGCCCGCGCCGTCGCCAGCAGGGCGGCGGCGAGGACGGCGAGACCGCCGGACGCCACGACGGTGCCTGCGACGGTGCTGCCCACGACGTCCATGATCCACCTCCTGCCGCCCTGGGGCGACCTCCGGGGTCAGCGGGTGACGACGACCGGGCCGCCTGGCGTCGTGAACGTCACGGCCACGGGGCCGGCCGGCCGGGTGTCGCCACCGGTCCAGCGCACGTCGGTCGGCGGCTCGCCGTCGAGCCACCCGCGCAGGTCCGCCGCGCCGTCCGTGCCCGTCGGGACGGCGAGGTCGAGCCCGGCGACCGCGACCCCGGCCGGGCCGCCCGCCGCCGGGTGCAGGTCGGCGGGGACGTCCCAGCGCAGGAAGAACGGCAGCCAGGCCCGGTCGGCGAGGACCTCGACGCCGACCTGCGCCCAGCTCAGCCGGACGCCGTCCGGCCGCTCCCGGCCGCCGACCACCGCGGCTGCACCGAGCCGCCCGCCGACCTCGTCGGTGTCCTCGACGGCGACGGCCCAGCCGACCCAGCCACCACCGTCAGCGCACCGGCGTGCGACGACGCTGCCGAACGGGGACGCCGCGGCGACCTCCGGGGTCTCGACGGCGACGACCTCGAGGTAACCGCCTGTGAGCGGGACGATCGCGTTGCGCGTGCCGTACGTCGTGTGGACGCCGCCCGCCCGGGCCGTCGCGCCCAGGGCCGCAGCGACGCGCTCGGCCGTGGCGATGAGGCCCTCGGGGCCGGCGGCGAGGATGACGTGGTCGAACGAGGTCGTGGTCACGGGCCGATCCTGCCTCACGCCCGGCCGGGGCCACGGCGCCGGCCGCGCCCGACGAGCGCCGCGGCGACGACTCCGATCGTCGGGACCACGAGCGCGGTGCCGAGCGCGGCGACGACCATCGACCGGCGGGTCGCGGCCGCCTGGGCGGCGGGGTCGCACAGGCACGACCGGGTCGGGTCGCGGCGCTCGTAGACGACCTGGACGGCGGCGCCCGCGGCGAGGTCCTCGGGAGCCGGGTTGGGCGGGCCGGAGCCGCCCCGCCCCTCGAAGACCGACGTGCCCGCCGAGAACCGGTAGACGACGGTGCCCGACGGGCCTAGGCCGGGGACGACGCCGGACGCGGGCTCGGCGCGGACGACCGTGCCGGCGACGCGGACGCCGCCGGACGCGAGGGCGTCGTAGTCGAGGAGCGCCTCGCGGGCCAGCAGGCGGTACAGGCCGAACGTGAGGCCGCCGGAGACGACGGCGAGCAGGACCAGCAGCCCGGCGACCGCAGGCACCCCGCGGCGACGGCGTCCGGCACCCGCACCGGTCGTCGTCCGACTGTCGATCATCTGCGTCACCCTCCCGCCCCGCTGCCGCGAGCGCAACCGTCCCCGGGGCGGGCCGGCGCGCCGCGGTGCGGTCCGGCAGCGGGCCGGACGCTGCGGTCAGGCCCGGCGACGCCGGGTGACGGCCACCGACGCGGCGACGGCGAGCACCGCGGTGACGCCGACCGCGCCGAGGGCGGCGACCCCGGACGCGGACGGCCCGTCCTCCGCACCCGCCCCGCCGCCCGCTGCGCTTCCGGTCGTGCCCCCGGCGCCGGGCGCCGGGGTCGGCGTCGGGGTCGGCGGCCGGGCGTCCGCGACGGCCTGCGGCGCGGTGAACCGCAGGACCGGCTTGCCGACGCCCTCTGTGCTCAGCACGAAGTCCCCGTCCGGCAGCACCCCGAGACCCTCGCCCTGCCCCTGGCGCGGCAGCGGTGTCGTCGCGAGCGGCGTCCAGGTGCTGTCCCCGGCGAGGGTCGCGACCGGCGGCATGATCGCGAGCTCGCCGTACGTCCGCAGGGCCACCCGCCCGTCGGGCAGCGCGACGCCGTCCGTCACCATGCCGAGCGGCACCTCGGCGAGGTACTCGAGGGTCGCCGAGACCTTCTGCTTGGCGGGCGCGTCGCGGCCCGGCCACGCCTGCTCCGGGACGGCGTACAGCCGGCCGCCGAGCAGCCCCTTCGTCACGACGTGGAGCCGGCCGGTCGCCGGGTCGGCGAAGACCGCCTCGGCGTCGGCCGGCTGGTCGGGGTAGGTCAGCGTGATCGTCCGCACCGGGTCGGACCGCGTCGTCCCGGGTGCCGACGGCTCCCGGACGACGTACACCTTCACGCTGCGCCGGTCACCGTCGTTGTCGCCGATGTCGGCGACGGCGAGGGCCGGCCGGCCACCGGCGTCGCGGACGGCGGTGGCGGCCTCCCAGTCCTTGGAGCCGGCCCCGTCGATCTCGAGCGTCGCGACGGTCGTGCCCTGGCGGCCGATCCCGTAGAGCACGGCCTTGCCGCCGGAGTCGTTGAACGTCCAGTACACGCCGGCGAGCCTGCCGCTCACGAGCAGGCCCGAGGACTCGTCGATCCGGGGGTCCTTGACGATGCGGTCGACGACCCGCTCGGGGCGCACCTGCGCCGGGGTGGCTGACGGGGTCGTCGTCGGGGCCGTCGTCGGGGACGTCGTCGGGGACGTCGTCGCACCCGCGGCACCGGCCGCCGGGAGCACGAGCAGACCCGTTGCGGCGCAGGCGGTCCCGAGCCCGGCCAGGGTGCGCAGGCGGCGGCCCGCGCGCCCGGTCACGCGGCGTCCCCGAGCGCGCGGGCGACCTCGTCGGCGAGCATCGTCGCGAGCGCCGGCTCGAGGTGCCAGGCACCGACGAGGTCGAGGTACTCACGGCGCCGGGCGCCGTCGGGCCGGGCCCCGGTCCGCTCGGCGCGCACGAGGGCGTTGCGCGGGGTGTGCCGGGAGTCGACGAACTCGACGACGTCGACGCGGTAGCCGAGCAGGCGCAGCAGGTCCGCCCGGACGGCGTCGGTGAGGACGTCGGCGAACCGCTCCCGGAGGATGCCGTGCCGGGTCAGCGCGGTGTACGGGTGCGGCGGCAGGATGCCGTCCGCCTGCGCGGCCGTGACCTGGCGCTGGACGTCGTGGTGGCAGCACGGTGCGGCGAGCACGACCGGGGCGGCCCACCGGACGGCCCGGGCGAGCGCCTCGTCGGTCGCGGTGTCGCACGCGTGGAGGGCGAGGACGACGTCGACGTCCTGGTCCACCCGCGCGTCGGCGATCGTGCCCGTGACGAAGGACAGCCCGGCCATGCCGAGGCCGGCCGCGAGCCGGGTGTTCCGGGCGACCATGTCCTCGCGGACGTCGACCCCGACGGTGCGCACGCCGACCTCGGCGACGTCCGGGTGGGCGGCGAGCCAGCGGTGCGCGGCGAACGTCAGGTAGGCGTTGCCGCAGCCGAGGTCGACGACGAGCAGCGGGCGGCCGGCCTCCCGGGCCCGGGCGACGGCGCGGCCGACGACCGGGGCGAGCAGCCGGAGGAACGCGTCGACCTGCCGGCGCTTGTCGGCCTCGGCCCCCAGCGCGCCGAAGAGCGGGTCGGCGGGGTCGAGGAGACGCTCCTTGGGCCGGTCGTGCGGCCGGACGCCGGTCTCCGAGGACGCGGACGACACGGACGGCTCGATGTCCCGGCGCGAGGTGCGGGACGTGTGGACCTGCGCCTCGCCCTTCTTCGTCACCCGGAGCTGGACGACCTGGTCCGTCGTCTCGACGTGCCAGTTGCCGAACGGCTCGGCGAGCAGGGCGTCGACGGCGGCGTCGGCGTCCGGACCGGGGGCGTGGTTCTGCGTCACCGGGGTGCGGCCGTCGGTCGTGACGACCTGGAGCCGGCGGCCCGCCTTCAGGTCCACGGGCCGCAGCTCGGCCCGCGCGAAACCGGGCTCCGCGCCCCGCCGGCGCCCCGCCGCGAGCCCGCGGACGAGGGTGTCGGTGTCGAGGAGCAGCGGTCGCAGGGCCGCGAGCGCGGTGGCGAGGTCCTCGGGCACCCGCAGATTCTCGCACCCGGGCGACGACGCCGGTGGCAGGCCGGCTCCGGCGCCACGGCAGGATCAGGGCGTCGTGGTCGCCGGGACGGGCGTCACCGTCCGCGGCCCGGCGCTCGCCGTGGCCGGTGCCGTCACCGTCACGGTCCCCGGGTCCGTCGCCGTCGGGGGCACCGGCGTCGCCGCCGAGGGGGCGGCACCGGCCGCCGGGGTGGTCGGCGCGGCGACCACCCCGCCGCCGAACCGTGGGTCGTCCGGGCCGACGGGCTCGACCGCACGGGCCAGGGCGACGAGGTCCGCGAAGCTCTGGTCCGGCGAGGCGTAGAGCGTGAAGTACAGCCCGTCGGCGGCCCAGATCAGGCTGGGGCTGTCCCCCTCGGTGCCGATCGGGCGCAGGATCGCCCGGGCGCCGTGGACGTCGGCGGTCCGCAGGGCGTCCGCGCTGACCTGGCCGACGACCTGGGGGCCGATCTCCTGCACGTCGCTCACCGAGAGGTTGACCGTCGGCCCGGACCCGTCGGCTGCCTGGTAGAGCACCTCGAAGCGGTGCCCCGCGGTGCGCCGGGCCCGGGCCGGCAGCGCGCTCCAGCCCTCGGCCGTGCCGGGCACGGTCGCCGCGTCGAGCCGCTCCCCGGACGTCCCGAGCGCTTCCGCGGCGGCGAGCAGGTCCTCGGTCGGCAGGCCGCTGGACTCGACGAGCCACCAGCTCCCGGTGGCCGGCTCCTGCCACTGCACCCGCGCCGTCCCGTCGACCGCGATCACCGGGGTCGAGGGGCTCCAGTGCTCGAGCGTCGCCGGAGCCCCGTGCACCGTGCCCTGTTCGGAGACCAGTCCGCTCTCGGCGTCGGACCCGTCCCTCGCCGGCAGCAGCGGCTGTTCGGCGGGGCCGCTGACGACGAGGCCGGCGTCCACCCGGCCGCCGGGTGCGAACCGGGCCGCGACAGCAGCGGTCGGCACGTCGTCGAACCCGCACTCCGGGCCCCCGAGCGCCACCACCTCGACGACCGCGAGCGGTGCCGGTGCGGTGCCGGACACCAGGTGGGCCAGCTCCGGGTGGCTCGCCACGTCGAGCGTCGCGCCGTCCTGGCAGCCGGCCGGCACGCCCGCCCCCTGGCTCGGGCTCACGGAGACGGTCGCCGTCGGGGCGGGGACGGCGGTCTGCCCCGTGGCGGGCTGCGCGGTCGTCCCGCCGGAGGGCAGCAGCACGGTCACCGCGCCGACCAGGGCGACGGACGCGGCGACCCCCAGGACGGCGAACCTGCTCCGCCGGGCGGTCCGCAGCCGGGCCGCCCGGCCGGCGACCTCGGTGAGGGGGCGCACCCGCAGCTCGGCGGGGTCGAGGACGGCGAGCGCGGTGAGCGGGTCGCCGGCGCCGTCCGGGTCGACGGGCAGCAGCGGGTCGGGGCCGGGCTCGAACAGGTTCACGGGAGGGTCCTCTCGGAGGGCGCCAGCTGCTGCGCGAGGCGCGCACGGGCCGCGGACAGGGACGAGGCGACGGCGCCCCGGGTGATGCCCATGACGTCGGCGACCTGCTGCTCGGTGAGGTCGGCGACGTAGCGCAGGGCGACGGCGGTGCGCATCCGCTCGGGAAGGGCGGCGACGGCCTGCCAGAGCGGGCCGTCGGGTTCGGGCGGGGCAGGCACGTCCTGGACCCGCTGCCGGGCGAGCCAGCGGCGCTCGAGCCGCCGGCGTCGCAGCGCGCTCCGCACGAGGTTGAGCCCGACCCGGTGGACCCAGGCGTGCGGTGCGGCCATCCCCTGCACCTGCTGCCAGCGGACCAGGGCCCGGGCGAAGGCCTCGGCGGTCGCCTCGTCCGCGAGCTCGGCGTCCCCGACGGCGAGCGTCAGGGTGCGCCGCACCCGCGGGTAGGCGGCGACGTACCAGGCGGAGAAGTCCGCGTCCGGCGAGATCGTCATGCCGGGTAGACGCGGGCCGGGCCTGGAGTGTTTGGCCTCACGGGATCACGGTCCCAGCCTGCGGCGGCACCTGTTGCCGTTGCGTGGATCATGTCGGTTGGCTAACCTTGTTGGCTAAGGAGGCGGCCATGTCGGAACCCGCGGTCAGCTACAACATCCACGACGCGAAGACCCAGCTGTCGCGCATCATCGAGCGGGTCGAGCGGGGAGAGGAAGTGGTCATCAGCCGGGCCGGGACCCCTGTGGCCAAGGTCGTCCCGCTGACCGGGAGCGTCAACCGTCGAGGACGGGGCTCTCTGCGGGGCCGCCTGCACCTCGCCGAGGACTGGGACTCCGCGGAGGTCAACCAGCGCATCGCCTCGGACTTCGGGGCCGACGCTTGAGGCTCCTGCTCGACACCCACGTCGTCCTGTGGTGGCTGACCGACGACGAGACGCTGGCGGACGAGACCAAGGATCTGATCGACACCGAGACGGAGGTGTTCATCAGCGCAGCCTCGGTCTGGGAGATCGCGATCAAGCAGGCCTCGGGCAAGCTGACCGTCCCGACGGACCTGCTGCAGGTCATTGACCGGTCCGGTCTCGTCGAGCTGCCGGTCCGCTCGAGACATGCCGTCGAAGCCGGCGGCCTGCCTGCGGTGCACCGCGACCCGTTCGACCGGATGCTCGTCGCGCAGGCGAGGTGCGAAGGGCTGACTCTCCTCACGCGGGACCCGCTCGTCCTGCGCTACGACGTGGCACTGCGTGAGGTCTGACCGAGGGCGCGCTCAGTACTTCGTGACGACCGAGGCCGGCGCGATGGTGATCCGCGGCCGCTTCGCCGGGTCGAGCCAGCGCAGGACCTTGACGACGTCCGCCTGGGTCAGGCTCACGCAGCCGGCCGTGGAGCCGCGGCCGTTCACGTGCAGGAAGATCCCCGAGCCGCGGCCGACGACCGGATCGGGCCGGTTGAAGTCGATGACCGCCGCGTACGCGTACTGCGTCGGGTAGTCGGCGAGGCGCTCCGAGCCGTCGATGCCGGCCGTCGTCCGGCGGAACCCGCCGTCCCGGCCCCAGCGCGGCTCGTTGTAGTGGGCGCTCCTGCGGTCGCCGACCCACCACTGGTCGCGGGAGCGGATCCGCCAGTACGGCAGGTCGGTGCCGGGGTCGGGCTGGATCCCGAAGGCCGACGTCATCCGGAAGGTGCCCGCGGGCGTCGTCCCGTCGCCCTGGACCCGCTTCGACGCCGGCGTCATCCCCGAGTACCCGACGCGCGCCTTCCACGGCCCCAGGACGAGCCGCCACGTGCCGTTCCGCTTCTCGTACGCGCGCAGGGTCGCGTACGTCGTGCTCCACGACGAGGACGTCACGACGACGACCTGGGTCGAGGTGCCGATGTGGTCGAGGTGCGCAGGGAGGTCCGCCCACGGGACGGCGGCCTGCGCCGAGGGCGGCGGCACGAGCGCGACGGCGCCGACGAGGGCGAGGAACGCAGCGACGAGCAGGACGACCCGGCGTCGCCGCATCGGCTGCGGCGGCGGCAGGACGGACGGACGCGACCCCGGCGCGAAGTGCATGCGGAGCATGATCGACCCCCTCCGCGCGATCCCGGAAGCCCGCGCCGCCGTTCACGGCGTGTCTTAGGACCCGCCTAAGGTTGCGGCGCTCCGGCAACGTCCCCGCGGACCGGACGCCGGCCCCCCGACGGCCGGCGTACGGACCGGGCCGTTGCCGGTCCTGAGAAACGTAGGCGGAGGGTGACCCGTCCGCAGCGTTCCGCGTCCTCGTTCACCCGGACGCCGCAGCGCCCGTACCCGGACGCAGCAGCGGGGCGGCCCCGGCCGACGCACCGTCGCCGGTGCGCCGCGGGACCGCCCCGCGTGCAGGACGCCGGTCTCAGGCGAGGACGGCCGCCAGGTCGGTGTGCGGCATCGCGAGGGCCTCGGCGACGGGCGCGTTCGTCACCTGGCCGTCGAAGGTGTTGAGACCCTTGGCGAGCGCCACGTCGTCGCGCAGGGCCTGCTTCCAGCCCTTGTTCGCCAGCTCGACGGCGTACGGGAGCGTGACGTTCGTCAGCGCGTACGTGCTCGTGTTCGGCACGGCGCCCGGCATGTTCGCGACGCAGTAGAAGACCGAGTTGTGCACGGTGTACGTCGGGTCCGCGTGCGTCGTCGCGTGCGAGTCCTCGAAGCAGCCGCCCTGGTCGATCGAGATGTCGACGAGCACGCTGCCGGGCTTCATCCGGCTGACGAGCTCGTTGCTCACGAGCGTCGGGGCCTTGGCGCCCGGCACGAGGACGGCACCGATCACGAGGTCGGCGTCGAGGACGGCCTTCTCGACCTCGTACGCGTTGGAGGCGACCGTCTGGCAGTGACCCTGGTAGATGGCGTCCATCTGGCGCAGCCGCGCGACGTTGCGGTCGAGCAGGAGCACCTCGGCCTGCATCCCGAGCGCGATCGCGGCCGCGTTCTGGCCGGCGACGCCGGCACCGATGACGACGACCTTCGCGGCGTAGACGCCGGGGACGCCGCCCATGAGGACGCCGCGCCCGCCCTGGGCGCGCATGAGGGTGTGCGCGCCGACCTGCGGGGCGAGCCGGCCCGCGACCTCGGACATCGGGGCGAGCAGCGGCAGCGAGCGGTCGGCGAGCTCGACGGTCTCGTAGGCGATGCCGGTGACCTTGCGCGCGACGAGCTCCTCGGTGAGGGCCTTGTCGGCGGCGAGGTGCAGGTAGGTGAAGAGGGTCTGGCCCTCGCGCATCCGGGCGTACTCGGACGCGACGGGCTCCTTGACCTTGAGGATCAGGTCACCGGTCGCCCAGACGTCGTCCGCCGTCGGGAGGATCGTCGCGCCGGCGGCGACGTAGTCGGCGTTCGTGATGGACGAGCCGACACCGGCGTCCGTCTCGACGAAGACCTCGTGGCCGTGGCGGGTGAGCTCGTGGACACCGGCCGGGGTGATGGCGACCCGGTACTCGTGGTTCTTGACCTCGCGGGGGATGCCGACCTTCACGGGAGCTCACCTTTCCTGCTGTCGGGGTGCTTGTCGGAGAGGATCACCCACCGTGCGTGGCGGTGACCCGTCTCACAGAAAGGTAGCCCTCATCGGCGGACAGGCGATGCCAAGTTGTGCTCCCGGCGCGTTGCCGCGTGGCAGGATGTGCCCTGGACGCTCCGCGAGGGAGGCAGGAAATGGCGGACAACGGTGTCGCCGGGCTCGACTCGACCGATCGGCAGATCCTTCGCGAGCTGCAGGCCGACGGCCGGATCAGCAACGTCGAGCTCGCCGAGCGGGTCCGCCTGTCGCCCTCCCCGTGCCTGCGCCGGGTCAAGAGCCTCGAGGAGCGCGGCTACATCCGCGGCTACATCCGCGGCTACATGGCGGTGCTCGACCGGGAGCAGGTCGACCGCGGCATGTACGTCCACGTCATGGTGAGCCTCACGTCGCAGCGCCAGGAGACCCTCGAGGAGTTCGAGCGGGCGGTCTCGGCCCTGCCGGAGGTGCTCGAGTGCTACCTCATGGCCGGCGAGTCCGACTACCTGCTCGCCGTCGCGGTCGCCGATCTCGAGGCGTACCAACGGTTCTTCCGCGAGCGGCTCGGCGAGGTGCCCGGCGTCGCGTCGCTGCGCAGCCTCATCTCCATGAAGACCGTCAAGTACACGACGGCGCTGCCCGTCTGACCCTGACTGCCCGTCTGACCCTGACCGCCCGTCTGACCCTGACCGCCCTGCCGGCCCGGGCCGGACGCGGTCGTGGCCGGGCCCCCGGCAGGGACCCGGCCACGACCGGAGGTCAGGAGAGGCGACTCAGACGGCGTCGCCCTCGCGGCGTTCCTCGTCGGCGGCGGTGTCGGCGCCGCTCGGCACGGGGATGCCGTACCGCGGCGTCGGGACCCCGCGCAGGCCGGAGACGCCGTGCGGCGGCGTCCAGCCGCGCAGCACCGTGCCGTCCATGTAGAGGAGCACGTCCTCGGACGGCGGGGCGGGCTTCTTCTGGTCGCGGTCCGCCTTGCTCGCCGCGCGGCACATGCCGATGACGGCGATGTACACGAGGGCGCTCACCACGAGGAACCCGATGATCAGGAACCGACCGATCGACACTGCCGGGCCCCCCTTCTGGAACTCCCTTGCGGGCCGACGGAGGGCTGCCGTCGGCCGTGACGGACTCGCGACGACGCACGACGCAGGGTCGGGCGCTGTCGAGGACCCAAACCCTTCACCCAAACCCATCCGGCGTCCAGAGGCCCCCGGCATAAATCGGCGTCAAGCGGCCCCCCTTTGGCCTCAGTCCGGTGAGAAACCGCTCGATTCGCCCGAAGCGCAAACCTCCCGACCCCTTCGACATCGAGGAACATAACCTTTGAGTGACTGCATGATTACCTACGGCAATCTCCTGTCGGCCAACCACTTCCGGCGGGCCGACGGCGCAGCCGGCTCGGTCGGTCGCGGCCGGACGGGTGACGGCGCCCCCCGCCCGGTGCCCGCTGCGCGACGCGGACCTCCCCGGGACGGCGCCCGGCGCGGACCGCGTTGCGCCGTCCGGGTCACGCTGCCCCGGGCCGGGTGACGTCGGCCCGCGACCGTGGTGCACGCCCTGCCCGCCGGTCACGCTGGGACCCATGAGCGAGGAAGGCTTCGGCGACCGCACGGTGACCCGGACCGCGCGGCTGCTCTTCGAGGCGGCCGAGGCCCTCGTCCCGGGCGCCGCCCTCGAGGCGGTCGTCGAGACGCCGGTCCCCGGCGGGCCCTGGGCGCACGTCTGCCGGGTGGGCCGCGGCGGGCCCGTCAGCGTCGTCCTCGTGGACCTCGAGGACGTCCCGGCCCCGGCCCGCACCGTCCTGGCCTCCGGCCGCCCGGTGCTCGAGGCCGGGGGCCGGCTCCGCGACGAGCACGTCGTCGCGGCCCCGCTGCGTCGTGACGGCCGGGTCCACGGCGTCCTCGTGGCCCGCAAGCCGTTCCCCGGCAACGGCTTCGGCCACCTGGACGCAGCAGCGCTCGCCTCCCTGGGACGCAGCCACGGCCTCGCCCTGGAGAACGCGCTGCTCGTCGAGCGGCTGCGGCACGAGGCGTCCCACGACACCCTCACCGGGCTGCCGAACCGCCGGGGCCTGCAGGACGGCATCGAGCACGCGCTCGCGGAGCGTGCCCGCACCGGCTGCGACGTCGCGGCCCTGGTGCTCGGGATCGACGGCTTCCGGGACGTCAACGCCGCTCTCGGCCACCGCAGCGGCGACGCGCTCCTGCGGCACGTCGCGGACGCCGTCCTGGCCGCCCTGCCGCTCGGCGCCCAGGTCGCGCGCTCGGCGGGCGACGAGTTCGCCGTCCTGCTCACCGGGGTGCTGCCCGCGGACCGTGCCGAGTCGCTCGCCGACCGGCTGCGTGCCGCCGCCGCGACGCCGCTCGTCGTCGACGGGGTGGAGGTGCAGGCCCGGGCCTCCGTCGGGATCGCCGTCGCGCACACCGACCTGGACGACCCCCGCTCGTTGCTCGGCACCGCGGACCTCGCCCTGGCCCAGGCGAAGGCGCAGGCCCGCGGGGTCGTGAGCCGGGTCGCGGTCAACCCGGAGCGGCGGCCGGGGGCCGGCCCGTCGTCCGGGTCGCCGTCCGCCTCGCCGTCCGGGCCGACCGGCGCGGGCACCACCCCGGCCGGGCGGGAGTCGATGGCGACCCTCGCCGAGCTGCGCCGGGCGCTGCGCGGAGAGCCCGGTGCCGGCGAGGTCGTCGCGCATCTGCAGCCCCAGGCGGACGCCGGGACCGGCCGGGTCCTCGGCGCGGAGGCCCTCGTCCGCTGGGTGCACCCGGTCCGCGGGCTGCTCGGACCGGCCGACTTCCTGGCGCTCGCCGACCGGCACGGGCTCATGCTCGACCTCACCGAGGTCGTCCTCGACCGGGCCGTGCACGCCGCGGCGCTGTACCGCGCGGACGGCCACGACCTCGCCGTGTCGGTGAACCTGTCGGCACGCACGCTCGTCGCGCAGTGGCTCGTGCCGACGGTGACGTCCGCCCTGGAGCGGCACGGCGTCCCGGCGAGCGCCCTCACGCTGGAGATCACCGAGGACTCGATGATCGCCGACCCCGAGCACGCGGTCGCGCTCCTGGACTCGTTGCGGGACATCGGTGTCCGGCTGTCCGTCGACGACTTCGGCACGGGCTACTCGTCGCTGTCGTACCTGCGACGGCTGCCCGTCGACGAGGTGAAGATCGACAAGTCGTTCCTCGCGGCCGGCGAGCGCGCCGCGGACGCCGGTGCCGACCTCGTCATCGCGCGGAGCATCGTCGACCTCGCGCGCAACCTCGGGCTCGAGACGGTCGCCGAGGGCGTCGAGGACGACACCACGTGGGAGCGGCTCGCGGGCCTGGGCTGCCACGTCGTCCAGGGCTTCGGGCTGGCCCGGCCGATGCCCGTCGACCAGCTGCGCACGTGGCTCGCCGGGTACCGCGCCGACCGGGCCGGCGGCACCCGGCGGCCCGCAGCCGGGCGCGCGGTCCCCGCCGTCCGCAGGCCCGTGGACGACGTGCGCCTGCCCGCGTAGCGGGCCGGCGGCTCAGGGTGTCGCGGCGAGCGCCGCGTCCAGCGGCAGGACGGCGCGCAGCGCCGGCTCGACGGCCGCCGCGATGACGGCGTACCCGGCGTCGTTCGGGTGGATGCGGTCACCGCAGTCGAACGCCGGGGCCAGCCGGGTGCGGTCGGCCGGGTCGCGCAGGGCCGCGTCGAGGTCGACGACGACGTCCGCGTGCCCGTCCTGGACCGCGCGGGTGCGGATCCAGGTGTTGACGGCCTGCCGGGTCCGCTCGCCCTTCGCGGAGTAGGCGCGGCGCCCGCCGTACGGCGTCAGGGTCGCGAGGACGACCCGGACGCCGCGGGCCCGGGCCTGGTCGGCGAGCCCGGCGAGGCCGGCCGTGACGGTGCCCGCCCGGGCGCCGGCCTGGATGTCGTTGATGCCCTCGAGGACGACGACCGCGTCCGGGTCCGGCACCCCGAGCGCGTCCCGGCCGAACCGGTGCAGCGCGGCGTGCCCGCCCCGGCGGGAGTCCGCCGTCACCTGGTTGGCACCGATCCCGGCGTTGACGACGGCCACGCCGGGCAGCCGGGCGGCGAGCAGGTCCGGCCAGCGCCGGTCGGCGTCGACGGTGGACCCGATCCCGTCGGTGATCGAGTCGCCGAACGCGACGACGGTCGGCAGCGGGCGGCGTCCGACAGGTGCCACGTCGATCGCCGTCGCGACGAAGCCCGAGTCGACCGGCCGGGTGAAGGCGAACCCGTCGGTGTCGGCGGTGCGGTCCCCCGGCACCGACAGCCACGTCGTCGACATCGCCCAGAGATGGCCGGTCAGCGGCACCGGGGTGCTGCCGAAGGCGAGCGAGACGAGCAGGTCGGAGTGCGCGGGGACGTCGAACGTGAGGGCGTCCGACACGGCGGTGCCCCGGGCGGGCACCTCGACGACCGTCCGCCCCGCGAAGGTCAGCGACCGCACCGTGCCCGGGCGGGCCGTCGGGAGCGACCCGGCCTCCTGCGCGGGCAGGGCGACGGTCGCGGCGGTGACGACGAGCGGGCGGCTGCCGTAGACGTTGGACAGCGTCAGCCGCAGCGCCGAGCCCCCGACGCTCGTGTGCACGCGCATCCGCGCCGTCCGGGACGCCAGGCCACGCGCGGCGACCGTCCCGGGGCGGGCGGGCTGCGGCACCGACTGCCACGTCCGGACCCAGGGCACGTCGGCGACCGGGGCGACGGACGGCGTCACGGACGGGGCGGGGA
>NZ_MWLN01000159.1 GCF_002198655.1 Kineosporia sp. A_224
TCCCGGACCGGGACGCCGCGTGGCACCTTCGACGCGTTCAGCCACCTCGGCGACGCCCCGGCGCAGCCCGCCCCGGTGCTCGTCACGGCGGGCGCCGGGGGCCCGCCCGGCACGCTCACCGAGGTCCACGAGCGGCTGCGGGCCGGGGCGTTCGCCGGCAACGAGTGGGCCCTGGACGGCGTCCTCACCCGGGTCGCGCTGCGGACCGGGGCCGACGTCCGCGCGCCCCGGCCGGACCAGGTCGCCGACCCCGCCGTGGTCCGCGAGGTCGTCACCGTGCTGGAACGGATGGGCTACGGCGAGCTCTCGGGCGCCGACGCGGAACGACCGCGTTGGTGGAGCAGGGGTCGCCGGCGCGCCGGACCCAATACGCTGACCAGCACCCCGGACCGATAGGACGCGACGGCCAGCATGAACTCCGCCCCCACGGCGCCAGGCCTCGCGCGCGGCCACGCCACCGGCCCGGCCGCCACCGCGGTCCCGGACCTCGTCGCCGCCGTCCGCGCGCGGCTGGGCGGCGCCGACCCGGCCGCGGTGCTCTACTTCGCGTCGTCCCGCTACGACCCGCAGGACGTCGTCGGCCCGATGGCCGACGCGTTCCCCGGCGCCGCCGTCGTCGGCTGCTCGACGGCCGGGGAGTTCACCGACGCGGTCTCCTCGGTGGGCGGCATCAGCGCGGTGGCCCTGCCGCGCGCGGTCGTCGGCGGGGCCGTCGCCACCCTCGGCGACCTGTCCGGCGACGTGCACGCCGGCATCGCCGCAGCGATCAGGGACATCGAGGCCACGGTCCGGGTGCCGCTGCGGGACCTGGACCCGGCCGAGCACGTCGGCTTCGTCCTCATCGACGGCATGCACCAGGCGGAGGAGGCGGTCAACGAGGCCCTCGGGGACGCCGCGCCGCTGCTCGACATCGTCGGCGGCTCCGCGGGGGACGACCTCGCCTTCGAGCGCACCTGGGTCGCGGCCGGCCGTGCGTGGAGCTTCCAGGGCGTCGCGCTCATGGTCTGCCACGTCGAGGTGCCCTTCCGGGTGGTCAAGACGTGTGCGGTCCGGGAGACCGGGATCACGCTGCGGATCACCTCGACCGACGAGAGCCGCCGGGTCGTCACGTCGTTCGACGGCCGGCCCGCCGCGCAGGTCTACGCCGAGGCGGTCGGGGTCCCGGTGGAGGCCCTCGACAGCTCCGTCTTCATGCGCTACCCGCTCGGCCAGATGATCTCCGGCGAGCCGTGGGTGCGCAGCCCCTCGGCCGTCGTCGACGGCGGGGGAGTGCGCTTCCTCGCCCAGATGCCGCTCGGGATGGACGTCGCGGTGATGGGCACCGGCGACCTCGTCGGCGGCACCCGGGAGGCGCTCCTGGACGCCTGGCGCAGCCTCGGCACGGCGAGCGGGGCCGTGATGTTCAACTGCATCCTGCGCCGGCTCGAGATGGACGCGACCGGTGCCACGCAGGACTTCGTCGACGCCTTCGGCGGCCTCCCGGTGGCCGGCTTCCACACCTACGGCGAGACGTGGATGGCCCACGTCAACCAGACGCTCACCGGGATCGTCTTCGGCTGACGCGGCGGGGCCGGCCGCGGTCAGGCGGACAGCGCCAGCCGGACGGCGTACCCGAGGACGACGAGGTACCCGACGACGCCCGTCGCCGTCCGCGCCCAGCCGGGCAGCCGGGCGCCGGCGAGCGCACCGGCGGTCGCGATGACGAGCTGCCAGGCCCACGACGCGAGGAAGACCCCGAGCGCGAACCGGCCGCCGGCCGACAGGCCGGCCACCGCGTCCCCGAGGCCGGCGGTGAGGACGACGAAGTAGACGGCCGTGAGCGGGTTGACCGCTGTGAGGCCGACGAACCGCAGCAGCACGTGGTGCCCCGGCACCTCGGCCGGTGCGGCGTCCGCCGGCCGGCGCAGCCCCCACAGGCCGCGCAGGGCCACGACGGCCAGGACGGCCGCCCCGACGAGCCGCACGGCCGCCGTCCGGCCGTCGAGGGCCGCGGTGACCGCCGTCCCGGCCGCCACCGCGACGACCGCGTAGCCGAGGTCGACGAGCGCGACCCCGGTCGCGGCGGCCGCAGCCGACCGCCACCCGCGGTGCAGACCCTCGCCCAGGATGAGCACGCTGATCGCGCCGAGCGGCAGCGCGACGCCGATGCCCGCGAGGGCACCGGCGAGGAATGCGTCCGGGTCGGCGGCCATGGTCGACATCCTCGTGGCCGGGCCGGGGGCGGGCGACGGATTTACCCGCGCGACGGCGTCGCGTCCGTCACGGCCCGCCGAGGATCTCGAACGGCACGAAGGCGTCGGGGCCGGTGCGGACGTAGACGCCCATCGCGCAAGGACCCGTCTCCATCGCCGGCCGCCAGCCGTCCGGCGTCCGGACGGCGTGACCGGGCCCCGGGTCGGCCCAGACCTCGCGCGCCCGGGCGCCGCGCCCGGCCGTCGTCACCTGCTGCAGGCCGCCCTGCCCGTACTCCGACCGGGCCGCGGCCAGGGTGCGCGGCGGGCCGGGCAGACGCACGTAGTCGCGGTCGCACCAGGTGACCCGCTCGGCGACCTCCTGCCACGGCCAGAGCCCGTCGGCGACCCGGACCCGGACCGCCCACGTGCCGGCGAGCACGAGGCCGAGGGCGAGCAGGGCGAGGACGGCGCGCCGCAGGGGCGTGGGCGGGCCGGCGGTCCGGGTCACAGTCGTCGGACGCCGCAGCCGCCTGCCCGGTTGTCGTGCCGGTTGTCGTGCCGGTTGTCGTCCCCGGCGTCGTCACCCGGTGCACGGACGGCCGTCACCGGCGTGCGGGATGGGCGCGGGGCCGCCGCCGGGCGTATCCTGAGGTGGTTCCGGCGTCGGTGATGCCGCAGGCCCAGAGGGGCCGCGCCGGGTCGACGAGGCAACAGGGTGCAGCACGGTGACGTGGTCCCAGGGACCGCAGCCCGTGGCTGAGCGCTTCGCGGGTCCGTGACCCGTGCCTGGTCGACCCCGCCCACCGACGACGTCCCGCACCTGACCGGTGCGGGCGTCCCCCTTCCGAGAGGTACCCATGTCCTTCGACTACAAGGTCGCCGACATCACCCTGGCCGAGTCCGGCCGGCACGAGATCCGCCTCGCCGAGCACGAGATGCCCGGCCTCATGGCCCTGCGCGCCGAGTTCGGCGACAGCAAGCCGCTGGCGGGCGCCCGGATCGCGGGCTCGCTCCACATGACGGTGCAGACCGCCGTCCTCATCGAGACCCTCGTCGCGCTCGGTGCCGACGTCCGCTGGGTCTCGTGCAACATCTTCTCCACGCAGGACAACGCCGCCGCGGCCACGGTCGTCGGCCCGCACGGCACGCCGGAGGCGCCGCAGGGCGTGCCGGTCTTCGCCTGGAAGGGCGAGACGCTCGCCGAGTACTGGTGGTGCACCGAGCAGATGCTCGCGTGGCCCGCCGACGATAACGGCAACACGGGCCCGAACATGATCCTCGACGACGGCGGCGACGTGACGCTGCTCGTCCACAAGGGCGTCGAGTTCGAGGCCGCGGGCGTCGTCCCGTCGCCGGCCGAGAACGACAGCGAGGAGTGGCTGGTCATCCTCGACACGCTGCGCCGCTCCCTCGCGTCCGACCCGCAGCGCTACACGAAGGCCGCCGCCGCGATCAAGGGCGTCACCGAGGAGACCACGACGGGCGTCCACCGCCTGTACGAGTTCGCCAAGGAGGGTCGCCTGCTCTTCCCGGCGATCAACGTCAACGACTCGGTGACGAAGTCGAAGTTCGACAACAAGTACGGCACCCGGCACTCGCTCATCGACGGCATCAACCGCGCGACCGACGTCCTCATCGGCGGCAAGGTCGCGGTCGTCTTCGGCTACGGCGACGTCGGCAAGGGCTGCGCGGAGTCGCTGCGCGGCCAGGGCGCCCGGGTCATCGTCACCGAGGTCGACCCGATCTGCGCGCTCCAGGCAGCGATGGACGGCTACCAGGTCGCCACGCTCGAGGACGTCGTCGAGACCGCCGACATGTTCATCACGGCGACCGGCAACAAGGACATCATCACGGCGGCCGACATGGTGCGGATGAAGCACCAGGCGATCGTCGGCAACATCGGCCACTTCGACAACGAGATCGACATGGCCGGTCTGGCGAAGCTGCCCGGCGTCCGCAAGGTCGAGATCAAGCCGCAGGTGCACGAGTGGACGTTCCCGGCCGCCGGCGACCGCAAGGAGCACAGCATCATCGTGCTCTCCGAGGGGCGTCTGCTGAACCTCGGCAACGCGACCGGCCACCCGAGCTTCGTCATGTCGAACTCGTTCTCGAACCAGGTCATCGCGCAGATCGAGCTGTTCACGAAGACGAGCGAGTACGAGACCCAGGTCTACGTGCTGCCCAAGCACCTCGACGAGAAGGTCGCGCGCCTGCACCTCGACGCGCTCGGCGTCCGGCTCACCCAGCTGAGCAAGGAGCAGGCCGAGTACATCGGCGTCGACGTCGCCGGGCCGTACAAGCCGGACCACTACCGGTACTGAGGTCCTCGGCACCGAGGGCTGAAGCACCCGCACCACGACCGGTCACGAGGCCCGGACGGCGCACCTGCCGTCCGGGCCTCGTGCCGTCTCCGATCCGTCCATGCGCGCTGTCGGCCCGCCCCGCTAGCGTCGTCCCGGTCGAACGGTCGGACGGCGGAGGGGGCCCGGTGCAGCGGCTGCGCGCACGTGCCGAGTGGCAGTTCTTCGCGACGCTGCCGAAGGCCGCCCCGGGGCTGGCCGTCGCGTGGTGGGTCGTGCTCGTGCTGCGCGGCGTCCTGCCCGCGGCGTTCGCGGTCGCCATGGGCGTGCTCGTGCAGGCGGTGCAGTCCGGCGGGGACCTCGCGCGACCGCTCAGCTTCATGGGCGTCGTCTTCGTGCTGCTCCAGGTGCTCGCCCCGGTGCAGCAGGGGCTCAGCGCCAACCTCGGCGACCGGACGGCGGCCTGGCTGTACGACCGGCTCACCGACGCGTGCGTCGACCCGCCGGGGATGGGGCACCTCGAGGCCCCGGAGCTCGCCGAGGACCTCACCGCGGCCCGCGACTTCGACCTCGGCCAGCTAGGCCCGCCGCTGTTCGTCGCGATGGACTTCATCGCCGGCGGCCTCGTCGAGCTGATCGGCGGCGTGACGTCGGTGCTCGTGCTCGCGGTCTGGTCGCCGTGGGCGGCGCTGCTCCTCGGCGGCGCGTGGGCCTCGACGCACTGGCTGCTGCGGGAGAGCGGCGTCTGGCGCGACCGGAACACCGACGAGGTGCGGGCGGCGCAGCGGCACTCCGACTACGCCTACCGGCTCGCCGTCGACCCGCCCGCGGCCAAGGAGCTGCGGATGTTCGGGCTCGTCGGCTGGACGGTCGACCGGTTCGTCGCGCACCGCACCCGCCTGCACGAGCTGCAGTACCGGGCGACCCGGCTCCGCGAACGGCCGCTGCTCTGGTGCGGGCTGCTCGTCGTCGGCGCGAACGTCGTCGTCTTCTGGGCGCTCGCGACGGCGGCCCTCGACGGCAGGGTCGACCTCGGGCAGGCCGTGACGTACGCGCAGGTCGCGGTCGGGGCGTCGATGATCGCCTTCGGCGGGCTCAACTGGGCCATGGACGGCGCCGCGGGGCCGGTCGCGGCGACGCTGCGGCTCGGCCCGGCGACCGGGCCGGCCGGGGCGCTCGCACCGCCGCCGGGCGGGGTGGTCCGGCCGGCGGCGGGGTTGCCCGCGACCGGGATCCGGTTCCGGGACGTCACCTTCGGGTACCCGGCGGGCGGCGGCCCGGTCCTCGAGCACCTCGACCTCGAGGTCCCCGCGGGCCGCTCGCTCGCGATCGTCGGGCAGAACGGCGCCGGCAAGACGACGCTCGCCAAGCTGCTGTGCCGGCTCTACGACCCGCAGTCCGGTGCCGTCGAGGTCGACGGCGTCGACCTGCGCGACCTCGACGTCGAGGCCTGGCGGGGGAGGGTCGCCGCGGTCTTCCAGGACTTCGTCCGCTTCGAGCTGCCGCTGCGCGACAACGTCGCGCCGGCCGGCGCGCCGGACGACGTCGTCCTCGCCGCGCTCGCGGACGCCGGCGCCGACGGCCTCGCTGCACTCGACACCCCGCTCGCCAAGGGCTACCCGGGCGGCACGGACCTCTCCGGAGGGCAGTGGCAGCGGGTCGCGCTCGCGCGTGCGCTGGCCGCCGTCCGGCTCGGGGCCGGTGTCGTCCTGCTCGACGAGCCGACGGCGCAGCTCGACGTCCGCGGCGAGGCCGAGATCTTCCGCCGGATCCTCGAGGCGACCCGGGGCACGACGACGGTGCTCGTCTCGCACCGGTTCTCGACCGTGCGGCTCGCCGACCTCATCTGCGTGCTCGAGCACGGCCGGGTCGTCGAGCTCGGCTCCCACGACGAGCTCATGGCGGCGAACGGCCGGTACCGGACGATGTTCGACCTCCAGGCGCAGCGGTTCGGCACGGACGACGAGGAGGTGACCTATGACGTCCTCTGACGAGGACCTGCCGCCCGGGCTGCGGTCGATGTGGCGGGTGTGCCGGCTCGGCTACAGCAACGAGCCGCGGCTGCTCGTCGCGGCGTTCTCGCTCACCGTGCTGGGCGCCGTCCCGGACGCGCTCCTCGCCCTGTGGCTGCAGCTGCTCGGTCGCGGGGTCGTCGAGCGGGACCGCGCGCTGCTGCTCGCCGCCTGCCTCGGCCTCGGGCTGTCCGCGACCGGCACGTGGTTCCTGCGCGTCGTGAGCAGCCGCGTCACGCGCCGCTTCCGGGACAGGGTGACGATCGCGCTGGAGTCGCACGTGGCCCGCCTGCAGGCGTCCGTGCCGACGGTCGCGCACCAGGAGCGGCCGCTGCTGCTCGACCGGCTCGCGGTGCTCCGCGACCAGATCTACGTGCTCGACCACATGTACATGTCGCTCTTCAGCACCGTCGGCTGGGTGCTGCGGCTCGGCATCACCGTGGCGCTGCTCGTCTCGATCCACCCGGCGCTCGTGCTGCTCGCGGTGTTCGCGCTGCCGACCGTCGTCACGTCGACCTGGCGGCCCGGCGTGGAGCGCGCCGTCCAGGAGCAGGCCGCGCCGCACATGCGCCTGGCCAAGCACCTGTTCCAGACCGCGACGACCGCGCCGCCCGGCAAGGAGGTCCGGGTCACCGGGATCGGGCGGCGGCTGGCCGCCCAGCGCCGCGAGGCGTGGGAGCGCGGCTACCGGCCGATGGCGCGGGCCCGCACGGTGACGGCCGCCTGGCACAGTCTCGCGTGGGCGGCGTTCGGGTCGGCGTACGTCGCTGCGGTCGTCCTCGTGGCGACCGTGCTCGACGCCGGGGCCGGCAGCGTGCTGCTCGTGCTCGCCGCCGGCGCGCGGCTCTCGGCGTACATCGGGGCGACCGTGGCCGAGGTCGGCTGGCTGCGCGGGATCTGGCTCGACGGCTCGCGCCGGCTCGTCTGGCTCGAGGAGTACGCGGCCGCGCTCGTCGTCGACGCCGACCAGGACCCGCCCGCGCGCCTCGAGCGGGGCGTGCGGTTCGAGCACGTGTCGTTCAGCTATCCGGGCACCGACCGGCTCGTGCTGGACGACGTCACGCTCGACCTGCCCGCGGGCAGCGTCGTCGCGGTCGTCGGCGAGAACGGCGCGGGGAAGTCGACGCTCGTCAAGCTCCTCTGCAAGCTCTACGCGCCCGACTCGGGGCGGATCCTCGTCGACGACGTGCCCCTGGACGCCATCCGCACCGACGGCTGGCGGGCCCGGCTCGCCGGTGCCTTCCAGGACTTCTTCCGCTTCGAGCTGCGGGCCGATCACAGCGTCGGTCTCGGGGACGTCCCCCGGGTCGACGACCGGCCGTCGGTCGTCGCGGCTGTCGACCGGGCCGGCGCCGGCGACGTTGTCGAGCGGCTCGCCGACGGCCTTGACACCCAGCTCGGCCCGACCTGGCCCGGCGGCGTCGAGGTCTCGTTCGGCCAGTGGCAGAAGCTCGCGCTGGCCCGCGGATTCATGCGCGAGATGCCGCTCGTCCTCGTTCTCGACGAGCCGACGGCGGCCCTGGACGCCGAGACCGAGCACGCGCTCTTCGAGCGGTACGCCGCGGCGGCCGGCGGTACCGACGGCCGGATCACGCTGCTCGTCTCGCACCGGTTCTCGACCGTGCGGATGGCCGACCTCATCGTCGTCCTCGACGGCGCCCGGGTCGTCGAGACCGGCTCGCACGCCGACCTCATGTCCCGCGGCGGTCCGTACAGCGAGCTCTACGGCATCCAGGCGGAGGCGTACCGCTGACGGGTCCGAGGAGGTAGCGGTCCTGCGGCACTAGCCTGCCGGCATGTCGACAGGTCCGGTCCGTCACGTGCTGCTCGACGCGGACGGCGTCGTGCAGGAGCTCCCGGGTGGCTGGTACGCCGCGATGGAGCCGTACCTCGGCGGCCGCGCCCGGGAGTTCCTCCACACGACGTGGAAGAACGAGCGGCCGATGCTCTCGGGCGAGGGCGACTACCTCCCGTCGCTGGCGGCGACCCTCGTCGAGTTCGGTGTGGCCGCGCCTGTCGAAGAGGTCTACGCAGCCGTCTGGCAGCGGATCGAGCCGGTGCCGCAGACCCTCGCCCTCGTGCGGGCGCTGCGTGCCGCCGGGTACGGGGTCCACCTCGCGACGAACCAGGAGCGGCACCGAGCGGCCCACATGCGCACCGCGCTCGGGTACGACGCGCTCTTCGACGTCAGCTGCTACTCGTGCGACCTCGGCGTGACGAAGCCGGACGAGCGGTTCTTCCACGAGGCGGCGCGCCGGATCGGCGCCGACCCTGCGACGGTCCTGTTCGTCGACGACAGCGAGCAGAACGTCGACGGCGCCCGTTCGGCGGGGCTGCGGGCCGAGTGCTGGCACGTCGACCAGGGCCATGCCGTCCTGCGGGAGCACCTGCACCGGCACGGTGTCACCGTCGACGTCCCGATGTAGGCCGTCCGCCGTCTCTCCCGACAGTGTGGAGACTCCGCCACAGCGGCCTGTGGCGGAGTTTCCGCACTGCTGCGCCGTATGGTCCGCGGCCGCGTGGCTCGGACCTGTTCCGCAGTCAGTCCTCGCCGACGAGCTTGTGGCTCGACGCCGCGAGCACCGGCGCCGCGTCGCGGCGTGCGGTCCGCGCCGCCCGGGCGGCCTGCGCGCGACCGAGCCGGTCGAGCTCGCGTCGGGTGCGCTCGGAGAGGACCGCCGCGAGGAAGTGCTCGGGGTACGTGCCCGGCGGCGGGGTGGGCGCGACGTAGCGGGAGACCTGGTCGGCCAGGCTCGTCCCGAGCCGGGTGCGGGCCTGCGGGTGCAGGGACGCCGTCCGCCCGAGGAAGCCGCGGGCCGCGAGCGCGAGCCGCTCGGGGATCCGGCCGATGTCCGCCGACCCGGCCCACTGCGCCAGGTGCGGCGGCATCGCGACCGGCGGCGGGATCTCGACCCCGCCGCGCTCGCGGACGACGTACGTGCCGGCGAGCAGGTCGCCGACCCGCTTGCCGTGCGGGGAGACCAGCGAGCTGATGACGGCGACGAACGGCAGCGAGAAGACCTCGACGACCGCGAGCAGCCCGCGCACGAGCGCCTGCCGGAACCGGATCGGGCCGCCGTCGTCGCGCACGACCCGCAGCCCGGCGGCGAGCTTGCCGACCGAGCGGCCCCGGCTGAACGTCTCGACCGCGACGGGCAGACCCACGAGGAAGCCGACGACGTCGACGAGGAAGAGCGCCGCGGTGGCCGCCTCGTCGAGCCCGGCGGCGAGCCCGCCGACGATCGTCGCGCTGACGAAGAGCAGACCGAGGTAGAGGAACGCGTCGAGCAGCCATGCGAGCGAGCGGCCGGCGAACGAGGCCGGCCGCAGCTCGAGCGCGACCGCCTCGCCCGTGACGAGCTCGGCGGGCAGCCGCAGGCCCTCGACGTCGACGGTGCCGGCCGCGGTGCCCGTGGACGGCGCACCCGCCCAGGGCAGCGGGCCGCCGGCCGGTGCGGGGCCGGACGGCACGGCTCCGGGCACGGGCGCGGTCGGCGTCGTCATGCGCCCAGGCTACGCAGCCACCGAGCCGTACGCTGGCCCGATGGACCTCGACGCCTTCGTGGCCGTGCACTCGGCGGAGTGGGCCCGGCTCGACGAGCTGAGCCGTACCCGCCGCCTGACCGGTGAGGAGGCGGACGAGCTCGTCGCGCTCTACCAGCGGGCGGCGACGCACCTGTCCGCGGTCCGGACGGCGGCCCCGGACGCGGCGGTCGCGGCCCGGCTGTCGTCGTCCGTCGCCTGGGCCCGCGCCGCGGTGACCGGCACGAGCGAGCCGCTGTGGCGCGAGCTCGCCCGGTTCTTCGTCGTGTCGTTCCCGGCCGCGGTCTGGCGCTCGCGCTGGTGGGCCTTCGCGAGCTTCGCGTTCAGCGCCGTCGTCGCGGTCGCGCTCGGGGTATGGGTCGCCCGCAACCCCGAGGTGCAGGCCGCGGTGGGCTCGAAGGAGGAGATCCGCCGGCTCGTCGAGGTCGACTTCGAGAGCTACTACAGCGAGTACGCCGCCGGCAGCTTCGCCGCCCAGGTGTGGACGAACAACGCCTGGGTCTCGGCCCTGTGCATCGTCTTCGGCGTGAGCGGGGTCGGGGTGGTCTGGGTGCTGTTCCAGAACGCCGCGAACGTCGGGGTCATCGGTGGCCTCATGGCGGCGAACGACCGGCTCGGCCTCTTCTTCGGTCTCATCACCCCGCACGGGCTGCTCGAGCTCACCGCGGTCTTCGTCGCGTCCGGCGCCGGGCTGCAGCTCTTCTGGGCCTGGGTCGCTCCGGGGCCGCTGCCCCGGGTCCGGGCGCTCGCGCAGGAGGGCCGGTCGATGATCACCGTCGCTCTCGGCCTCGTCGTCGTGCTCCTCGTCTCCGGCGTCGTCGAGGCCTTCGTGACGCCGTCCGGCCTGCCGACCTGGGCCCGGATCACCATCGGCGCCGTCGTCTGGCTGCTCTTCCTCGGCTACGTGGGCACCCTCGGCCGGTGGGCCGCGCGGTCCGGCGAGACCGGCGACCTCGACGAGTCGCTCCGCGAGGACGTCCTGCCGGTCACCGGCTGACCACCCCCCTTCGTCGGCGGCCTCTGAGGTAGATCACCGTGCCATTGCACGCGGATGTACCTCAGAGGGCCCGGACGGGGCAGCGGCTCAGAGCCGCCCGGCGGCCTTGAGCGCGAGGTAGTGGTCGGCGAGCGCCGGCGGCAGCGACTCCGGCGGGGCGTCGAGCACGTCGACCCCGGCCCGGGTGAGCTCGGCGGTCACGGCGAGCCGGTCGAGCTGGCTGCGCTGCGCGGCGGCCGCGCCGAAGACGGCGTACGCGTCGCCGCGCGCCGCGGCCTGCTCGGCGACCTGCGGGTCGGCGACGGACGCGAGGACGACCTGGTGGTGCCGGGTCAGCTGCTGGACGACGGGCAGCAGGCCCTCCTCGAGCGCGGCGGCCTCGAGCGGGGTGAGCAGGACGACGAGCGCGCGCTGGGTGAGCCGCTGCCGGACGGCGCCGACGACGACGGTCCAGTCCGCCTCGACGAGGTCGGCGTCGAGCGGTGCCATCGCCTCGACGAGGGCGGGGAGCAGCCCGCCGCCCGTGACGCCCTCGACCCGCGCCCGCACCCGGCGGTCCGCGGCGAGCAGGTCGACCCGGTCGCCGGCGCGGGCGGCCAGCGCGGCGAGCAGCAGCGCGGCGTCCATCGCGGCGTCCAGCCGCGGGGCGTCCCCGATCCGGGCGGCCGACGTCCGCGACGTGTCGAGCACGATGAGCACCCGCCGGTCCCGCTCGGGCCGCCAGGTCCGGACGACGACCTGCTGGCGGCGCGCGGTGGCCCGCCAGTCGATCGACCGGACGTCGTCCCCGTCGACGTAGTCGCGCAGCGAGTCGAACTCGGTGCCCTGGCCGCGCACCTGGACGGCCGCCTTGCCGTCGAGCTCGCGCAGCCGGGCGAGCCGGCTCGGCAGGTGCTTGCGGGACGTGAACGGCGGCAGCACCCGCAGCCGGCCGGGGGCGGGCAGCGCGCGCTGCCGGGCGGCCAGCCCGAGCGGCCCGACGCTGCGGACGACGGCGTGCTCGACGAGCCGGTCCCCGCGCCGGGTCGGCACGAGCCGGGTCGTGAAGCGGCGGCGCTGGCCGGCCGGCACGTCGAGCCGGTGCCGCTGGTCGGTCGCGCCCGCCGACGGCTGCCAGGCGTCCCGGACGACACCGCGGACCCGCCGGGGGCCGCGGTTCGTCACGACGAACGACGCCTGCGCGCCCGAGCCGAGCCGCAGCGACCCGAGCGGCTCCCGCTCGACCGTGAGCGCCTTCGGCGAGCCGGCGAGCAGCAGGTCCGCTCCGACGGCGAGCAGCACGAGCAGCGCCCAGCCGGCGAACGTCGCCCGGCCCGGTGCGAGCCACAGCGGGACGACGCCGGCGAGCGCGAGCAGCGGCACCCGCCCGGTCAGCGCCACGACCGGACCTCCGGCCGGAGTTCGGCTCCCACGGTCAGCGCGGGACCGGCACGGTCGCCAGGACGCTGTCGAGGACGCCCTCGACGCTCACGCCCTCGAGCTCGGCCTCCGGGCGCAGCTGCACGCGGTGCCGCAGCGTCGGCCGGGCGAGCGCCTTGACGTCGTCCGGCGTCACGTAGTCACGCCCCGCGAGCCAGGCCCACGCCCGGCTCGTCGCGAGCAGCGCCGTCGCACCGCGCGGGCTCACGCCGAGCGCGAGGGACGGGCTGCTCCGGGTCGCCCGGACGACGTCGACGACGTAGCCCATGACGGCGGGGTCGATCGTCACCTGGCGGACGGCGTGGGTCGCGGCCGCGAGGTCGTCGGCGCCGGCGACCGGGCGGACGCCGGCGGCGGCGAGGTCGCGCGGGTCGAAGCCGGCCGCGTGCCGGGCGAGCACCTCGAGCTCGACCTCGCGCGGCGGCAGCGGCATCGTCAGCTTGAGCAGGAACCGGTCGAGCTGGGCCTCGGGGAGTGCGTAGGTGCCCTCGTACTCGACGGGGTTCTGGGTCGCGGCGACGACGAACGGGTCGGGCAGCGGCCGCGGCTTGCCGTCGACGGAGACCTGCCGCTCCTCCATCGCCTCGAGCAGCGACGCCTGGGTCTTCGGCGGCGTCCGGTTGATCTCGTCGGCGAGCAGGATGTTCGTGAAGACCGGACCCTCGCGGAAGTCGAACTGCGCGGTCCGGGCGTCGTACACGAGCGAGCCGGTGACGTCGCCGGGCATGAGGTCGGGGGTGAACTGCACACGCGTCGTCGTGAGCGACAGCGACGCCGACAGCGCCCGCACGAGCAGGGTCTTCGCGACGCCGGGCACACCCTCGAGGAGCACGTGCCCGCGGCACAGCAGCGCGATGACGAGGCCGCTCACGGCCGCCTCCTGGCCCACGACCGCCTTCGCGACCTCGGTGCGGACCCGGGTCAGCGCCTCGCGGGCGGCCTCGGACTCGGTCGGGGCGATCCGGACCGGCTGCTCCGGGGGAGTGCCGGGGCCGGCGGACCAGGCGGGCGTGTCAGACATCGGCGGAGGACCTCTCAGCGTGGGTGCAGCGGGTGCGGGTGCGGCGGCTCATCGGGCACCGCCGAAGGACGGCGGCCGTTGGGCGGGGCGGGAGGAGGCGGTCGTGACGGCCGCCTCGGCGGCGGCGATCTCGTCCGCGAGCCGGACGAGCCCGCGGTCGTCGGTCGGCGCGGGGCCGAGGAACGTGGCCGTGAGCGCGGTCTGCCCGAGCCCGGAGGCCTGGGCGGCGAGGGCGACGACGGTCGCGGGGGAGGCGTCCGCCGGCACGTCGAGACGGCGGGCGAGCCGGCGCAGCGCCGCCGTCCGCAGCGTCGCGCTCGCCCGGCCGTAGGCCTTCGCGCGCCGGTAGAGCCGGGCCCGGCCCTCCTGCGTCTCGGTCGAGCGGACGACGACGGGCAGCGGCTCGGTGACGAGCCGGCCGAGCCGGCGGCCGCGCCAGATCATCGCGAGGACGGCGACGAGCACGAGCTGCCAGGCGACGAACCGGACGCCGCGCGGCACCAGGTCGGTCAGCGTCGGCGCCTCCTGCGACGTCGACAGCTCGGCCGGGTCCGGGACGTACCAGACGATGCCGGCCCGGGTGCCGAGCAGCCGCAGCGCCAGGGCCGCGGTGCCGTCGGCGTCGGCGAGGTGGCTGTTGCGCAGGACGTCGGCCTGGCCGACGACGACGACCGTCCGGCCGTTCGCCGTGCCGAGGACGAGGCTGCCGCGGTCGGAGCCGCCCGGCGCCAGGTAGCACAGGACGGCGCTCGCCTGCCGGCCGTCGTCGGCGAGCCGGTACAGGCTGCCGCCGGCCCGGGCGGAGCCGGCCGCGGTCACCGACGGCTGGCTGCACGCGGGCTCGGCGGCCCGCGCGTCGACGACCCCGGCGGCCTCGGCGAAGGGCGCGAGCCGCTCCAGCGCGGGCAGGTCCGGGTCGACGAGCACGAGCGGCCCCGGTGTCGCGGCGACCCGGTCGAGCTGCTCCGGCCCGAGCAGGTCGGGGTGGACGACGACGGTCGTGCGCAGCGCCGAGGACCGCTCGGCGAGCTGCGTCGACGTGCGGACCGTCTCGACCTCGATGCCCTGCCGCTGCAGGATCTGGGCGACGGCGCGGGCGCCGTCGGGGGACGCCGAGGTCGGCTCGAGGTCCCCGGTCGTCGTCCGCGGGGTGGTCAATGCACCGACGAGCGCGACGAGGACGAGGGCGCCCGTCGCCGCCCCGCCCCACAGGAGCACCCGGGTCCGCCGGTCGCGGGCGCGACCGGGGGAGCGGCCGGACGCCGGTCCGGGCGGCCCGTCCTCCGGGGCCCCGGACGTCAGGTCGGCCGGCCCTGGGCGGCCGGCGACGACGGTCACGACGGCACCGCCGGCGACGCCGCGGCCTCGGCCTGGGGCGCGACGGTCCGGGCCGCCACGACCTGCTCGTCGAGCGCCCGCAGCGCCGCGTCACCGGCCGCGTCCGCGGGCCGGTCGCCGTAGCGGACGTCGTCGAAGAGCCGGGCCGCGGAGCGCAGCGGGTCGTCGAGCGCGGGCAGCCAGCGGGCGGCCTCGCCGGCCGCCTCGTCCGCCGTCCGGCCGGGCTGCGGGACGAGGACGGCGCGCTCCTCGAGCTCGCGGACGACGGCTCGGAACCGCTCGACGACCGCCGTCCGCCAGTCGCCGCGCGCCGCGGCCTCGTCGGCGGCGCCGCGGTGGGTCCGCGCGGTGCCGGACGTGCCGTCGAAGACGGGGGCCGGGTCGGCCTGCCGGGCCCGCCGGACGACCCGGCCGGTGACGAGGACCGCGACGGCGACGAGCACGACGACGACGCCGGCGACGAGCGCGAACGCGGTGCCGGTGCCCTGCCCCGGGCCGCCGAGGCCGGACAGCTTGTCGAGCTGCTCGAGGATCCAGTCGAGGAGCTGGGACAGCGCACCCGGGCGCTCTTCGGCGTACTCCCGCTTCGCGAGCTCCTCGACCGCCCACTGCCGGGCCTGGTCCCGGTCCGGCTCGAGCGGGACCTGCGCCAGCGCGGCGACGCCCGCACCGACGGCGGCGAGCGCGCTCACGCGGCCTGGCCGCCCTCGACGTGCCGGACGAGCTCGACGTCCAGACCCTCGCGCCGCATCCGGACGTCGAGGTAGAGCAGCGTCGTGACGGCCGCGCTGAACGGGTAGAAGACGGCCGAGCCGATCGTCTGCCCGAGCCCGCTGATGAGGAGCTGGACGACGTTGCCCCAGAAGCTGCCGTACGGGTTCACCGGGTCGCCCGTGGCCCCGGCGACGAGACCGGCGACGATGCCGAAGGGGGCCGAGACCACGGCGGCGCCGATGCCCTGGATGATCGACGCGAGCAGCAGGATGCCGAGCACGCGCCAGAAGCTGCCCCGGGTCAGCTGCCAGGAGCGCGCGATCGCGGAGGCCGGGCTGCGCTCCTCGAGCAGGAGAGCAGGGGCGGCGAGGCCGAGCTTGGCCGTGAGCGCGAGCGAGACGAGGACGGCGGGCAGGGCGCCGGCGAGCAGCACGAGCGCGCCGGTGAGCGGGTCGCCGTAGCGCAGGATCGCGACCCCAGGCCCGACGAGCAGGCCCGCGACAGCCAGTGACAGCAGCGTCAGCAGGACCGCCAGCCCGAGGACGGCGCCGAGCCGCGGCCGGACCCGGCGCCACAGCGCCCCGCCGCCGGTGCGGACACCGAGGACGGCGTTGCTCACGCTGATCGTCAGCAGCGCACCGAGGACGGCGGTCGCGACGAGCAGCACGACGTAGCCCGGCAGCGACGCCCGGATGGTGCCGAGGACCAGCGATGCGAAGTCCTCGGCGGTCGGCGCGGCGCCCGGCTCGAAGAGCGACCCCCCGCCGAGGTCGGTGAGCAGCGCGGCGGACGGCAGCGTCGTGAGCAGCGTCGCGACGGCGACGACGATCGCCGACACGCCGATCATCGTGCGCGGGTTCGTGCGGATCGCCTGGAAGGCGCCGTCGAGGATCTCGCCGAGCGAGAGCGGGCGCAGCGGCACGATCCCCGGCTTCGGCCGGGCGAGCCACATCTGCGGCCCGCCACCGCCCCAGCCCGGGGCACCGGGAGCGCCCCACGGCTGCGCGGCGGGCGGTGGTGCGGCGCCCCAGGGCTGGGCCGGCGGCTGGGCAGACGGCTGGGCAGACGGCTGGGCAGGGCCCGGCTGCCCGGCGGGCGGCCACCCGGGCGGCGTGGACGACGGCACGGGCGGCTGCCCGTCCGGTCCCGTCCGGTCCGTCATCGGTCCCCCTCGTCGCAGCCCGCTGTGCCGTCGTCGTCCGTGCCGTGAACGCCCCCGCCACGGTCCGTGGTTCCCCCGCGCGCCATCCTGTCACGCCGCTGCGACGGCCCCCACGGGGACCGATCTTGCACGAAACGGGTGCCGGAGCCTGTCGCAGGCTGCGGTCCGGACCGTCGCGGTGTCACGATGAGGCCATGAGAGGTCGTGTGCTGGTGGTCGACGACGACACCGCCCTCGCCGAGATGCTCGGCATCGTGCTGCGCGGGGAGGGGTTCGACCCGGTCTTCTGCGCGGACGGGTCCGGCGCGCTCGAGGCGTTCCGGGCGACCCGGCCCGACCTCGTGCTGCTCGACCTCATGCTGCCCGGCAAGGACGGCATCGAGGTCTGCCGGCAGATCCGGTCGGAGTCCGGCACCCCGATCGTCATGCTCACGGCCAAGGGCGACACGGTCGACGTCGTCCTCGGCCTGGAGTCGGGTGCCGACGACTACGTCGTCAAGCCGTTCAAGCCCAAGGAGCTCGTCGCCCGGGTCCGGGCGCGGCTGCGCCGCACCGAGGAGCCGTCGCCGGAGATGCTCGAGATCGGCGACCTCGCGATCGACGTCGCCGGTCACTCCGTGCGCCGCGGCGAGGAGATCATCTCGCTGACCCCGCTCGAGTTCGACCTCCTCGTGGCCCTGGCCCGCAAGCCGTGGCAGGTGTTCACCCGCGAGGTGCTCCTCGAGCAGGTCTGGGGCTACCGCCACGCGGCGGACACCCGCCTCGTCAACGTCCACGTCCAGCGGCTGCGCTCGAAGATCGAGCGCGACCCGGAGCGTCCGGACATCGTCCTCACCGTCCGCGGCGTCGGCTACAAGGCCGGCCCGGCCTGACGTCGGCCCCGCCGCACGGTCCCGCCTCGCAGAGATCCCAGGTCCCGCCCGTGTCAGGTCCCCCCGCGCCCGAGCCCGGCGAGCACCCCGGCGCCGCCGACCCGGACGAGCGCGCGGACGCCGGCCGGGGCGTCGACCGTGTCCAGGAGCACGTGCTGCGCGACCGCACCGTCGCCGCGCTGCGCCGGCGGACGCCGTCCGGCGTGCTCGCGGGGCTGCGGCTGGGCCGGATGCGCTGGCGGCGGTCGCTGCGGCTGCGCGTCGTCGCGACGACCGTCGTCTTCGCCACGCTCGTCGTGCTCGCCGTCGGCAGCGTCCTGCTCGCGCGGATCTCCGAGGGGCTCCAGGACTCCAGCCAGGAGATCGCCCGCATCGAGGCCAAGCAGCTGTACGCCGAGGCCCAGACCCTCGTGAAGAACCGCAGCGGCGACCCCGGCACGTTCGGCACCGATCTCGTGACCCGGCTGTCCAACGAGGACAACCGGTTCGTCCTCCTGCGCCAGAGCCTCGACGCGACGGCGGCCGGGCCGATCCAGGACCGCTCGTCCTCCGGCCTGCCGGCGGACGTCGTCCCCACCGGCCTGCGGCGCAGCGTCGTCGCCGACCGGGGCCAGCTCCTCGGCACACCGGTCGCGCTGCCGCCGCGCGGCGCCGGCCTCGAGGCGCCCCGGACCAGCCCCGGGTACGCGTGGGGCGGCCTGCTCGACCTCGGCCAGGGCATCGGCGACTACGAGCTCTACTTCGTCGTCCGGCAGGACCGCGAGGCCGCGACCCTCGACCTCGTCCGCAGAACGTTCTTCGTCGGCGGCGCGGCGCTCGTCCTGCTCGTCGCGGGCGTCGCGTTCGTCGTGACCCGCTCGGTCGTCGAGCCGGTCCGGCTCGCGGCCCGCACCGCGGAGGAGATCGCCTCCGGGCACCTGGACCGGCGGGTCCGGGTGCGCGGCGAGGACGAGCTGGCCCGGCTCGGTGCCGCCTTCAACGACATGGCCACGAGCCTGGAGCGGCAGATCCACCGGCTCGAGGAGCTCTCCCGCGTCCAGCGCCGGTTCGTCTCCGACGTCTCGCACGAGCTGCGGACCCCGCTGACGACGATCCGGATGGCCACCGAGGTGCTCCACGAGGCCCGCGACGGCTTCGACCCGGCGACCGCGCGCAGCGCCGAGCTGCTCATGACCCAGCTCGACCGGTTCGAGTCCCTGCTCGCCGACCTGCTCGAGGTGAGCCGGTTCGACGCCGGCGCCGCAGTCCTCGAGGTGGACCCGGCCGACGTCCGGGACGTCGTCACCCGGGTCGTCGACGGCCTGCGACCGCTCGCGGACGGGCGGTGCGACGTCGTCCTCGACGTCCCCGGCACGCCCTGCGTCGCCGAGGTCGACGCCCGCCGGCTCGAGCGCATCGTCCGCAACCTCGTCGGCAACGCGATCGAGCACGGCGAGGGCCGGCCGGTCGTCGTCCGGGTCGCGGGGAACGCGGACGCCGTCGCCGTCGTCGTCCGCGACCACGGCGTCGGGCTCACCCCGGCCCAGGCCCGGATGGTCTTCAACCGGTTCTGGCGGGCCGACCCGGCCCGCGCCCGGTCGACCGGCGGCACCGGGCTGGGCCTGGCGATCGCCCTCGAGGACGCCCACCTGCACGGCGGCTGGCTCCAGGTCTGGGGCGACCCGGGGCACGGCGCGAGCTTCCGGCTGACGCTGCCGCGCCAGGCCGGCATCGTCCTGCGCACCTCGCCGCTGCCTCTCGTGCCGGCGGACGCCGTCCAGCACGACGAGATCGCCGCCGGCGGCACCCACCTCGCGGGCACCGGGCTCGCCTCCGGGCCGGCCGGCGTCCTCGACGTCGAGGCGCTCATCGCCGACCTCGACACCGTCCTCACCGAGGCGGAGGCGGAGGCGGCGGCCCCCGGGTCAGCCACGGGCCCCGTCCCGGCTCTGCG
>NZ_MWLN01000016.1 GCF_002198655.1 Kineosporia sp. A_224
CCCGCCGTCCGGAGCCGCCGGGCCGCCCGGACCCGCCGCGTCGCCGGGGCCGTCGGGGCCGTCGACGAGCGCGCCGAGCAGCGACAGCCCGGTGACCCCGTCCGCGAGGACGTGGTGCAGGACGACGAGCAGCGCGACCGGCGCGCCGTCCGGCCCCACGAGAACCCTGGCCCGCCAGGGCGAACGGTCGGCGGGCATCCGCTCGAGCAGGGTCCGGGTCGAGGTGTCGAGGACGGCGTGGACCTCGTCCCGCGCGACCCGCTCGACCCCGACGTGGGCCGCCGGGTCGCGGTCGTCGTCCGCCCAGTACCAGCCGCCGCAGCCGAGCGGCGCGCGTGCCGGACGCCGTCCGAGCGCCGGGACGGCACCGAGCCGGTCCCGCACCAGCGCGAGGAGCGCCGCGGCCGGCGGGCGCGGCCCGTCGAGCAGGAGGACGGCGCCGACGTGCTGCGGGACGGGGCCGACGTCGGACTGCCACTGCATGAGGTCGCCGCCGGTGAGGCGGTGCACGCGGGGCGCGTCGTCCGGCTCGTCGGTCACGGCTCCAGTCTCTGCGGCACGGCGGGCGCCGGACCGGGCCGACCGTCCTGCGCTCGGACCGCGCGGACCGTCCCGTCGCGCGACCCTCAGTGCGGCAGCGCGAGAGCGGCGAGCAGCAGCACCGAGCAGCCGACCTCGACGGCGCCGACGAGTGCCACCGAGGTGCGTCGCCGGGTGAGCAGCGCGGCCCGCAGCACGAAGACCGCGAAGGGCACGGCGAGCCAGGCGGACAGGACCACCGCAGGCACGAGCGCGGCCAGGTGGTACCCGACGTCCGCCTGCGCGTACGCGTCGTTGCGCCGTTCGCGGATCATCGCCTTGACATGGACCACGGTGCCGGCGAGGTAGAGCAGGACGGCGGCCGCGGCGCCGAGCACCTGCGTCACCGGCCGGTCCGCGACGAGGACGACGACGGGAGTGACGAGGCAGGCCTGGACGACGGACGCCAGGCCCGCGGCGAGCGCCCGGTCCCGGCGGCGCCGGGCGGCGACGACGTTGACGGCCAGCAGCGCGACGAACGCCGGGGCGACGAGCAGGACGGCGGGCCGGGCGACGACGACGGGCAGGCCGGTGGCGACGGCCACCGCGCCGTACGCCAGCAGTTGGGGGCGGACCCGGCCGGCACGGCCGGTCTTCACCGCGAGGAGGGCGAAGTAGGAGAACAGGTACGCCGCGAGCCAGGCGACGAGCAGCGGCACGTGCCACCAGACCGGTCGACCGCCCCACGACGGCAGCAGGCCCGCGGCGAACGGGAGCAGGAGCATCGCCCAGGCCCCGTGCTGGGGCGGGACCCAACGGCCGGCGCGTGCCCGCCGGGTCCGCGGGGTCCGCGGGTCCCCGGGGCCGGGGCCGGGGCGGACCGGGGCCGTGGTCATCGCAGCCCCTGCCGGAGCGGCCCGGTGGCCTGCCCCTGGATGACGTCGATGCTCAGCGCGACGACCACGGCGTCGTCGTCCGCCGCGGGCCGCGGGCCGCCGGTCCGGTCGTCCCCGGCGGGCTCGACGTCGCGGACCTCGCCGACCACGGTGACGGTCCAGCCCTGGGCGAGGTCGTCGACCTGGAACGCGACGACGGCGTCGTGCATCGCCCCGGCGAGCCGGGATCCGCCCGGCACGGTGAGGAGCAGGTCCCCGGCCGGGTCGAGCCGGCACGGCACAGCGGCGATGGCCGGCAGGGCCCGGTCGGTGAACGCGACCCGGCCGACGACCGCCTCGGCGAGCAGACGCCGGCAGTCCTCGGCGCTCAGGGGGCGTGCTGTCACCGCTCGAGCATCGCGGCGGCGCCGCCCGGGCGGACCGGGCGCAATGTCCTGCCCGGACGGACCGAGGTCCCGGGTCGGCTCCCGGGGCCGACACTGCGTAGCATCGCCGCCATGGACGGTGCAGCGACGGACCGCCCGGCCGACGGCCCGGCACCCCGGGGCGCCGTGATCCGGGTCTACGTCCTCGACGACCACGAGATCGTCCGGCGCGGGATCAGCGAGCTGCTGTCCGGCGAGCCCGACATCGAGGTCGTCGGCGAGTCCGGCTCGGCGGCGCAGGCGACCCGGCGGATCCCGGCGCTGAGGCCCGACGTCGCGATCCTCGACGCCCGGCTCGAGGACGGCTCCGGCGTCGACGTGTGCCGGGACGTCCGCAGCATCGACCCGTCGATCAAGGCCCTGATCCTCACGAGCTACGAGGACGACGACGCGCTCTTCGCCGCGATCATGGCGGGTGCGGCCGGGTACCTGCTCAAGGAGGTCCGGGCCTCCGGGCTCGTGGACGCCGTCCGCCGGGTCGCCGCCGGCCAGTCCCTGCTCGACCCCGCGGTCACCGCGACCGTCCTCGAGCGGCTGCGCAGCGGCGGCACGGCGGCCGACCCCCGGCTCGCCGGGCTCAGCGACCAGGAGCGGCGCATCCTCACGCTCATCGGGGACGGCCGGAGCAACCGCGAGATCGCCGAGGCACTCTTCCTCGCCGAGAAGACGGTGAAGAACTACGTGTCGAGCATCCTCGGCAAGCTGGGGCTCGAGCGTCGCACGCAGGCGGCCGTCCTCGAGGTCGAGCGCCGGGGCGGCTGACGCGCCGGGTCAGCACGGGTCAGCGCCGCGGCACGCTCCACAGCAGCGTCGTCCCGGAGCCCGGCTGCGACCGCAGGTGGAACGTCCCGCCGTTGCGGGTCGCGCGCTCCTCGAGGTTCGCCAGCCCGCTGCGCCGCCCGCCCGGCGCCGTCCCGTCACCGTCGTCGGTGACCGTGAGCTCCAGGGAGCGGCCGATCCGCAGCGACACCTCGACCCTGTGGGCGTGCGCGTGCTTGGCGACGTTCGACAGCGCCTCCCGCGCGACCGCGAGCACCTCGGGCGCGAGGTCGTCGGGGACGGCGAGGATCGGGCCCTCGATGACGAGCCGGACGGCGATCCCGAGGTCGGCGCGGGCCGTCGCGACGAGCTCCTCGAGCTGGTCGCGCAGCGGGGAGCTGACGGCGGTCCCGTGGAGCTGGAAGATCGTCCGGCGGACGTCCTTGATCGTGTCGTCGAGGTCGTCCACGGCGCGGGCCAGGCGCTTGGCCACCTCGGGGACCCGGGCGAGGTTGCCCGCCGCCTGGAGCGACAGGCCGACGGCGAACAGCCGCTGGATGACGAGGTCGTGCAGGTCCTGGGCGATCCGGTCGCGGTCCTGCAGGACGGCGAGCGCCGCCCGGTCGGACGCCGCCCGGGAGGCCTCGACGGCGAGCGCGACGCGCTCGCCGAACGTCCGCGCGAGGAGCGCGTCCTCGTGGTCCGGACCGGGACCCTCGTGCCAGACGAGGGTCATCGTGCCGAGCGTCTGGGGACCGACGGCGAGCGGGAGGGCGAGCCGGGCGGCCGGTCCGGCGTCGTCGGGACCGCCGGGGTCCGGCGGGCCGTCCGGGGCGGAGGGGTGCTCGGTGTCCAGCCGGATCGTCGCGACGTCGGCGCCCGCTGCCGCTGCGGCGATCCGGGCGACCTCGGCGAGCGCGGCGCGCAGGTCGACGGGGCCGGGGTCGACGACGACCTGGACGGCCTGGCTCGCGGCCTCCCACCACGTCTGGCGGCGACGCGCGGCGCGGTAGAGCCGCGCGTTCCCGACGGCGACCCCCGCGGCGGAGGCGAGCGCCTGGAGCGCCTCCTCGTCGTCCGCGGTGAAGTCGCCCGACGGCGGGTCGGCGACGTAGAGGTTGCCGAACGTCGTCCCCCCGACCCGCAGCGGGACGCCGAGGAAGGCCGTCATCCGCGGGTGCGGGTCGGGGAAGCCGACGAACCGGGGGTGGTCGGCGAGGTTGCTCAGGCGCAGCGGCTCGGCGTCGTCGCGCAGGAGCAGGCCCGGCAGGCCGCCGCCGGTCGGCCGGCCGCCGAGCGCCGCACGCTGCTCCGCGTCGAGCACGTGGTCCATCCCGTGGCTGTGGAAGCCGACGACGCGCCCGGCGTCGTCCTGGACGCCGAGCGCGCCGTACCGGGCACCGGTGAGCTCGCAGGCCGTCGTGGCGATCCGGTCGAGCACCTCGTCGAGGTCCAGGCCCTCGCCGACCGCGATGACGGCCTCGAGCAGGGCGCGGACCCGCCGGGGGTCGTCACTGGTCACGGGGCGATGCTACGCAGGGTCGTGGTGACATCGCCGGGCTCGCGGGTCCCGGCGGCTCAGCCCGCGACCGCCTCTCGGGTGATCCGGCCCCGCCACTCGTCCGCGCCGTGCTCGAGCTCGACGACGCTGACCTGCCCGTCGAGCTTGGCCGCGATCTGCCGCAGGAGCGGGGTCGGCCGGTGCGGCGTCACGAGGTCGAGCGCGCCGCCGGCCGGCACGGCGTCGAACGCGCCGAGCACGGCGGCGTGCCGGACGGCGCGGGGCAGCAGCCGGGCGTCGAGCTCCGGGACGCCGGTCGCCGGCGTGCTGCACCCGCAGCCGCGTGACTCGGACAAGGGGATCGGGGTGGCGTCGCTCATGACGGGCCTCTCGGGTGGTGGTGGGTCGTGCGGGGGCCGGGG
>NZ_MWLN01000160.1 GCF_002198655.1 Kineosporia sp. A_224
GCGGTGGCCTGGGCAGCGGCCCGCACCGGGCGGGCCGGCTTCTGGCTCGCCGCGACCTCCTTCGGCTCCGGGGCCGCGACGTCCGGCGGCTGCGGCGGCGGGACGGAGTTCATCCAGCCGCCGAGCCGGTCCTTCTCGTGGAGCAGGTCCTTGATGTCGAGCTCGGCGTACTCGAACTCCGGGCTCCAGAAGAGCGCGTCGAAGGGGCAGACCTCGATGCAGATGCCGCAGTACATGCAGAGCGAGAAGTCGATGGCGAACCGGTCGAGGACGTTGCGCTGCCGCTCCCGGCCGCCGTCCACCGCGGGGATCGTCTCCTTGTGGGAGTCGATGTAGATGCACCAGTCCGGGCACTCGCGGGCGCAGAGCATGCACGAGGTGCAGTTCTCGTGGAGCAGCGCGATGACCCCGCGGGAGCGCGGCGGCAGCGCGGGGAGGACGTCGGGGTACTCGGCGGTGTGCGCCGGGCGCAGCAGGGCCTTGGCGGTCGTCGCGAGGCCGCGCACGAGCCCGGCGGCCGTGCTCCGCGCGGTCTGCGCGCCGTCCTCGTCCCCGGTCACGGCACGCATCCTGCCGTGTCCGGGGGGCCCGGGGCGAGTGACCCCCCGATCCGTCGCCAGGCTGCGTGCGCCGGCCCGAGCAGGGGTCATGGCGTCCGGACGCGATCTGCCGGGCCAGCCGGACCGATCGCCGGTACTTCTCTGAGCAAGCATTGCCGACTATAGTCGCGACATGCCGACTATAGTCGGTAGGCAGCGAGGAAAGTCGGTCAGACATGGACCTCAGCAAGCCGTTGGCGGTCGTGACACCGACGCTCGACGCTGCCGTCCTGCAGGCCCTCGCCGCCACGACCGGCTGGGTCAGCGGCGCCCAGGTGCACCGCCAGGGCGGCGCGGGCAGCCCGGACGGGGTGCGCAAGGTGCTGGCACGCCTGGTCCACCAGGGGATCGTGCTCGCGAGCGAGCACCGCCACGCGACCCTCTACTCGCTCAACCGGGACCATGTCGCCGCCGACGCCATCGTGTCCATGACCCTTCTGCGCGGAGCAGTGGTGGACCGGATCAAGGCGGCGATCGAGGCGGGACCCGCGACCCCGACGCATGCCAGCCTCTTCGGGTCCTTCGCCCGTGGGGACGCCTCGGCCGACAGCGACATCGACGTGCTCGTCGTGTTCGACGAGCACGGGCGAGCACCGGACGACGAACGGGCCGCCTTCCTCGACGATCTCGCCGAGGACGTCCGCCGCTGGACCGGGAACCGTGCCCAGATCGTGGCCCTGACGGTCCCCGTGCTCGCCGAGATGGCCGCCGCAGACGATCCCCTCGTGGACTCCTGGCGAGCTGACCACGTCCATCTCGCCGGCACCCGGCTGCTCGACCTGCTGAGGAGGACGCCGTGAGCCCGAGGGCGAAGGGTCGGGTGACTGACTGCAGCTCGGAGCAGGCACGGGCCCGGCGGGCGCAGGCACGGGCCTTCCTCGACGTGGCCGAACTGGTGCTCGAGGAGCCGTCGACGCAGTCCGATCCGCACGTCCAACCGTTGGGACAGCCGTACCGCAGAACGCACCAACGGGCCGGAACCGCGGCGTGTCGGCGCTGAGAGCGCTCTTGTGACGTCGGGCGGTACGGACGTCCCGGGATGCGGACGACGCGGGGCCGGGCGGCGGGACGGCGGCGGGCCGGACGNCGTTGGTGCGTTCTGCGGTACGGCTGTCCCAACGGTTGGACGTGCGGATCGGACTGCGTCGGGTGGGGCGGCGAGACGCGCGTCAGGCCGGGCGGGCGGCGAGGCCGAGGCGGTCGAGCACCCAGGCGAGGATCTCGGCCTCGTACCGCAGGCGGGCGTAGCGGCCGGTCGGGCCGGCGTGCGCGCCCTCGGCGAGCTCGACCCGGAAGAGCACGTCGGACGGCGCCTGCGGGTCGTCGGTCGCGCGGATCCGGGCGACCCACTTCGCCGGCTCGTGGACGAGCACCCGCGGGTCGTGGAGCGCACCGGTGACGAGCAGCGGCGGCCGGGGCGACGGCGGCACATTGTCGTAGGGCGACCAGGAGAGCATCGACGCGAAGTCGTCGCGGTCGGCGGGGTTGCCCCACTCGTCCCACTCGGTGACCGTCAGCGGGATCGTGTCGTCGGACATCGTCGTGACGACGTCGACGAACGGGACCTCGGCGACGACGCCCCGCCACAGCTTCGGCGCCCGCGACCAGACCGCGCCCTGGAGCAGGCCGCCGGCCGACAGGCCGCGGGTGACGATCTCGCCGGGCACCGCCCAGCCGGACTCGACGAGCGCGGCACGGGCGGTGACGAAGTCGTCGAACGTGCGCGCCTTGCTCCGCAGCCGGCCCTCGAGCCACCAGCGCCGGCCCAGCTCGCCCCCGCCGCGGACGTGCGCGACGGCATAGCAGACGTCGCGGTCGAGCAGGCTGAGCGTCGCGACGGAGAACTCGGGCCACGAGCACGCCTCGTAGGCGCCGTAGCCGTAGAGCAGCGCGCCGTTCGTCGCGCGCTGGAGCGCGCCGCGGCGGCGGGCGATCGTCACCGGCACGCGGACGCCGTCCGCCCCCGTGCCCCAGACCCGCTCGGTGACGTAGCGGGTCGGGTCCAGGCCCGGCACCGGGGTGCGGTGGACGACGGTGCGGGCGCCGGAGTCGAGGTCGACGCGCGACCAGACCGGGGCGGTGACGAGGTTCTCCTCGACGACGACGAGGTCACGGGCCCGCGGGTCCTCGAGCCGGTGCACCCGGATCTGCCCGCACGGCAGGTGCGGGTGGATCTCGCGCGGCGACACCTGGCCGGGCGCGGATGCCCGGCTCATGACCCGCAGGAACGGCTCGGCGTCCCGCCGGACCGACAGCAGCACGTGCCCGGCGAGCACGGCGACGTCGACGAGCCGCTCGCCGCCGGTCCGGGCGACCGCGCCGGGGACGGTGACCCACGTCGACGGGTCACCGGTCTCGCCGGCCTTCGGGACCGGGGCCTCGGCGAGCCGGAACTCGACGGCGTCGTCGTTGGTGACGATGAGGAGCCGGTCGTCGCCGGTGCCGAACCAGCCGCCGGGCAGCGCCTCGACGGCGTACTCGACGCCCGGCCGGCGCGCGGCGACGACGCGCGGCGCGGCCTGCGGGTCGGCGGCGTCGAGGAGGGTCACCTCGCGGGTGTCCCGGGAACCGGACGTCACGACGACCCAGCGGCCGTCGCGGGACGCCGCGACCTCGAGCTCGAACCGGCGGTCCGGCTCGGCGACGAGGACGACGTCCTGCTCGACGGGCGTGCCGAGGACGTGCCGCACGACGCGGTCCGGCCGGTTCTGGTCGTCGGCGAGGGTGTAGTGGAACGCGCCGGAGTCGGCGCTCCACGCCCCGCCGTAGTACGTGCCCTGCACCCGGTCGGGCAGGTCCGCACCGGTCGTGAGGTCGCGGAAGCGCAGCTCGTAGGCCTCGTCGCCGCTCACGTCGACGGAGTACGCCAGCCGCTTGCCGTCGGGGCTCGGCTCGACGAGGCCGAGGTCGAGGTGCTCGGCGCCCTCGGCGCGGGCGATCTCGTTCGGGTCGAGCGCGACGACGTCCGGGCCGCCGGACGAGAGCAGCACGAGGTGCTCGTACTCGTCACCGGGCCGGGTCCGCGAGGCCCACATCCGCCCCGACCGCCGCCACGGGACGCCCGGCGAGTGCGCCGGCGTCCGGGACTCCATCTCTGCGGCGAGCTCGGCCCGCAGGCCGGCCAGGCGCGAGGTCTGCTCGTCGTAGAACGCGCGCTCGGCCCGCAGGTACGCGAGCGTCTCCGGGTCAGAGGCGTCCCGCAACCACGCGTAGTCATCGATTCGTTGCACGCCGTGCGCTTCGTGAACGCTCTGTCGGCGCGGCGCAACGGGCGGTGACGAATTGGGGCCCGGCTGGTCCCGATCGCGCGGATCCTGCGCCGACAGGGCCATGTCGGGACCGTAGCACTGTGTACCGATCAGGAAAGGATCTTGCGTCGCCCCTCCCCTGCACCGGGGCCGGTGTAGTAGACAAAGCCACTTCACCGCGCGCTCCTGACCCGCCGGTCAGCAGGAGAGGGCCGCGCGGCCGGCTGCACCGCCCGTGGAGGATCGCATGGCCAGCACCGGCTCCGCAGTCGCCGCCCGAGCGCGCCGCACCGACGCCCCGCACCGCGCCCGGCGCCGGCTCGCGGCCCTGGCCGTCCTCGCGCTCGCGGCGCTCGGCGCAGTCCCCGCGGCCGGGTCGCCGGCGGCCGCCACCACGACGCCGACCGCCACGGGCACCGCCGCCGGCGAGGGCACCTTCACCGTCGGCATCCTCAACGACGTCGACTCGCTCAACCCCTTCACCGGCATCGTCGCCGAGGCGTACGAGGTCTGGGGGACGATGTACGACACCCTCACCGGCACGAGCGAGAAGGACTTCTCCACGACCCCGGCGCTCGCGCAGAGCTGGACGACGTCCGCCGACGGCAAGACCTGGACGTACACGATCCGCTCCGGCGTCACCTGGTCGGACGGCGTCCCGCTCACCGCGAAGGACGTCGCCTACACCTTCAACCGGATCATGAAGGGCACGTACGAGCAGACGAACTACGGCTCGTACGTCGCCAACATCACCTCGGTGACGGCGCCCGACGACACGACCGTCGTCATGAAGACCAAGGTGCCGACCCCGATCATGACCCGGCTCCTGGTCCCGATCCTGCCCGAGCACGTGTGGAGCAAGATCTCGGAGAAGCAGGTCAAGTCCTACGCGAACCAGACCGACGTCGTCGGTTCCGGCCCGTTCCAGCTCCTCGAGCGCAAGAACGGCCAGTTCATCCGGCTCAAGGCGAACAAGGGCTACTGGAACGGCGGCCCGAAGATCGACGAGCTCGTGTTCCGGGTGTACGGCAACGCCGACGCCCTCGGCCAGGCGCTCAAGAGCGGCGAGGTGGACTTCGCCGACGCGCTCGACGCCGACGTCTGGCAGTCCCTGAAGAACACCCCCGGCGTCGTCGCCTACGCGGCGAAGTACTACAGCTTCAGCGAGCTGTCCTTCAACACCGGTGCGGCGATCGACGACGGGACGGCGATCGGTGACGGGCACCCGGCCCTCAAGGACAAGAAGGTCCGGGTGGCGCTCTCCTACGCCGTCGACCGCAAGGCCCTCGTCGACCGCGTGCTCAACGGGAACGGCACCCCGGGGACGACGATCATCCCGCCGGCCTACACGGCGCTCCACCTGGAGCCGTCGAACCCGTACACGTTCGACCTCGCCAAGGCCAACCAGCTGCTCGACGAGGCCGGGTACGCCAAGGGCGCCGACGGCATCCGGACGATGCCCGGCGGGGGGAAGCCGCTGAAGCTCAGGCTGTTCCCGCGGCAGGAGTCCGAGCCGTCGCAGCAGGCCGCGCGGTTCATCCAGGGCTGGTTCAAGGACGTCGGCGTCGCCGTCGACATCAAGGTCCTCGCCGAGGACAACCTCACCGAGATCATCGGCCGCGGCGAGTTCGACATGTTCCTCTGGGGCTGGGTCGTCGAGCCGGACCCGGACTACCAGCTCTCGACGTTCACGTGCGCCAACCGGTCGTACAAGGACGGCGGCGACGTCTTCGCCAACCTCTCGGACTCCTTCTACTGCAACAAGGAGTACGACGCGCTCTACGAGAAGCAGGCCAGCCAGATCGACCCCGCGCAGCGCGCCGAGACGGTCAAGCAGATGCAGCAGCTGCTCTACGACGACGCGCCGTACATCCTCACCTGGTACGACGACGACACCCAGGCCTACAGCGACAAGTGGACCGGGTTCGTCGCCCAGCCCGAGGGCGGCGCCCTGCTCTTCCAGTACGGCACGTACTCCTACCGCAACGTCGAGCGGAAGAAGGCGACCGCCGCGGCAGGCGGCGCAAGCTCGGGCTCCGCGTCGTCCGGCGGCGGCCTGGGCACCGGCGTGCTCATCGGGATCGGCGGGGTCGCCGTCCTGCTGCTCGGTGGCGCGGGCGCGCTCCTCGCCCGCCGCCGCGGGGCGGACGCCGACCGCGAGTAGCGGCGTCCGGCACCGGGCGGGGCGGCAGGGACCACCAGAGCAGGACGATCGGCGCAGGAAGGGGACGACGCGTGGGCCGGTACGCGCTGCGGCGGGCGGGGACCGCCGCCGGCACGGCCGTCTTCGTGCTCGTCGTGAACTTCTTCCTCTTCCGGCTGCTGCCCGGCGACCCGATCGGCCTCATCACGCGCGGCCGCAACATGGACGCCGACCAGATCCGGGCGCTGCGCGCCCAGCTCAACAAGCCGATCTGGCAGCAGTTCCTCGACTACGCGTCGAACCCGTTCTCGACCGGCGTCGACTCGGTGAAGTACAGCCGCCCGGTCTGGGGGCTCATCGGCGAGCGGGTCGGCCCGACGCTGCTGCTCGTCGGCACGGCCACCGTCATCGCGACGGCCGTGGGGCTGTGGATCGGCATCCGTGCCGGCTGGCGGCCCGGCCAGGGCTTCGACCGCGGCTCGACCGCGGTGACCCTGCTGCTCTACGCGATGCCCGAGTTCTGGCTCGGGATGCTCCTGCTCATCGCCTTCGGCACCGGGATCGGGCCGCTGCCCGCGCTCTTCCCGATCGGCGGCATCTCCACGCCGGGCGTCGACACCTCGACGCCGGCCGGCTGGCTCGACGTCGGCCGGCACCTCGTGCTGCCCGCGACGACGATCGTCCTCGGCTACGTCGCGGAGTACTCGCTCATCATGCGCGCGAGCCTCGTCGACGAGGTGCACGCCGACTACGTGACGACCGCGCGGGCCAAGGGCCTCAAGGACGCCGAGGTCCGCCGCCGGCACGCGCTGCGCAACGCGATGCTGCCGACGTCCTCGCTCGTGCTGCTCAACATCGGCTTCGTCGTCTCCGGCGCCATCACCGTCGAGACCGTCTTCTCCTGGCCCGGGCTCGGGCTGCTCACCTACGACGCGCTGCGCGGCCCGGACATCCCGCTGCTCCAGGCGCTCTTCCTGCTCTTCTCGCTGTCGGTCATCGCCGTCAACCTCGTCGCCGACCTGCTCTACGGCGTCATCGACCCACGGGTGCGGACGTGAGCGCGGACGCCGGGCCGGGCACCGGCGCGGACGCCGGGACGCAGCGCACCGGGCGGCAGGACGCCCGGGCGCTCGCCCGCGCCCGCCGCCGGACGGCGCTGCGCCGCGCCGTCCGCGACCTGCTCCGCAAGCCCGGCGGCGTCGCCGGCCTGGTGATCCTCGGGTTCTTCGTCGTCCTCGCGCTCCTGGCCCCGCTGCTCTTCCCCGCCGAGACGCTCGAGGTGACCCGGACGACGCAGCCCAAGCTCGCGTCGCCGTACGCCGGCTACCCCTTCGGCACCGACCGTTACGGCATCTCGGTGCTCGCCCTCGTCGCGTGGGGCGCGCGGATCTCGCTGCTCGTCGGGATCAGCGCCACGGTCATCTCGATGGTGCTCGGCACCCTCGTCGGGATCGCCTCCGGGCACTTCCGCAACCTGCTCGGCGCGGTGCTGGAGCGGCTCACGGACTGGTTCCTCGTCATCCCGTTCCTGCCGCTCGTCATCGTCCTGGCGACGGTGCTCGGGTCGAGCATCCTCAACGTCGTCGTCGTCATCGGGATCACGTCGTGGCCCGCGACGGCGCGGCTCGTCCGCGCGCAGACGCTCTCCATCGAGGCCCGGCCGTACGTCGAGCGCTCGCGGGCGCTCGGTGCCGGCGAGTGGCACCTCATGACCCGGCACGTGCTGCCCAACGTCATGCCGCTCGTCCTGGCGAACACGACGCTCACGGTCGCCGTCGCGATCGCCTCCGAGACGACGCTGTCGTTCCTCGGCCTCGGCGACCCCTTCGCCGTCTCCTGGGGCAAGATCCTCGACGACGCCTTCGGTGCGGGAGCGATCACCGCGGGTGCCTGGTGGTACCTCGTGCCGCCCGGCGTGTGCGTCGTCCTCGTCGTCCTCGCCTTCACCCTCCTCGGGCGCGCGCTCGAAGAGGTCCTGGACCCGCGGCGGAGGTCGGCATGACGCTCCTGCAGGTCGAGGACCTGCACGTCACCTACCGCGGCGGCGAGGGCGACGTGCCCGCCGTCCGCGGCGTCGACCTCACCGTCGCCGAGGGCGAGGTCGTGGGGCTGGCCGGCGAGTCCGGCTGCGGCAAGTCGACGCTCGCGAGCACGGTGCTGCGGCTGCAGCCCGCGGGCGCCCGGGTCACCGGCAAGGTCCTGCTCGACGACGAGGACGTGCTGACGATGCGCTGGGGCCGGCTGCGCGCCGTCCGCTGGGCCGCGGCGTCCGTCGTCTTCCAGGGCGCACTGCACTCGCTCAACCCCCTCCAGCGGGTCGGGGACCAGATCGCCGAGCCGATGCTCCTGCACGAGCCGGGGACGACGCGGGGCACCGCCGCCCGCCGCGCCGCGGACCTGCTCGAGCGGGTCGGGCTGCCGGCGTCCCGGGTCCGCGCCTACCCGCACCAGCTCTCCGGCGGGCAGCGGCAGCGAGTCATGATCGCGATGGCGCTCGCCTGCTCGCCGCGGCTCGTCGTCGCCGACGAGCCGACGACGGCGCTCGACGTCATGGTCCAGGCGCAGGTGCTCGACCTGCTCACCGGGCTCGTCGCGGACCTCGGGCTCGGGCTGCTGCTCATCAGCCACGACCTGTCCGTGCTCGGCTCCACGTGCGACCGGGTCGCCGTGATGTACGCCGGGCGGATCGTCGAGACCGGCCCCGGCCGGGACCTGTTCACCGACGCCCGCCACCCGTACGCCAAGGCGCTCGCGGCGGCGTTCCCGACGATCGGCGACCCGGGCGGACGCCTCTCGCCCGCCGGCCTGCCGGGCGACCCACCGGACCCGGCGGCGCTGCCGACCGGCTGCAGCTTCCACCCGCGGTGCACCGTGGCCGTCGCCGCCTGCGAGCGCCGCGACCCGCTGCTGCGCCCGGCCGGCCCGGGCCGGTCGGCGGCCTGCCTGCTCGTCGGCGAGGACGGCAGCCCGCTCACCGGCACCGACGGCGACGTCCCGGAGGAGCTGCGATGACCGCGACGACAGCGGGGGCCGGACCGGCCGGCGCGACGCCGGAGGGCAGCCCGCTGCTCGCCCTGGAGGACGTCCACGTCGTCCTCGGCGGCCACGGGGCGCCGTCCGCACGCGCCGTCGACGGCGTGCACCTGCAGGTCCGGCGCGGCGAGATCGTCGCGCTCGCCGGCGAGTCCGGCTGCGGCAAGACGACCCTGGCCCGGACGGTGCTCGGCCTGCAGCGGCCGACGTCCGGGCGGGTGCTCGTCGACGGCGTCGAGCTCGGCACGTCACGCGCGGAGCTGCGGGCCTGGCGGCGCCGGGTGCAGCTCGTCCCGCAGGACCCGACGGGCTCGCTCAACCCGCGCCGCACGGTCTACGAGGCGGTCGCCGAGGGGCTGCGCATCCACCGCATCCCGGCCGAGACCGGCCGCCGCGAGGACGACCTCGTCGCCGAGGCCCTCGAGCGGGCCGGGCTGCGGCCCGCGGAGCGGTTCGTCGCCCGGTACCCCGCCGAGCTGTCCGGCGGCCAGCGGCAGCGCGTGCTCATCGCCGGCGCGCTCGCCGTCGGCCCCGAGCTGCTCGTCGCGGACGAGCCGGTGAGCAGCCTCGACGCCTCCGTGCGCGGCACGATCCTCGCCCTGCTCCTGCGGCTGCGCGACGAGCTCGGGCTCAGCGTCCTCGTCGTGACGCACGACCTCGGGCTGGCGTGGAACATCGCCGACCGGCTCGCGGTCATGTACCTCGGCCGGGTCGTCGAGGCGGGTCCGACCGAGGAGGTGCTCGCCGACCCGCAGCACCCCTACACGCAGGCGCTGCTCTCCGTCGTGCCGGAGACCGGCCGGCTCGAGCCCGTCGTGCTGCGCGGCGAGCCCCCGGACGCGACCGCGATCCCGGCCGGCTGCCGGTTCCACCCGCGGTGCCCGGCGTTGGCCGCCGGCCCGGCGGCGGGGGTCGGCGACGGCCTCGCGGCACGCTGCCGCAGCGAGGCGCTGCCGTTGCTGCCGCCGTCCGCCGGGCACACCGCCGCCTGCCTGCTCCGGGACGCTGAAGCGCAGGCACCGGGCAACCCGGCGAGCGTGCCGGACGACGGGTAGGCTGGCAGACAGTTCCTATTGTGCCAACGAACGTTGGCGAGATACTGTGCTCCGACCGTCACCTCCGGCTCGTCCGGCGACGACGGTCATGGGTGGACCGGCAGCCTTGCCGGGCGGGGTGTAGGCGCCGGTCCACCCGGTGCAGTCGCGTGGCGGCGCGGAAGGTAGCAGCAGGGCGGACGACACGTCCCGCTGAGGCTCGCAGCGCCCTACCCTTTCGGGGTGTGCGCTCTGAGTGATCGCGTCGCCACCGACAGGAGTGTCATCACGTGACCGAGTACCGGATCGACGAGCTCGCCGCCGCGGCGGAGACGTCCGTCCGCAACGTGCGGGTCTACCAGGAGCGCGGGCTCCTCGCCCCGCCGCGCAGGGTCGGCCGGACCGGCGTCTACACCGAGGCCCACCTGGCCCGGCTGCGGCTCATCCGCCAGATGCTCGGGCGCGGATACACGTTCGCGACGATCCACGAGCTCATCCAGGCGGCCGGCTCCGGCCAGGAGCTCGCGCACTTCCTCGACCTCGACCAGGTGCTCTCGGCACCGTGGTCGGACGACGAGTCGAAGCACTACGACCGCTCGAGCCTCGAGGCCCTCGTCGGCCCGCTCACGCCCGACCAGCTCGAGCGCTTCCACCGGCTCGGCCTCGTCGAGACCGACGGCGACGTCTACCACGTGCGCAGCCAGCGGCTGCTCGACGTCGGCGCCAAGCTGGCCGCCGCCGGGGTGCCGCTCTCGGAGGTCATGGACCTCGCCGAGATGCTCACCGCCGTCGCGAACGGTGTCGCCAACCAGTTCTTCAAGCTCTTCTACCGGACGGTCGCGTCCGAGGGCCGCAGCGAGTCCGACATCACCGAGTCGATGCTCGTCATGCGCCCGCTCGCCCGCGAGGCCCTCGACGCCGCCTTCTCGCTCGCGCTGACGAACGAGTCCGAGCGGCTGCTCGAGCGCCGCGCCAAGCAGGCCCGCAGCGGCGTCCGGCCGACCTTGGACGACGGCACGCCGGGCGCCGACGACGGCGCCACGCTCACGACCCCGGCCTGAGCACCAGGTCGCAGCACACGGTGCCGGCGGCGTCCTGCCGCCGGACCTGCGCGTGGACCGGCCCGGCGCCCTCGCCCGGCGTCCGGTCGGCGAGGACGTCGACCGTCGACGGCAGCGGGACCGGCTTGCGGAAGCGCGCGACGCACGTGACGTCCGCGGGCATCCCGGCCTCGACCGCGTGGGTGAGGCGGGCCGCCGTCCAGAGCCCGTGCGCGATCGGCCGGCTGAACCCGAACGCCTTGGCCGTCAACGGGTACAGGTGGATCGGGTTGCGGTCGCCCGCGGCCGCGGCGTAGGCCCGGCCGAGCCCGGCGTCGAGCGCCCAGGTGCCGATCCGGTGCAGCGGGGCGTCGGCCGCACCGCCGGACGACGCCGCAGGAAGGTGCCGACCTGGGTCCAGGCGACGTGACCGCCCTGCCGCACAACCGTCACGACGTCGAGGACCTGCCCGAGCCGGTGCGGGCGCAGGTTCTCCGCCCGGACCTCGAGGTCGAGCGCCGTCCCGGCGACGAGGCCGCGCCCCTGCCGGACGGTGTTCTCCAGGTGGACCATCCCGATGACGGCGAACGGGAAGCCCGGCGCCGTCATGAGCGCCATCTGCAGCGGGAAGCTCAGGGCGTTCGGGTAGAGCAGCGGGAGCCGGCCCGCCCGCGGCCCGCCGACGACGTCCGCGTAGCGCGCGACGTGCGCCGGGTCGGGCCGGACGCCGGTGAGCCGGTAGGCCACCCGGGGCAGCTCGCGGGAGCCGCCACCGACCCCGGCCGCCCGCAGCGCCGCGCGCGCGAACGACAGCGGCAGCGCCGGGGACGCCGGCAGGTCGAGGACCTCGTAGCCGGCGGGCAGGTCGACACCCGTCCCGAGGCTCATGCGCCGATCAGCCCCTGCCCGCACACCCGCACGACGTTGCCGGTGACGGCGTCCGAGCGCGCGTCGAGCATCCACCCGACGGTCTCCGCGACGTCGACCGGCAGCCCGCCCTGGCGCAGCGACGAGAGCCGGCGGCCCGCCTCGCGGATGCCGAACGGGACGGCCTTCGTCATCGCGGTCTCGATGAAGCCCGGCGCGACGGCGTTCACGGTGATGCCCTGCGGTTCGAGCGCGGCGGAGAACGCCTCGACGAGCCCGATGACGCCGGCCTTGCTCGCGGCGTAGTTCGTCTGGCCGAGGTTGCCCGCGATGCCGGCGATCGAGGAGACGAGGACGACCCGGCCGCCGGCAGTGAGCGCACCCTCCTCGAGCAGGTCGAGGGTGATCCGGCGCGGGGCCTCGAGGTTGACGGCGATGACGGCGTCCCACGCGGCTTTCGACATGTTGACGAGCTTCTTGTCGCGCGTGATGCCGGCGTTGTGGACGATGCCGTCGAGCCGGCCGAACGCGGCCCGGGAGGCGGCGGCGATCCGCGCGCCCGCGTCGGGCGCGGTGACGTCCGCGACGACGTGCGCACCGCCGACGCCGGCCATGAGGTCGGCGAGCGGGCTCGCCCCCGCGGCGACGTCGATGCCCACGACGTGGGCGCCGTCCCGGGCGAACGCGCGGACCATCGCGGCGCCGATGCCCCGGCTCGCACCGGTCACGGCGACGACGCGGCCGGCGAGCGGGGTGTCGGCGCCGGGCTCCGCGGTGCCGCCCGGCACCGTCGGCGCCCCGAGGCGCACGACCTGCCCGTCGACGAACGCCGACCGGGCGGACGCGAGGAAGCACACGGTCGAGGCGAGGTGCTCCTCGGCCCCGGCGCCGACCACGACGAGGTTCGCCGTCGCGCCGCCGCGCAGCTCCTTGGCGAGCGCGCGGACGAACCCGGGGACGGCACGCTGCGCGGCGACCGCCGCGGCGTCGCCGGCGCTCTCGTGCGGGCGGGACAGGACGACGACCCGCCCCGACGGCGCGAGCCGGCGCAGCAGCGCGGGGAAGACCTCGTGCAGCGCGACGAGCCCGGCCGGGTCGCTGATGTCGCCGGCGTCGAAGAGGATCAGGCCCAGGCGCTCGGTGCTCTCGTCGGTGCCCGCGAGGACCCGGGCGCCGGCGGCCTCGAGCGCGGCGACGGCGGGCTTGAGCAGGGCGCCCGCCCCGGCCGCGGCCGCGACGGCGGGCCCGACGAGCAGCGGCGCACCGGGCTCGTGCCGGCGCAGCGTGGGCGGCGGGGCCACCCCGACGCGCTTGAGGAGGGTGCGGCCGGTGCCGTTGCTCAGGAGGGTCTGGATCGGGTCCACAGCCGTACTGTAACCTTGTGTGTAACTGAGTGTCTACATTCTGGCTCAGCACCATGATCCCCCACCGAGCGGGAGCCCCTCGTGACCCCCAGACGCCCCTCCTCCGCCGACTCCGCCGCCGCACCGGCGCCGTCGTCCGCAGGCCGCACCATCGCCCCGAGCGTCCGCCCCGTCGCGGTCGTCGCGGGCAGCCGCATCCCCTTCGCCCGCTCGAACCGCGCGTACGCGACGGCGTCCAACAGCGACATGCTCGGCGCGGCCCTCGACGGGCTCGTCACGCGCGCAGGCCTCGCCGGGGAGCTCGTCGGCGAGGTCGTCGCCGGTGCGGTGCTCAAGCACAGCAAGGACTGGAACCTCACGCGCGAGGTCGTCCTCGGCTCCCGGCTCGACCCGCGCACCCCCGCGTTCGACCTCCAGCAGGCCTGCGGCACCGGCCTGCAGGCCGTCACCCTCGTGGCCAACAAGATCGCCCTCGGCCAGGTCGACAGCGCGATCGCCGGCGGCGTCGACACGGCGTCCGACGCCCCGCTCGCGCTCAACCCGAAGCTGCGCGCGGTGCTCCACGCGGCGAACCGGGCGCGGACGACGCAGGGCCGGCTCGCGGCCCTCGCGCGGATCCGGCCGTCGTTCCTGGCGCCGGAGGTCCCCAAGAACTCCGAGCCGCGCACCCGCAAGTCGATGGGCGAGCACGCGGCGCTCACCGCGCTGGAGTGGGGCATCACCCGCGAGGCGCAGGACGAGCTCGCCGCGGCCAGCCACCGCAACCTCGCGGCGGCGTACGAGCGCGGGTTCTTCGACGACCTCGTGACGCCGTTCCGCGGCCTCACCCGGGACGACAACCTGCGCCCGGACTCCTCGGTCGAGAAGCTCGCGACGCTGAAGCCGGTCTTCGGGTCGGGCTCGACGGCGACGATGACCGCCGGCAACTCGACCCCGCTCACCGACGGCGCCTCGACGGTGCTCCTCGCGAGCGAGGAGTGGGCGGCCGCCCACGACCTGCCGGTCATGGCGTACGTCACCGCGATGCAGACGGCCTCGGTCGACTACGTCAACGGCGCCGAGGGCCTGCTCATGGCGCCCGCGTACGCCGTCCCGCAGATGCTCGACCGGGCCGGCCTGACCCTGCAGGACTTCGACCTCTACGAGATCCACGAGGCGTTCGCGTCGCAGGTGCTCAGCACCCTGGCGGCCTGGGAGGACGAGGTCTTCTGCACCAAGCGGCTCGGCCGCGAGGGCGCGCTCGGCCCGGTCGACCGCGCCAAGCTCAACGTCAACGGCTCGTCCCTGGCCGCCGGCCACCCGTTCGCCGCCACCGGCGGCCGGATCGTCGCGAGCCTCGCCAAGGCCCTCCAGGAGCGCGGCGGCGGCCGCGGCCTCATCAGCATCTGCGCCGCCGGCGGCCAGGGCGTCGTCGCCATCCTCGAGGCCTGACCCACCCGCCCCACCGCTCATGCTCGCGCCGCGTACCGGAAACCGCGCTCCCGCAGCCGTTCTCCGGCACCGGCCGCGAGCATGAGCGGTGGTCGGACGGCAACCAGCCCCGGACCGCTCAGGCACCAGCAACGTACCCTTCCAGCCGGCTCCGCGGCGCCGGAACGGTACACATCAGGTGCCTGACGCAGAAGTAGGCGGATGCCGTCCGACCTCGCCCTGCCCTCGCGTCACCCGCTGCGTCACGACCCCGCTCGGCGGCGGGCGGGCGGCTACTCGGTGGCCGGGAGGGGGGCGGGGGTGACCTCGGCGGCGACGGCGCGGCCCATCTGGACGACCATCTCGACGATCCGGTCGGCGTCGACGGGGGCCCAGACGGGCAGGCCCGAGGACGACGGCCGGACGACGACGCCGCTGCGAGCCAGGTGCATGACCCCGAGGACCTGCATGTAGAGGGCGTTGGCGAGCAGGTCGGCGTCCTCCACGGAGAGCACCGCCCCGGACTCCGCGCGGGCGAGCACGAGCAGGCCCGCGATCCGGCGCAGCTCGCCGGCCATGAGCGAGCCGAGGCGCAGCAGCGACGACTCGCTGATCTCGTCGAGGAGCATCGGGCCGGGCTTGCCGAGCAGCGCGAGCGCGCAGTCGACGAACGCGGGGTGCTCGAGGCAGTACGTGGCGAACTCGCGGTTGACCCGCTCGAGGCGCTCGCGCGGGCCGGCCGACTCGTCGTCCGTGGCGTGCAGGCGGGTGTCCAGCTCGACGAGGTAGTCGGCGAGGGTCAGCGCGAACAGCTCCTCCTTGCTGGAGAAGTGCCGGTAGATGATCGCCCGGTTGACCCCGACGGCGGCCGCGATGTCCTCGATGTTCGCCGAGCGCATCCCGCGCGCGTCGAAGAGCCGCCGCGTGCTCACGACGATCTCGTGCTGACGCTCCCGGCGGCGGGCGGCGGCCCGGTTGCCGCGGCTCGGGCGCGCCGGCGGCAGGCCTGCGGCAGGACCGTCGGCGGGGACGGCGGCACCCTCCTCGAGGGCGGCGCGGGGCGGCGGCGGGGTCACCTCACGAACGATAGCGCGCACTCCCCAGGAAGGTGTAGCCAGATGTGTAACTTCTAGTTACACTCGCTGTCGCGCCACCGGCCCGTTCCCCCTTCGGTCCGGTGGCGCCTCCACCGCCACCGCCGGCAGCGCCGGCGCGGCGGCCGGGTCCGGACCACGGACCCGTCACCCGGACGACCAGTGCTGGAGGCGGCACATGACGACGCTGACGACGCGGCCCGCCGCGACCTCGCGCAGCGCCAGGCGCGACCCCATGACGATCGCCCTGCGCGGGCTCACCCGGCTCGCCCAGGCCTCGGTCCTGGACCGCTGGGGCCTGCGGGGCAGGGCCGAGCGGACGGCGTTCCACGCGACCCGCGTCGGCATGGGCGCGGCCGCCAGGGCCTCGAGGACCTTCGCCAGGGGCAGCGGCCCGTCGACCCCGCAGCGGCAGTCGACCGGCGCCGGCGCGGACCTGTTCGACCTCACCCCGTCCGAGGAGCAGCAGATGCTCGCGGAGGTGGTGCGCGAGTTCGCCGCCGAGCAGGTCCGCCCGGCCGCGGACGACGCCGACCGCAAGCACGCGACCCCCGAGGGCCTCGTCGCCGCCGCCGCCGAGCTCGGCATGTGGCAGCTCGGCGTCCCGGAGTCGCTCGGCGGCCTCACCGCGGAGCGGTCGGTCGTCAGCGGCGTCCTCGTCTCGGAGGCCCTCGCCCACGGCGACCTCGGCCTGGCCGTCGCATGCCTGGCCCCCGGCGCGGTCGCGACCGCGCTGGGCCTGTGGGGCAGCGCCGACCAGCAGGCCACGTACCTGCCCGCGTTCGTCGGCGACACCCCGCCGACCGCCGCGCTCGCGCTCACCGAGCCCGTCGTCCTCTTCGACGTCCTGGCCCCCGCGACCAAGGCCGTCCGCACCGCCGACGGCTGGCGGCTGGACGGCGTGAAGTCGCTCGTCCCGAACGCCGCCACGTGCGAGCTCTTCGTCGTCGGCGCGACCGTCGAGGGCGAGGGCGGCGGTCCGGCGCTGTTCGTCGTCGAGTCCGCGACCGCCGGCCTCACCGTCGAGGACGAGCCCGCGATGGGGCTGCGCGGCGCGCAGACGGGCCGGCTGCGCCTGGACGGCGTCGTCCTGCCGGCCACGAGCCGGCTCGACGGCACCGAGGGCGCCGCGGCCGCCTACCGCGAGTGCGTCCGCCTGTCCCGGCTCGCCTGGGCGTCGCTCGCTGTCGGCACCTGCCAGGCCGTCCTCGACTACGTCGTCCCCTACGTGAACGACAGGGTCGCCTTCGGCGAGCCGATCAGCCACCGGCAGGCGGTCGCGTTCACGGTCGCGGACATGGCGACCGAGCTCGCCGGGATCCGGCTCACCGTCCTGCGCGCGGCCGGCCGGCTCGACCGCGGCCTCGACGCCGCCCGCGAGGTCGCCCTCGCCCGCCGCCTCGCGTCGCACCACGGGATGCAGATCGGCAGCGACGGCGTCCAGCTCCTCGGCGGCCACGGCTACGTCCGGGAGCACCCGGTCGAGCGCTGGTACCGCGACCTGCGCGCCGTCGGCGTCATGGAGGGCGTCGTCCTCGTCTGAGGCCGCCCCGCCGGCCGGCCCCGCCGGCCGCCCACCCGAACCGTCCTGACCACTCCGCCCGAGGAGCAGCAGTGATCAACCTCGAGATCCCCCGCAAGATGGCCCCGGCCGTCAAGCAGGCCCAGGCCGTCGCCAACGGCGTCCTGCGGCCGATCTCCCGCACGTACGACCGCTTCGAGCACACCCGGCCCAAGGAGCTCGACATGCTCGGGGCCGTCGTCGACGGCCTCGACGCCGCCGGTGCCGGCGGCTCCGGCGCCAAGGGCGTCCGGCGCGAGGCGCCGAGGTCCGGCGAGGTGCGAAACGGAACGAACCTCTCGACGGTGTTGAGCATCATGGAGGTGTCGTACGGCGACGTCGGGCTGGTGCTCGCGCTGCCCCGCCAGGGCCTGGGCAACGCGGCTGTGGCCTCCGTCGCGAACGACGAGCAGCTCGCCCGCTTCGGCCACCTCTGGGCCGCGATGGCCATCACCGAGCCGGGCTGCGGCTCGGACTCCGCGGCGATCCGGACCACCGCCACGAAGGACGGCGACGAGTACGTCCTCAACGGCGAGAAGATCTACGTCACGGCCGGCGACCGCTGCGAGGCCGTCGTCGTGTGGGCCTCGCTCGACCCGAGCCTGGGCCGGGCGGCGATCAAGCCGTTCGTCGTCGAGAAGGGCACGCCGGGCTTCACCGTCGCCCGCCTCGAGGAGAAGCTCGGCATCCGGGCCTCCGACACCGCGACGCTCATCCTCGACGGCGTCCGGGTGCCGGCGTCGAACCTTCTCGGCGACCCCGAGGTCAAGGCGGACAAGAGCTTCGCCGGGGTCATGCAGACCTTCGACAACACCCGCCCGCTCGTCGCCGGGATGGCCGTCGGGGTGGCCCGCGCCGCCCTCGAGGAGGCCACCCGGCTGCTCGGCGAGGCCGGCGTCACGGTCGACTACGACGCCGCGCCGCACGCGCAGCCGGCCGCGGCCGCCGAGCTGCTCGCGCTCGAGGCCGACTACGAGTCGGCCTACCTGCTCACCCTGCGCGCGGCGTGGATGGCCGACAACGGGCAGCCGAACTCGCTCGAGGCCTCGATGGCCAAGGCCAAGGCGGGCCGGACGGCGACCGACGTCGCCCTGCGCTGCCTGGCGCTCGTCGGCTCGCTCGCCTACGGCGAGGACCTCCTGCTGGAGAAGTGGGCCCGCGACGCGAAGATCCTCGACATCTTCGAGGGCACCCAGCAGATCCAGAAGCTCATCATCGCCCGGCGGCTGCTCGGCAAGTCCTCGGCGGAGCTCAGGTGAGCCGCACGCACGCCAAGGACCCGGCCCGGCGGCAGAGCTCGGTCGGCCCGATCGGCGACCTGCTCCGCGGCCTCCCCGTGCTCGTCCGCGCCGGGGTCGTCAACCCGGCCCGGCCGGACCACGGGATCAAGCAGCTGCGGCACCTGCGCCAGTTCGGCCCGACGCTCGCGGGCGGCTTCGCCTCCGCGGCCGACCGCGCGCCGGACCGGCTCGCCGTCGTCGACGAGACCCGCAGCCTGACCTTCGCCGAGCTCGTGGCCCGCTCGACGGCGATCGCCCGCGGGATGGCCTCGCTCGGGGTGACCCAGGCCGACACCGTCGCGATCCTCGGGCCGAACGAGGTCGCGTTCGTCGAGGCGCTCGTCGCGACGTCCCGGCTCGGCGCGGACGCCGTCCTGCTCAGCACGTTCCTCTCGGCCGAGCAGCTGACCCGCGTCGTCGAGCGCGAGAAGGTCAGGCTCGTCGTCGTCCACCCCGACCTCATGCACGTGCTGTCCGACATCCCGCCGGACGTCGTCGTCGTGACGACCGGGGCGGCCCCGGACGGCGGCCTCGACCTCGACGGGCTCGCCCGTACCGACCACCCGCTGCCGAAGCAGCACCGGCGCGGCCGGATCGTCATCCTCACGTCCGGCACGACCGGCGTCCCCAAGTCGGCCCGCCGGCCCGCGCCGTCCGGGCTCGGCCCGGTCGCGTCGATGCTCTCCGGGTTCCCGCTGCGGGCGGGCGAGACGATCATGATCTCCTCCCCGCTCTTCCACACCTGGGCGCTCGGCATGCTCCAGCTCGCGCCGGCGATCGTCTCGACCGTCGTCCTGCGCAAGCGGGCGGACGCCGAGACGGTCCTGGCGGCGCTGTCGGCGCACCGCTGCACCGCGCTCGTCGGCGTGCCGGTGATCCTCGACCGGATCTGCTCGCTGCCTGTCCAGGTCCGCGCCACTCACGACACGTCCCGGCTGCGGGTCGTCGCCTCCAGCGGCGCGGCGCTGCTGCCGGACCTCGTCACGCGCTTCCACGGCGCCTTCGGGCCGGTGCTGCACAACCTCTACGGCGCCACCGAGGTCAGCTGGGCGACGATCGCCGGCCCGCAGGACCTCGAGGCCGCCCCCGGCACCGTCGGGCGGGCCCCGTTCGGCACCCGCCTGGTCGTCCTCGGGGACGACGACGAGCCGCTGCCCACGGGCCGGATCGGCCGCGTCTACGTCGGGAACAGCCTGCTCTTCGACGGCTACAGCGACGGCGGGGACCGCCCGCGCCTCGGCGGCCTCATCGCGACCGGCGACCGGGGCTGGCTCGACGAGGACGGGCGGCTCATGCTGTCCGGCCGCGAGGACGGGATGGTCAACACCGGCGGCGAGAAGGTGCACCCCGAGGAGGTCGAGCAGGCCCTGTCCGGCATGCCGGGCGTCCGCGAGGTCGCCGTCCGCGGCTGGCCGCACCCGGACATGGGCCAGCAGGTCGTCGCCTACGTCGTGCGGGACGACGAGGGCACGGCCCTCGACGCCGAGATCGTCCGCGAGTACGCCCGGCGCCGGCTGTCCCGCTTCGCCGTCCCGCGGGAGGTCGTCTTCGTCGACGAGCTGCCGCGGACCCCGACGGGGAAGGTCGTCCCCCGGCTCCTCCCACCCCCGCCCGGCGTCGCCGGTTGACCGTCCGGGCAGCACGCCCCGTGCCCGGAGCTCCGCAGCACAGCACGGCTCTCAACTACACATCGTCACCATCGGTCGCCATCGGTGCCGACATCGGGATCCAAGAGTGACTCCATGTCACAAATACCCGATCGGACCAACACTTGATGGCATCGATTCCCTAGGATGCGGGAACGCCCGGCACAGCGGGCGGTCCACGGCCGCCCGGGACACCCCTCCGCGCCCAGCGCGGAACCGTCGAGGCACCACAGAAAGGGTACGAACCATGACTGCTCAGGTCGGCGCCGGCAAGGTCGCCTGGCGGCGTTACGCGATGATCCTGGCCCCGAGCCTCGTCCTCGCCGGCGGCGTCGTCGCGCTCACGGGGCAGGGTGCGCTCGCCGCCTCCTTCGCCGTGTCGGGCAACTCGTTCAAGCTGTCGGCCGACGCTCTCGACGGCACGGGCTTCACGTCGTACACCTCGGTCGACTCCTCGGCCGACGGCTCGGACCACCCGGTCACGCCGTCTGGCTTCGAGGAGGCGTTCCTCAAGAACATCTGCCAGTCGGTCGTCTCGAAGACGCCCTTCGGCGACGTGACCATGCGGCTCACCGCGGGCGCCAAGGAGCCGGTCAAGGCGACGAACCTCGTCGCCGACTTCGACCAGCTCTCCGGCGACATCGTCTTCACCGACTACCAGAGCGGTATCGACGCCTCGACGATGAAGGGTGCCGCCAAGGGCCCGCAGGGCGGCTGGGGCCAGCAGGCCGCGAAGATCCACATCGACAACCTCAAGCAGCGCACGTGGGCGACCACGGCCGGCTCGTTCGCCCTCCAGGGCCTGTCGATCGACGTCGCGTTCGGCAAGGAAGAGTGCTTCTGATCCTGGCGGTGTGAGCGGTGCGCGGGCCGGGCCCGGCCGGCGTCCTCCGGGACGCCGGGCAGCCGGCCCGCGCAGCGCTCACCCGGGCGTGTGAACGCGCTTCACGGCGCGACCGCCCGTGCACGAGCCTTAGTCCTTGGGCGACATCCCTGTCGCCGGTCACCGAAAGGCCCGGACCGAGCATGTCCCTGCCCGTCTACACCCCTCCGCCGCGCGAGCCCCTCACCTGGCGCAGCCGCCGCGAGCGCTTCGCGCAGTGGCGCGGGACGCGCCCGTTCTGGGGCGGCGTCTGGACGATCGTCGCCGGGGTCTACCTCTGGGGCCTGACCGCCGCCCCGATCGGCGTCGTCGTCATCCAGGGCGTCGCCGGCATCTCGGCGATCGTCATCTGCCTGGTCTACATCCTCCTGACACTGGTCGCCTGGACGCAGCCGCAGCTGCGCGTCGTCACCGGCGGCATCGTCATCGTCCTGGCGCTCGCCGCGATCCTCCTGACGAACCTCGGTGGCTTCATCGTCGGCACCCTCATGGGCCTGCACGGCGGCGCGAGCATGATCGCCTGGAAGCCCTTCGTCCGGCGCTGGAGCCGGCCCACCCCGCCGGACGGCATCACGGCGCCGGTCACGGTGCTCGTGAACCGGGCGGACGACGCGCAGGACGCGACGGGCGCGGCGGCCGACGGCACGGACGGGACGCCCGCCGCCAGCACAGCCGACAGCACGGCCGGCGCCCCGGACGCGACCACCCCGGACGCGACCACCCCGGACGGCGGCCGTGCTGTCGGCTGTGCTGGCGGCGGGCG
>NZ_MWLN01000161.1 GCF_002198655.1 Kineosporia sp. A_224
AACACCCCTGCGACCCCGCCCACAACCCCACGCAGCGAACGCCGAGAACCGGCCCGACGAGCACGCCCGACGTGCTGCGACGACGCCCGGTGGCCGGGTCGCCCGGGTTACACGTCCGTTTCGCCCGGACGACGGAACATCCCGCGGAGGGGAACGGTTAGGCCGTGCGGCAGGTGAGGCAGACCTACGATGAACGGAGCCGGGGAGCCCGGCACCGGGCAGTGGCACGAGCGGCGAAGGGCAGCCAGACCCATGACCACCAGGACTCCGACCAGGGTCGATCGGGTCGTCATCCGGTTCGCGGGGGACTCCGGGGACGGGATGCAGCTCACCGGTGACCGGTTCACCGCGCAGACGGCCGCGCTCGGCAACGACCTCGCGACGCTGCCGAACTTCCCGGCGGAGATCCGGGCGCCCCAGGGGACGCTGCCCGGGGTGTCGTCGTTCCAGCTGCACTTCGCCGACCACGACGTCATGACGCCGGGCGACGCCCCGAACGTGCTCGTGGCGATGAACCCGGCGGCGCTCAAAGCGAACCTCGGTGACCTGCCGCGGGGCGCGACGCTCATCGCGGACGCCGACGAGTTCACCAAGCGCAACCTCGCGAAGGTCGGGTACGCGGCGTCGCCGCTGGAGGACGGGTCGCTCGACTCGTTCCAGGTGCACGCGCTGCCGCTGACGTCGCTCACGGTGAAGGCGCTGGAGGAGTTCGACCTCACGCGCAAGGAGGCCGAGCGGGCGAAGAACATGTTCGCGCTGGGGCTGCTGTCGTGGCTCTACACCCGCCCGACGGAGTCGACGGAGCGGTTCCTCACGGAGAAGTTCGGGGCCCGCCCGCAGCTGCTCGCGGCGAACCTCGCGGCGTTCAAGGCGGGCTGGGCGTTCGGGGAGACCACCGAGACGTTCGCGGTGTCGTACGAGGTGGCGCCGGCGCCCGCGCCGGCCGGCACGTACCGGAACATCACCGGCAACGTGGCCCTGGCCTACGGCCTGGTCGCGGCGGCCCGGCGGGCGCAGCTGCCGCTCGTGCTCGGGTCGTACCCGATCACGCCGGCGTCGGACATCCTGCACACCCTGAGCAAGCTCAAGCGGTTCGACGTGACGACGATCCAGGCCGAGGACGAGATCGCCGCGATCGGGGCGGCGCTCGGCGCTGCGTACGGCGGTGCGGTCGCGGTGACGACGACGAGCGGTCCGGGGCTCGCGCTCAAGAGCGAGACGATCGGCCTCGCGGTGTCGCTCGAGCTGCCGCTGGTCATCGTCGACGTGCAGCGCGGCGGACCCTCGACCGGGCTGCCGACGAAGACCGAGCAGGCCGACCTGCTCCAGGCGATGTTCGGCCGCAACGGCGAGGCGCCGGTGCCGGTCATCGCACCGCGCTCGCCCGCCGACTGCTTCGACGCGGCGGTCGAGGCGGTCCGGGTCGCGACGACGTACCGGACGCCGGTGCTGCTGCTCTCGGACGGTTACCTGGCGAACGGGTCGGAGCCGTGGAAGCTGCCGGACGTCGCCGCACTGCCGGACCTGCGGGTCGACTTCGCGACGGCCCCGAACAGCCAGGACGCGAACGGCAAGCCGGTGTTCCGGCCGTTCGACCGGGACCCGGTGACGCTGGCCCGGCCCTGGGCCGTGCCGGGGGTCGCGGGCCTGGAGCACCGGATCGGCGGGATCGAGAAGGCCGACGGCACCGGGGAGATCTCCTACGACCCGGACAACCACGACCGGATGACCCGGCTGCGGCAGGCCAAGATCGACGGGATCGACGTCCCGCCGCTCGAGGTCGACGACCCGGGGCTGGCGGACGGCGGCCCGGTCGCCGACGTCCTGGTGATCGGGTGGGGCTCGACGTACGGCCCGGTGGCGGCCGGCGCCCGGGTGGCCCGGCAGTCCGGCGTCCGGGTGGCGACCGCGCACCTGCGGCACCTCAACCCGTTCCCGGCCAACCTCGGCGAGGTGCTGCGGCGTTATCCGAAGGTGCTCGTGCCGGAGATGAACCTCGGCCAGCTCGCCCTGCTGCTGCGGGCGAAGTACCTGGTCGACGCCGTCGGCTACAACCGGGTGCGCGGGCTGCCGTTCATGTCCACCGAGATCGCCGACGCGATCACCAAGCTCGCATCCGAGATCAGCACCGAGACCATCACCGAGGAGGGGTCCCTGTGACCGCCGTCGAGATCGGTCTGCCGGCGTTCCGGTCCGGCCTGGCCGACGTCCCCAAGGTCGACCCGGACGCACCGAAGCAGACGAAGAAGGAGTTCACCTCCGACCAGGAGGTCCGCTGGTGCCCGGGCTGCGGCGACTACGCCGTGCTGGCCGCCGTCCAGGGCTTCCTGCCCGAGCTGGGGCTCAAGCGGGAGAACATCGTCTGCGTCTCCGGGATCGGCTGCTCGTCCCGGTTCCCGTACTACCTGGACACCTACGGCCTGCACTCGATCCACGGCCGCGCACCGGCGATCGCGACCGGGCTGGCGACGTCCCGCCCCGACCTCAACGTCTGGGTCGTCACCGGTGACGGCGACGCCCTGAGCATCGGCGGCAACCACCTCATCCACGCGCTGCGGCGCAACGTGAACCTGACGATCCTGCTCTTCAACAACCGGATCTACGGCCTCACCAAGGGCCAGTACTCGCCGACGTCCGAGCCGGGCAAGGTCACGAAGTCGACCCCGGTCGGCTCGGTCGACGAGCCGTTCAACCCGGTCTCGCTCGCGCTCGGCGCCGAGGCCTCGTTCGTGGCGCGGACGATGGACTCCGACCGCAAGCACCTCACATCGGTGCTGCGGCAGGCCGTCGAGCACCGCGGCTCCGCGCTCGTCGAGATCTACCAGAACTGCCCGATCTTCAACGACGGCGCGTTCGACGTCCTGAAGGACCGGGACGAGGCGCAGGCCCGGATGGTCCACCTCACCCACGGCGAGCCGATCCGGTTCGGTGCCCCCGCCGAGGACGGCCTCGGCGCCAAGGGCGTCGTCCGGACGGCGCAGGGTCACCTGCGGGTCGCGGACGTGAGCGAGGTCGGCACCGACGCGCTCGTCGTCCACGACGCGCACGACCCGGACCCCTCGGTCCAGTTCGCGCTCTCCCGGCTCGACGACCCCTCGATGGCGCACGTGCCGGTCGGGGTGTTCCGCTCCGTCCAGCGCCCCGCGTACGACGACATGGTCCGCGCCCAGGTCGACTCGGCCATCGAGTCCGCCGGCGGCCCGGCCACCGACGACGACCTCGCCCGGCTCCTCGCCGGCAAGGACACCTGGACCGTCTGACCGCACGACCCACGAGCACTGATCGGCGGTTCTCGTCGCCGCCACCGGGTACCCGGTGGCCTGCGACGAGGACCGCCGTTCGTGTTCGAGCGGTGAAACGGTGGGGCGATCTCCGGGGGCGCAACCGTAGGATCGTCCTATGAATTCGCCGGGGCGCCACGGAGCCGTCTACGGGATGGGCGCCTACCTGCTGTGGGGCATCTTCCCGCTGTACTTCCGGCTCCTCGAGCGCTCCGGCGCCGTCGAGGTCGTGCTCCACCGGATCCTCTGGTCGCTCCTCGTGTGCGCCGTCGTCCTCACCGCCGTGCGGCAGTGGTCGGTGCTGCGGGCGACGCTCGCCTCCCCGCGCACGGTCGGTGTCCTCGGCACCGCCGCCGTCCTGCTCGCGGTGAACTGGGGCACGTACATCTACGGCGTGAACTCCGGGCACGTCGTCGAGGCGTCCCTCGGCTACTTCATCAACCCGCTCGTCACGGTGCTGCTCGGCGTCGTCGTCCTCAAGGAGCGACTGCGCCCGGCGCAGTGGGTCGCCGTCGGCCTCGGCACGGTGGCGGTCGTCGTCCTCACCGTCGACTACGGCCGCCCGCCCGTCATCGCCCTGACGCTCGCGGTGACGTTCGGGATGTACGGCCTGCTGAAGAACCGGGTCGGGGCGACCGTCGGGGCGCTCGCGAGCCTGTCGACCGAGACCCTCGTGCTCGCGCCGCTGGCCGCCGTCGGCATCGTCGTCCTCGAGGTGCGCGGCCAGGGCCACTTCGGGGACGACGCCCCGTGGCAGGCGCTGCTGCTCATGACGACCGGCGTCGTCACCGTCGTCCCGCTGCTCTTCTTCGCCGCCGCCGCCCGCCGGATCCCGCTGTCGACGATGGGGCTGCTGCAGTACATCACCCCGGTCCTCCAGCTGCTGTGCGGCGTCCTCGTCTTCGGCGAGCGGATGCCGCTGAGCCGCTGGCTCGGCTTCGGGATCGTCTGGGCAGCGCTCGCGGTGATGACCGTCGACTCGCTCCGGACGGCCCGGACCCGCTCCCGCGCCGCCCCGGCCGCCGAGCCCGTCCCCGCCTGAGCCCCGCCCGTCGGGGGCGGCGGGCATGATGGGCCCGTGGACCTGCCCGTCATGCCGCCGCTGCTGCCCATGCTCGCCAAGGCCCGTGCGGGCGTGCCCGACCAGCCGGACGGCGCGCCCGAGTGGCTCTACGAGCCGAAGTGGGACGGGTTCCGCTGCGTGGTCTTCCGGGACGGCGACGAGGTTCTCCTCGGATCGCGCAACACCAAGGCGCTCGACCGGTACTTCCCCGAGGTGGTCGCGGCGGTCAAGGCCGAGCTGCCGCCGCGCTGCGTGCTCGACGGCGAGCTCGTCGTCCCGCGCGAGCGCGAGGGCCGGGTCCGGCTCGACTGGGACTCGCTCTCCCAGCGGATCCACCCCGCGGCGTCCCGGGTGGCCATGCTCGCCGAGCAGACCCCGGCCCAGGTCGTCGCGTTCGACTGCCTCGCGCTCGGCGACGACGACCTCACCGGTCGGCCGCTCCGCGAGCGGCGGGCCGCGCTCGAGGAGGCGCTCGCCGGCGCCGGGGCGTCCGTGCACCTGTCGGTCGCGACGACGGACGCCGACGTCGCCCGGGGCTGGTTCGAGACCTTCGAGGGCGCCGGGCTGGACGGCGTCGTCGCCAAGCGGCTCGACGGCCCGTACCGCCCCGACCAGCGCGACATGGTCAAGGTCAAGCACCACCGGACGGCGGACTGCGTCGTCATCGGCTACCGCAAGCACAAGAGCGTGGACGGCGTCGGCTCGCTGCTGCTCGGCCTGCACGGTGCCGAGCGGATGCACATGGTCGGCGGGGCGTCGGCGTTCACGAACGTCGAGCGCAAGCGGCTGCTCGACATGCTCCAGGAGTACCGGGTCGGCGAGGACGTCACGTACTCCGGTGAGCCCAACCGCTGGAACGCCCGCGAGGACCACTCGTTCGTCCCGCTGCGCCCCGAGCTGGTCGTCGAGATCGAGTACGACCAGATGGAGGGCGACCGGCTCCGGCACGCCGGGCGGGTGCTGCGGTGGCGGACCGACAAGTCCCCCGAGCAGTGCACGTACGACCAGCTCGAGGTGCCGGCCCGCTACGACCTCAAGGACGTCCTGGCTCGCTGACCGGCTCGCTGACCGGCTCGCTGACCGGCTCGCTGACCGGCTCGCCGACGGGCTGCTCCCGGCGGGCTGCCGGGACGCCGAGCACCCGGTCACCGAGGATCGCGAGCGCCACCTCGACGGCGGCGGCACCGAGGAGCGCCGGCACGAGGTAGGGCACGAGCGGGCCGGACGTCAGGGTCCCGGTCACCGCGGCGACGGCGACCCGGGCTGCCGCGTAGGCGACGACGACGAGCACGGCGCCGCCGACCCCGAGCCGGGCCCGGGCGACGACGAGGGCCGCACCGGCGGCGAGGCCGACGACGAGCGCCGGGGCGTCGAGGTCCGCAGCCACGGAGAGGGCGAGCAGCACGGCGGCCGCCGCGGCGGTCTCCCGCAGGTCGCGCGGCCGGACGGCGACGCCCTGCGCGGCGGCGACCGCGTTGCGGGACTCGGCGCGCAGCAGCCAGGCGCCCGCGGCCATCGCGGTCACGGCGACGAGCAGCGGCGCCTGGGCGGCGAGCACCCCGTCGCCGAGCGAGCGCCCCTCGAGCGCGCGCCACGTCGCAGCCACGGGCAGGCCGACGAGGGCGACGATGCCGCCGACGAGGACGGCGACCGCACCGACCGGTCCGGAGCCGAACGCGCCCGGGAGGACCCGGCGGTGCCCGAACGTCGTGTGCGCGGGCAGCGGGTGCGCGATGACGTCGTCCGCGCGCCCCTCGACCTTCGCCGGCGGGTGCGCGAGCGCGCTGGCCATGACCCCGCCGAGCAGGGCGACCGCGAGCCCGAGGGCCAGACCCATGGTGCCGACCCCGCCGAGCCAGCCGCCGGCGGCGGCCGCGCGCCAGCCACCGAGGGCGACGGCGAGACCGGTGAGGACGACGGCGAGCGGGAACGGCTCCCAGAGCGGACCGCCGGTGCGCGTGGCGAGCCGCGCCGACACCCGGGACACCCACGACGGGGTACCGGTGGCGGCGCGCTCACCGAGGAACGCGAGGACGAGCAGGCCGGCGGCGAGGGCGACGACGACGCTGAAGAAGACGGTGCCGAGCGAGTTGAGGATCGCTTCCAGGCCGATCGGCTGGCCGGCCGCGTGGGTGGGGACCATCGGGGCTCCTCCGGGAGAGGTGTCCGCCCCGGCCGGGGCGGCGGGCGCGGTCTGTCGGGGAGGGGTGCGTCCGGGGCGGCGGTGATGCGACACCTTCCATGTGACATTCTCAATGTCACATTCAGAATGTTACATAGACGACGGCGTTCTCGCCATATGACCGCCGTCACCCGTCGCTAGAGTCGGAGGATGAGCACAGGGACCGCACCGGAGGAGCTGACGATCGACCAGCTCGCCGCCGCGGTCGGGCTCACGGTGCGGACCGTCCGCTCGTACACGACGCGCGGGCTGCTGCCGCCGCCGCGGCTGCGCGGCCGGACGGGCCTCTACGGCGCCGAGCACGTCGCCCGGCTCCACGTGCTCCGCGAGATGCTCGACAGCGGCTACACCCTCGCCGCCGCCGAGCAGGTGCTCGCGGTCGCCCCGAGCGGGGTCAGCGGCCCCGGCCTGGACGTCTACCGGGCCCTGCTCAACCCGTGGCAGGACGAGGAGCCCGAGGTCGTCGACGCCGGCGTGCTCGCGTCCCGGATGGGCCTGGACCTGGACGACGACCGGCTGGCGCAGCTCGCCGGGCTCGGGCTCGTCCGGGTGCTCCCCGACGGCCGCCTGGAGCTGCCCCGCCCCTCGCTCGTCCGGGCCGGGCTCCAGCTGAGCGGGCTCGGGATCGGCATGGCCGACGTCCTCGCGACGCAGGCCGTGCTCGACGGCCACGCGAAGGCGATGGCGCAGGCCTGCGTCGACCTGTTCCGGGCCACCGTGTGGGAGCCGTTCGAGACCGCCGGGCAGCCCGAGGCGGGCTGGCCCGCCGTCCGCGACGCGTTCCAGCGGGCGCTGCCCGTCGCCTCGCAGGCCGTGCTCCTGACCTTCCGGCAGGCGCTCGCGGAGCAGATCGCCCGCGCGGTGGCGGAGGCCGCGCAGGGGCGCGCCGGAGCGGCGGACCCGAACCCGTAGGCGGCGCTCGTCGCTCGGCGGCAGGATGTCCGCCATGGCTACCCCCGCCGAGGAGCTCGACGTCGCCGGTACGCCCGTGCGGCTGTCGAACCCCGACAAGGTCTACTTCCCGCAGCTCGGCGCCGACGGCGGCACCAAGCGCCATCTCGTCGAGTACTACCGCGCGGTCGCGACGCTGCCCACGGGCGCGGACGGCACCCCGCCGATCGTCCGGGCGCTGCGCGACCGGCCGACGTACCTGCAGCGCTTCCCCGACGGCATCGAGGGCGAGGAGGTGTACCAGAAGCGGCTGCCGCCGAAGGTGCCCGACCACGTGCAGTCGTGCCGCGTGACGTTCCCCTCCGGGCGGCACGCCGACGCGCTGCGGGTCACCGGGCCGGCGAACGTCGTCTGGGGCGCGAACCTCGGCACGGTGACCTTCCACCCGTGGCACGCCCGCTGCCCCGACGTCGAGCACCCCGACGAGCTGCGTATCGACCTCGACCCGCAGCCGGGCACCGGGTTCGCCGAGGCCCGCACCGTGGCGTGCGACGTCGTCCGGCCGCTGCTGTCCGACCTCGGCCTCGTCGGCTACCCGAAGGCGAGCGGTGGCCGCGGCATCCACGTCTACGTCCGGATCGAGCCGCTGTGGACGTTCACCGAGGTCCGGCGGGCCGCGATCGCGTTCGCCCGCGAGGTCGAGCGCCGGGCCGGCGGTCTCGTGACGACCGCCTGGTGGAAGGAGCAGCGCGGCGAGCAGATCTTCGTCGACTACAACCAGAACGCCCGGGACCGGACGATCGCGTCGGCGTACTCCGCCCGAAGGACGCCGCGCGCGACGGTCTCGACGCCCCTCACCTGGGACGAGCTCGCCGACGCCGAGCCCGACGACCTCACGATCGCCACCGTGCCGGCGCTGCTGGCCCGGCGCGGCGACCCGATGGCGACCCTCGACGACGTCGCCCACTCGCTCGAGGCGCTGCTCGAGCTCGCCGAGCGTGACGAGGCCGGCGGCCTGGAGGACCTGCCCTACCCGCCGAACTACCCCAAGATGCCCGGGGAACCGAAGCGGGTGCAGCCGAGCAAGTCGCGGGCCGACACCGTGGGCAACGCGCCGCAGGTCGGCCAGGGCCTGCCCGACCTGCCCGGGGAGGGCTGAGACGCCCGTCCCGCACCGGACCCGATCATTCGACCGTGAACTTGACGGAGCCGTCCTCGTTGCGAGCCCCCGGCGGGAAGAGGTAGGACTGCGGGACGGCGGCGTGGACGTGGCAGGTGACGAGCACCCTGCCGAGCGCCAGGGCGTCGATCTCCAGCCCGTCGACCGTGAGGCTGGCGCCGATGTCCAACGTGTCGTCCGCCGGGTAGAGCACCAGGGCCGCCACACGCTGCCCCGGCACCAGCGTCGGGTCGTTCTCGTTCGTCGTGAGCCGGGAGGGCGGTGACGCCGGGACGAGGAGCTTCGCGACGTCCTGGTCCTCGACGTTGTCCTCGAGGGAGAGATGGAAGCGGACGTCGATCAACGGGACGCCCTGCGGGGCGGCGGCGTTGGTCACCTCGACGCTGAACGAGGCGGTGTCCCCCGGTGTCACGACACCGGACCCGCTGACGACCACGTCGCTGACCGTGGTGACGACCGAGGTGGCGATGTAGTCGCCGACGGCGGAGGCGATGTCCTGGACGGTGACGGTCATGTGGTGCTCCCTCGAGTGAACCCGGGCCCGCCGCGGTGGCGGACCGTCGAGGACCAGCCTGGTGCCGGGAGGGTGCCGGGTGCACCGGGCAAGACCCTGGACGTTAAGCAGGGAGCGCACGACACTGAGCGGGATGATCAGGGGCCGCGACGGGGAGCGCGCTCGGCTGTGCCGCGTGGTGGACGACCTCGCGGCGGGCCGTCCTACGGCTGTCCTCGTTCACGGCGACGTGGGCAGCGGCAAGTCGACGCTTCTCGCTGACCTCGTCGAGCAGGTGCCCGACGACGTTCTCGTCCTCGGGGCGACCGGCACGGAGTCCGAGGCAGAACTGCCGTTCTCCGTGCTCTCGGATCTTCTGGAGCCCGTCGTCTCGGGACGGTCACGGCTTCCCGGACCGCAGGAGGCCGCCTTGTCGGGGGCGATCGCCCTCGGACCTGCTCGTCACGGTGACCGGCTGGCGGTGTGCGCGGCCACGCGTGGGCTCCTCGAGATCACCGCCGAGCAGCGTCCTGTGCTCGTGGTCGTCGACGACGTCCAGTGGGTCGACAGAGCCTCCGGTGAGTGCATCGGCTACGCGGTGCGACGGGCCGCGGGGGCGGTCTCGTTCGTCCTTGCCGGGCGCCGACCGGACACCGACCTCTGGGACCGGGACATCCCGCGCCTGGCGGTCGGACCGCTCGCGGCGCCCAGCGCCCGGGACGTGCTGCGGGACGTCGCTCCGGACCTCGTCGAACCGGTGGCGGATCTGGTGCTACGGGCCGCGGCCGGGAACCCTCTGGCGCTCGTCGAGCTACCGGCCGGACTGACGGCGGACCAACGGGTGGGCTGCGAGCGCATCGACCTCCCGCTGATGCCCGGCGACAGGATGGGCACGGTGTTCGGACGTCGTGTCCGTTCGCTGTCCAAGGACGCCCGTGACGTCCTGCTCCTCGCGGCCGCCGACGCCCAGCCGTCGCTCGCTGTCCTCGACGGCGCCTGTCGTGCAGGAGGCACCGATCTGGAAAGACTGGCGGAGGCAGAGACGCACGGTCTGGTGCGTGTCCGGGACGACAGGGTGGAGTTCGCCCACCCCTTGGTCCGCAGCGCGGTCTACCGCGGCGCGACCAGCTCGGACCGACGCGCAGCGCACCGCGCTCTGGCTTCGGCGACCAGTGGCGAGACACGCGCGTGGCACCTCGCTTCGGCGTGCTCGGGCCCGGACGAGGCTGTCGCGGCCGAGCTCGAACGGACCGGGTCCGCTGCCGCCGCGCGGCGCGGCTACGCCGCGGCGTCCCGCGTTCTCGAGCGATCGGCAGAGCTGTCGATCGACGTCGGGGCGCAACAACGACGGCTGACCGCAGCCGGTGAGTCTGCGATGGCCGCGGGACTGTCCGAGCACGCCGTACGCCTGCTGTACGCGGCGGGGCGGGCGGCGTCGGCCGCGGACGACCGACGTGGGGCCTTGCACGCGGAGCGGCTGCGCGGGCTGACGCTCCTCTGGACGGCGCAGGGCGAGGCTGCCGTGGAGGTGCTCGCCGCCCTGGCGCGGCGCATCCGTGACCAGACCGAGCCGCTCGACCGAACGGCCGCGGCGAACGCGCTTGCCGACGTCGCCACCGCGTTGACCGTGATGGGGCGCCCGCGCGAGGCCCTCCGGTCCGCGGAGGAGGCCGCTGCTCTCCTGGGCGACGACGACGAACGGGCGACCCGGGCCCAGGTACTGGCCGTCTACAGCTGGGCGCTGGTCCTGTGCGGGGAGGTCGACAGGGCGCTCCCGGTGCTCGACACCCTCGACCGGCTTGTGGAGCCGATCGACCCGCTGTCGCCCCTGGCCGCACCGGTCATGAACGCGATCAACACCCGGCTCGCGACCGGGGACTTCGAGCGTGCCGTGCGAGAGAGCCTGGCCATCGTCGATGCTGCACGCCATGCCGGCGCCCTCGGCGCGGTGCCGCTGCCACTCCTGGTGGCATCCGACGCGACGTACCGCACCGGCGACTGGGCGGCGTGCGAGGAGTGGAGTGCAACCGCAGTCCGCGCCGCCGAGGACAGCCGCCAGTCGCTCCATCTGGCACACGTCCAGTCGATCCGTGCACGACTGCACGCCGCGAGGGGGAGCCGCGGTCCTGCCCGCTCCGCGATCCGGCAGACGCTGACCATCTGCGCCGCCACGGGCATCGGGAGCGGGGCGGCCATCGGGCACGCTGCAGCAGGCTTCGTGGAGCTGTGCCAGGAGCGTGGCACCACGGCGATCGAGCACCTCGAACAGGTCGCGCGCCTCGCCTCGTCGACCGGGCTGGCGGACCACAGCCTGCTCCCCTGGGCGAGCGACCTCGTCGAGGCCTACGTCCGCGTCGGGCGCCACGACGACGCCGCCCGGACGGCAGAGCTGATGGCGGATCAGGTCAGCCCTGCCAGCGCCCCCTTCGTGCATGCCCTCGTCGCCAGATGCCGCGCCCAGGTGGTCACCGGGTTCGAGGCGCACTTCGAGCGGTCGCTGGCCCTGGACGACCTCCGGCCGGTTCCGCTCGACCGCGCACGGACCGAGCTGGCGTTCGGGAGGCGGCTGCACCGCGCGAACCGGCGTGCACGGGCCCGCGTCCACCTGCGAGCGGCCCTCACCGGCTTCGAGCGGCTCGGCGCAGCGGCGTGGGCGGACCAGTCGCGCAACGAGCTGCGCGCGGCGGGCGGGCGTCTGCGGGAGCGCAGCCCGGATCTGCTCACGCCGCAGGAGGTGCGCGTGGCCGACGCGGCTGCACGCGGCGGCTCCACCCGTGACATCGCCGCCGAGCTCTTCCTGGCGTCGAAGACGGTGGAGTTCCACCTCCGACAGGTCTATCGCAAGACGGGCGTCAGCAAGCGGGCCCAGCTGGTCGCGCTGCTGGCAGACCCGGCCCGTCGCGCCCATATCCTCGGTCGGGAGCCTGGGTCCGGCTGAGCCGGATGCAACGAGGGCCCGGCACCGGAACACCGGTGCCGGGCCCTCGCCCCCGCGTTCCCCCGCCGGGTCTGTCTGTTCCGAGCGCCGACCTCTGCGGTCAGCGCACCGGGCCGAGCATCTGGTCCTCGGCCGGCACCTGGAGGGCGCCGGTCATGATGGCGACGACGTCGGTGATGCTCACGGACTTCGGCGTGATGACTGCCGCCCGCTTGCCGAGCCGCTGGACGTGGATCCGGTCGGCGACCTCGAAGACCTGCGGCATGTTGTGCGAGATGAGGATGACGGGCATCCCCCGCTCGCGCAGGTTCTGGATGAGCCGCAGGACCTGGGCGGACTCCCGGACGCCGAGGGCGGCCGTCGGCTCGTCGAGGATGATGACCTTGCTGCCGAACGCCGCGGCGCGGGCGACCGAGACCGCCTGCCGCTGACCGCCGGACAGCGTCTCGACGGCCTGCGCCATGTTCTGCAGCGTGCCGATGCCGAGCTCGGTCATCTGGGCCTTGGCCGACTTGCGCATCCCGGCGCCGTCGAGCATCCGGAAGACCGACCCGAGCGGGCCGGGCTTGCGGACCTCGCGACCGAGGTACATGTTCGTCGCGATGTCGAGCGCCGGGGCGACGGCGAGCGTCTGGTACACCGTCTCGATGCCCATCGCGCGTGCCTCGGTCGGCCGCTTGAAGCTCACCGGCTGCCCGTCGAGGAACATGTCCCCGGTGTCGGGGATCTCGGCGCCGGACAGCGCCTTGATGAGCGTCGACTTGCCCGCGCCGTTGTCGCCGATGACCGCGAGCACCTCGCCCGGGTAGAGGGCGAAGTCCGCCCCGTCGAGCGCGACGACCCGGCCGTACGTCTTGACCAGGCCGCGGCCCTCGAGCACCGGCTGAACCGTCGAGGTCCCGCCGCCGGTGGTCGTCGTGGTGGTCTCGGTCATGCCCGTGCCCTCCGGATCCACTGGTCCGCCGTGACGGCGACGATGATGAGCGTGCCGATCGCGAGCCGCTTGTACGCCTCGTCGAGACCGGCGACCGACAGGCCGTTGTCGACGACACCGACGATGAGGGCCCCGATCAGGCTGCCGAAGACGCGGCCGCGACCGCCGAACAGGCTCGTCCCGCCGATGACGACGGCGGTGATGGAGTCGAGGTTCGCGTCGATGCCGCTGTTCGGGCTCGCCGCGTTGACCCGGCCGATGAGCACCCAGCCCGCGATGCCGAAGATGACGCCGGCCGTCGCGTAGACGCTGAGCAGGACCCGGTTGACCTGGATACCGGCCAGGCGCGCGGCGTCCGGGTCGTCGCCGACCGCGTAGACGTGCGTGCCCCACGCCGTGTAGCGCAGCACGTAGGCGAAGACCAGGTACAGCGCGATCATGACGAGCACGCCGTAGGTGATCGTGAAGCCGCCGGGCAGGAGCACCGGCTTGCCGAGCCACTTCAGCTCGTCCGCGAGCTCGCGGTTGCGGACCGTGCGGCCGGTCGCGTAGAGCAGCGTCAGCGACGTGAAGATGCCGAGCGTGCCGAGCGTGACGATGAACGGGGGCAGGTTCACCCGGGTCACGAGCAGGCCGTTGATGAGGCCGGCGAGGCCGCCGACGACGATGCCGAGGAACAGCGCGGGCAGACCCGCGACGCCCTGGTCGAAGGCCATCTTCGCCATGACCATCGACGAGAAGACCATGACCGCACCGCAGGACAGGTCGATGCCCGCGGTGAGGATGATCAGCGTCTGGCCGAGCGCCAGCGTCGCGGTGACCGCGGTCTGCTGGGTGATCGTGCCGAGGTTGCCCGGCTGGGCGAAGAGCGAGGTGATGCTGGAGAAGATGATGAGCGCGACGACGAGGACGACCGCCGGGCTGAGCCACGGGTAGGCGTGGAGGATGCCCTGGAGGCGCTGGATCGGGGACTGCCGGTCGAGGAACTCCTCGGCCGCGTCGTAGCCCGCGGTGGTCGCGGTGGCATCGGTCACGACGCCCGCCTTTCTCAAGAGTGGGTAGAACCAGACCCGCCGCCGCGACGCACTGCGCTCGGTGAGGTAGGTCACAACCTAGGACAGCGGAGGGGGCAGCCACCAGGGGTGGTGGCTGCCCCCTCCAAGGAACTGTCGTTCACCTGTTGTGAGTCACGATTCGTGGCTCACGGACGGGCAGGATCAGCCCCAGGCGTTGTCGAGGCCGTACTGCGGGTCCTTGCTGTCGACGCCGGCCATGGGCGTGGTGGCGATCAGCGTGACGCCCGTGTCGAAGAAGTCGAGACCCGGGGTGACCTCGGGCTTCTTGTTGTTCTTCACGATGTCGACGATCGCCTGGACGCCGAGCTCGGCCATCTTCAGCGGGTACTGCTGGGAGGTCGCGTCGATGACGCCACCCTTGACGTCCTCGACACCGGACTTGCCGCCGTCGACGGAGACGAGGATGTAGTCCGCGGGCTTCTTGCCCTTGGCGCTCATCGCCGCGTCCGCACCGGCCGCGGTGGGCTCGTTGATCGTGTAGACGACGTTGATGTCGGGGTTCTTGGCGAGAAGGTTCTCCATGCCCTTCTGGCCGCCCTCCTCGTTCGCACCCGTGGCCTCGTTGCCGACGATGACGTAGTCGCCGCCCTTGCCACCGGTGTACTTGCCGGTCTTCGGCTCGTCACCGTTCTTCTTGCCGTCGCCGACCGGGATCCCCATGCCCTCGAGGAAGCCCTGGTCCCGGTTGTAGTCGACCGAGACGACCTTGTCGTCGAAGATGTCGAGGAGCGCGATGACGGCCTTCTTGCCGTCGAGCGCGGCCGCCGCGTACTGGCCGATGAGCTGGCCCGCCTTGCGGTTGTCGGTCGCGAACGTGATGTCGACCGTGTCGGCCGGGTCCGGCGGGGTGTCGAGCGCGATGACGAACAGACCCGCGGCGCGGGCCTTCTCGATCGCGTCGTTCACGCCCGTGGACATCGGCGTGATGAGGATGCCCTTCTGCTTGGTCGAGATCGCGTTCTCGATCGCGTCGATCTGACCCTGGTCGTCACCCTCGGCCTTGCCGGACGCGATGGTGATGTCCACGCCCTGCTTCTCGCCGGCCGCCTTCGCGCCGGCCTGCATGGCGACGAAGAACGGGTTGGTGGAGTCCTTGGTGATCAGCGAGACGGCGATCTTGTCGGCGGCCGGGGCGGCACTGCTGCTCCCGCCGGCCGTCGCCGAGGCGTCCCCGCCGGCCGAGCTGCTGCCGCCGCAGGCGGCGAGCACGAACGAGGCGGTGACCGCCACACCGAGGAGCGTCGCCGACCGGCGGCCGACACCCCTCGTGCTGTTCCAGCGAGCCATGTAGCACGCTCCTTCGCGTCTGTCGGGCGGTCCAACCGCCCTGACATCGTTGTCGGAGCATGTCTAGCCACCGCAGCCGTAGCGCGTCAAGGAGTTGACGGGCAGGACCTCTGTCTGTGATGACAACGTTATTTTCCTGTGCTGCGTCCGTGAGGCGCCGACGCCGCGCGACATCACGTCACGCAGCGCGTCGGGACGCCTGCGAACGGGTGAGGCGTCAGGCCGTCCGGGCGACGACGGCCGCGGCGAAGGCCCGCAGGGCGGACGTCGCGGACCCCTCCGGCAGCGGGGCCAGGGCGTCGACGGCCTCCTGCGCCCAGCGGGCCGCCTCCGAGCGCGCCTGGCCGGTCGCGGGGTGGTCGCGCAGCAGCGCCACGGTCTCGGCGAGCTCCGCGTCACCCGACAGGTCGCCGTCGAGCAGCTCCACGAGCCGCAGCGACGCGGTGTCCGCGTGCTCGGCCGCGTGCCGGCGCACGAGGAGCGTCGGCAGCGTCGGGACGCCCTCGCGCAGGTCGGTGCCGGGCGTCTTGCCGCTCGTCGCGCCGTCGCTCATGAGGTCGATGACGTCGTCGGCGAGCTGGAAGGCGACCCCGACCCGCTCCCCGTAGGCGACGAGCACGTCGAGGACGTCCGGGCCGCACCCGGCGAACATCGCCCCGAACCGGGCGGAGGTCGCGATGAGCGAGCCGGTCTTGTCGGCGAGCACCTGGATGTAGTGCTCGACGGGGTCCTCGCCGTCGCGCGGCCCGATCGTCTCGTGGAGCTGGCCGAGGCACAGCCGCTCGAAGGTCTCCGCCTGGATCCGGACCGCCTCCGGGCCGAGCCCGGCGACGATCGTCGAGGCCCGGGCGAAGAGCAGGTCACCGGTGAGGATCGCGACCGTGTTGCCCCACACCTCGTGGGCCGCGGGCGCCCCGCGGCGCAGCGGCGCGGAGTCCATGACGTCGTCGTGGTAGAGCGTCGCGAGGTGGGTCAGCTCGACGACCGTGGCGGCCTGGAGGATCTCGCGCCGGTCCGGGTCGCCGAGGTGGGCGGCGAGCAGGGCGAGCATCGGCCGGACCCGTTTGCCGCCTGCCGACACGAGGTGCCGGGACGCGTCGTCCGCGAGCGGGTCGGTCTGGCGCACCGCCGCCCGCAGCGTCGCCTCCACCTCGGCCAGCCCAGCGCGCAGCCGGGCGTCGAGGTGCTCGTCGACGAGGCTGAGGTCCAGGGCGGCCGTCGCCGGGGTGACGGACGCCCCGACGAGGGCGGGCTGCTGGTCGTTCACGGCCTGGACCACGGCGCGGCTCGATCAGGTCGACGGTGGAGGTTCACGCGGACGAGCGTCTCACGGCAGGAACGCCGAGGCGCCCTGGGTCAGGTCGAGGACGACGGTCGGGAAGACGCCCAGGAGCAGCGTCGCGAACGCCGCGACGCTCACCGCGACGACGACCGGCACGCCCGGGGTGGCGACGACGGTCGTCGGCCCCGACGGCTCGCTGAAGTACATGAGGACGACGACCCGCAGGTAGAAGAACGCCGCCACGGCGCTCGCCAGGACACCGACGAGCGCGAGCACCCAGCCGCCGCCCGCGACCGCCGCCGAGAAGACGGCGTACTTGCCGATGAAGCCGCTCGTGAGCGGGATCCCGGCGAAGGCGAGCAGGAAGAGCGTGAAGAGGCCCGCGAGGAGCGGGGACCGCCGGCCGAGCCCCGCCCACTGGGACAGGTGCGTCGCCTCGCCGCCGACCGCGTCGCCGTCACCGGCGTCGCGCACGAGGGTGACGAGCGCGAACGCGCCGACCGTCGAGAACCCGTACGCGAGCAGGTAGAACAGCACGCTCGAGACGCCGGACCGGGAGTAGGCGAGGATGCCCGTGAGGATGAACCCGGCGTGCGCGATCGAGGAGTAGGCGAGCATCCGCTTGACGTCCGTCTGGACGATCGCGATGACGGCGCCCACGACCATGGTGAGGATCGCGACGCCCCACAGGGCCGGCGTCCAGTCCCAGCGCGCGCCCGGGAGCGCCACGTAGGAGACCCGCAGCAGCGCGCCGAACGCGGCGATCTTGGTGCACGCGGCCATGAAGCCGGTGACCGGCGTCGGGGCGCCCTGGTAGACGTCCGGCGTCCAGATGTGGAAGGGGGCCGCGCCGACCTTGAAGAGCAGGCCGACCGCGAGCAGCGCGATACCGAGCAGCAGCAACGGGTCCTTGCCGACCGGGCCGCTGTCGCCGCTGATCGCCTGCGCGATGTCGAACAGCCGCACCGAACCGGCGAAGCCGTAGAGCAGCGCGGTGCCGTAGAGGAAGAAGGCCGAGGAGAACGCCCCGAGGAGGAAGTACTTGAGGCTGGCCTCCTGCGAGAGCAGGCGGCGGCGCCGGGCCAGGCCGCACATGAGGTACAGCGGCAGCGAGAAGACCTCGAGCGCGATGAACATCGTCAGCAGGTCGTTGGCCGCCGGGAAGAGCATCATGCCGCCGACGCTGAACATGAGCAGCGGGAAGACCTCGGACTGCACGAGGCCGGCCCTGCGCGCCAGGCTCTCGGCCGGCGAGCCGGGGACGGCGGAGGCCTGCGGCGTGAACGGGCCCCCGGACTCGACGGTGCGCTCGGCCATCGTGAGGACGGACAGCAGGGACAGCACGAGGATCGAGCCCTGGAGGAAGAGCGCCGGCTTGTCGACGACGACCGCGCCGACGATGCCGCCGATCGCCGCGCCCGCCGAGCCCGCGGTCTGCAGGACGCGGCCGTCGACCGCGACCGCGCCGACGAGGGCGGCACCGGCGACGAGGCCGAGCACCGCGACGCCGACCTGGATCCGGAAGCGGGACTCCCGCGGGACGAAGGCCTCGACCATGACGCCGACGATCGCCGCCGCGAAGACGACGAGCAGCGGCGAGACGGCGAAGTAGTCCACCTTCGGCGCCGGGATGGTCCCGGCCGCCGTGAGGACGTCGGCCAGGCTCGGCGCTGCGGACACCAGCGGGGTCACGGGGTCGTCCCTTCAGCCGCGGGCGTGATGCCGGCGACGGTCGGTTCCGGGTCGGTCACGCCGACCTGCTGCATCGTGCGCTCGACGGCCGGGTTGAGGACGTCGAGGACGGGCTTGGGGAAGAAGCCGAGGGCGATGATGACCGCGATCAGCGGGGCGACGACGAACGCCTCGCGGGCGTCGAGGTCGCGCCAGCCGGCGGCGTAGTCGCGCTTCGGGCCGGTGAACATCCGCTGGTACGTGAGGAGGATGTACAGGGCCGCGAGGATGATCCCGACCGTCGCGACGATCGCGGCCGCCGGGTACCGGGTGAACGTGCCGACGAGCACGAGGAACTCGCTGACGAAGCTCGAAAGCCCCGGCAGCGCCAGGCTCGACATACCGGCCACGAGGAAGACCCCGGCGAGCAGCGGCGTGCTGCGCTGCAGGCCGCCGTAGTCCTCGATCCGCGCCGAGCCGCGGCGCGCGATGAGCATCCCCGCGACGAGGAACAGGGCGGCGGTCGAGAAGCCGTGGTTGACCATGTAGAGCGCCGACCCGGACTGCCCGTAGGAGGTCATCGCGAAGACGCCGAGCACGATGAAGCCGAAGTGCGAGATCGACGTGTAGGCGATGAGCCGCTTGAGGTCGCTCTGGCCGATCGCGAGCAGCGCGCCGTAGATCACCGACACGACCGCGAGGACGATGACGACGGGGACCGCCCACTTGCTCGCCTCGGGGAACAGCGGCAGGCACAGCGTGAGCATCCCGAAGGTGCCGACCTTGTCGAGGACGCCGACGAGCAGGACGGCGACGCCCGCGGGCGCCTCCGCCGCGGCGTCCGGCAGCCAGGTGTGCACCGGCCACATCGGCGCCTTGATCGCGAAGGCGAGGAAGAACCCGAGGAAGATGAGCCGCTCGGTCGCGGTGCCGGAGAAGTCGAGGCCCGTGAGCTTGTCCGTGAGGAAGCCGTCGGGGCCGCCGGGGCCCTGGACGTACAGCGCGATGACGGCGACGAGCATGACGAGGCCGCCGAAGAGGCTGTACAGGAAGAACTTCACCGCGGCGTAGCGCCGGTTCGGGCCGCCGAAGAACCCGATGAGGAAGTACACCGGGACGAGCATCGCCTCGAAGAAGACGTAGAAGAGGAACACGTCGCGGGCCGCGAAGACGCCGATCATGAACGTCTCGAGGACGAGCATGAGGGCGAAGAACGTCTTCGACTGCTCGGGGTCCAGCTCGTTCCAGCCGGCGAGCACGCAGACCGGGACGAGGACGGCGGACAGCGCCACCATCGTCAGGGCGATCCCGTCGACACCGAGCGCGTAGCTCACGCCGAGGTCGGGGATCCAGCGGTAGGTCTCGGCGAACTGGTACTCGCCCGCCGTCCCGACGTCGAACTGCAGCGCCATCGCGAGGGTGAGGACGAGCGCCACGACGGACGCCGCGAGCGCGACGACCCGCGCCTTCGCGGCGGGCGTGAACGGCAGCCACACGGCGAGGGCGCCGACGAGCGGCACCGCGCCGATGAGGGTCAGCCAGGGCATCGTGACTCCTGCTCTCAGACTCGGACGGCGAGGATGCCGAGGGCGACGACGAGGACGCCGGCCAGCATGGACGTGGCGTAGGACCGGACGAACCCGGTCTGCCAGCGGCGCAGCCGCCCGGCGATCCCGCCGATGCCGGCGGCGACGCCGCGGACCACCCCGTCGACCCCGCGGTTGTCCACGAAGACGAGGCTGCGGGTGAGGTACTGGCCGGGGCGCATGAGGAGCGCCTCGTTGACGTCGTCCTGGTAGAGGTCGCGACGGGCGGCCCGGGTGAGCAGGGAGCCGCGCGGGGCCTCCTGCGGGACCGTGGCCGCGGCGCTGCCGTACCGGGACCAGGCGAAGAACGCGCCGCCGAGGACCAGCGCGACGGTGATCGCCATGAGGAGGTACTTCGGGATGACCGGCTCGCCCTCGACGCCGCCGCCGGTGACCGGCTCGAGCCAGTGCTCGAAGCGGCTGCCGGACCACAGCAGGAAGCCGAGCGCCGCCGACCCGACGGAGAGCACGATCATCGGGACGGTCATGAGCGCCGGGCTCTCGTGCGGGTGCGCCTCCTCGGGCCAGCGCTTGCGACCGCGGAACGTCATGAAGAACAGGCGCGACATGTAGAACGCGGTGACGGCGGCGCCGAGCATCGCGGTGAGCCCGAAGACCCACGGCCGCCAGCCCTCGCCGGTCGCGAACGCCGTCTCGATGATGCCGTCCTTGCTCCAGAACCCGGAGAACGGCGGGATGCCGAGGATCGCGAGCCAGCCGAGGCCGAACGTCGCGTACGTCGTCACCATCGCCGTCGACAGGCCGCCGAAGCGGCGCATGTCGACCGAGTCGTTCATGCCGTGCATGACGGACCCGGCGCCGAGGAACATCCCGGCCTTGAAGAAGCCGTGGGTGAGCAGGTGGAAGATCGCGAAGTAGTAGCCGATCGGGCCCAGGCCCGCGGCGAGCATCATGTAGCCGATCTGGCTCATCGTCGAGGCGGCCAGCGCCTTCTTGATGTCGTCCTTCGCGCAGCCGACGACGGCCCCGAAGACCAGCGTGACCGCACCGACGATGACGACGACGAGCTGCGCGGTGGGCGCACCTTCGAAGATCGGGCCGGAGCGGACGACGAGGTAGACGCCGGCGGTGACCATCGTCGCGGCGTGGATGAGCGCCGAGACCGGCGTCGGGCCGGCCATCGCGTCGCCGAGCCAGGACTGCAGCGGGAACTGCGCCGACTTGCCGCAGGCGCCGAGCAGGAGCATGAGCCCGATCGCGGTGAGCAGCCCCTCGGACGCCTTGTCCGCGTTCGGCAGGACGTCGGCGAAGGACACCGTGCCGAAGCCGGCGAACATGAGCATGATCGCGATCGAGAGGCCGAGGTCGCCGACCCGGTTCGCGATGAACGCCTTCTTCGACGCCGCGGCGTAGGCCGGGTTGTGGTTCCAGAAGCCGATGAGCAGGTACGAGGCCAGACCCACGCCCTCCCAGCCGACGTACAGCAGGAGGTAGTTGTCGGCGAGCACGAGCAGGAGCATCGACGCGACGAACAGGTTGAGGTAGGCGAAGAACCGGCGGCGGTCCGGGTCGTGCTCCATGTACGCCACGGAGTAGACGAGGATCAGCGACCCGACGAACGTCACGAGCAGGACGAACGCGACCGACAGCGGGTCCAGCTGCAGCCCGGCGGCGACGTTGAAGCCGGTCGTCTTGTCACCGGCCGGCACCCAGTCGAACAGGTGCAGGTTGCGCACCCGCTGCTCGGCGTCCAGGCCGCGCAGGTCGAGGAAGAGCAGCGCGCCCCAGACGAAGGAGGCCCAGGACAGCGCGACGGCGAGCCAGTGGCCCCACGCGTTCGTGCGGCGGCCGCCGAGCAGCAGGACGGCCGCGCCGAGCAGGGGCAGCCCGACGAGCAGCCACGCGCCGGTCTGAAGGGTGCCCGACGCGGCCTCGGCCGTCGCCCGGGTGCCTTCGGCGATCAGGGGTGTCACCGGTTCGCCTCTCAGTACTTCAGCAGGTTCGCGTCGTCGACCGAGGCCGACCGACGGGTCCGGAAGATCGTCATGATGATGGCCAGCCCGACGACGACCTCGGCGGCGGCCACGAGCATGACGAACAGCGCGATGACCTGGCCGTCGATGTTCCCCGCCATCCGGGCGAAGGTCACGAAGGCGAGGTTCGACGCGTTGAGCATGAGCTCGACGCCCATGAACACGATGATCGCGTTGCGCCGCACGAGGACGGTCGTGCCGCCGATCGCGAACAGCACCGCCGACAGGTACAGCCAGGACACGAGGTTCACTTCCGCGCTCCCTCGTTCGGGCCCAGGACCGAGGTGCCGTCGTCCGCGACGTCGGCCTCGTGGGTGAGCGGGTTCTCGAGCTCGTCGCGCACGGCGTTGATCTCGTCGACGTGGTGCTGGGTGCTGAGCATCTGGCCGCGGGTCGCGAGCACCCGGGAGACCGACAGCTCGGACGGCGTGCCGTCCGGCAGGAGCGCCGGGGTGTCGACCGCGTTGTGCCGGGCGAAGACGCCGGGGGCGGGCAGCGGGGCCTTGACGGCACCCTCGCGGATCCGCTTCTCGGACAGCTCGCGCTGGGTCGGCCGCGGCACGAGGCGCTCGCGGTGGGCGAGCATCATCGCGCCGACCGCGGCGGTGATGAGCAGCGCGCCGGTGACCTCGAAGGCCCAGACGTACTGGCCGAAGATCTTGCCCGCGATCGAGGTGATGTTGCCCGGGTTCGCGTTGACCTCGGTGAGGCCGACCGAGCGGGCGAAGGTCACCTGGCGCAGGGCCGAGACGAGCAGCACGGCTGCACCGATGCCGAGCACCGTCGCCGCGGCGCGCTGGCCCTTGATCGTCTCGACGAGCGAGTCCGAGGAGTCGATCCCGACGAGCATGAGGACGAAGAGGAAGAGCATCATGACGGCGCCGGTGTAGACGAAGATCTGCACGCTGCCGAGGAACGGGGCCTGCTGGGCGAAGTAGACGATGCCCAGGCCGATCATCACCAGCGCCATGCACAGCGCCGCGTGGACCGCCTTCTTCGCGAAGACCAGGCCGAGCGCACCGAGCACCATGACCGGGGCGAGCACCCAGAACAGGACGGTCTCGCCACCACCCATGTCCCCGGCGGCCCCGACGAGGGCCATCGACTGCGTCACAGGTGCACCTCTGCCTCTGTCTCGTCCGTGCCGGAGCTGCGCGCGTCGACCCAGGCCTGCTGCTCGGGGACCGCCTCGGTCACCGAGCCACGGTAGTAGTCCTTGTCCGTGGTGCCGGGCACCATCGGGTGCGGCGCGGCGACCATGCCGGGCAGCATCGGCCCGAGCAGGTCCTGCTTCTCGAAGATGAGCCCGGCCCGGCTGGGGCCGGCGAGCTCGTACTCGTTCGTCATCGTCAGCGCCCGGGTCGGGCAGGCCTCGATGCACAGGCCGCAGAAGATGCAGCGCAGGTAGTTGATCTGGTAGACGCGGCCGTACCGCTCACCGGGCGAGAACCGCTCGTCCTCGGTGTTGTCCGCGCCCTCGACGTAGATGGCGTCCGCCGGGCAGGCCCACGCGCACAGCTCGCAGCCGATGCACTTCTCGAGCCCGTCGGGGTGCCGGTTGAGCTGGTGCCGCCCGTGGTACCGGGGCTGGGTCGGCACCTTCTCCTCGGGGTACTCCTCGGTGACGACCGGCTTGAACATCTCCATGAAGGTGACGCCGAAGCCCGCGACCTTGTCGCGCAGCCGGGGCGACGGCTCCGGCTGCTGCCAGCCGTCGGGCGCGGCGGTGCGGCGCTCGACCGCACCCCCGTCACCGCTCGTCGCTACCTCGCGGTCAGCCACCGCGCACCTCCCCGGACGCCGAGCCGTCGGCGTCGTCGCTCGTCGTGTCGTCGTCGAGGTCCGCCTCGTCGAGGTCGTCCACGTCGTCGGAACCGGCCTCCTGCGCCCAGGACGCCTCGCCCACGGCGGCACCCGCCCCGACCCCGGCCGCGACCGGCACCCGGCCGTTCGTGCGGATGAGCCGCTGGCCCGGCATCGGCGGCACCGGGAAGCCGCCCGCGAACGGGTCGAGCTCCTCGGGCACCTCGCGGGCCGGTCCGTCGTCCGGCTCCTTGAAGAACCCGAACACCCAGAACAGGACGAGCACCGCGACGAGGATCACGGCCGCACCGACCATCCGGGTGCGGAAGGTGGCCTCCGCCGAGTTCACCAGGCCGCGCAGGATCGAGGCCACGAGGACCCAGACGAGCGCGAACGGGATGAGGCGCTTCCAGCCGAAGGACATGAACTGGTCGTACCGCAGCCGCGGCAACGTGCCGCGCAGCCAGATGAAGACGAAGAGGAACGACCAGAGCTTGAGGGTGAACCAGAGCATCGGCCACCAGCCGGTGTTGAGGCTCTCGAAGGGCCCCGGGGCGCGCCAGCCGCCGAGGAAGCACGTCGTCGCGATCGCCGAGACGGTGACCATGTTGACGTACTCGGCGAGGAAGAAGAGCGCGAACTTCAGCGAGGAGTACTCGGTGTGGAAGCCGCCGACGAGCTCGCCCTCGGCCTCGGGGAGGTCGAACGGCGCGCGGTTGGTCTCGCCGACCATCGAGATGCAGTAGATCGCGAAGGCCGGGAAGATCTGGATCGCGTACCAGGACGGCATCGGGACGTCCATGCCGAACAGTGGCACGGTGCTGCCGGACGCCTGCGCCTCGACGATCGCCGAGGTCGACATCGTGCCCGCGTAGAGGAAGACGCTGATGAGCGCCAGGCCCATCGCGATCTCGTAGCTGATGACCTGCGCCGTGGAGCGCAGCCCGCCGAGCAGCGGGTACGTCGAGCCGGACGACCAGCCCGCGAGCACCAGCCCGTAGACGCCGACCGCGGCGACCGCGAGCACGTAGAGCACCGCGACCGGCAGGTCGGTGAGCTGAAGCGGCGTGCGGACGTCGGTGAAGGGGATCTTCGCCTCGGGCCCGAACGGCACGACGGCGAAGGCGATGAAGGCGGTCGTCGCGCTGATGAGCGGCGCGAGCACGAACACGACCTTGTCGGCCGCCTTCGGCGTGATGTCCTCCTTGAGCGCGAGCTTCACGCCGTCCGCGAGGGACTGCAGGAGGCCGAACGGGCCGAGCCGGTTCGGGCCGGGCCGGGACTGCATCCGGCCGACGACGCGCCGCTCGGCCCAGATCATGATGAGCGTCGTCAGCACGAGGTAGACGAAGATGAACAGCGCCTTGCCGAGGACGATCCAGCCGTTGTCGTTGCTGAAGTCGGCCTTCGGTGCCTCGGCGACGAGCCCTGCGAGGGCGCTCATGCGTCCGCTCCTGTCCGGGAGAGGGTGACGACCCCGCCGGCGTCCGCCCCGAGGGTGGCGCGGACCGCGCTGCCGGGTGAGTTGGCGGGGAGCCAGACGACACGGTCGGGCATCGGCGTGACGACGGCGGGCAGCGTGACCGCGCCCCGCCGGGTGGCGACGGTGACCGGCTCGCCGTCGGCGACACCGGCCTCCGCGGCCGTGGCCGCCGAGAGCCGGGCGACCGCCCGGTGCGCGGTGCCGGCGAGGTAGGGCTCGCCGTCCTGGAGCCGGCCCTTGTCGAGCAGGAGGTGCCACGTCGCGAGGACGGCCTCCCCCGCGCCCGGCTGCGGCGGCTCGGCGGCGGAGACCGACGGCGCGTCGGCCCGCTCGCCCTCCCAGGCGTCGAGCTCGGCGATCTCGCCGCGGACCCGGTCGGCGGTCCGCAGGCCGAGGACGACGTCCATCGCGTCGGCGAGCGCGTCGAGCACCCGGAAGTCGCTCATCGCGTTCGAGTCGAGGGCGGCGCCGAACTGCCGCCAGCGGCCCTCCCAGTCGACGAAGGTGCCGGCCTTCTCCTGGACCGGGGCGACCGGCAGGACGACGTCCGCGTGCTCGGTGACCGCGCTCGCGCGCAGCTCCAGGCTCACGACGAACGGCGTGACGCGCAGCGCCTCGGCGGCGAGCGCCGGGTCCGGCAGGTCCGCCGGGTCGACACCGCCCACGACGAGCGCGCCGAGGTCGCCGGCGGCGGCCGCGGCGAGGATGCCCGCGGTGTCCCGGCCCGGACGGACCGGCAGGCCCTGGACGTCCCAGGCCGCCGCGACGTCGATCCGGGCACCGGCCTCGGTGACCGGCCGGCCGCCGGGCAGCAGGTTCGGCAGCGCGCCCGCCTCGACGGCGCCGCGCTCACCGGCCCGGCGCGGGACCCAGGCGAGCCGGGCCCCGGTCGCCGTGGCGAGCCGGACGGCGGCGCTCAGGGCACCGGGGACGCCGGCGAGCCGCTCGCCGACGAGGATGACGGCACCCGGGGTGCGCAGGCCCTCGGCGGCCGCGGCCACCTCGGGGGCCCCGGTCGCGACCGCGTCGAGGACCTCGGCCTCGGTGCTCGGCGCGGCCGGCAGCAGGGCGGCGCCCAGCTTGGCCAGGCCGCGGCTGCGCCAGGGGGCGACCGCGTGGACGACCTGGCCCTTCGCGACGGCCTTGCGCAGACGCAGGAAGACGATCGGCGACTCCTCCTCGGGCTCGAGCCCGACGAGGAGCACCTGCGGCGCGGCCTGCAGGTCGGCATAGGTGACACCGAGGCCGGCGCCCGCGACGGCGTGCGCGAGGAACGCCGCCTCCTCGGCCGAGTGCGGCCGGGCCCGGAAGTCGACGTCGTTCGTGCCGAGCGCGACGCGGGCGAACTTGGCGTACCCGTAGGCGTCCTCGACCGTGACGCGGCCGCCGGTGAGGACGGCCGCCCCGGAGCCGGCCTTCGCGGCCGCGAGGCCCTTGGCCGCGACGTCGAGCGCCTCGGGCCAGGACGCCGTCCGCAGCTCGCCGGTGTCCTCGTCCCGCACGAGCGGGGTGGTGATCCGGTCGGCGGCATCCGCGTACTGGAAGGCCCAGCGGCCCTTGTCGCAGTTCCACTCCTCGTTGACCGCCGGGTCGTCGTCGGCGAGCCGGCGCAGCACCGAGCCGCGCCGGTGGTCGACGCGGATCGCGCAGCCGCTCGCGCAGTGCTCGCAGACGCCGGGCGTCGACACGAGGTCGAACGGGCGGCTGCGGAAGCGGTACGCCGCGCCGGTCAGGGCGCCGACCGGGCAGATCTGCACGGTGTTGCCGGAGAAGTAGCTCGCGAACGGCTGGCCCGACTCGTCGAGCATCGCGTCGCCCTGGGTCGGCACCTCGGAGTGGAAGCCGAGGACCGTCGGGGAGAACGTGCCGATCTGCTGCTTCGCACCGCGCATCTGCAGGTCGATGAACGGGTCGCCGGCGATCTCCTTGGAGAACCGCGTGCAGCGCTGGCAGAGCACGCAGCGCTCGCGGTCGAGGAGGACCTGGGTCGAGATCCGGATCGGCTTGGGGAAGGTGCGCTTGGTCTCGGTGAAGCGCGTGCTCGCCTGCCCGTTCGCCATCGCCTGGTTCTGCAGGGGGCACTCGCCGCCCTTGTCGCAGACCGGGCAGTCGAGCGGGTGGTTGATGAGCAGCAGCTCCATGACGCCGCGCTGCGCCTTCTCGGCGACCGGACTGGTCTGCTGCGTGCGCACGACCATGCCGGGGCTGACCTCGAGCGTGCAGGAGGCCTGCGGCTTGGGCATCGGCCGCAGCGACCCGTCGGGGCCGGGGGTCGCCACCTCGACGAGGCACTGCCGGCAGGCGCCGGCGGGGGCGAGGAGCGGGTGGTCGCAGAACCGCGGGATCGCGATCCCGATCTCCTCCGCGGCCCGGATGACGAGCGAGCCCTTGGGCACGCTCACCTCGACGTCGTCGATGGTGACGGTGACGAGGTCCGGCGCGGGCGGGGTCGGGGACCCGGACGGCGGGTTGGCCGTGACGGTCATCAGGCTGGTGCTCCTTCGTCGTGCAGGACGGGCGCCAGGGCCGGACTCGGGGCACGCATCAGACAGCAGCCCCTTCGAAGAGCGTCGAGCGCACCGGGTCGAACGGGCAGCCGCCGTTCGTCAGGTGCGCGACGTACTCGTCCCGGAAGTACTTGATGGACGACGTGATCGGGCTCGTCGCGCCGTCCCCGAGGGCGCAGAACGAGCGGCCGAGGATGTTGTCGCAGATGTCGAGCAGCTTGTCGAGGTCGGCCTCGCTGCCGTTGCCCTCCTCGAGGCGCTTGAGCACCTGGACGAGCCAGTACGTGCCCTCGCGGCAGGGGGTGCACTTGCCGCAGGACTCGTGCTTGTAGAACTCGGTCCACCGCAGGACGGCGCGCACGACGCACGTCGTCTCGTCGAAGATCTGCAGCGCCCGGGTGCCGAGCATCGAGCCCGCCGCCCCGACCGACTCGAAGTCGAGCGGGGTGTCCAGGTGCTCCGTGGTGAACAGCGGGGTCGACGAGCCGCCCGGCGTCCAGAACTTCAGCTCGTGCCCGCCGCGGACGCCGCCGGCCATGTCGAGCAGCTCGCGCAGCGTGATGCCGAGCGGGGCCTCGTACTGGCCGGGGCGGGTCACGTGGCCCGAGAGCGAGAAGAACCCGTAGCCGGTCGAGCGCTCGGTGCCCATGCCCTTGAACCAGTCGGCGCCGTTGCTGACGATCGACGGAACGCTCGCGATGGACTCGACGTTGTTCACGACAGTGGGTCGCGCGTAGAGGCCCGCGACCGCCGGGAAGGGAGGCTTGAGCCGGGGCTGGCCGCGCCGGCCCTCGAGGGAGTCCAGCAGCGCCGTCTCCTCGCCGCAGATGTACGCGCCCGCGCCGGCGTGCACGACGATGTCGAGGTCGTAGCCGGTGCCGAGGATGTTGTCGCCGAGGTAGCCCTTGGCGCGCGCCTCCTCGACCGCCGCGAGCAGGCGGCGGTAGACGTGCACGACCTCGCCGCGCACGTAGATGAACGCCTTGTGGCAGCCGATGGCGTAGCTGGTGATGATGACGCCCTCGATGAGGAACTGCGGCGTCGCCATCATGAGCGGGACGTCCTTGCAGGTGCCCGGCTCGGACTCGTCGGCGTTGACGACGAGGTAGCGGGGGCCGCCGTCCGGCTTCGGCAGGAAGCTCCACTTGAGCCCCGTCGGGAAGCCGGCGCCGCCGCGGCCGCGCAGGCCGGAGTCCTTGACGAGCGTCACGAGGTCGGCCGGGTCCATGGCGAGCGCCTTGCGCAGCGCGGCGTAGCCGCCGTTGCGCTCGTACGTCTCGAGCGTCCAGGACTTGCGGTCGTCCCAGAACGCGGAGAGCACCGGGGTGAGCGTGGTGGCCATGCGTCAGCCCTCCTTGCCGTCGGACGACGGGGTCGTGCCGGAGCCGGCGGCCGGCGCCGTCCAGCCCTTCTGACGGGCCAGCGCGGTGCCCCGGGCGCTCGCGGTGCCCGCCCCGACGCCCTCGTCGGCGCGGCCGTCGTCGAACCCCGCGAGGACCCGCGAGACCTCCTTGAAGGAGCAGACCTTCGACGCGCCCCGGGTCGGGGCGACGGCCTCGCCGCTGCGGAGCCGGTCGACGACCTCGCGGGCGGTGCCCGGCGTCTGGTTGTCGAAGAACTCCCAGTTGACCATCATCACGGGCGCGTAGTCGCACGCCGCGTTGCACTCGACCTTCTCGAGGGTGATCGCGCCGTCGGCCGTCGTCTCGTCGTGGCCGATGCCGAGGTGCTCCTCGAGGGCGGTGAAGATCTCGTCGCCGCCCATGATCGCGCACAGCGTGTTCGTGCAGACCCCGACCGTGTACGTGCCGTTGGGGTGCCGCTTGTACTGCGTGTAGAACGTCGCGACCGCGGCGACCTCGGCGGTCGTGAGGTCGAGCATCTGCGCGCAGAACGCGATGCCGTCGGGGCTGACGTAGCCCTCCTCGCTCTGCACGAGGTGGAGCATCGGCAGCAGCGCCGAGCGCGGCACCGGGTAGCGGGCGATGATCGCCTGCGCGTCCGCGACGAGCCGCTCGCGGGCCTGGTCGGTGATGGGCATCAGCGGTCAACGCCTCCCATGACGGGGTCGAGCGAGGCGACGGCGACGATGACGTCGGCGATCTGACTGCCTTCGCACATGGCCGCCACGGCCTGGAGGTTGACGAAGGACGGGTCCCGGAAGTGGGCCCGGTACGGCCGGGTGCCACCGTCGGAGACCAGGTGGACGGCGAGCTCGCCGCGCGGCGACTCGACGGCCTGGTAGACCTGCCCGACGGGGACCCGGAAGCCCTCGGTGACGAGCTTGAAGTGGTGGATGAGCGCCTCCATCGAGGTGCCCATGATCTCCCGGATGTGGTCGAGGCTGTTGCCCATCCCGTCGCTGCCGATGGCGAGCTGCGCGGGCCAGGCGATCTTCTTGTCGCCGACCATGACCGGGCCCGGGGTCTGCTCGAGGCGGGTCAGGCACTGCTCGACGATCCGCAGCGACTGCTTCATCTCCTCGAAGCGGATCCGCAGCCGGCCGTAGGCGTCCGAGCTGTCCCACGTGACGACGTCGAAGTCGTACGTCTCGTAGCCGCAGTACGGCTCGAGGCGGCGCAGGTCGTGCGGCAGGCCCGTGGACCGCAGCACCGGGCCGGTGACGCCCAGGGCCATGCAGCCGGCGAGGTCGAGGTAGCCGACGTCGACGAGGCGGCCCTTGACGAGCGGGTTCTCGTTGCTCAGCTTCTCGAGGTCGCTGATGTCGGCACGGATGTCCGGCAGCGAGCCGCGGATCAGGTCGATCGCCGTCTTGGGCAGGTCCTGCGCGAGACCGCCCGGGCGGATGAACGCGTGGTTCATCCGCAGGCCCGTGACGTGCTCGAAGATCTTCAGGATGCGCTCACGCAGCCGGAAGCCGGCGGTCATGACCGTGAGCGCGCCGATCTCCATGCCGCCCGTGGCGATGGCCACGTCGTGCGAGGAGATCCGGTTGAGCTCCATGAGCAGGACCCGGACGATGCTGGCCCGCTCGGGCACCTCGTCGGTGATGCCGAGGAGCTTCTCGACGGCGAGGCAGTAGGCCGCCTCCTGGTACAGCGGCGTCAGGTAGTCCATCCGCGTGCAGAAGGTGACGCCCTGGGTCCAGGTGCGGAACTCCATGTTCTTCTCGATGCCGGTGTGCAGGTAGCCGATGCCGCAGCGGGCCTCGGTCACCGTCTCGCCGTCCAGCTCGAGGATGAGCCGGAGCACGCCGTGCGTCGACGGGTGCTGCGGCCCCATGTTGACGACGATGCGCTCCTCGCCGAGGCTCGCGGCCTCCTCGGCGATGTCGGTCCAGTCGCCGCCGGCCGCGGTGAAGACCTTGCCCTCGGCGGGCTCGCTCTCCGTCGCGCCGTACGCGTCGTCCACGGTGTCGTCGATCGTCCGGTCAGTCATCAGCTGTACGACCTCCGGGTGTCGGGCGGCGCGATGGTCGCGCCCTTGTACTCGACCGGGATGCCGCCGAGCGGGTAGTCCTTGCGCTGCGGGTGGCCGGGCCAGTCGTCCGGCATCTCGATGCGCGTGAGGGCGGGGTGCCCGTCGAACTGGATGCCGAAGAAGTCCCACGTCTCGCGCTCGTGCCAGTCGGCCGTCGGGTAGACCTCGACGATCGACGGGATGTGCGGGTCGGCGTCCGGGCAGGTCACCTCGAGCCGCAGCCGGCGGTTGTTCGTGATCGAGAGCAGGTGGTAGACGGCGTGCAGCTCCCGCCCGGACTCCTGCGGGTAGTGCACGCCACTCACCCCGGACAGCAGCTCGAAGCGCAGGTCCGGCTCGTCGCGCAGGGCGCGGACGACCTCGAGCAGCCGCTCGCGGTGCACGTGCAGCGTCATCTCGTCGCGGTCCACGACGACCGACCCGACCGCGTCGCCGAGCTCCGTGCCGTCGGCCGCGAGCGCCGCCTCGAGCGCGTCGGCGACGGCGTCGAAGGAGCCGCCGAACGGGCGGACGGACGGCGGGGGCAGGGCGACCGTGCGGACCAGACCGCCGTACCCGGAGGTGTCACCGGCGTCGTGCGCACCGAACATGCCCTGCCGGTGTGCGACGACCTCGGCCTGGGGTGCCGTCGTCGCGAGTGCCGCGTCGTCCGGTCCCGACTCGTCGTTCGTGGTCAACGAAGGAGCCCCTTCATCTCGGACGTCGGCGTGGCGTTCAGCGCGGCCGCCTCGGCCGCCTGGGCCGCCTTGACCCGGTTCACCCCGAGCGGTGCCGACTCGATCTCCTTGTGGAGCGTGAGGATCGCGTTGATGAGCATCTCCGGCCGCGGCGGGCAGCCGGGCAGGTAGATGTCCACCGGGACGATGTGGTCGACGCCCTGGACGATCGCGTAGTTGTTGAACATGCCGCCGGAGGACGCGCACACCCCCATGGCGAGCACCCACTTCGGCTCGACCATCTGGTCGTAGATCTGCCGCACGACGGGAGCCATCTTCTGGCTCACCCGGCCGGCGACGATCATGAGGTCGGCCTGGCGCGGCGAGGCCCGGAAGACCTCCATGCCGAAGCGCGCGAGGTCGTACTTGGGGCCGCCGGTCGTCATCATCTCGATGGCGCAGCAGGCAAGACCGAAGCTGGCCGGCCAGAGCGAACCGCGGCGGAAGTACCCCGCGATCGTCTCCACCGAGGTCAGCAGGAAGCCGCTCGGCAGCTTCTCCTCGATACCCATGACTACCTCTCAGCGTTCGGTCGCGGCGCCGCCGCGGGCGGACCGGCCGCCGAGTGCTGCAGCGACCGGGACGGGTGGACGCGTCATCTGATGCTCGCCGGCCTGCTTCAGTCCCACTCGAGCCCGCCGCGCCGCCACACGTAGGCGTAGGCGACGAAGACGGTGCCGATGAACAGGACCATCTCGATGAGCGCGAACGTCCCGAGCGCGTCGAACGCGACGGCGTACGGGATGAGGAACACGCTCTCGATGTCGAAGACGATGAAGAGCATCGCCACGAGGTAGTACTTGACCGGGAAGCGCCCGCCGCCGGCCGCGTGCGGCGTCGGCTCGATGCCGCACTCGTACGCGTCGAGCTTGGCGCGGTTGTAGCGCTTCGGACCGGACAGTGCCCCTGCGACCACGGAGAACACGGCGAAGCCCGCCGCGATCGCCGCCAGCGCGAGGATCGGCACGTAGGGGTTCACGACGTCACCCTTTCAGCTGCCACGTTCTGCGTGCGGGATCGGCCACGGCGACCGCCCCGAGCGCAGGTCGCGCCCATCCTAGGGGGCCACGTGCGGTGGTCTTGACACGGCTCGCCTGTGGTGCTTGGACAGCTCACCTCAGGCCGCCGGGGCGATCTTCGTCAGGCCGTTGATGATCCGGTCGAGGGCGTCGCCGCCCCGCGGCTCGGTGAGGTTCGCGAGCATCTTCAGCGTGAACTTCATGAGCGTCGGGCGGGGCAGCCCGTAGCGGGTGGCCAGCTTCATGACCTCGGGGTGTCCGATGAGCTTCACGAACACCCGGCCGAGCGTGTAGTACCCGCCGAGGGCGTCCTTCATGGCCGTCGGGTAGGCCTGGAGGGCCTTCTCGCGGGCCGCGTCGTCCGGGCGCGCGAGCGCCTGCGTGACGACGTCCGCGGCGATCCGCCCGGACTCCATCGCGTACGCGATGCCCTCGCCGTTGAACGGGTTGACCATGCCGCCGGCGTCGCCGACGAGGAGCATGCCGCGGGTGTAGTGCGGCGTCCGGTTGAAGCCCATCGGGAGCGCCGCGCCGCGGATCGGCTGCGTCATGTTCTCGTCGGTGTAGCCCCACTCCGGCGGCATCGTCGCGACCCAGCGCTTGAGCAGGTCCTTGTAGTCGACGTTGCCGAAGGCGCCCGAGGAGTTGAGGATGCCCAGGCCCACGTTGCTCGTGCCGTCGCCGACCCCGAAGACCCACCCGTACCCGGGCAGCAGGTTCGAGCGGTTCGGCTCGCCGTCCCACAGCTCGAGCCACGACTCGAGCCAGTCGTCGTCGTGGCGGGGGCTCGTGAAGTAGGTGCGGACGGCGACGCCGAGCGGCCGGTCGTCGCGCTTGGCGATGCCGAGCGACAGCGCGAGGCGCGCGCTCACGCCGTCCGCCGCGACGACGAGCGGCGCGCGGTAGGTGACCTCGTCGCCGACCCGGCGGCCCTGGTCGTCGACCGGGCGGGCGGTGACGCCGACGACCCGGCCGGAGCGCTCGTCGAGCACGGGGCCGGTGACGTTCGTGCGCTCGAGGATCTTCGCGCCGCTCGCGGTCGCGTGCCGGGCGAGCGTCTCGTCGAAGTCGAGGCGCGGGCGGACGAGCCCGTAGTCGGGGAACGACGACAGCTCCGGCCAGGGCAGCTGCAGCCGCATCCCGCCGCCGATGATCCGCAGGCCGTGGTTGCGGATCCAGCCGTCCTCGGGCCGGGTCGGGATGCCCAGGGCGACGAGCTCCTTGACCGCCCGCGGGGTGAGGCCGTCGCCGCACACCTTCTCGCGGGGGAAGGCCGTCTTCTCCAGGACGAGGACCTCGTGCCCGGCCCGGGCCAGGTAGGCCGCGACGGTCGAGCCGGCGGGGCCGGCGCCGACGACGATGACGTCGGCGTCCTGCCCGGCGCCCGCCCGGTCCGCGGGGGTGGGGCTGCTCGCGCTCACGTTGGTGCCTCGCTGCGTCTCGGTGGCGTCTCGTGGCCAGGTGGACTGGGAGTGCTGCCGCGCGCCGCATTGTGCGCTTGTGAAGTTCTTCACGAACTCCACGGCGAGTGTACGGCGGCCCGGGAACGCACCGCGCGCCGGAGCGGCGGACCCGCCGGGAGCGGGGCGGTCACCGGGCCGGACGCGGGCCGGTCAGGGGCGGGTGGCGCGGTGCAGCGCGACGATCCCGCCGGACAGGTTGCGGTACGTGACCTGCTCCCAGCCGGCGTCCTTGATCCGGACGCCGAGCGCCTGCTGGTCGGGCCAGGCGCGGATCGACTCGGCGAGGTAACGGTAGGACTCCGGGTTCGAGGAGACGACCCGGGACATCGCCGGGAGCGCCTTCATGAGGTACTCGGTGTAGACCGTCCGGAACGGCTTCCAGACCGGCTGGGAGAACTCGCAGACGACGATCCGGCCGCCGTGCCGGGTGACCCGGCGCATCTCGCGCAGGGCCGCGTCGGTGTCGACGACGTTGCGCAGCCCGAAGCTGATGGTCACCGCGTCGAACGCGGCGCCCGCGAACGGCAGGCGGGTGGCGTCGCCGGCGACGAACGGCAGCTCCGGACGGCGCCGCTTGCCGACCCGGAGCATCCCCTGCGAGAAGTCGCACGGGGTGACGAGCACCCCCGCCTCGTGGAAGGGCAGGGAGGACGTCCCGGTGCCGGCAGCGAGGTCGAGCAGCCGCTCCCCCGGGCGCATGTCGAGGGCGGCGACGACGGCCCGGCGCCACCGGCGGTCCTGCCCGAGGGACAGGACGTCGTTCGTGCGGTCGTAGCGCTCGGCGGTGTCGTCGAACATGGCCGCGACCTCGTGCGGCTGCTTCTCCAGGCTGGCGCGGGGCATGGTCGAATCGTCGCAGGCCGGGGCCGGGTGCGTCAGCCCGGGTCGGGCGGGCGGGT
>NZ_MWLN01000162.1 GCF_002198655.1 Kineosporia sp. A_224
GAGCGGAGCATGGGCAGGACCTGGAGGCCGTCGACGTCGGGCAGGCCGAGGTCGAGCAGGACGACGTCCGGGCGGTCGTCGATCACCGCCTGCAGCCCCGGCATCCCGGCCGGCTGCCAGGACACGGCGTGCCCGCGCTCCGCGAGGGCCCGGGTCAGGGCGGCACGGATGCCCGCGTCGTCCTCGACCAGCAGGATTACAGCCACGGGCGGACGGTAGCCCGGAAGATCACGATCCGGCGAATACGGTGACAGTCCTGTCATCTGGGACACGTTGCGTGTCCGTCCGACTCCGCGCCGGCTGTCAGGGGTCGGCTGTCAGGGGTCGGCTGTCAGGACCCCGCGCCCGGGCCGGTGCCCTCCTCGCCGACGCACGCCCGGCACGCGGACCACGCGCTGCCGTCGGCGTCGACGAACTGGTTGGCGGCGTGCAGGTCGCGTGCGCAGAAGTCGCACGTGGGCCCGCGCTCCACCCAGCGTCTCACCCGCTCCCGCAACGTCGTCCTGGTCATCACCCCACGCTAGGCGCGTCCCGGGCGTCCGCGCCCCGAGGCGGACTGCCACCTTCGGGCGGAGAGGGGTCCCCGATGGTCGTAGTACCCGCCGCGGCCGGCCCCCGGCCGGAGCCCGGGGCCGGCCGGTCGGTCAGGCCGTGCCGAAGGCCCTGCGCAGCGCCGGGACCCGGCGCACGACGACCTGGTCGAGCACCAGGACGGCGAGCAGCGTGGCCCCGAACAGCGGCAGGAGCACCGCGAGCGCCAGCAGTGCCACGGCGAGGAACGGGCTGCGCCGCAGCGGCATCCGGCCGCGCGGGGCGGCGAGCCCGCTGCCGGCCGGACGGCGCTTCCACCACAGGATCGGTGCACTGACGCACAGGAAGATCACCCCGAGGCAGAACAGCGTCGAGGTGATCTGGGTCAGCGTGCCGAACCGCCGGCCCTCGTGCAGCGCGATGCCGTTGATGACGCCCTTGGCCAGCAGCGAGTAGTCCTGGTAGCCGTAGGAGGCGAGGACCCGGCCGGTGTACTGGTCGACGTGGACGGCCCGCTCCCGGGTGATGTCCTGGAACGCCTTGTTCCCCGGGTCGTTCCAGCCGTCGCTGACGATCGAGTAGACGCCGGTGCCGCCGTCCGGGTAGTAGACGACGTAGGGCTGCGCGAGCCCGTAGTCCTGGGCCGCGTGGACCGCGGCGTCGACCGGCACCGTCGTCCCGCCCGCCGCGACGGACGTCGGGACCGGGGTCTCGCCGAGCGCCCACGGCGCGGGGGCGGAGACGCCCGTGGCCGCGGTCTGGGTGGCGCCGAGGGTCGACTCCGCGCCCGGGTCGTCGCCCCAGAGGCTCGTCCCGCGCCCGGTGGCGATGCTCTGCGCCTTCTCGCCCCAGAAGCCGGTCCAGGGCAGGCCGGAGACGACGAGGAACAGGATCCCGACGCCGGCGACCGCGCCGTAGGTGGCGTGCCGGTGCCGCAGGACGGCGGCCCGGGCACCGCGGGCGATCCGGGCGGCGCGGGCGGCGCGGCCCTTCCAGTAGAGGTAGTACCCGGTGAGGGCCATGACGATCGCCCAGCAGACGCCGACCTCGATGACGCCGTCGCCGATCCGGCCGGCCATGAGGGTGCCGTGGATCTGGAGCGCCTTGTCCGACCACAGGTCCTTGGGGTCGAGGTCGCCGAGGACCTCACCGGTGTACTGGTTCACGTAGACGGTGCGGGTGGCGTCCTCGCCGAGGGAGATCGAGAACTTCGTCGTCCGCCCGTCGGTGCCCTCGGCGGCGGCCGTCACGGGCTTGCCGGGGAAGGCCTCCTCGACGGCGGCCTGCTGCGCCGACAGCGGCTGGACGTGCCGGCCGGGCTGCTCGTCGATCCGGATCACACCGGGGTGGGTCAGCGGGTCGACGGTGGCCCGGTACATGTACACCAGGCCGGTCACGGCGAGCACGAACAGGATCGGGACCACGAGGACCGACGCGTAGAAGTGCCAGCGCCAGAAGGCGCCGAAGAGGCCGCCGGCCGGGGAGCGGACGGCGTCGGCGGAGGCGTCGGCGGTCGCGAGCGCGCCGCCGTCCTCCGGGTCGCCCGGTTCGGGCGTGCGGGAGGTTTCCTGGATCACGGACATGGGTGTCTCCTGGGTCTGCGCGCCGGGCGGCGCGCGGGTCTGCGGGTGTGCTGACGGCGGTGCGCGGCCGGGCGGCGGGCCACGCCGGTCCCGCACCCCGCGGTCGAGCAGGACCGTCGCCAGCCGGCGGGCCGGTCTGGTCCCGGTGCCGGCGGCCGCGGGGTGCCGGGCCGGGCCGGACGGCAGGAGCGCGGGGAAGGACGTGGTGGGCCGGACGCACCCGACGACGGCGGCGACGACCACGCCGGCCGCGCGCAGGCACCGGTGGGTGCCGCAGACGAGGACGGCGTGGACGACGGCCGCCGCGGCGTGCGCGGCGGGCATCGGGCCGGCGAACGGCGGCATGACGGGCGCACCGGTCGCGAAGCCGGCGGCCAGGTCGAGGCAGGCGTGGACGACGACCTGCCCGCCGACGAGCCAGGCCACGAGCGCGGCCGGCCCCGGGACGCGCCGGGCGGCGAGCGCCTCGTGGGCGACGGCCAGCAGCACGGCGGCGAGCACCGCGCCGCCGGCGACGGCGGCGAGCGGCACCGGCGGGCCGCCGTGGAGCAGGTGCGCCGACTCGTGCGCGGCCGTCGTCACCCCGGTCGCGACGGCGGCGACCGTGGTGGCGCGGCGGCGGAGCCCGGCCGGGGGAGCGGCGCTCACCCGAGGTCCGCGCACGCGACCCGGCCCGTCATCGACTCCGGCAGGACGGCCACCGACCGGACGGCGCTGCCGGCGTCGCCGGGGTCCTCGCCGCTGACCGTCGCGGTGCCGTCGTCCCGCGTCGCGAACATGACGTGCAGCTCGTGCGCCGGGCCTGCCGCGGCCGCCGGGAACTCGAACGCGGCGGCGTCCGGGTCGGAGCACGGCCCGACCTGCAGGTGGACCATGAACCAGGTCGTGGGCGGCAGCCCGGTGAGCTCGACGGTCACCGTGGTGCCGGTCGTCCCGGCAGCGAGCCAGGCCGTCCCCGCGACGGCCTGCGTCCCGGCCGGCCGGCCGGGGGCCGGTGCGAGGGTGCCGCGGGTGAGCCGGCGACCGGGGACCGTCCGTGCGTCGGCGACCGCTGACGGGGTGGCCCCGGACGGGGTGGCCCCGGACGTGGTGGAGCCGGACGCGTCCGGTCCTGGGGCGGCGCCGTTCATCCGCATCCCGGGCGTGTGCTTGTGCGGGGAGGGTCGCGCTGCGGTCGCGCTCGTCGTCCCGGTGGCGGCGGGCGCCGCCGTGCCGCCGCAGCCGGTGAGCGCGGCGGTCGTCAGGGCGACGGCGGTCGTCCGGGCGACGGTACGGCCGGTGGGGCGTCCGGGGGTGCGCGGACGTCGGGGGAGGGGCATCGGAGCTCCGGTGGACGGCGGTTCTCGGGGGGCCGGTCGGCGGGTGCGGCGGCGCCGGCCCGGAGGGACAGGGGCAGGCGGACGCCGACGTCCCCGTGACCTCGACGAGGTGACGGGTGACCGGACGGGTGGGTGACGGCGGGCAGGCCTTAGGCGGCCGCGTGCACCGGTGGACCGCGTCGCGGGTGCACGCCGGACGTCGTGAGGTCACGCAGGACGACGGCGCCGCGCCCGCACCAGCGCGCCGGGGCGGCCGCGGGGGCCGGCCGGAGGACGGCCGTCAGGACGGCGAGCGCGGGCCAGACCCAGCCGGCGGAGGCCCAGACCGCGGCCTCGCCGCGACGCAGCCACCACCCGGCGACACCGGCCGCCAGCAGGTGCGCCAGGAGCATCGGGCCGTCGGGCACGAGGTGCGCGAGGTGCCCCGTCGCGGCGCCGGTGCCGTGCAGGTGGACGGCGGCCGGGCCGGCGACCGGGTGGGCGAGGGTGAGGACGGCGTGGACGACGACCTGGCTCACGAGCAGCGCCGCCGTGATGGCCTCGAAGGAGCGTTCGCGGCCGCGGATCAGCAGGCCGCACAGCGTGACCGCCGCGACGGCGGGCAGCAGGAGCCAGAGGTCGGGGAGCGCGTGCGCGGCCGCGGTGTGGGCGGCGGCCCCGAGCGCGGCGCCGACGGCGACGAAGGTCGGCAGCCGCAGCGTCGTCCCGAGCCGGCCGGCGTCGGCCTGCAGCCGGTGCGGGCGCGCGTCGGCGGGCGCCGACGTCACGGTGGACGTCGACGCAGGGAGCCGCCCCTGTCGCCCCGGCATGATCGGGAGGGTAGGGGGCGGGCCGACCGGTGTACATCCCGCCGCGCGAAGATCCCCCCGACGGAGGGCTACTGCGCGGGCGGGGCCTCCCGGTGCTGCACGACGTTGACCACGTTGCCGTCCGGCGCCCGGACGAGGAACCGTCGCACGCCCCACGCCTCGGTCGTCAGCGGGTGCACGATCTCGTAGCCGAGCGCGCGGGCCTGCTCGTACGCGGCATCGACGTCGTCCGCGTGCACCGAGATCACGGCGTCCTCGGGCGCGACGGCGTCCCGCGTCACGAGCTGGACGTGCGCACCGGTCTCCGGCGCGGTGTACCGGGCCACCCAGCCCAGGTCGAACTCCTCGGTGCCGAGCCCGAGGAACCCGGTGTAGAAGTCCTTGGCCGTCCCGATGTCGGCCACCCTGAGGTTGGCCGTGACCCGTATGGCGCGCATCGGACGATCCTGCCTCCTCCTCGTCCAGCGCGTGACGTTCCCCGACGTGCGCCCGGCGCGGGATTGGCGGGCCGGGATACGGGCACGGGGAGGGCACGAGCGGCCGCGGCTGACAGACGGCCGGGCGTTCGCGCGGCCCGTCCGTGCGGCGTCCTGCGCTCGGACCGACCCAGGAGGACCGCATGCTCGGCGTCGTCGCACTGCTTCTGCTGCTCTGGCTCGCCCTCGTCGTCGTCGGGCTCGTCGTCAAGGGCCTCGTCTGGCTCGTGGTGATCGGCGCCGTCCTCTTCGTCGCCACGGCGGCCTTCGGCTGGCTCCGGAGGAACGCCCGCGTCTGAGCCGCCGGCACCCGCCGCCGGAGGCCCGCGTCCGCTGCCCGGCATGCGATGCTTCACCGTCGCCCGCACGACCGCGGGCGTGATCCTGCGAAGGGCGCGGCGTGGACGTATCGGGCGGGCAGCCCCCGTTCCGGATGGTGCCCCGGGGCTACGAGCGCAGCGAGGTCGACGCCGCGGTCGAGCGGCTCGGGGCGGCCGTCGCCCAGGTGCGGGCCCGGCTCGCGTCCGTCGAGGCACGGGCCGAGCAGCTCACCGCGCAGCTGCGCCAGGCGCGCGACCAGGCCCGGGACGTCGAGCGGCCGCTGAGCAGCGGGTTGGGCGCCGGCGTGGACCGGATGCTGCACCTCACGCAGGAGCAGGGCGGGGACGTCGTCCAGCTCGCCGTCGCGGAGTCCGCCCGGCTCGAGGGGGAGGCCGTCGTCCGCGCCGCCGCCCTGCGCGACGCGGCCCGGGACGAGGCGCGGGAGGTCACCGCGCGCGCACGCCGGGAGTCCGCGCAGGTCCGTGCGGAGGCGACCGCGTGGGCCGGCGAGCGACTGGCGACCGCGACCCGCGAGGCCGCGGGGCTGGTGGCGTCGGCCGAACGCGAGGCGGGCCGGCTGCGGGCCGCCGCCGAGCAGGAGGCGCGCCGGCTGCGGGACGCGGTCGACCGCGACCTCGACCCCCTGCGGGCCGCGGCGGAGCGCGACGGCCTCGAGCTGCGGGCCGCCGTCCGGCGCGAGACCGACGACCTGCGCGCGGAGGCGACGGCGACGGCGGAGGACCTGCTGGCCACCGCCCGCACCCACCACGAGCGGAGCCGGGCCCTCGACGAGCAGCGGGCGACCGACCTGCCGGACGAGCTCGCCGCACGTGAGGCGCAGGCCGAACGGCTCGGGGCCGAGCGGCACGAGCGATCCCTCGCGGCGACGGCGCAGTACCTGTCCGACGCGGCGGCACAGTGCCAGGAGGCCGAGAAGCAGGAGGCGACGGCGATCGCCCGGGCCGAGCGGGTCCGCAGCGACGCCGACGAGTACGCGCGGTCGCTGGCGACGAGCTCGCGGCGGACCTCCGAGCTGGCCGGCGAGCAGGCCGTCGTCGAGGCCGCGCGGCTGCGGGCGGACGCCGACGAGGAGGCCGTGCGCATCCGTCGGACGGTGCGGGACGATGTCGCCGACCTCGCCCGCCGTCGCGTGGAGGTCACCGCGCAGATCGACGAGCTCCGCGGCGTGCTCGGACCGGCGGCGTCGGTGGACGTCGCCCCCGACCTCACGGCCGATGTCGCTGTCGATGTCGCTGTCGATGTCGCTGTCGATGTCGCCGTCGATGTCGCGGCCGGTGTCGACGTCGTCGAGGTCGAGAGCCGCTGACGGCCCACGCGGGAGGAGCACTGATGACCATCAGGGTCGGTGTCGTCGGCACCGGGATGATCGGCGCGGACCACGTGGCCCGGCTGTCGAACCAGGTCGCCGGCGCGGCCGTGGCCGCCGTCTTCGACGTCGCGACCGGTCGGGCGGAGCAGGTCGCGGCCTCGGCGGGCGCGCGGTCGCTCGTCTCTTGGCAGGACGTCGTCGCCGCGGACGATGTCGACGCCGTCCTCGTCGCGTCTCCGGGTGAGCTGCACCCGGAGCAGGTGATCGCCTGCATCGCGGCCGGCAAGCCCGTGCTCTGCGAGAAGCCGCTCGCGACGTCGGCCGAGCAGGCCGTGCGGGTCCTCGAGGCGGAGGCGGCCGCCGGCCGACGGTCCGTCCAGGTCGGCTTCATGCGTCGCTACGACCCGGGGTACCTCGACGTGCGACGGGCGATGACGGACGGCGCCATCGGCGAGCCGCTGCTCGCGCACGCCGTCCACCGCAACGCGAGCGTGCCGGACTTCTTCCGCGGCGAGATGTCCCTCACCGACTCGGTCGTCCACGAGTTCGACGTGTTCCGCTGGCTGTTCGCGACCGAGATCGCCGCCGTCACGGTGGTTCCGGTGCGGCGCAGCCCGCTCGCCGCCGGCGACCTGCGCGACCCGCAGCTCGTCGTCCTCGAGATGGCCGGCGGGCAGGTCGTCACCGTCGAGTCGTTCGTCAACTGCCGGTACGGCTACGACGTCCGCTGCGAGGTCGTCGGCTCGACGGGCACGGTCAGCCTCGACAACCCTCGCACGACGGTCGTCCTGAGCGCCGGGGCCCGGTCCGAGCGGGTGCCCGCCGACTGGCAGGAGCGGTTCGCCCCGGCCTACCTCCAGGAGCTGCGCGCCTGGGTCGACGGGCTCGCCGCAGGCCGCGTCGACGGCCCGAGCACCTGGGACGGCTACGCCGCGACCGCCGTAGCGGAGGCCGCCGTCCGGTCCTACCGCGAGGGCCGCCGGGTCGACGTCGAGCTCGTCGCGAGGCCGGACCTGTACACCTGAGCAGTCGCCCGGTCAGCTGTTGAGGTGCTGCTGCCAGTCCGCCGGGACCCGGCCGGCCGGGCCCGGGACGGGTTGGTCGAGCGGGTGGCTGCTCGGCGGTGCGAGGTCCGGCTCCGGCCCGTCGTACGCCTTCTCCTCGTCGAAGTTCCAGAACCAGTCCTCGCCCGGCTCGTAGGACCGCATCCACGGGTGGCCGTGCTCGCGGGCGTGCCGCGACGCGTGCTGGTTCGGGGAGGAGTCGCAGCACCCGACGTGACCGCAGGCGGCGCAGCGCCGCAGGTGGAACCACCATCCGGCCGCTGCCTCGCACCCGACGCACCCGGGGCCGCTGGGCGGCACGGCCGGGTCGATGCCCTCGATGCTCATGCCCGACATGGTCACCGACCCAGGCCGAGGCCGCGACCGGACGGTCCCGGGGCGAGCGACGGCGGTGCCGCCCGGGTCACGCCATCCGGCGGACGAGGAGGCGTACCCGCAGCGCGTGAAGGCGCGGCATGAGGCCGTAGATGACGACAGGGACCGCGACGGTCGCCAGCGCGAAGGTGCGGACGACCGGGTTGAGGTCTGCGAGCCACGGCCCGAGCGTGAGGTTGAGCGCGGTGAGCGTGGGGAAGACCGCGACCCAGATCATGACGGCGAGCTCGTGCTTGTTCGGCGGGCCGACGACCGGCCGGCGGGCGGTGGTGGACTCGTCCGCCGGACCGTGGTCGGACGACGGGTGGGGCAGTGGGTAGGACATCGGAGCTCCTCGGTGCGCGGGTGGAGGTTCAGGTCAGGGAGTAGGGACGGCGGCCCGGCAGCGGGAGGCCGAGCCTGAAGTTGGCGACCGCGACGAGGACGTCCTCGTCGACGAGGTCGTTGTTGACGGCGATCGCGGCCGCGGACCCCTCGCCCGCGGCGGTGACGACCTGGGCGCGGGGGTTCACGGCGTTGCCCGCGGCCCAGACGCCCGCGACGCTGGTCCGTCCGGTGGCGTCGGTGACGACCCAGCCGTCGGGCCGCGTGGCGCACCCGAGGCCGGTGAGCAGCGTGTCGTTCGGCGCGAACCGGGGGCGGACGAACACGGCCGCTCGCGGCACGACCTGCCCGGTCGCGACCTCGACGCCGGTCAGCCGGTCGTCGTCGACGACGAGCCGCGTCACGGGTGCGTCGACGATACCGACGGCCCGGGCGACGAGCTGCTGCCGCTCGTCGGCGGTCAGCGTCCGACCGTCGGCGAAGTACACGACGTCGTCGGACCACTGACGCACCAGGTGGGCGTGCGCGAGGGCGCCGGGACCGCCGCCGAGGACGCCGAGGGGCTGGTCGCGCACCTCGTACCCGTGGCAGTACGGGCAGTGGAGCAGGTCGCGGCCCCACCGCTCGCGCACCCCGGGGATGTCGGGCACGTCGTCCCGCAGCCCGGTGGTGACCAGGACGCGACGCGCCTGCAGGGTGCTGCCGTCCGCGAGGCCGATCGTGAAGCCCGGCCGGGCGTGGGTGCCCTCGGCGCGGTCGGCCCGGAGGTCGACGACCTCCCCGTCCACGAGCCGGCCGCCGTAGCCGGCGACCTCCGCCCGTCCCGCGGCGAGCAGGGCGGCCGGCGGCAGCCCGTCGGACCCGAGGAACCCCTGCATGTGCGCCGCCGGTGCGTTGCGCGGACGTCCGCCGTCGATGACGACGACCTGTCGGCGGGCCCTGGTGAGGACCAGCGCGGCGGACAGGCCGGCGGCACCCCCACCGATGACTGCTACGTCGAATGTGCTCATGTCCACGAGACTCGGCCCCGGCCGCGGAGCGGACAACGATCGTTGCCGTTTCCGGGAACGCCCCGGCCTCGCGGGCGGACGCCGGCGGTAGGGTCGCCGTCGAGTCGAGGTGACATGACCGGACAGCTGTCGGACACCACGGGCGATCCCACGGACGCGGCGATCCAGGCCGCGCTGGAGGCCGTCGCTCCCCGGCTGCGCCAGGCGCGCGAGCTGCGGGCCCTGACCCTCACGGACGTCGCTGCCCGCACGGGGATCTCCAAGAGCACCCTGTCGCGGCTGGAGAACAGGCAGCGCAGGCCGACCCTGGAGCTGCTGCTCACCTTGGCAGCCGTGTACCGGATCCCTCTCGACGACCTCGTCGGCGCCCCGGAGACCGGCGACCGCAGGCTGCGGCCCAAGCCCCGCCGGGTCAACGGACGGACGGTCCTGCCGCTGACCCGGCCCGGCGGCGTCCAGGCCTGGAAGATCGTCGTCCCGTCGTCCCAGACGACGCCGAAGCCGCGTCGCCACGACGGGTTCGAGTGGCTGTGCGTCCTGTCCGGACGGCTCCGCGTCGTCCTCGGCGACGAAGACCTGTCCCTCGGCGTGGGCGAGGCCGTCGAGTTCGACACCCAGGTGCCCCACTGGTTCGGCAGCGCCGGAGAGGGCCCCGTCGAGGTCCTCAGCATCTTCGGTCGCCCCGGTGAGCGTGTGCTCCTGCGCGGGGCGGACCCTGGGAACGGACCGATGTCCGGCCGTTGATCCGTGTGCTCGGCGCCGTGCCTAGGTGGGTGTCCTGGGCGGTTCGGCAGACCTGGCACCGACGGTTCAGGTCAGCGAGACGGTGGCACCATCAGTGAGCATGACCGCTGGGGACCCGTGGGTGACGGTGACGGAAGAGACGTTCGTGGCGCGGTTCCTTCTCGACCGCGACGTCGACACCGAGGACTCCGTGGCGAACGTCGACGTGTTCGTCGACCTCCCCGAAGGCGTGTCCTGGGCGTTGACCATGTTCACCGTCGACGAGGTCCGCCGTCTCCTGGCCGTGTGGAAGGGGACCGGCGAGGTCGCGCACGGCAGCTACTTCTGGTGCGCCGACGACGTGATCGTCCCGGAGCCGGGGCTGGCTGCGATGACCGCTGCGATCCGGGAGCTCGTGCGCAGCAGGGAGATCGAGGTCGCCGGCGTCCGATGCGAGCCCGATCCGCAGGACGACGACCCGTCGTCACCCTCGCCGCCCTCGCAGAGCGGCATCCCCGCGCCGCGAGGCTAGGCGAGCAACGAACCGCAGTCGCTGCCGAGCAGCGCCGACAGAGGCTTGGCGCCGTCGAGGCCGACCCCGCGCGCTTGGGGCCGGGACCTGCCGGGCCTGACCCGGATGATGCTCGCCACCGGATGGGAGGGAGGAGCCTCGAGCGAGACCGGGATCTGATGAGTTCCTCCAGGTATCGGCGAGGTGTATCAACTCCGGTCGCCGGCCCTGCCCGCCTCGATGTGGTCCAGGGCAACGACGGGGTCTGGCGCGGCTCGAAGAAGGCCGTCGAGAGCTACCGGACAACCCGCCACCGTCCCGGGCCTCGCAGCGAGTAGCCTCCCGAGCCCGGCGCGCGCTCCGGAGCCAGGTCCTGGCGGGATAGTCACGCGGCCGCGGACTGTCCCGGCGCGACAAGGGCACGCCCGATCGGCGCCGCTTAGCCTGCCAGCACCGACGGCGGCGCGTGTGCGCCGCGCGAGGAGGCTGCCATGGCGACGACGCCGGGGAACGTGCCGGGGACCGCGGTCGGGCTCGTCGAGACAAGGGGCCTCGTCGGAGCCGTCGAGGCGGCGGACGCGATGGTGAAGGCCGCCAACGTCGTCGTCGTCGGCTATCGCACGATGCGCAACGGCGACGTCACCGTCGTCGTCCGCGGCGACGTCGGGGCGGTCCAGGCCGCGACCTCCGCGGCGGCCGCGGCGGTCCGGGCGGTGGGCGCACTGGCAGCGGTCCAGGTCATCCCCAGGCCGGACCGGGACACCGAGGCGATGATCGCCGCGCTCGTGACCGCGCCGGCCCGATGAACCACCGGGCGCTGTCCGGGCGGGATAACCACCGGCCGCAACGTTGTCCGGTGGCCCCCTGACCGACCGCCGACCGGCGAAGGCACTGTGACGCACGACACGAGGCACCTCCTCGTCGGAGGCGACCCGGGGTACGACACCGCATCCACATCCGTTCGAGGAGGAGCGAGCATGGGAGATGTCCTGGCCGAGGGCTACAACGTGTTCAACACGAACAAGTCGCCCGAGGGAGTCATCAAGTACCTGGGTGCACCCCAGGACGTCATCGGTCTCATCCAGTCCGGCAAGCTCGGCGAGCACATCCTGCTCGTCCGCGGCGGGACGACGACCTTCCTCGCGCCGGCCCTGAGCATGGGCGCGATCGGCGTGATCACGATGTCCGGCGCTCCGGAGTCGCACCTGGGGATCCTGTCCCGCGAGTTCCAGACCCCGTGCGTGATGACCGCCTACCTCACGAGCAGCGACTCCCGGTACGTCGTCGGCGAGACCGACGACTCGCACTTCGAGGAGATCGCCCGCGAGCTCGACGGCAAGCGGGTGCGGCTCGACTGCACCGACCACGAGGTCGGCCGCGTCGTGCTGGCCGACTGACCCCAACCACGGCCTCGACGCCTCCCTCACCCCACAGGAGAGCCCCATGACTGCGACGAGCGAGCACCGCGCGACGTACAAGCAGCGCTACCAGGACGGCGACCCGGGCCTGCGTTTCCAGGACCTGACGTACGTCGGCAACTTCAAGGGTCAGGAGCCGATCCCGGACGGGATCCTCGGCGACCGCATGATCCGAAGCCGGGCGAAGAGCGGCGTCCTGGAGCGGGTCGGCAAGGAGGACGTGCTCCGCGACCAGTTCACGATCGACGAGCTCAACGACCTCAACAACTACCTCGCCTGGAACATCTGGGACGTCCTCGTCATGCGGGCCACCGAGGGTGTCTCGGGCATGATCCCGCGCCAGGAGTACGAGATCCTTGCCTTCATGCATGAGTTCTACCGCTGGCCGGAGATCCTGCGGATGACGACCGACGAGGTCGGTGCGCAGGGGATCATGGACATCGGTGCCTCGGCCCGTCGCGAGATCGGCACCAAGGTCAACGCCGTCCATGACTGGTGCATCGGTGCCGTCGGGTTCGGGATGGGTCGCTGCGGTCTGCTCGCCCTGGAGGCGATCGGCCCGGACGACTACATCGAGGAGAGCAACGAGATCCTCAAGTTCATGCAGCGCGTCCTGTGGGGCAAGCGGCAGGACGGGTACATCCTCAACAGCCAGGACCGGTACCGCTGCCGGATCCACGAGCAGGACTTCCTCGACTCGATCGTCAACCAGGTCGAGCACTTCGAGCCGGACAGCCCGCCGCACCAGGCCTTCACGCGGTTCAACGCGGCTGCCGAGCTGCTGTCGTTCCTCGACCACTACGACTGCCGGCTCGGCCTCGGGGACACCGGCCCGTACGAGCTGGCCGACGGCAAGCTGCTCATCCTGCGCGACCTCTTCGTCAACGAGGAGGCCTTCCACTGGAGCGACGTCTGCGACGACCAGGGGCTGCCGCACTGCTACACGCTCGCCCTCGTCATCGACCCCGACCTCATGTCGCTGGAGGAGATCCGGGTCAACGACATCTCGACGACGTTCACCCGGCCGAAGAACTACATCTCGGCGATCGTCGGCGGCGCGGTCTTCGCGCGGGAGAAGTGGAACACCCCGATGGCGGAGGTCTACAACATCCCCGTCGCCGACCTCGGGGAGCACCTGCCGAAGGTCCAGAACGCGACGCTCAAGCTCTACCAGAAGACCTCGCGGATGAACCGCCGCGATCTCATCTGGAACGGCCAGTACGTCTACTACGTCGACATGATCCTGCCGCACCTGCGGCTGGCCGGCACGTACGACAAGGCGTGCAAGGACTACCAGCTGTGGGAGATCGACCAGCGGGTGTCGAACTACTACTACGACATCACCAAGCGCGGGTTCGCCCAGGTCACCGTGCCGCAGAAGATCTTCTCCGGCGAGGGCTACCTGCCGTTCTCGGACGGCGCGGATCCGCGCCGCTCGAAGTACCGCTGGCTGTGACTGCCGACCGTCCCTGACGACGGCGAGGCACGGCGGCCCGCCCCCGGCCGCCGTGCCTCGCCGCGCCCGCTGAGGGCAGCCGTCGGACCGCACCGGCCGGGACGGGGCCGGACGACGCGAAGGAGCGACGATGACGACCACCCTGCCGACCCCCGGGCACTACGACGTCCTCAACGCCGTCGTCCTCAAGCAGATGGCCGCCGGGGCCGCGGTCTCCGAGGCGACCGGGGTCGGGCTCGACGACGTCGACGCGATCCTCGCCGAGCTGGCCGGAGCCGGTCTCGTCTTCATGGCGGGGGACAGCGCCCTGCCGACCGACGGCTCCGCACCGGCTCTCGCCGAGGTGGCCGCCGAGCGGTACGCCGAACTGCGCACCGACCCGGCGGTGCTCGCCGAGGTCGACCGGTTCGAGGAGACCAACACCCAGCTGCTCACGACGATGACCCGCTGGCAGACCGTCGAGGTCGGCGGCCGACAGGTCCCCAACGACCACACCGACCCGGCCTACGACGAGAAGGTCGTCGCCCGGATCGACCGGCTCGTCCAGGGGCTCGGCCCGCTGCTCGACGCCCTCGCAGCGCACGACCCCCGGTTCGCGCTCTACCGGCAGCGTTTCGACGCCGCACTCGAGGCCGTCGACTCCGGTCGCGGCGAGTTCGTCTCCTCGCCGACCCACGACTCGGTGCACACGGTCTGGTTCGAGTTCCACGAGGACCTGCTCCGCGCCCTCGGGCGTGCCCGCACCGAGTGACGATGACGTACACGCTCGCGTTCGAGGACGCCGACCCGGACGACGTCGACCTGCTCGGTGGCAAGGGCGCGGGCCTGGCCCGGCTGGTCCGGCTCGGTCTGCGGGTGCCGCCCGGCTACGTCGTCTCCACCGCGGCCTGCCGCGAGTACCTCGCGTCCGGTGCCCTGCCCGACGGGCTCTTCGACGAGGTGCTCGCCCGCCTCGCGCAGCTCGAGGCCCGCTCCGGCAAGCGGTTCGGCAGCGACCGGGACCCGCTGCTCGTCTCGGTCCGCTCCGGGGCGCCGGTGTCGATGCCCGGGATGATGGACACCATCCTCGACCTCGGCCTGGACCGGCGATCCGCCGTCGCCGTGGCCCGGCTCACCGGCAGCACGGCGTTCATGGCCGACCTCGTCGCCCGGTTCCACCGGATGTACGCCGAGACCGTGCTCGGCGTCATGGACGTCCATGACGACGCCGACCGGCTGGTCCGCTCGGTCGCGCCCGGCGACGACCCGGACACCGCGTTCACCGCGATCTGGGCGGCGTGCGACGCGGCAGTCGCGCAGGAGACCGACGAGCGGGTCCCGGCCGAACCCGTGGAGCAGCTCCGGGGCGCCGTCGAGGCGGTCTTCCGGTCCTGGAACACCCGCAGGGCGAAGACCTACCGCGACCACCACGGCATCCCGCACGACCTCGGCACCGCCGTCGTCGTCCAGGCGATGGTCTTCGGGAACCTGTCCGCCGACTCCGGCTCCGGCGTCGTGTTCACCCGCAACCCTGCGACCGGCGAGCCGCTGCTCTACGGCGAGTTCCTGGCCGCCAGCCAGGGCGAGGACGTCGTCGCGGGGACCCGGACGCCGGACCCGCTGCCGGGGGCGATGCCCGCCGAGGCTTTCGCCGAGCTCGAGGCCACCTGCCGGCGGCTCGAGCGCGAGCAGGGCGACGTCCTGGACATCGAGTTCACCGTCGAGCGGTCGCGGCTCTACTTCCTCCAGGTCCGGCGGGCCAAGCGAACCCCGCAGGCAGCGGTCCGGATCGCCGGTGACCTGCTCGACGAGGGCGTCCTCGACCTCGCCGGCGCGCTCGGGGCGGTCACCCTCGACCACGTCCGGCAGATCGACCGGCCCGGCTTCGACGCCGCGGACGTCGCGGCCGCCCGGGAGCGCGGCGACCTGCTGACGACCGGCACCGGGGCCTGCCCCGGACAGGTCAGCGGCGTCCTCGCGCTCACCTCCGAGCGGGCCCGCGAGCTCGCGGACGCCGGCCACGACGTCGTCCTGGCGCGTCCGGTGACCAGCCCCAGCGACCTCGATGGGATGATCGCCTCGCAGGGCATCGTCACCGCCACCGGCGGCTCGACGAGCCACGCCGCCGTGGTCGCCCGGGCGCTCGGCACCGCGTGCGTCGTGGGCGCGTCCGACCTCGACATCGACGTCGCGGCCGGCCGCGTCCGGGTCGGGGACCGCGTGCTCGCGGCCGGTGACCCGGTCTCCCTCGACGGTGCGAGCGGTGAGGTCTTCGCCGGCGCGTTCACCCGTGCGACGGCGGCGTCGGCGAGCGACGTCGTCCACCGGCTCCTCGTCCGCGCCGAACCGGTCACCGGCTGCCGGGTCTTCGCACGGGTCACCCTGCCGCCCCAGGTCGAGCCGGCCCGGGCCCGCGGCGCGACCGGGCTCGTCACCGCGGTCGACGACCTGCTCGCCGCGAGCGGCCGGCTGGAGAAGCTCGTCCAGACCCTCATGCGGCAGGGCCGGGTCACCCGCGCCGTCTGCGAGGAGCTCGAGGAGTCCGTCGTCGTCGAGCTCACCCCGCTGCTGCGGGAGGCCGGCGACCTCGAGGTCGGCGTCCGGGCCGTCGACTTCCTCTCGGACGACGCCCGCGAGCTCATGCAGCAGACCGCCCTGCTCGCCCGCTTCCCCGAGCTGTCGATGCCCGTCGGCGCCCCGGACCTGCTCCGTGCGCAGCTCGCGGCCGTCACCCGGGCCGCCGCGGACTCCGGGGCGAGGGCGCACCTCAGCGTCCGGCACCTCCGGGATCCGGCCGAGGCCGACGCGCTGCGGGCGTTGCGTGCGCAGCTGCCGGGCGCCGTCCCGGTCGGGGCCTACCTGACGAGCCCGCGGGCGGTGAGCCACCTGGCGTCGATGGTCCGCAGCGACGAGCTCGCGTGGGTCGAGGTCCGGACGGTGCAGGCCCGGATGTTCGGCATCCCGGCCCGGCAGCTGCTCACCCAGCAGCCGCTCGACGACTACGTCCGGCGAGGCCTGCTCGCGGACCCCCGCACCGTCCTGGACCCGGTCGTCGGCTCGCTCTTCGCGCCGGCGCTGGCGGCCGCACCGCGGTCCGGGCCGGACGACGCCTCGCCGGCCCTCGGGGCGCGGTTGTCCGGCCGGGTGTCGGCACCGATGGTCGGCGCGCTGTACCGGCTCGGGTTGCGGCGGTTCGCCGTCGAGGTCGACGAGGTCCGGCCCGCGCTGCTCGCCCTCGGTCAGGCTGCGACCGGCGGGTAGTCGCGCCTGGCCGGGCAGCCGCCCGCACTGCCGGGGGCCGCTCAGCGACAGATCCGCGCCACCGCGGCAGTGAGCTCCTCGACCGTCCGGTCCTCGCCCGTCCTGGCCCGCGCCGGCGTGGGTCGTACGGGGGAGCGGGACGCCGACGGGTCCGGCGACGGGGGCGACGACGGGGGTACGGCGGTGGTCAGCAGGCCCTGGGCGGCCCGCAGCCGGCGCGCCGACCGGTCCGCCGGCACGGGCCCGGGCCGCGCGGACGCCGCCGGGCAGGACGCGCACGCTCCTGAGCAGGCTCCACCGCACCGGCCGCCGCAGGACCCGCCGCACGTGCCGGCGCACGCCGCCGGGGCCGCTCCGGCCCGGGCCGGGATCTCGCACGCCCCGCGCGGCGCCGCGTCGATCCCTTGCAGCAGGTACGAACCGACCTCCTGCGGCCAGAGCGCGACGAACTCGGCGCCGGCGTCCAGGAGCTGGTCGACCGAGTGCATGCCCCACGCGACGCCGACCGCCCGGATGCCTTCCTCGACCGCTTCCCGGACGTCGCCGGCGGTGTCGGTGACGAGGACGGTGCCTTCGGCGGCGACCTCGACCGGCACCATCGCCTCGTCGTAGTCCGCGCTGCACCGGCGGCCGAAGCCGCTGCCGGTGTCGGCGAGGAACTGCCGGATCGCCGTCCGCTTGTCGGGCACCGTGTCGCCACCGAAGACGTGCGCGAAGCAGAACGCCAGGTCGTTGTCGACGAGGATCCGGCGCATCACCGGCAGGGCGTTCGACGACAGCAGCGCCAGCGTCGCGACCGACGCGAGCCGGCGGACGACGTGCAGCATCCCGGGGATCATCACCGGGTGGTAGCCGACCCGCAGCGCGGCGAGGAAGTCCGCCTTCACGGCGCGGTACTGCTCGGCGTCCGTGCAGCGCTTCTCGATCTCGCCGAACACGTTGCTGCGGAACAGCTCGTAGTAGGCCTCCGGGGTGTCCACGCCGAGCCCGAACCGGCGGTTGACGCCCTCGAAGATCTCCCAGGAGGCGTACCGGGTCTGCACGAGCGTGCCGTCCATGTCGAACATGACCGCGTGCACCGGCCGGACGACGTCCGGCACCTGGCCCAGCGGGGAACCGGCGGCCACCGGGGCCTCAGCGGTGGTAGACGGCGCAGAGCTCGCGCAGGCCCACGAAGTCCATCGCCTCGCCGTGCCCGCCGTCGGCCGACGTCTCGCCGCGGATCGTCCACCGGAGCAGGCTGTTGTGCCCGACGGTGCCGGGCCAGGCCTGCCAGGGGAACGTCGTCAGGGCACGCCCGTCGAGCTCCCACGTCCGTCCCTTGGCGTCGGTGAGCTGCAGCGAGACGTGCTCGGGGTAGAAGCCTTCCCGGTCGCTGACGCCTCCGCCGCTCGCGAGCCCGACCGCCTCGCCGCGATCCATGACGTACCCGTGGGTGAGGCGCAAGGGGGACGGTGCGTCGGGACCGGCTGCGGTGTCGAAGTCGAAGATCGCGTGCACGGCGAGGTCCTTGCTGAAGTGCGCGTGGAGCCAGCTCATCCGCGACGTCTGGCGCTCCGCGCGGATCCCCCAGCTGTGGTCCATCGTCGCCACGCAGTCGATGTCGTACCGGCGGCCGCGGAGCACGAGCTCGCCCTCGTAGTGCCCAGACTGGTCGAAGTGCCCGGCGTACGCGTGGCCCCACGTCTTGTCCATGTCGCGGCGGGCCGCGAGCGGGTCCATGTCCGGGTCGTTGATGTCATACCCCGGCATGAGCGCGGTGTACCGGAAGTGCAGTGACATCTGGGCGTCCGGGTCGTCGAAGTCGACGTCGAACACCCTGTTCGGGTCGGTGCAGCGGACCTTCAGCCCGTTCGCCAGCGAGTAGTCGCACAGGTCGAAGTCCGGCCCCATCGGCAGGTGCTGCCAGGCGTCCCAGTAGTCCGCCGCCCACGGCATCGTCACCCGGCCGGAGTTCACCGACACCGTCGAGCTCGCCGCGCCGACGTTCGCCCGGGCCAGCAGGTAGACGCCGATGTTCACCGCCGGTTCGGCGACGTAGAGACCGAAGTAGTTCGTCTCCGCCCAGAGCGGGTCGGTCGTCGTCGGGGTGTGCAGCCGGGCGTCGTCGTCCGTGATCACTGCGCCTCCTCGGGCCGGATGGGCGGCCACCGACCCCGGGTCGGCAGCCGTGCGCGACCCTCGCACTCTCCCGCCCGGCACAGGCCCGGCACAGGGCGGGCCCGGACAACCCACCGCAGCAACGTTGTCCCGTGCGGATAGCGCGACCGGTCTGCGCCCGCTCCTACTGTCCGGACGTCGGGTGCGGAGCAGAACCCAGGACCCACGACGACGGCGGTGAGGCGATGAAGCTCGCGACGGTGGTCGGCCAGGTCGTCTCGACCGTCAAGGACACGGGCCTGGACAACCTGTCCCTGCTCGTGCTGCGCGACACCGGACCCGGGGCCGCCACGGACGCACCGACCTTCGTCGGCGTCGACCTGGTCGGTGCCGGCGACGGCGACGTCGTCCTCGTCGCGACCGGCGGCGCGGCCCGGGTCTGCACCCAGACCGCCGCCACCCCCACCGACTGCGCCGTCGTCGCGATCGTCGACTCCGTCGTCCACCAGGGCACCGTCAGCTACTCCACCGTCTGACCGCACCGTCTGACCGCACCGCCTGACCATCGCGAGATCGGATCCGGGAGGAACCATGGCAACGAACGACTCGTCGTCCGCACCCGCCGGCCCGCGTGGCGCACTCGGCCTCATCGAGACCAAGGGGCTCGTCGGGGCCATCGAGGCCGCCGACGCGATGGTCAAGGCGGCCAACGTCCAGGTGATCGGGCATCGCGAGATCGGCGGCGGCCTGGTCACGGTCATGGTCCGCGGCGACGTCGGTGCCGTGAAGGCGGCCACCGACGCCGGCGCGGTCGCCGCCGCGAAGGCCGGTGAGGTCGTGTCGGTGCACGTCATCCCGCGCCCGCACGACGAGACCGAAGGGATCCTCGCCGTCCTCACCCGGCCGAAGTCCTGACCCTCACGGCGCCAGCACGGAGGTGAGCCATGCCCGCACCGACGGTCACGACCGGACCGGCCGCGCTCGACCCGGACCTCGCCGCCCTCGCCGAGGTCCGGCAGAAGGTGCGTGCCGCCCGCCACGCGTTCGACGCCCTCGAGGGCGCCGACCAGGCCGACCTGGACCACTACGTCCGCGCGATGGCGGCCGCGGGCACCGCGGCCGCCGAGGACCTGGCCCGGCTCGCCGTCGACGAGACCGGCTACGGCGTCTACGAGGACAAGATCCACAAGAACCGCTACAACACCGGGTTCGTCGCCCGCTGGATGCTGCAGCGCCGTGCCGTCGGTGTGCTGTGGGTGGACGAGGAGCACAAGGTGACCGCGGTCGGTGCTCCGATGGGCGTCATCGCGGCGATCATCCCCGTGACCAACCCGACGTCGACCACTCTGTTCAAGAGCCTCGCGGCGGTGAAGTCCGGCAACGCCGTCGTCCACGCCCCGCACCCGCGGGCGGCCCGCTGCACCGCGCTCGCCGCCCGGGTGATGGCGGACGCCGCGGTCGCCGCCGGCGCCCCCGAGGGGATCATCGGCTGCCTCGACGCCCCGACGCTGGCCTCGACGGCCGAGCTCATGCGCCAGCGCGAGGTCGCCCTGGTGCTGGCCACGGGCGGGCCGGGGATGGTGCGCGCCGCCTACTCCAGCGGGAAGCCGACGATCGCCGTCGGTGCCGGCAACGTGCCGGCCTGGGTCGGCCGGAGCACCGCGGACCTCGCCGAGGCTGCCGAGATGATCATCTCCTCGAAGTCTTTCGACAACGGGACGGCGTGCGTGGCCGAGCAGTCCGTCGTCGTCGACGCCGCGGTCGCCGACGAGTTCCTCCGCCACTTCGAGGCCCGCGGCGCGTACTGGATGAGCCCGGCGGAGCAGGCCTCGCTCGCCGGTGCACTGTTCACCCGGGAGGGCGGCCTGGACCCGGCGAACGTCGGCCAGACCGCCGTCCGGCTCGCTGCCACCGCCGGGTTCTCCGTCCCTGCCGGCACCCGGGTCCTGGCTGCCGAGCTCGACCGGGTCGGCGCCGACGTGCTGCTCTCCCGGGAGATCCTCGGACCGGTCCTGTCCGTCTACCGGGCCGCCGACAGCGCCGCCGGACGGGCCCGCTGCCGCGAGGTGCTCGCCCTCGGTGGTGAAGGCCACACGGTCGCGCTGCACTCCAGCGACCACGCCGAGATCGCCCGCTTCGCCACGCTTCCCGCCGGTCGGATCGTCGTCAACACCCCCGCTCTCTTCGGTGGCATGGGCTACTCCACCGAGGTCGACCCGTCGTTCCAGCTCGGCACCGGCACCTGGTCGGGCTCGATCTGCTCGGACAACGTCACCCCGCTGCACCTGGTGAACATCAAGCGGGTCGCGCACGAGGTCAGGCCGTGGCGCAGCGTCCGGGAACCGGTGAGCCTCGATGACCTCTGAACCGGCCGCCGACGTGGCGCCTCTCGACGTGCCCGGCCCGCGTGACCCGTCCCTGCTGCTCGCCGCCACCGCGGAGCGGCTCGGTCGCGGAGCCGCCGCCCACGTCGCCGCGGGCCCCCTGCGGGTCGGGGTCGACCTGGGAACGGCCACGACGGTCGTCCTCGTCCTCGACATCGACGGTGCCCCGGTCTGGGCGGACAGCCTGGCCGCGCACCCCGTGCGGGACGGCGTCGTCGTGGACTTCCACGGTGCGGCCCGCGCCGTCCGGACCCTGCGCGCGCGGGCCGAGGCCGACCTCGGGCGGCCGTTGCCGGCCGCCGCCTGCGCCGCCCCGCCGGGTGTCCCGGCCGCCGATTCCCGCGCGTGCGTGCATGTCTGCGAGGCGGCCGGCTTCGACGAGGTCACGCTCACCGACGAGGTGAGTGCCGCGCAGCGGGTGCTCGAGGTCCGCGACGGCGTCGTCGTCGACGTCGGCGGGGGGTCCACCGGCGTCGGGGTGTTCCGCGCCGGGGCGCTGGTCGCCCTCGACGACCGGCCCGGCGGCGGGCACCACGTCGACCTCGTCCTGGCCGGCGGCCTCGGGATCGGCGTCGAGGACGCCGAACGCCTCAAGCGCGAGGACCCGACGACCGCGCTGCCGGTCGTCGTCCCCGCCGTCGAGCGGGTCGCGGAGTCGGTGCGCCGGATGACCCTCGGCGCGAAGGACCTCCCGGTCCACCTCGTCGGCGGCGGTCTGATGCTGCCCGGAGCCGCCGCCGTCGTCGAGCGCTGGCTCGACCGGCCGGTCCACGGCTACCCGCACGCGCTGCTCGTCACCCCGGTCGGCATCGCGAGGAGCGCGCCGTGAGGGGCGGGCCGTCGACGGCGACGTTGCGGACGTACGCCTTCATCGACCGGATGCAGCCGCAGTGCGCGGCGCACATCGCCGCGACCAGCCCGGGTGACGTCCCGCTCGCCGGGATGTCCGAGCTCTACATCGAGATGGCCCCTGGCAACGAGGTGTTCCGGGCCGCCGACATCGCGCTCAAGGCGGCCGGCGTCCGCCCCGCGCTGCAGATCATCGAGCGCGAGTTCGGGCTGCTCGAGATCCACTCCGAGCAGCAGGCCGAGGTGAAGGCGGCCGGGCAGGCGGTGCTCGACGAGTTCGGGATGTCCGAGGGGGACCGGCTGCGCCCGGTCATCGCCTCCACCCAGTTCATCACCAACGTGCACCCCTACCAGGCGCAGCTGCTCAACAAGTGGCGCAAGGGCTCGATGCTCATGCCCGGGCAGAGCCTGTTCATCATGGAGGTCGCCCCTGCGGCCTACATCGCGATCGCCGCGAACGAGGCCGAGAAGCACGCGAACATCACCGTCATCGAGCTGCGCGCGGTCGGACGGTTCGGCCGGATGTTCCTGTCCGGCACCGAGAGCGAGGTCGAGTCCGCCCGGGACGCCGCCGTCGCCGCCCTCGAGGGCGTCCACGGCCGGGAGGCGTGATGCGCGTCGTCTCCGCGCAGGACGTCGACGCCGCGGGGCACGAGTTGGTCGTGGGTCCCGGCGACCTGGTCACGCCGCTCGCCCGCGAGCGTGCCATGGAGCGCTCGGTGCGGATCGTCGTCCGTGGCGCCGCGACCGGCGCGATCCCGACCGGCGCGGGGGGCAACTCGGCCGGCGTCGACCGCGCCGGCGTCGATCTCGCGGCCGGCCCGCCCGCGGACCTCGGCCCCCCGTCCGGTGCGCTGTTCCGCCGCGGCGGACCGGTCCCGGCCGTGTCCGCCGCAGCCGGTGTGCGCACCCTGTCCCCGGCGTCGCCGGGTGGTCCCGGTCGCGCAGCCCGGGTCGTCGTCGTGGGGGCCGGGCACGTCGGGATGATCGCGGCGCTCCGGCTCGCTGAGGCGGACGTCGTCGACGAGGTCGTCCTCACAGACGTCGTCGAGGGGCTCGCCGCCGGGATCGCCCTCGACCTCGCGCACACCAGTGCGCTGAGCGGGTTCCGGACCCGGCTGCGCGGCGTCGGCCGGGTCGAGGACGCCGGCCCCGCCGACTACTACGTCCTCACCGCGGGTCGGCCGCGCAGCCCCGGGATGAGCCGGGCCGACCTCGTCACCACGAACGCGGCGATCGTCGACACCGTGAGCCGTGCGATCGCCCGCACCTCGCCGGCCGCGGTCGTCGTCGTCGTGACCAACCCGCTCGACGAGATGACCCACCAGGCGTGGCGCAGCACCGGTTTCCCGGCATCCCGGGTACTCGGCATGGCAGGTGTCCTGGACACCGCACGGTTCCGGGCGCTCACCGCGGTCGCCGCCGGCGCGGCACCCGACGAGGTCGACGCGGTCGCGCTCGGCAGCCACGGCGACGAGATGGTGCTGCCGCTGTCCCGGGCCGCCGTCGCCGGTCGGCCGCTGCAGGAGCGGCTCCCGGCCTCCGCGGTGGACGGCCTCGTCGAACGGGCCCGAGGCTCCGGCGCCGAGATCGTCGCGCTCCTCGGCACGGGCAGCGCGTTCATGGCTCCCGGAACCAGCGCCGCGGCGATGGTCCTCGCGATGGTCCGTGACCGGGGCGAGGTGCTGCCCGCCGCGGTCCTCGCCGACGGCGCGTACGGCCTGCGCGACGTCTACATCGGTCTGCCCGCCCGGCTCGGCCGCGACGGCGTCCGCGAGGTCGTCGAGGTCCCGCTCACCGCGCCGGAGCGGGCAGCGCTCGTCGACGCCGCGCACCGCGTCCGGGCCCGGGTCGAGACCCTCGCCGACGTGCCGCCCGGCACCACCGCGACGGGATGACCCGGTGCGTGCCGTGGCCTACTGGGCGCCGGGGGAGCTGCGCCGGGTCGACCTGCCCGAGCCGAGGGTCGAGGCACCGGACGATGCTGTCGTCGAGGTCCGGCGGACCGCCGTCTGCGGCACCGACCTGCACCTCGTCGGCGACGGGCACGGGCTGACCCCCGGCACGGTGACCGGCCACGAGCTCGTCGGGACCGTGCGAGAGGTCGGCCCCGGGGTGCGACGGGTCCGACCCGGGCAGCGGGTCGTCGCGGCGGACTTCACCGCGTGCGGCCTGTGCTGGTGGTGCCGTCGCGGCGACCACTGGGAGTGCCACGAACGACGGTTCATGGGCACCGGGACGGCGTTCGGCCCCGCCCTCGCCGGTTGCCACGCCGAGCTGGTCCGGGTGCCGCATGCGGACGTCGTCCTCGCCCCGGTGCCGGACGAGGTGCCGGACGACGCGGCTGTCTTCGTCGGCGACGCCCTCGCCACCGCCTACGCCGCGACCCGCCGCGCCCGGTTCCTGCCGGGCGACGTCGTCGCAGTCCTCGGCGGCGGCCCGGTCGGACAGCTCTGTGCCCAGGTCGCGCAGGCGCTCGGCGCCGGGGTCGTCGTCCTCGTCGAGCCGCTGGCCGCCCGCCGCAACCTTGCCGAGGCGTGCGGCGTGCCGGCGGTCGAGCCCGCCGCCGCCGCGGACGCCGTCCGCAGGCTCACCGACGGTCGGGGGGCCGACGCCGTCCTGGACGCCGTCGGTGGGCCGGCGCTCCTCGACGCCGCCCTCGAGCTGCTCCGGCCGCGCGGGACGCTGTGCTCGGTCGGTGTCCCGGGGGACCGGTCGTGGTCGCCGTCCCTCGCCCGGCTCTTCGCCGACGAGATCACCCTGTCGTTCGCCGTCGGCGACGCGATGCGCGACGCCGACGCGCTCTTCGGGCTGCTGCGCGGCGGGCAGGTCGACCCGCTCCCGCTGGTCACCGCGACGGTGCCGCTCGGTGACCTGCCGGCCGCGTTCGGGGTCGCAGCCTCCCGGTCCGGGGTCAAGACCCTGGTGCGCCCGGATGGCTGACGCAGATGTGTTCACACCCGGCAAACCCGAACGTAGACTCACGGTCTCGGCTGGACCTGCCCCGAGGAGCGACCCGATGACGCTCGCGACTCCAGAGCCTGCGCGCCCGGCCGACGACCTCTGCGGCCTGCTCAGCACCGTGCCCGCTTCCGCCGAGGAGGCCCGCAGCCAGTTGCACGCGGCGATCGAGTCCACCGTCGGCGGCCCGGTGTCCCTGCTGCGGCAGGTCCCCGACGGGCGCTGGGCGCTGCTCGCCGGTCCGCGGGTCAGGCCCGCCGCGATCGACCTCACCGGACGGCGCAGGTCGGGCCGGATGCGCTGGTGCGAGGCCGGCGGTGTCGGGGTGGTCACCCACGACGTCGCCGTCGCAGACGATCTGCTCCCGGTGCTGCAGCAGGCCTGCGCCTGGCTGACCCTCGTCCTGTCGCGCGGTGAGGCGGTCGCCGCCGGATCGGACGCCGGCGCGGAGAGCCGGGTGCTGCAGGAGGTGATCGACCAGCTGCTCCGGGTCCGGGACCTCGACCAGGCGCTGCTGTCCATCACCGACCGCACCCTGACCCTGCTCGACGCCGACATCTGCGGGGTGCTGCTGCGCGAGGGCGACGAGCTGCGGATGCGGTCGTGCGCAGGGCACCGGATGGTCGAGACCGGCCGGCTGCGGATGGGCCGCGGGCAGGGCGTGGCGGGACTCGTGTTCCTCACCGGCAAGCCCGCCAAGGTCGACGACTACGTGCGGGACGCCAGCATCAGCCAGGACTTCGTCCCGCTCGCCGAGCTCGAGCAGACCCGGTCCGCCCTCGCCGCGCCGCTCACCTTGCACGGCGAGGTGATCGGCGTCCTCGAGGTGTGGCGGCGACGGCCGTCGCTGTTCACCGAGGACGACGTCCGCCGGCTCGTCACGCTCGCGGACGCCGCGACGATCGCCATCGACAACGCCCGCCTCTACGACGAGCAGGCCGCCGCGCTCGAGGAGCTGTCCCGGGCCCGGGACGCCGTCGAGGCCCAGCTCGCGGTGCACCAGCGCACGGCGCACCTGCAGCGGACCCTGCTCGGCGCCGTCCTCGAAGGCGAAGGGCTCGGCACCGTGACCCGGGTCGTCGCCGAGGAGACAGCCTGCCGGATCGCCGTCTACTACGGCGGCGGGCAGCTCGCCGCCCGGCACCCGACCCGCCTCGAGCCGGTCGACCTGCCGTCCCGGCTGCGGATGCCGGCCCGGCCGGGACGGCACGAGGTCACCCTCACCGACGGCAGCAAGCACGTCGCCTGGGTGCACCCCCTCGTCGCCGAGGGCGACGAGCTCGGCTGCGTCGCGCTGCTGCCGGGCCGGGAGCCGCCCGAGGTGATGGACGTCGTCGCCGGGCAGGCGGCGATGGCGTGCAGTCTCATGCTGCTGCGGCAGCGGGCCGCCGGGAAGGCGCGCGCCGAGGCACTGGAGCAGGTGGTCTGGGACCTCGTCCAGGGCAACGCCGAGCAGCTCGCGGGTGCGCGGTCCCGGGCCAAGCAGCTCGGCGTCCCGCTCGACCGGCCGATGCGGCTGGTCGTAGGGCGGCTGGACAAGGTCGAGGACGTCGTCGCCCTCCAGGGCTGGACCGCGAACCAGGCCGACCGGATGCGCCGCGACGTGCTCCGCACGTTGCGCCAGCGGTTCGGCCCGCAGCATCTCGTGCTCGCGGCCCACCGGGCCGACACCTTCGTCGCGGTCGTCGCGGGCCTCGACGCGACCGCCGTCCGGGAACGGTTGTCGGCGCTCAGCGCGACGATCCACGAGGACCTGCCGAACCTGTGCGTCAGCTGGGGCGTCAGCCGCGAGGACCCGGACCCTGCGGTGCTGCCGAGATCCTTCGAAGAGGCCAGGGTGGCGGCATCCGCGTCCCGACGGCTCGGCGGCGACGGCGTCTGCCTCTACGAGCAGCTCGGCATCGTCCGGCTGCTGCTCGGCTCCGGACGCGAGCCCGACCTGCAGCAGTTCGTCGACGACGTGACCGGACCCCTCGTCGAGTACGACCGGGACAACACCGGTGCGCTGCTGCTCACCCTGCGGGCCTTCTTCGACGCCGACTGCAGCCAGCGCGCGGCGGCCGAACGGCTGTTCATCCACCACAAGACGATGCGCTACCGGATGGAGAAGATCCGCCAGCTCACCGGGCTCGACCTGGCGCACCACGAGGACCGGATGCGGGCAGACTTCGCCCTGCGGCTGCTGCAGGTCAGCGCCGACGCGGCCGCGGTCGTCGTCGGCCCGGAGCAGTGAGCCGGAGCCTCTGCGCCACAACGGTTCCGTGCCCCGACGACAGGAAGAGAACGACCGGTGACCGCTGACCCCGCGCGCCCTCTGCTGCTGGTGACCAACGACGACGGGATCACCGCCCGAGGCCTGTGGGACCTCGTGCGTGCCGTCGACGGGCTCGGTGACGTCGCCGTCGTGGCGCCCGTCCGCGAGCAGTCCTGGACCGGGCGGGCACACCGTAGCGACCCCGACGAGACCGGGACCGACCTGGTGACCGCCGTCGTCTCCCGTGAGGTCGCCGCACCCGAGGACGTCGAACTGGTCAGATGCCACGCCGTCGCCGCCACTCCCGCCCGGTGCGTCCGACTGGCGCTCGACGGCTTCGGGCTGCGACCCGCCGTCGTGCTGAGCGGGATCAACTCCGGCAGCAACGTCGGTGCACTGGTCAGTGCGTCCGGGACGCTCGGTGCTGCCTGGGAGGCCGCAGGCGACCTGCTGCCGGCGGTCGCCTTCTCCCGGCCGGAGCGGATGGACAGCACCCAGGTCCCCGCGATGCTCGGTCACGTCCGGTCGGTCGTCGAACGAGTCCTCTCGGACGGACTGCCCGCGGGCGCTGCCGTGCTCAACGTGAACCTCCCGCTCGAGGTCACCGCCGACGCGTCGTGGACCGTCACGACGACGAGCGGCACCTCGCTCTACGGGCACCGGATGACACCCACGACCCGGGACGACGGCACGACGCTGTGGGCACTGGACTTCCTGCTCCACGAGGTCGCGCACGCCGAACCGGGCTCGGACCTCGAAGCACTGAGGGACGGGAGCGTCTCACTGACGTTCCTGCCGTCCAGGCACGGGCTGACCGCGACCTGGTGACGCGGCGGGCCGGGGAGCTACCGGGTGTCGTGGCCGGGCTCGGGGCGGGTCAGGAGCGGCTCGACGTGGTGCTCGCCGTGCGCCTGCTCGTGGCTCTCCCGGGCCCGGGTCAGCAGGGCCATGAGCTCCGGCTCGTCCCGCACCTTCTTCCGGTACTTCGGGCCCAGGGCGACGATCGTGTCCCGCTCGGCCAGCAGCAGCTGGAAGACCCGTTCCCGCTCGCCCTGGTCGTGGGTGTACTCCATGTCGAGGTAGCTGGTCGCGTGGCGGCGGGCGTTGGCGATCGCGGTCTGCGCCTTGCCGGCCGGGCTGAGCAGCGAGGCCACCACGGTGAGGACGAGGACGCCGAGGATGACCGCGAGGCTGAGTCCGGTGGAGATCTCCACGACCTCGACCGGATCGCCGCCGTTGACGAACGGCAGGTTGTTCTCGTGCAGGGCGTGGAGGATCAGCTTGACGCCGATGAACGCCAGGATCGTGGCCAGCCCGTAGGACAGGTAGATCAAGCGGTCGAGCAGGTCGTCGATGAGGAAGAACAGCTGCCGGAGCCCGAGCAGTGAGAACGCCGTCGCGGTGAACACGACGTACACGTTCTGGGTCAGACCGAAGATCGCCGGGATCGAGTCCAGGGCGAAGAGGATGTCGGTGCCCCCGATGGCCACCATGACCAGCAGCATCGGTGTCAGGACGCGCCTGCCGTCCTGCACGGTGAACAGCTTGTCGCCGTCGTAGTGCTCGGTGGTGGGCAGCACCCTGCGTGCGATCCGGATGACCAGGGTGTCCCCGGCGCCTTCCTCGTCGTGGTCGGGCTTGAGCAGGTTGCCTGCGGTCATCAGCAGGATCAGGCCGAAGATGTAGAACACCCAGGCGAAGGTGTTGATCAGTGCGGCACCGAGGAAGATGAAGCCGGTACGGGCGACGAGCGAGAACACGATGCCGAACAGCAGGACCTTCTGCTGGTCCTCGCGAGGCACCCGGAAGGTGGTCATGACGATGAGGAAGACGAACAGGTTGTCGACGCTCAGCGCCTTCTCCGTGACATAGCCGGCGAAGTACTCCGAGCCCATGTCCGCCCCGCCGAAGACCAGCACACCGACCCCGAACAGCACGGCGATCCCGATGTAGAGCGCGGACCAGAGCGACGACTCCCGCAGCGTCGGCACGTGCGCCTTGCGGACGTGGAACAGCAGGTCGTAGACGAGCAGCCCGACGATGAAGGCAAGGGTCGCTGCCCAGACCCAGATCGGGACTCCCATGGGTACTCCTCGTGCTCGCCTGGACTCGGACCGGGGTGCCTCCCACCCGCTCTGGACCGAGGATCCCATCCAGGCAGCCGGAGCACTGATCGAGTCTCCACGGCTCACGAGCTGACGAGCTCACGCGCGTCGAGCGGTCACGAGGTCGCTCCGAGACGCCGCTGACCGGGCACACGGCCCGAGAACCGTGTGCCCGGTCAGCGCGTGCTTCAGGTGCGTCCCTGCCCGGTCACTTCACTTCGGAGCGGCGCAGGAACAGCAGCCCGACGGTCAGCGGCAGCACGATCCAGATCGCGGTGGTCGAGCCGAGCATGGCCCACTCCCGGCCGGTGTTCGTGGCGCCGTCGAAGAGGGTGACCTGGGTGTAGTTCCAGTCGATCCACGGCTGCACGTCGGAGAACCACTCGCGCACCTGGGCGAGCAGGGCGAGGATGCCCGGCAGCACGAGGGACACGACGAAGTAGCCGACGATGGCGGCGGCGGAGTTGCGCAGCACGACGCCGAGCGTGAACCCGATCGCCATGCCGACGAGGTTGCCGAGCACGATCTGCGGCGCGGTCGAGAGGGAGATGTCCCAGACCGTGTCGACGCCGGCGAGTGCGGAGCCCGCCAGGTTGCCGAGAGCTCCGACGGCGAACGCGACACCCATCGAGACGACGCCGACCAGGAAGGTCGCGATCGCCTTGGCCCCGATCACCCGGCCGCGACCCGGCACGAGCGTGAAGGTCGTGAGCCCGCTGCGCTGGCTCCACTCGCTGGTGACGCCGAGGATCGCGATCATCGGCAGGATCACCGACATCGGCAGGCCGATCGCGGTCGCGAAGCTCTCGTAGGTGACCGCGTCGTCGGGCGCGAAGATGATGACAGCGCCGGTGGCCACGACCGAGAGGACGCCGATGCTGAGCAGCATCCAGAAGCCCGAGCGGGTGTTGAACATCTTGCGCAGCTCGACCTTGATCAAGCGCGCTGTCGGGATGTGGCGGACGGGCCGGCGAGCCCGGACCACCGCCGACTGGTCGCTGGTCGTGGGGGAGACGGTCGTGGCGGTCATGCCGCAACTCCTTCGCGCTGGGTGTCGGCGGTGAGCGACAGGAACATGTCTTCGAGGCCCGCGCCCTCGGCAGAGCGGAGCTCGGTGAGGGCGATGCCGGCGGCCAGGGCCACGTCGCCCACCCGGGCGGGGTCTGCGTCGGTGCGCACCGAGCCGTCACCGGCGAGCACACTGGCGATCCCCGCCTGCTCGAGGGCGTGCGCGAGATCGCGCGGAGACGTGGAGCGAGCGAGGGTGCCGGCAGCAGCGAGCAGCTCCTCCTTGGTGCCGGCCGCGACGATCCTGCCGTTGCCGATCACGACCAGGTCGTCGGCGATGACCTCGATCTCGTGCAGGAGGTGCGACGACAGCAGCACGGTGCCGCCCTTGTCGGCGTAGCCGCGCAGCAGGTCGCGCATCCAGCGGATGCCGGCCGGGTCGAGGCCGTTGGCGGGTTCGTCGAGGATCAGCACGCGCGGGTCGCCGAGCAGCGCGGTGGCGATGCCGAGTCGCTGGCGCATGCCGAGCGAGTAGTTGCGGACCCGGCGCCTGGCCTCGTTCGGCGTCAGACTGACGAGCTCGAGCATCTCGTCGATGCGGGTGCGCGGGAGCCCCATCGTGTCGGCGGCGACGGTGAGGATCTCGCGGCCGGTGCGGCCGGCGTGCTGAGCGGAGGCGTCGAGGAGGACGCCGACCTCGAGGCCGGGGTTGGGGAGGTCGGCGAACCGGACCCCGTCGATGGTGGCCGAGCCGGACGTCGGGGCGGTGAGACCGACCATGACGCGCATCGTGGTGGACTTGCCGGCGCCGTTCGGACCGAGGAAGCCGGTCACGCGGCCGGGCCGGGCGATGAAGGAGACGTTGTCGACGGCCGTGAAGCCGGCGTACCTCCGGGTCAGTGAGTCAACGGTGATCATGGGTCCAACCCTCGCGGCCCGCACCGGTCGGCACATCGGGTGTCACCCCCCACGCGGCCCCCAAACGAACCGGGCCCGACCCTGAGTCGGGCTCGGGGTCACCCTGACCGTGCCTGTCACGATCGCGAGCCGCGAGTCGTCATGGGTCCTCGGCCACTCGCGGGTCTCGATCTCGACGGAGACCTACGAGCACGTCACGCCGGTCGCCGCGGAGTCGCTCGTCCCGAACGACACAGGTGCCGTCCGCCGGCTGCTGTCAAACAGTTCAGGCCCCGGGCTCCCGGGGGAGCCACAGGGCCTGTGACCTGCACTTTCTTCGGTGCGCCGTCAGGGACTCGAACCCCGAACCCGCTGATTAAGAGTCAGCTGCTCTGCCTATTGAGCTAACGGCGCGAACGCTCGACGAGGTTATCAGGGGCCGGGCCGCGGAGTGAAATCGGTTCCCCCGGGGCGCCGTCACCACGTGGTCTGCGGCTCCGGTTCGCCGGCGAGCAGCTCGTCGGAGTGCGGGCCGTGGGGCATCGACAGGTCCATGACGAGGGTCAGCGGGAGGTGGCCGTCGAGCCACCGCATCGCGAGCGGGCGCAGCCGGGCCGGGTCGGGCAGCAGGAGGTCGCAGGCGCGCTCGTGGGCCAGCCACGACGCCGTGCGCGCCGTCTCCACCGTCTGCGCGAAGTCGCCTCGCATCACCGGTCACCGTCCTGTCCGCCGGCACGGGCCCGAGTCCCGTGCTCGGCGTGGATGTCGACGTGTGCACCAGGGCACTTGACGGGACCGTCACCCGAAGGGACGTGCGCAGGGGTCGGGGTTCACCCGGGTGCGCGGTCCGGCGACGGGCTGTGACCATCGTGCGACCCGTCGCGTGCGGACGGACGGCGGCCCCGCGCAGGGACTCCACCTGTCCCCGCGCGGGGCCGCCGTCCTCCTGGGCCGCCCGGCCCCGCTCAGCGGGTGTCGCTGGCCACCTGGGTGCTGCCGAGGATGCTCGCCCGGCCCGCTTCGAGGCGCGCGACGGGCACCCGGAAGGGCGAGCAGGAGACGTAGTCGATGGCGATGGACTCGAAGAAGTGGATCGAGTCCGGGTCGCCGCCGTGCTCGCCGCAGACGCCGATCGGCAGGTCCGGCTTGACCTCCTTGCCCTCCCAGGCCGCGATCCCGACGACCCGGCCGACGCCCGCGACGTCGATCGACTCGAACGGGCTCACCGAGAAGATCCCGTGCTCCATGTACTGCGGGAAGAACGCGGCCTCGACGTCGTCGCGGCTGAAGCCCCACACGGTCTGGGTCATGTCGTTGGTGCCGAAGGAGAAGAAGTCGGCCTCCTCGGCGATCTGCGCCGCCGTCATCGCCGCCCGCGGCAGCTCGATCATCGTGCCGATCGGGATGTGCAGGTCGACACCGGTCTCGGTCGCGACCCGGGCGAGCGTCTTCTCCGACTCGTGCCGGATGACGACGAGCTCCTCGACGGTCGCGATGAGCGGCACCATGATCTCCGGCCGCGGGTCCTTGCCGGCCTTCTTCAGCCGGGCGGACGCCTCGGCGATCGCCTGCACCTGCAGCTGGAACAGGTCCGGGACGACGAGGCCGAGCCGGACGCCGCGGGTGCCGAGCATCGGGTTCTGCTCGTGGAGGCGCTGCACCTGGCGGAGCAGCTCCTCGGCCTCGGCGTCCCGCTTCCCGAGCGCCTCGGCGACGGCGACCTTGACGGACAGCGTCGTGAAGTCGGGGAGGAACTCGTGCAGCGGCGGGTCGAGCAGCCGGATGACGACCGGCAGGCCGTCCATCGCCTCGAGGATGCCGACGAAGTCCTCGCGCTGCAGGGGCAGCAGCTCCTGGAGGGCGGCGTTCCGGGCGTCCGCGGTCCGGGCCAGGATGAGCCGCTCGACGATGCCGCGCCGGGAGCCGAGGAACATGTGCTCGGTGCGGCACAGGCCCACGCCGGAGGCGCCGAAGCCGCGCGCCTTCGCCGCGTCGTCCGGGGTGTCGGCGTTGGCCCGGACACCCATCCGGCGCCGCGCGTCGGCCTGGTCCATGATCCGCTGGACGGCGTCGAGCAGCTCGTGCTGGTCGGCGTCGATCCGGCCGTCGAGGGTCTCCCCGCGGAGCACCTCGGCGACGGGGGAGGGGGACACCGGGACGGCGCCGAGGTAGACCTCGCCGTTCGTCCCGTCGATGGAGATGACGTCGCCCTCGGCGAAGCGCCGACCGTCGGTCGTCGTCACCTCGTGGTGCTTCGGGTCGACGCGCAGGGCCTCGACGCCGACGACGCACGTGCGGCCCATGCCGCGGGCCACGACGGCCGCGTGCGACGTCTTGCCGCCGCGGCTGGTGAGGACGCCGCGGGAGGCGACCATGCCGCCGAGGTCGTCGGGGTTGGTCTCGCGGCGCACGAGGATGACGTCGTCGCCGTTCGCCGCCCACTCGATCGCCGTCTCGGACGTGAACGCCGCCTTGCCGACCGCGGCACCGGGGCTGGCCGCCATGCCGGTGGCCAGCAGCGTCCGGTCCGCCTTCGGGTCGAACTGGGGGAACATCAGCTTGGCGAGCTGGTGGCCGTTGACCCGGGTCACCGCGGTGTCGATGTCGATGACGCCCTCGTCGACGAGCTGGACGGCGATCCGGAAGGCCGCGGCCGCCGTCCGCTTCCCGACGCGGGTCTGGAGCATCCAGAGTCGGCCGCGCTCGATGGTGAACTCGATGTCGCACAGGTCCTTGTAGTGCGCCTCGAGCACGCGCATGATCCGCTGCAGCTCGGTGTGGGAGGCCGGGTCGATGCGCGCGAGGTCGTCGAGGCTCAGGGTGTTGCGGATGCCGGAGACGACGTCCTCGCCCTGGGCCTTCTCGAGGTAGTCGCCGTACGAGCCGGGGCGGCCGCTCGCGGGGTCGCGCGTGAAGGCGACGCCGGTGCCGGAGTTGTCGCCGAGGTTGCCGAAGACCATCGCCATGACGTTGACGGCGGTGCCGAGGTCGTCCGGGATCTTCTCCTGGCGGCGGTAGAGCCGGGCCCGGTCGGTGTTCCACGACCGGAAGACCGCGAGCACCGCCATGGACAGCTGCTCGCGCGGGTCCTGCGGGAAGTCGCGGCCGGTCTCGGCGCGGACGACGTCCTTGTACTCGGCGACGAGCGCGCGCAGGTCGTCGGCGTCCAGCGAGAGGTCGTTCGTCGAGCCGTGCGCGGTCTTCTTCGCGTCGAGGCGCTCCTCGAAGCGGGCGCCGTCGATGCCGAGGACGGTCTTGCCGAACATCTGGACGAGCCTGCGGTAGGAGTCCCACGCGAAGCGCGGGTCGCCGGAATGGGTCGCGAGGCCCTCGACGGAGGCGTCGTTGAGCCCCACGTTGAGCACGGTCTCCATCATCCCGGGCATCGAGAACTTGGCCCCGGAGCGGACCGAGAGCAGCAGCGGGTCGTCGGCGTCGCCGAGGGTGCGGCCGAGCCGGGCCTCCATCCGGGAGAGGTGCTCCTCCATCTGGACGGCGAGCTCGGCCGGCTCCTCGTCGTGGAGGAGGAACCAGCGGCAGGCGTCGGTCGTGATCGTGAAGCCGGGCGGGACGGGCAGCCCGAGGTTCGTCATCTCGGCGAGGTTCGCGCCCTTGCCGCCGAGGAGGTCCTTGAGGTCCTTGTTGCCGTCCGCGAAGTCGAAGACGAACGTTCCGGAACCGGTCGGTGCGTCCGGGCGGGTGCTCACGGTCGCGGCGACGGGGGACTGCTGGGTGGTCGAGGTCTGCACCCCGAGCGTGTCGGTGGACACGGCGTTCGGCTCGTCAGGGCCGGGCTCGGCGGCTCGGGTCTCGGGATGTGTTGTCGGCATCGTTGCCTCCTCGACGGACGTCCGGGCTACCCGGCGCACGTCCACCCTCGTCCTCCTCGACCGTCCCATCGTGGGACCAAGGGCTCACACGTGCACGTCCGTGCGCATGCGGGGAAGGCCGGCGGCGACCGAGGTCCCGCCCCCGGTCCCCGGCAGCGGACGAGAGTCGAAGGACCTGATGTCGCACCGAAGGACGTGGCCATGCCCGTCGACGAGAGCCCTGCCGCCCGACCCGACCCCGACGCAGCGACCGCAGCCCCCGAGGCAGCCGCCACGGACCCGGACGAGACGACCCCGGAACGTTCGTCTTCGACTTCGCGGACGGCAACAAGGACCTCAAGGACCTCCTCGGCGGCAAGGGCGCGAAC
>NZ_MWLN01000163.1 GCF_002198655.1 Kineosporia sp. A_224
GCCGGCGCAGCGGGCGGGGGCGGGCCGTCCCCCGCACCGGCGTACCGCTCTGCGTGCCTGCGTCCTGCGTCCTACCGGCCGTCCTGTTCGTCATCCGGACCGATCGCTCTCCTCGCGAACCTCGTCGTCTCCCGCCGTACCGGCGGACGAGGGCTGCGACGCGGGGCCGGGGTCCGGGGTTCCGCCCGCCGCGTCAGGGCGAGGGCCACCCGGCGTCGGTGACCTGGACCTCGCCGTCCGCCCCGACGACGATCTCGCCGTCCGCGTCGAGGAGGATCTCCGGGCCGCCGTCGGGCGGCACGAGCCGCTCGGGCGGCAGCGGCGGTGCACCCGGCACCCGGCCCTCGGCCGCGGCGGGGGCCGCGAGGTGCAGGCGGGCGAACGCGAGGGACTCGGCGAGGTCGGACTCGCGCTCGGCCCGGGTCCGGCAGCGGCGGGTGTTCACCTCGACGACGACGCAGCCGTCCCAACCGTGCTCGGCGAGCAGCCCGAGGACGGCGCCGCACGGCTGGCTGCCGCGGCCGGGCACGAGGTGCTCGTCCTTGGCGGAGCCGAGGCCGTCCGCGAGGTGCACGTGCGCGAGCCGGTCGCCGAGGTCGCGGGCCATCCCGAGGCCGTCGGAGCCCGCCGTCGCGGTGTGCGAGAGGTCGAGGGTCACGTGCGAGTACGGCAGCGGCACCGGGTCCCAGCCGGGCAGGTACGCGAGGACCTCCCGGCCGCGGGCGCGCCAGGGGTACATGTTCTCGACGGCGATCTTCACGCCGGTCCGCGCGGAGATCTCGGCGACGCCCTCGACGAACCCGATCGCGTACTCGCGCTGCCAGCGGAACGGCGGGTGGACGACGACCGTCGGCGCGCCGAGCCGCTGCGCGAGCTCGCACGAGCGCTCGACCTTCGTCCACGGGTCGCGGCCCCAGACCCGCTGGGTGACGAGCAGGGTCGGGGCGTGGACGGCGAGGACGGGCATCGAGTAGTGGTCCGAGAGCCGCTGGAGGGCGGCGGCGTCCTGGGTCACCGGGTCGGGCCAGACCATGACCTCGACGCCGTCGTAGCCGAGGTCGGCGGCCATCGCGAAGGCGTCGACGCAGGTCTCCGGGTAGGCCGAGGCGGTCGACAGGGCGACGGTCGCCGCGGGCACCCGGACCGGGGCGCCGGCCGCCGGCCCGGGGCCGTCCGGGGAGTCAGGGCTCACGCGGCGCCTCTCGCGGTCGACGGGCTCTGACCAGGGACCTGCATGACACCAGGTTACGGGCCGTCACTCTGCGGCCGTGATCGAGTCCAGCCGGCGCAGGATGACGCCCTCCCGCAGGGCCCACGGCGAGATGACGAGCTCGGGGACGCCGAGCAGGTCCATCGCGGCGTCCGCGACGAGCGCGCCGGCGAGCAGCTGCGCGGCGCGCCGGGCCGACACGCCGGGCAGCCCGGAGCGCTCCCCGGCGGACATCCGCGCCAGCTTCGGCAGCCGCTCGGCGAGCGCGGCGCGGCCGAGCGTGCGCGGCACGTACGGCCCCTCGGCGCTCGGGGCGGCGCCGCAGACCCGGGCCAGGCTGCGGAACGTCTTGCTCGACCCGACGACGACATCGGGGGCACCGGCCTTCGTCACGTCGCGGACCACCTTCGCGACCTCCGCCCGGACGTACTTGCGGGTCGCCTTGACGTCGTCGGCGGACGGCGGGTCGCCGGCCAGTCGCTCCCGGGTCAGCCGGCCGGCGCCCAGCGGCAGCGACACCGCGACGTCCGGCAGCTCGTCGATCCCCGCGGCGACCTCGAGCGACCCGCCGCCGATGTCGAGCACGAGCAGCCGGCCGGCGGACCAGCCGTACCAGCGCCGCACCGCGAGGAACGTCAGCGCGGCCTCGTCGTCCCCGGTGAGCACCTGGAGGTCGACACCGGTCGTGGCGCGGACGTTCGCGAGCACCTCGTCGCCGTTCGGCGCCTCGCGCAGGGCGGACGTCGCGAACGCGAGCATCTGCTCGACACCCTGGTCGTCGGCGACCTCGAGGCACGAGCCGACGAACTCGACGAGGGCCTTCTCGCCCGCCCGGCCGATCCGGCCGTCGGCGAGCAGGTGCTGGGCGAGCTGCAGCTCGAGCTTGTGGGACGTCGCCGGCATCGGCCGGGCCCCCGGGTGCGCGTCGACGACGAGCAGGTGGACGGTGTTCGATCCCACGTCGAGAACACCCAGTCGCATGCGGCCACGGTATCCGCCGCCCCGGAAACGGGTTGACGCCCCTCCCGGGGAGGCTGCTTGGGTGACCTCGTGCTGGAGCCCGTGCGCGTCCTGTCCGCCGACCACCTCGACGCCGTCGCCGCCCTCGAGCGGGAGGTGGTCGCCGCCGACGGCGGCCGGCTCAAGCTCGAGTGGGGCACGCTGCGCAGCCGTTCCGGGGAGGACGTCGAGGACCTGCTCTGGTGGGACGGCGACCGGCTCGTGGGGTTCCTCGGCATCTACGCCTTCGGCGGGGCGTTCGGCGAGCTCGGCGGCATGGTCGCCCCGGCCGCGCGCCGGCGCGGGATCGGCACCGCCCTCGTCGACGCGGCGCTGCCGCTGTGCGCCGCGCGAGGGATCGGCAAGGTCCTCCTCGTCACGCCGCGGACGACGCCGGCCGGCGCCGCGTTCGCGCAGGCGCGCGGCGCCGTCCTCGACCACAGCGAGCACGCCCTGCAGCTCACCGGCCCGCCCGCCGACGGCCCGCAGGACGCGCGGATCTCGTTGCGCCCCATGCGCTCCGACGCGGCGGACGGCAGCGCGGTCGACGAGCTGCTGCGGGGCGCGTTCGGCGCGCACGGCCCGGACTTCAGCGTCGCCGACGACAGCGAGCGGTCCCGCCGGCTGCGCGCCGAGACCGTCGTCGCCGAGCGCGACGGCACCGTCGTCGGCTGCCTGCGGCTGACCCGCACCGACGACGTCGCGGGCGTCTACGGGTTCGCCGTCCGCCCCGACCTGCAGGGGCAGGGCATCGGGCGGGACGTCCTGCGCCGCACCTGCCGGCAGGCCCTCGCCGACGGCGCGGCCCTGGTGCACCTCGAGGTCGAGGTCGCCAACGAGCGGGCGCTCGGGCTCTACACCTCGCTCGGTTTCGCCCCCGTCTCGACCGAGGACTACTTCCTCCTGCCGTGACGCCGCCCTGCCGCCGCCGGGGCCGGGGCACGTCCCCTACGCTGTGCGGATGCCGTTGACCCCGCACGAGATCCCGCTCGACAGCGCCCGTCAGTGGGTCGAGTTCCCGGACCCGGAGGGCCCGGCGGGGCAGTCCGAGGAGAAGCCCGCCAAGACGGTCTACCGGGCCGACCTCACGTGGCTCACCTCCTCGTGGACGTGCATCTTCGGCCAGGGCTGCCACGGCATCTACAGCGAGCGCCCCGAGGACGGCTGCTGCACGCTCGGCGCGCACTTCGCCGACCGGGACGACGAGAAGCGGGTGGAGGAGCACGCGCGCCGGCTCACCCCGGAGCAGTGGCAGCTCATGCCGAAGGGCTGGGACGCAGCCGCCCCCAAGCGCTCGCAGTGGACCGAGAAGGACCCGGACGGCGCCCGCAAGACGAAGGTCGTCGACGGTGCCTGCGTCTTCCTCAACCGGCGCGGGTTCAACCCCGGCGGCTACGCGGACGGCGGCGGCTGCGCGCTGCACCTGCTCGCCCTCACCGAGGGCCGCGACCCGCTCGAGACCAAGCCGGACGTCTGCTGGCAGCTGCCGATCCGGCGCTCGTACCGCACCGTCGAGCGCCCGGACGGCTCGGAGTACAACGAGGTGAGCATCGCCGAGTACGACCGGCGCGGCTGGGGCCCCGGCGGCCACGACCTCGACTGGTACTGCACGGGCAACGCCGAGGCCCACGTCGGGCGCGAGCCCGTCTACAAGAGCCTGCGCAACGAGCTCGTCGAGCTCATCGGGCTGCCCGCCTACGAGGTGCTCGCCCGGCACTGCGAGCAGCTCCTCGGCTCCCGCAGGCTGCTCCCGCTCAGCGTCCACCCGGCCACCGAGGCGGCCCGCGCGGCGTCCGCGAAGCGGCGCGCCGGCTCCAAGGACGTCCGCACGGACTGACCGCCGGACGGACAGGCAGAACGACATGACCGACGCCGTGAAGAGCCCGAACATCTGGGACCACCCCGAGGTCTACGAGATCGAGAACCGCGGCGTCGACCCGGACGGCGTCATCGAGGCCGCGATGCGCGAGGTGCACGACTGGGCCGGGGGTGTCGTGCTCGACCTCGGCTGCGGCAGCGGGTTCCACCTGCCCCGGTTCGCGGCGACCGCGCGGCAGGTCGTCGGCGTCGAGCCGCACCCGCCGCTCGTCGCGCTGGCCCGCCGGCGCACCCGCGCGCTGCGCCACGTGGAGGTCAGGGCCGGGTCGGCGCAGCGCGTGCCGCTGCCCGACCGCAGCGTGGACGTCGTCCACGCCCGCTGGGCGTACTTCTTCGGGCCCGGCTGCGAGCCGGGGCTGCGCGAGCTCGGGCGGGTCGTGCGCCGCGGCGGCACCGCGTTCGTCATCGACAACGACGCGACCCGCTCGACGTTCGGCGGCTGGTTCCGGCGGGCGCTTCCGACGTACGACCCCGTTGCGGTGGAACGGTTCTGGGCGTTCCAGGGCTGGACGCGCCGCAGCCTCGACATCCGCTGGGAGCACGCGAGCCGGGCAGACTTCGAGGCCGTCGTCCGGATCGAGTTCGCCCCCGAGCACGCCGACCGGATCCTCGCCGAGCACCCCGGCACGGGGGTCGACTACGCGGTCAACCTGCTGCACCGGACGTACTGAGCCGCGGCCCGAGCGGCTGTTCGGCGACCGGCCGCGCGGCAGGGTCGCGCACAGGGCCGACGTGGAGGATCGTGGAGGGCATGTCCACCACATCCACGTCCAAGGGCACCGGGCCCGCCACGCAGCGCGACCCGGAGAACAGGGCCCAGGCCCCCATCCGCTGGCCGAAGGCCGACGCGACGACCATCGGTGCCGTCACCGTCTGGGCGCTCGGCCTCGTCGTCGCCCTCGCCGTCCCGGCGCTCATCGTCTCCCCGGGCAGCCGGGGCGCCGACCCGAGCGACATCTGGACGGCGTTCGCGATCAGCGTCGTCGGCTCCGCGATCGTGCTGTTCTCGATGGCCTTCCTCTGGCGCCGCAAGGGCGAGGCGGGGCTGCTCATCCTCGGCCTCGTCCCGGCTTTCGCGACCGTCTCGGGCGGGATCATCTTCGCCACGACGATGCTCTCGCGGGGCTGACCACCGGCTCCACGGCCGACCCGGTCGGCCCGACGACCCCGGCGGCGGGCTCACGCTCGGTGAGCCCGCCCCGGGACCGGTACGCCCGGACCGCCCCTGGCCGGTCACCGGACGTCGGTGGCACAGTGACGCCCGTGACGCTCCCCCGGGCCGCCCGCGCCGCCGCCGGCGCCGTCCTCGCCTCGGCGGCCTGCCTCGCGCTCGCGGCCTGCGGCACGACCGAGGCGTTCACCGCGCCTGCACCGTCCGGACCCGTGACCGCCAGCGCGGCACCGACGGCCGCCGCGTCGTCCGCCGCACCCACCTCGTCCGCGCCGTCAGCGACGGGCGGGACCGGCACCGTGACCGCGACCGTCGGAGCGGGACGCTCGACCCGGGCCCCCGCCCGCGCCCTCGGCGGGCTCGGCCCCGGCGCGAGCCTGGCGGGCCTGCGCCTGTTCCCGGCGTCGAACGCCTGGAACACCCGGGTCGACGGCGCACCCGTCGACCCGCGCTCGGCGACGCTCATCGCGTCGATCGGGGCCGGCGACCGGCTGCACCCCGACTTCGGCGCGAACTGGGACGGCGGGCCGTTCGGGATCCCCTACGTCGTCGTCGCCGGGACGCAGGCGAAGGTGCCGGTGCGCTTCGAGTACGCCGACGAGAGCGACCGCGGGCCGTACCCGGTGCCGCGCAACGCCCCGGTCGAGGGCGGCGCCGCCGCGGACGGCGACCGGCACGTCATCGTCGTCGACCGCGACCACCAGCGGCTCTACGAGCTGTACGCGGCCTACCCCGTCGACGGCGGGCGGTCCTGGCGGGCCGGCTCGGGCGCCGTCTTCGACCTGCGCACCGGCGCCTCCCGCCCTGCCGGCTGGACGAGCGCGGACGCCGCGGGGCTGCCGATCCTGCCCGGCCTGGTGCGCTACGACGAGGTCCGGGCGGGGCGGATCGACCACGCGCTGCGGTTCACCGTGAGCCGTACCCGCAAGGGCTACGTCGCCCCGGCCCGGCACTGGGCCAGCAGCGACCCGAGCGCGGCGCTGCCGCCGATGGGGATGCGGGTGCGGCTCAAGGCCTCGTTCGACGTCTCGAAGTACCCGCCGCAGGCCCGCGTCGTCCTCGTCGCGCTGCAGCGCTACGGGATGATCGTCGCGGACAACGGCAGCGACTGGTACCTGTCCGGGGCGCCCGACCGGCGCTGGGACGACGAGCAGCTCAATGCCCTGAAGAACGTGCCGGGCAGCGCGTTCGAGGTCGTCCGGATGGGCCCGGTCACGACCCGCTGACCGTCCTTCCCGCGGCTGCGCGGGCAGACCGCGGGCCGGTTGTCGGCCCTCTGGTCTAGGTTCGCGGACGTGACGACAGCAGCGGGCCCGGGGCGCGGGGCGGCGGGGAGCAGGCAGGCGGCCAAGGCCGCCGCGAAGACCGCGCGCGACGCCCGGCCGACGTTCCGCTGCGGCGAGTGCGGCTGGACGTCGACCCGCTGGGTCGGGCGCTGCGGCGAGTGCCAGGCGTGGGGCACCCTCGAGGAGGCCGGTGGCGGCGGCACCGCCGGGGTCACCCAGGCGAGGAACGCCGCCGTCCCGGCGCAGCCGATCGGCGAGGTCGAGGCCTCGCACGCGGCGACCTGGGCCAGCGGCGTCGACGAGCTCGACCGGGTGCTCGGCGGCGGCATCGTCAGCGGCGCCGTCGTCCTGCTCGCGGGCGAGCCCGGCACCGGCAAGTCGACCCTCCTGCTCGACGTCGCGTCGCGTGCCGCCTCGCACGGGCGCACCGTCCTCTACATCACCGGCGAGGAGTCGGCGGCCCAGGTACGGCTGCGGGCCGAGCGGATCGGGGCACTGCGACCTCGGCTGCTGCTGGCCGCCGAGACCGACCTGTCGACCGTGCTCGGCCACGTCGAGCAGTGCTCGCCGGACCTGCTCGTCGTCGACTCGGTGCAGACCATCGCGAGCGACGCCGTCGACGGCACGCCGGGCAACGTCGGCCAGGTCCGCGAGGTCGCGGCCTCCCTGATCCGGGTCGCCAAGGCCCGCGGGATGGCCACCCTGCTCGTCGGCCACGTGACGAAGGACGGCTCGATCGCCGGTCCGCGCGTGCTCGAGCACCTCGTCGACGTCGTCTGCCAGTTCGAGGGCGACCGGCACTCCCGGCTGCGGCTGCTGCGCGCGGTGAAGAACCGCTACGGGCCGACCGACGAGGTCGGCTGCTTCGACCTGTCGGACACCGGCATCGTCGGGCTGCCCGACCCGAGCGGGCTGTTCATCTCCCGGCGCGGGGCGGCGGTCGCCGGGACGGCGGTCACCGTCGCGCTCGAGGGGCGCCGCCCGCTCGTCGCCGAGGTGCAGGCCCTCGTCGCGGCGTCGACGACGCCGAACCCGCGACGCGCGACGTCCGGGCTGGACGCCTCCCGGGTCGCGATGGCGCTCGCCGTCCTCGACAAGCGGGCCGGGCTCGGGGTCTCCGGCAAGGACGTCTACGTCGCGACCGTCGGCGGCGTACGGCTCACCGAGCCGTCGGCCGACCTCGCTGTCTGCCTGGCCGTGGCGAGCAGCAGCTACGACGCGCCGCTCGTGCCGGGGCTCGTCGCCATCGGCGAGGTGGGCCTCGCGGGCGAGGTGCGCCGGGTGGCCGGGGTCGGCCGCCGGCTCGCGGAGGCCGCCCGGCTCGGCTTCGACAAGGCGATCGTGCCGGCCGGCACCGACGACGCCGCGCCCGACGGGATGGTCGTCCTCGAGGTCGAGGACGTCGGGTCGGCGTACCTCAGAGCGACGGCAGGGCGGGGCTGACCGCACCCCGCGGCCGGTTCCCGTGCAGGTGCACATGCAGGGTGGCGAGGCGCCTCGCCCAGCGGTCCCGGCGGGCGTCGTCGCAGGTCGCACGGGGTGAGGGTCTCGTCACGGCACGCCCTCACGTGACCGCATCGGGGCCTTCGCGCCGATACACTTCCCCCTGACCGGAGGTCGCGGAGCTGTCGCGCGGCCTGACGCCGATCGCCGTGGGGGTATCTCGTCGTGGCACCAGATCGCTCCCCCGAGGAGCTGCTGCGCGCCACTCTGGCCGCCGTGGCCCCGGGTACCGAGCTGCGGGACGGGCTCGAGCGCATCCTGCGCGGCCGGACCGGCGCGCTCATCGTCCTCGGGCACGACCGCACCGTCGAGGACGTCTGCACGGGCGGCTTCGTCCTGGACGTCGAGTTCTCCGCGACGCGTCTTCGCGAGCTCGCGAAGATGGACGGCGCGATCGTCACCGACACCGCGCTGACCCGGCTGCTGCGGGCCGCCGTCCAGCTCGTCCCCGACTCGTCCATCGAGACGAGCGAGTCCGGCACCCGGCACCGCACCGCCGAGCGGGTCGCGAAGCAGACCGGCTTCCCGGTGATCTCCGTCAGCCAGTCGATGCGGATCGTCGCGCTCTACGTCGGCGGCCTGCGCTACGTCCTCGAGGGCTCCGACGCGATCCTCGCCAAGGCGAACCAGGCGCTCGCGACGCTCGAGCGCTACAAGGCGCGCCTCGACGAGGTGACAGGCACGCTCTCGGCGCTCGAGATCGAGGACCTCGTGACGGTCCGCGACGTCTCCATCGTCGTCCAGCGCCTCGAGATGGTCCGCCGGATCTCCACCGAGATCGCGCACTACGTCGTCGAGCTCGGCACCGACGGCCGGCTGCTGTCGCTGCAGCTCGACGAGCTCATCGGCGGGGTGAGCCCCGACCGCGAGCTCGTCATCCGGGACTACATCGACGCCGCCCGCAGCGACCGCACCGTCTGGGAGCTCCTCGACGACGTCGCCCAGATCCCGTCGACCGAGCTCGTCGACCTCGCGCTCGTCGCACGGGTCCTCGGCTTCTCGACCGGCGGCGAGGCGCTCGACGCCGCCGTCAGCCCCAAGGGCTACCGGCTGCTCAACAAGGTCCCGCGACTGCCCCCGACGATCATGGAGCGGCTCGTCGACCACTTCGGCGACCTCCAGAAGCTCCTCGCGGCGAACCTCGACGACCTCATGACCGTCGAGGGCGTCGGCGAGCAGCGCGCCCGCGCCGTCCGCGAGGGCCTGTCCCGCCTCGCCGAGTCGAGCATCCTCGAGCGCTACGTCTGACGGCTCGTTCCACCGCCGGACCCCCACTGCACCGTCGCAGATCTTGCCCGGCCTCTGAGTCCTGTCTAGACTGTCCAGACGGAGGTAGGTCATGAGATGGCAGGTCCAGGAGGCCAAGCAGCGGTTCAGCGAACTGCTGCGCCGTGCCCGTGACGAGGGTCCGCAGGCAGTGACGAAGCACGGGGAGGAGGTGGCCTTCGTGGTCGACGCGGTGTACTACCGACAGCTGACGGGGCAGACGTTCGAGTTCCGTGACCATCTGCTCCACGGGCCGGTCATCGACGGGTTGGACGAGGCTCTCGAGCAGGCCAGGTCCGAGATGTTCGTCCGGCCCGACCCGTTCACGACGGCGATGTCCGAGGACCCCGCTCGATGAGCTACCTGCTCGACACCAACATCGTGTCGGAGGTGCGCAAGCCCCGACCTGACCCGTCAGTCGTGGCCTGGATCGGCGCCACGCGGCCTGACAGGCTCAGCATCAGCGCGATGGTCGTGGGCGAGCTGCGCCGCGGGGCGGCGCTCATCCGCCGGCGCGACCCCGTCCAGGCCGAGGCCCTGGACGCGTGGGTCGACCAGACGGTTCGGTCGTTCGCGGACAGGATCCTGCCCGTCACAGCCGAGGTCGCCGACGTCTGGGGACGGCTCCACGCCGTCCGTCCGCTCGCTGTCCCCGACTCACTCATGGCGGCCACCGCGATCGTCCACGGCCTCACCCTCGTGACCCGCAACGTCAAGGACTTCGACGGCCTCGACCTCCCGCTCGTCGACCCCTTCACCTCCTGACCCCGCACCCGGCCGGGCGGGCGGCCGTGCGACGATGCCGCCGATGCCCGCGCACCCGCTCCACGCACCGGTCCTGGCCTGGTACGCCGTCCACCAGCGCGACCTGCCCTGGCGCCGCGACGACCGGACGCCGTGGGGCGTCCTCGTCAGCGAGGTGATGGCCCAGCAGACGCCGATCGCCCGCGTCCTGCCCGCCTGGGAGGCATGGATGCGGCGCTGGCCGACCCCGGCGGCGCTGGCCGCGGACGCCCCGGGCGAGGCGATCCGGATGTGGGACCGGCTCGGCTACCCGCGCCGCGCGCTGCGGCTGCACGAGGCGGCCGCGGCGCTCGTCGAGCGGCACGGCGGCGAGGTCCCGGCCGAGGAGGCCGACCTGCGGGCGCTGCCGGGCGTCGGCAGCTACACCGCCGCGGCGGTCGCGGCGTTCGCGTTCGGCCGGCGCACGTGCGTCGTCGACACGAACGTCCGCCGGGTGCTCGCCCGCACCGTGACGGGCACCGAGTACCCGGCCCCGGCCCTCACCGCCGCCGAGAGCGCGCTCGCCGCGGCCCTCGTCCCGGACGACGCCGCGACCGCCGCGACGTGGGCCGTCGCGAGCATGGAGCTCGGTGCCCTCGTCTGCACGGCCCGGGCGCCACGGTGCGGCGACTGCCCGGTGCTCGACCGGTGCGCCTGGCAGGCGGCCGGGGCGCCCGCCCACGACGGGCCGCCGCGGCGCGGCCAGTCCTACGCCGGGACCGACCGCTTCGTCCGCGGCCTCGTCCTCGCGGTGCTCCGCGCGGCGTCCGGCCCGGTACCGCACGACGACCTCGTGGCGCAGGTCCCGGACGACGCCCTGCGCGACCCGCTCCAGCGCGACCGGTGCCTCGGCAGCCTCGTGGCGGACGGCCTCGTCGACGTCCTCGACGACGGCAGCCTCACGCTCCCGGGGTAACCGATCACTCTACGCGCACAATCGATTACACGTGGCGTCGATCACGTTCGCGGGCACGAACACCTGATTTTCACCTGTTCCGGCGATCCCTCGTTCATCGCCCGTCTACCTTTCTGAGCATCGGGGGCGTTCGACAGGGAAAGGCAGTTCATTGAAGGTCTGTGTCACCGGAGCCGCCGGGTTCGTCGGCTCCCACCTCAGTGAGTCCCTCGTCCGCGACGGGCACGAGGTCGTGGGGCTGGACTCCTTCGTCCCCTACTACGACCGTTCGCTCAAGGAGCGCAACCTCTCGCACTGGCTCGAGGCGGCGCCCCGGTTCACCCTCGCCGAGGTCGACCTGCGCGACGGAAACCTCGACGCCGTCCTCGACGGGGTCGAGGGCATCGTCCACGCGGCCGCCATGCCGGGCCTGGCCAAGAGCTGGAGCCAGTTCCAGCTGTACCAGGACTGCAACCTCCTGGGCACCCAGCGCCTGCTCGACGCCGCGCACCGCGCAGGCGTCGGCCGCTTCGTGCAGATCTCGACGTCCTCGGTCTACGGCCTCGACGCGACCGGCGACGAGTCGGTGCCGGTGCTGCCGGTCTCGCCGTACGGCGTCACCAAGCTCGCCGCCGAGCAGCTCGCGCTGGCCTTCCACCGCACCCACGACCTGCCCGTCACGGTGCTGCGGCTGTTCTCGGTCTACGGGCCGCGGCAGCGGCCGGACATGGCCTACAACATCTTCACGGACGCCGTGACGAGCGGCCGGCCGGTCGTCGTCCACGGCGACGGGCTGCAGAGCCGCTCGAACACGTACATCGACGACGCGGTGTCGGCGATCAGCGCGGCGCTCGCACTGGGCCCGGCCGGCGAGATCTTCAACATCGGCGGCGGCAAGCTCATCACCCTGCTCGAGGCGCTCTCGATCATCGGCGAGCACGCGGGCGTCACCCCCGAGATCACCTGGGCCCCCAAGCGCCCGGGCGACCAGCGCTCCACCAGCGCCGTCGTCGACAAGGCGCGCGAGCTCCTCGGCTACAACCCCTCGGTCGAGCCGTACGACGGCCTCAAGCGCCAGGTCGAGTGGCAGCTCGAGGAGCGCTACTCGATGTCGTCCGCGGGCGTCTGACCGCACCACCCGCACCACCCCACGTCTCGAGCCCCGGCAGCCCTCGGCTGCCGGGGCTCCGGCGTTCCCGGCGTGCCGGCGCCGTCAGAGCGACTTGACGAGCACGAGCGAGTTGCGGCGCTCGTTGTAGCCGGCCCGCTTGGCGGCCGGCAGGTCCTGCGGCCCGCCCCGGACGAACCCGTGCTCGACGAACCAGTGCGGCGTGTGCGTCGTCAGCGCGAACAGCCGGGTCAGGCCGCGCTGCCGCGCCGTCACCTCGGCCCGCTTGAGCAGCGCCTCCGCCCGGTCCCGGCCGCGGTAGCTCGGATGGACGGCGACCGCCGCGAACTCGGCCGCGCCGTCCTCGTCGTACGGCACGAGCGCGCTGCAGGCGATGACCATGCCGTCGCGCACCATGACCGAGAAACCGTCGACGTCGAGCTCGAGCTGCTCCCGCGAGCGCGGGACGACGATCCCGGACTGCTCGAGCGGTCGCAGCAGGGCGAGGATGCCCGCGACGTCGGCGATCGTCGCGTCCCGGGTCGACTCGTAGTCCTCGTCGGCGTAGAACATCAGCCCGGCGCCGTCCCGGGTGTAGAGCTCGCGCAGCAGCGACCCGTCGGAGCCGGCCCCGACGAGGTGCACCCGGCGCACCCCGGACCGGCAGGCGGCCAGCGCCGCGCGCACGCAGTTGCGGTCCTCGGCGGAGAGCTGCCCGAGCACCTCGTCGCTCGCGAGGAAGCGCTCGGCGTCCGACAGGAGCAGGTGCCCGGCGTCCCCGGCGGACCGCGCGAGGTCCCACGTCGCGGGGTCGGACTCCAGGACGAACACGAGCTTGTCGGCGTGCAGCCCGGCGGCGAGCGCCTCGGCGACGTCGGCGTTGCGCAGATTGAAGGCCTCGCCCGTCGGGGAGTAGCCGACCGGCGACAGCAGCGCGATCCGCTCCGCCGACAGGGCCTCCTGGACGGCGTCCAGGTCGATCCGGCGGACGGTGCCGGTGAGCAGGTGGTCGACGCCGTCCCGAACGCCGACCGGCCGCGCGGTGACCCACGTGCCGCCGACGACCTTGACCTGCGCACCGCCCATCGGCGTGCCGGCGAGGTTCGACGAGAGCTTCGCCTCGATGTCCATCCGCAGTGCGCCGACCGCGGCCTTGACCGCCACCATCGCCGCCTCGTCGGTGACCCGCAGGTCCCCCACGTACTGCGGCTCGAGGCCGCGCAGCGCGAGCTCGGCGTCGATCTGAGGGCGGGCCCCGTGGACGATCGCCACCTTGAGGCCGAGGCTCGACAGCAGCGCGATGTCGGAGAGCAGCCGCTCGAAGTCCGGCCGGGCGCAGGTCTCGCCGGGGAACGCGACGACGACGGTGCGGCCGTGGTGGGAGTGCACGTAGGGAGCGGCGCCACGCAGTGCTGCCACGAAGTCGCCGGGTTCCACGGCGCAAGGCTAGCCAGGGCGGACCCGCATCCGCGGGAGCGGGGTCGGCCAGCCGCGGCACGTCCGCCGTCCGGCCTACTCCTCGCCCCGGCGCAGCCGTTTGACCTGGGACCGGCGCTTCTTGCCCTCGAGCCGGCGCAGCTGGGAGCCGCGCGTCGGCCGGGTCCTGCGGCGGGCCGCGGGCGGCGGCGCGACCGCCTCCCGGACGAGGGCGGCGAGCCGGGCGCGGGCCGCGTCCCGGTTGCGCAGCTGCGACCGGAACTGGGACGCCGCGATCGTCACGACGCCGTCGACGGACCGTGCGGCGAGCCGCTCGAGCGCCCGCTCCCGGACCCCGTCGCCGAGACCGTGGAGCGCGACGGACGCCGGGGCGTCCCAGCCGAGCTCGACGCGCGAGTCGGTGGTGTTGACGCCCTGCCCGCCCGGCCCGGACGAGCGCGAGAACCGCCAGCGCAGCTCGTCGACGGGGATCCGGACGGCTGCGGTGACGACGAGGTCGGTGTCCATCACGACTCCGGCGGGACGGCGGGCTTGGGGACCCGGCGGCGGGCCGGGGGCGCCGCCGCCGCTCCGGCGCTCTCCCGGATCCGGGTCGCGACCGCGCCGACGAGGGTGTCGAGCACCTCGTACGCGGCCGCCTCGTCGCCGGTGACGACGAGCTGGAGCACGGCGCCGTCGACGGTCGCAACGACCCAGCGCGCCAACCGGGCCGGCTCGCCGTCCGGCAGCGGCAGGCCGGCACCCGCCGCGACCCCGCGCAGGAAGGTCTCGACGGCCGCCAGGCAGGCCGCGTACTGCTGCCGGGCGCGCGCCCCTCGAGGCGCGGCGTCCGCATCGCGGTGAGGGTCAGCTCGTAGCCGACGGCCTGCTTGCCGCGGTCCGCGCCGACGACCGGCCAGAGGACGTCGAGGCCGCTGCGGAGCATCGCCACGAGGTCGCCGTCCGGCAGGGGTGCTCCGCCACCGGCCCCGAGGAGCTCGTCGGTGAGGTGGTCCATCACCGCCGCGAACAGCTCCTCCTTGTCGGTGAAGCAGTAGTGCACGGTGCCGACCTGGACCCCGGCCTCCTCGGCGATCCGGCGGGTCGTCGCACCGACCACGCCCTCGCGCGAGAGCACGCGCAGGGCGGCCGCGACGAGCTGCTCCCGGCGCTGCTCCACGGGCACGTAGGCCATCGACCCTCCCTGCATGGCAACGTTGTCTGCGGACCAAGTGGACCACATCCCGCTCCCTGCGGGCACGGGCGGACCTCGCGGACGGCGACGACGCGCACGGTCGGGGATCGGCGGTAGCGTCGCCCACGTGTCGAACCCTCTCGCTGTCATCGTCGGCGCCGGCCCGGGCATCGGGGCCGCGACCGCCCGTCGCTTCGGCTCCCTCGGCTACGACATCGCGCTCGTGGCCCGCGACGAGGCCCGGCTCACTGAGCTCGGCACGTCGCTCCAGGCCGCAGGCGTCACCACCGGGTGGACGCCGTGCGACGTCACCGACGAGGCCCGCCTGACGCTCGCGATCGAGCGGTTCTGCGGGCACTCGGGCCGGGCCGACGTCCTCGTCGTCAACCCGTCGCGCTACCGGGCGCAGCGCAGCGACGAGACGAGCGCCGCCGACCTGCTCGCCGACCTCGCCGTCGGGACGGCTCCGCTGCTCACCGCTGCCCGGGCCGTGCTGCCGACGATGCGGGCCCAGCGCACCGGCACGATCCTCGCGACCGGCGGCGGCTCGGCCGACCGGCCCTTCCCGGGGGCGGCGACGCTCGGGGTGCAGAAGGCCGCGCTGCGCAACCTCGCCCTCGCCCTCGCCGAGGACCTCGCCCCCGACGGCATCCACGTCGCCACGGTGACGATCCGCGGCACGGTCGCCGAAGGGACACCCTTCGCCCCCGACGTCGTCGCGCAGGTCTACGCCGACCTCGCCGAGCAGACCGCCTCGGACCCGGCCGGCTGGTACCGCGTCGTCGACCTCACGGCCGACGGCGTCGTCCCGGTCGGGTGACGGCGGCTCACCACCCCGCCTGACCGTCCTCTGGCGGGTGAAGCACGCTTCCCGGCACGTTTGAGGTACTTCAGCCGCCACAGGACGTGGAAGCCCGGGCGAGGTCGGCGACCGGCCCGCTCTGCCGACCGCCCTCTGGAGCGATACGCACTCTTCCCAGTTTGAGGTGCACAGCCCGCCAGAGGACGTTGCCCCGACTCTCGATCGTGCGCTCTCGATCCCTTGACAAACGAACTGCAATTCCTGAAACTAGACGCATAGGTGGAGGGGAGTATCCCGAGACCGGGTCGTCGTCATCACGACTGCCGCAGCACCCCGGCGAGGCCGGGACGGCGCGGCGTCCGGCGGCCCGGGGCCGCGTCCGAGGCGGCCGGGAGAGACCTCCGGTTCCGAGCCCCTCCCGCGGGCCGACCGGCCCGCGGGAGGCAGGCTCCTGTCGCCGGAGGCTGTCATGCGTACCCCCGACGCGCCACCGACCGTCCGCCGCGCCACGGCCCGGCGCAGCACGGCGGTCCCTGGCAGGCAGCCGTACCGCGCGACCGGCCGGCCCGGCCGGCTCCCCGCAGCAGCCCTCATCGGCACGTCTCTGCCGCTCCCCGTGCGGCAGGCCGCGACGCTCCCTCGCGTCGTGCCGTCGGGTCGCGGGGCGCCGGCCGGCCCGGCCACCGCCCGACCGTCCCCCACCATCTCGAAGGAGCCCCGCCGTGCCTGAGCTGACCCTGGACCCACCCGCCGCCGGAGCCGCCTGGTCGCCGTCCCCGCTGACCACCGGCCTCGTCACGCTCGTCCAGGCCGTCCGGGGCTACCCGTGCGTCTCGCTCATGATGACGACGCAGCCCGCGCCGCGGATGGCACCCGGCGACGCGGCCCGTCTGGAGCGGCTGCGGCTGCACGCCCTCGGCCGACTGCGGGCCGAGGGGCTCGAGAGCCGGACGGTGGTCGACGCCCTGGACCGTCTCGTGCAGGAGGCCGTCACCGCCCCCACCGAGCGCGGGCTCGCCCTGTACGCGAGCGAGGCTCTCGCCCGCACCGTGCGGCTGCCCGTCGAGGTCGACGACCGCACGGTCGTCGACCCCTCGTTCGCGACCCGGGACCTCGTCCGGGCGCTCCACCGCACCCCGCGGCACGTCGTCCTCAGCCTGAGCGCCCACCGGGCGGCCCTCTTCGACGGGCAGGCCGGCCGGCTCGCCCCGGTCCCCGGCCGGCACTTCCCGCTCGACCTGCGGACCCTGGAGGCCCCCGACCTCGCGACGTCGATGCGGATCGTCGACCGGGCCCTCGGCACCCACCTCAGGCTGCACCCGGCACCGCTCGTCGTCGCCGGGCCCGAGCGGACCGTCGCCGCGTTCACCGCCGTGTCCCGCCACACCGGGCGGCTCGCCGGTGCCGTCCACGGCGCGGTCGAGCACGCGTCCCTGGAGGACCTCGCCGCGCGCACCCGGCCGGTCCTCGAGCGCTACCTGCTCTCCCGCCAGGACGACGCCCTCGCCCTGCTCGAGCGGCGGGCCGGCGCGCACCGGGTCGCCGCCGGGATCGCGTCCGCCTGGCTCGCCGCCCGCACCGAGCGCCCGGAGATGCTCGCCGTCGAGGAGGGATACCGGTTCCCGGCCCGGCTCTCCGTCGACGGCGACCTCGTCACCCCGGCCGAGGACACCGAGGCGCCCGACGTCATCGACGACCTCGTCGACGAGCTCATCGAGACCGTCCTCGACCGCGGCGGCTGGGTCGCCCTCGTCCGGGACGGCACCCTCGGCGGCCACGAGCGGGTGGCGCTCACCGTCCGGACCTGACCACGCCCGAAGGTCCGGCCGACGCAGCAGGGCCCCCGATCCGGAAGGATCGGGGGCCCTGCTGTCCGTGCTGTCGCCCTGGGGCGGTCGCTCAGCCGGCCTCGGCCGCGCCGAGCGGGCCGTCCTCGGCGGCGGGCGCCGAGGAGGTCGTCTCGACCGGCGGGACGTCGGGCACCGTCGTCCGCATCGCACCCTTGAAGGTGAACACGGCCTTGTCGCCCTCCCCCTCGGTGTCGACGAGAACGATCTGGCCCGGCTTCAGCTCGCCGTAGAGGATCTTCTCGGAGAGCAGGTCCTCGATGTCGTGCTGGATCGTCCGCCGCAGCGGGCGCGCCCCGAGGACCGGGTCGTAGCCCTTCGTCGCCAGGAGCACCTTCGCGGACGGCGTGAGCTCGATGCCCATGTCCTTGTCGCGCAGGCGCTCGTCGAGCTTGGCGAGCATCAGGTCGACGATCTGGATGATCTCGTCCTGCGACAGCTGCGGGAAGACGATCGTGTCGTCGACGCGGTTGAGGAACTCGGGACGGAAGTGCGTCTTGAGCTCGTCCGTCACCTTCGCCTTCATCCGCTCGTACCCGGTCTTCGTGTCCGCGCTGGCCTGGAAGCCCATCTGGACACCCTTGGCGATGTCCCGGGTCCCGAGGTTCGTGGTCATGATGATGACCGTGTTCTTGAAGTCGATCGACCGGCCCTGGCTGTCGGTCAGGCGGCCGTCCTCGAGGATCTGGAGCAGCGAGTTGAAGATGTCCGGGTGGGCCTTCTCGACCTCGTCGAAGAGGACCACCGAGAACGGACGACGCCGCACCTTCTCCGTGAGCTGGCCGCCCTCCTCGTACCCGACGTAGCCGGGAGGCGAGCCGAACAGCCGCGAGACCGTGTGCTTCTCGGAGAACTCGCTCATGTCGAGCTGGATGAGCGAGTCCTCGTCACCGAAGAGGAACTCGGCGAGCGCCTTGGCGAGCTCGGTCTTACCGACACCCGTGGGGCCGGCGAAGATGAACGAGCCACCGGGGCGCTTCGGGTCCTTGAGGCCGGCCCGGGTGCGCCGGATCGCCTGCGACAGGGCCTTGATCGCGTCGTTCTGGCCGATGATGCGCTTGTGGAGCTCGTCCTCCATGCGCAGGAGCCGGGCCGACTCCTCCTCGGTGAGCTTGAAGACCGGGATGCCCGTCGCCGTGGCGAGGACCTCGGCGATGAGCTCCTCGTCGACCTCGGCGACGACGTCCATGTCGCCGGCCTTCCACTGCTTCTCACGCTCGGCCTTCGCCGCGAGGAGCTTCTTCTCGGTGTCGCGCAGGGCGGCAGCCTTCTCGAAGTCCTGCGCGTCGATCGCGCTCTCCTTGTCGCGCCGGGTCTGCGCGATCTTCTCGTCGAACTCGCGCAGGTCCGGCGGGGCCGTCATCCGGCGGATGCGCAGCCGCGCGCCCGCCTCGTCGATGAGGTCGATCGCCTTGTCCGGCAGGAACCGGTCGTTGACGTACCGGTCGGCGAGCGTCGCCGCGGCGACGAGCGCGCTGTCGGTGATCGAGACCCGGTGGTGCGCCTCGTACCGGTCGCGCAGCCCCTTGAGGATCTCGATCGTGTGCGACAGCGAGGGCTCCTGGACCTGGATCGGCTGGAAGCGCCGCTCCAGGGCAGGGTCCTTCTCGACGTGCTTGCGGTACTCGTCGAGGGTCGTCGCACCGATCGTCTGGAGCTCACCGCGCGCCAGCATCGGCTTGAGGATGCTCGCGGCGTCGATCGCGCCCTCGGCGGCACCCGCCCCGACGAGGGTGTGGATCTCGTCGATGAACAGGATGATGTCGCCGCGGGTGCGGATCTCCTTGAGGACCTTCTTCAGGCGCTCCTCGAAGTCACCGCGGTAGCGCGAGCCGGCGACGAGCGCGCCGAGGTCGAGCGTGTAGAGCTGCTTGTCCTTGAGGGTCTCAGGGACCTCGCCACGGACAATCGCCTGCGCGAGGCCCTCGACCACGGCGGTCTTGCCGACGCCGGGCTCACCGATGAGGACAGGGTTGTTCTTGGTGCGGCGGGACAGCACCTGCATGACCCGCTCGATCTCCTTCTCACGCCCGATGACCGGGTCGAGCTTGCCCTCGCGGGCCTGCTGCGTGAGGTTGCGACCGAACTGGTCGAGCACGAGGGAGCCGGACGGCGTGCCCTCCTGGGCGCCGCTCGCGGCGGCGGGCTCCTTGCCCTGGTACCCGGACAGCAGCTGGATGACCTGCTGCCGGACGCGGTTGAGGTCGGCGCCGAGCTTGACGAGGACCTGGGCGGCGACGCCCTCGCCCTCGCGGATCAGGCCGAGGAGGATGTGCTCGGTGCCGATGTAGTTGTGCCCCAGCTGGAGCGCCTCGCGCAGCGAGAGCTCGAGCACCTTCTTCGCGCGCGGCGTGAAGGGGATGTGACCGGACGGCGCCTGCTGGCCCTGCCCGATGATCTCCTGGACCTGCTCGCGCACGGCGTCGAGCGAGATGCCGAGGGACTCCAGAGCCTTGGCGGCGACGCCTTCGCCCTCGTGGATCAGGCCGAGCAGGATGTGCTCTGTCCCGATGTAGTTGTGGTTGAGCATCCTGGCCTCCTCCTGGGCCAGGACGACGACACGGCGGGCGCGGTCGGTGAACCTCTCGAACATCTGCGCTCCTCGCGTGCGTGCGGTCGGGCGCGGGACGGTCGTCCAGCGCTGACCTGTCGATGCTATCTGCGGGTACCGGCAACCTCACCCCCTGTCTTCGAGGCAAGTCGTCACCGCTCCCAGTGCTTCGACCAACTCTGACGAGGACTTTCGTGTTCCGCCCGGGGCGTTGGCCCGTTCCCTGTTCGCTTGAAGCGGAAGCGGACGGCGGCCCCGCGGCGCCGGGTCGCGACCCCCGCCGACGCGCCGGTGGCGCAGGTCACAGTGCCCCGCAGACACCCCACGGGTGTCGATCCTGCCCATTCGGCACATCCGACGCAGAACGCCCCACCCGAAGATCACCTGCGGCGTGAGTCACGAATGCAGTTTCCGCGATCGGGCTCACAGCCGCACGCGACGACCGATGACCGTGCTCCCTGCGCCGACGCCCGATGGTGTCGTTATCTTCTGCGCATGCTTCCGGCCTGGTTCACGGCGGTCACCGCCGGGACGCCGTGCGGCGACGTCGCCCGCGGCGTCGACTGGGCCGCGACCTCGCTCGGGCCGCCCGACGGCTGGCCGCAGCCGCTGCGGGCGGCCGTCGAGCTCTGCTTCAGCACCCGGTTCCCGGTGCTCGTCACCTGGGGCGCGGACCTCGTCATGGTCTACAACGACGGCTACCGCGAGATGCTCGGCACCCAGAAGCACCCCGCGGCCATGGGCGCCCCGTGCGCCGACGTCTGGGCGGAGGTCTGGCCGGACGTCGAAGGACTGTTCCACGACGTCCTCACGACGGCCCGGCCGACGTGGACGACCGACATGCGCCTGGTCGTCAACCGCTCGGGGTTCGCCGAGGAGGCGTACTTCACCTACTCGTACTCCCCGCTGCGCGACGAGGACGGCACGGTGCGCGGTGTCCTCGACATCGCGACGGAGACCACGGAGTCGGTCGTCGAGGGCCGTCGGCTGCGACTGCTCACCGAGCTCTCCCGCCGGCTGCACGGCGCGCGGGACGTCGAGGACGTCGGCCGGGTCGCCGCCGGTCTGCTGCGGCTCGCCCCGGACGACGTCGCGGCCGCCGACGTCCACCTCCTCGACGGCGACGACCTCCTGCTCCTGGCCACGACCCGGGCGCGCGACGGGGTCGACGCCGTCGACCGTGCCCTGCTGCACGACGTCGTCCGCGGCAGCGCCCCGGTCGTCGTCGACCACACGCTCGTCTGCCCGCTGCGCAAGAGCGGCGAGTCGGCCGCCGTCGGGGTCGCCGTCCTCGAGGCCGGCCCGATGCGCCCGCTCGACGAGGGCTTCCAGGCGTTCCTCGAGCTGCTCGCGAACAACCTCGGCGCGGCGCTCGGCGCCGCCGTCCGCCGGGACCGCGAGGTCGGCGCGCTGCGGCACGTCGCGGAGACCCTCCAGCTGTCCATGCTGCCGGGCGTCACCGGCATGACCGACGTCGTCGCCCGGTACCGGCCCAAGATCGGCGGGCTCGCCGTCGGCGGGGACTGGTACGACGCCGTCCGGCTCGGCGGCGGCCGGACGGCGGTCGTCGTCGGCGACTGCGTCGGGCACGGCCTCGGCGCAGCCGCGGTCATGGGCCAGCTGCGCTCGGCCCTGCGGGCCTTCGTCCTCGACGGGCGGACCCCGTCGGACGCGATCACCTCGCTCGACGCGTTCGCCGACGAGCTGACGGGCGCCGAGTGCGCCACGGTCTTCTGCGGCGTCGTCGACCGCTCGGCGGGCACCCTGACGTACAGCTCGGCCGGCCACGTCCCGGGCCTGCTGCTGCACCCGGACGGCGGCACCGGCTGGCTCGAGGGCTCCGGCGACGTCCCGCTCACCGTCCCGGGCCCGGGCGCCCGCTCCGACGTCACGGTGCCGTTCGGCGACGCGGACACCCTCGTGCTCTTCACGGACGGGCTCGTCGAGCACCCGCCGGCCTCGATCAGCACCGGGCTCGACGACCTGGCGGACGCCATCCGCACGATCGGGCCGGGCGGGCCGCTCGACGACCTCGCCGACGGGCTGCTCGCCCGGCTGCTGCCGGCCGGCGGCCGGGACGACGTCGCGCTCGTCGTCCACCGCGCCGTCCGCTGATCGCCCGTCCGGGCGATTCCGTTCCGGCAAATTTGCCAGAACTGCAAACTCTGCCGATAGTCGTCACGTGATCCGCGACGAGGGCCTGCGGGAGCGCAAGAAGCGCGCGGCGCGGGCCGCGATGAGCCAGGCCGCACTGCGCTCCGCGCTCGAGGGGGGCCTGCGGGCCGTCTCGGCCGAGTCCGTCGCCGAGCAGGTCGGGGTCTCGCCGCGGACGTTCCGCAACTACTTCTCGAGCGTCGAGGAGGCGGTCGTCGACGGTCTCGCGCAGCGCGGCCTCGAGGTGGCCGACGCCCTCGCGGACCGCCCGGACGACGAGCCGGTGTGGGAGAGCCTGCTCGTCCTGCTTCCGGAGCACGCGACCGCTCTCGTCGGCTCCCGCGCCGACGCCGCCGGCCTGTTCGCCCTGTTCGAGGAGAGCCCGGCCCTCGTCGCCCACCAGCTCGCCGCGTTCGTCCACGTCGAGGCCCGGATCGCCCAGGTGCTCGCCGCCCGGCTGCGCGTCGACCCGCTCGCCGACCCGACCCCCGACGTGCTCGCCGGGACCGTCATGGTCGCCGTCCGGGTCGCCGTCGGGCTGTGGGTGCGCGGCCACGGAGAGAACCTGCCCGACCTCGTCCGCGACTGCCTCGCCCGGGTCCGGGCCGGTCTGCCCGCGCCCCTGCCCGTCCTGCACTGACCTGCCCGCACCGACTGCCCACGCCGACCCGTCGCCCCGTCCCCCCGCAGCACCGAACGACACGGAGCACTCAGATGGCCCTGTTCCTCTACCGCCTCGGCCGCGGCGCCTTCCGGCACCGCCGTGCGGTCGCCCTGCTGTGGCTCGCGGTGCTCGCGGCCGTCGCGACGTCCGCGCTGACCCTCGGCGGGACGTCGTCCGACGCCTTCCGGATCCCCGGGACGCCCGCCCAGCAGGCGATCGACGTCCTCGGCGAGCGCTTCCCCGAGGCCAACGCGACCGGGGCGACCGCGCGGGTCGTCCTCGTCGCCCCGGAGGGCGCGAAGATCACCGACCCGGGGTACGCGGCCCAGGTCGCGAAGACCGTCGCGAACCTGCGGAAGGCACCGAAGGTCACGTCGGTGACCGACCCGTTCGAGACCCGCTCGGTGAACCCCGCGCAGACGATGGCCTTCGCCCAGGTCTCCTACGCGGTGCAGTCCGCGGACCTCTCCGACGCCGACCGGGACGCCCTCGTCTCGGCCGCGACCCGGGCGAGCGCGGGCAACCTCCAGGTCGAGGTCGGCGGTGACGCGTTCCAGCCCACGCCGGAGACCGGGATCGGCGAGGTCATCGGCGTCTCGGTCGCCGCGATCGTCCTGGTCGTCACGTTCGGCTCGCTCGTCGCCGCCGGGATGCCGCTGCTCACGGCCCTGCTCGGCATCGGCATCGTCTTCGCCGGCATCACCACGGCGACCGGCTTCGCCGACCTGTCCTCGAACACCCCGACCCTGGCCCTCATGATCGGCCTCGCCGTCGGCATCGACTACGCCCTCTTCATCGTCTCCCGCTACCGCCACGAGATCGCCCTCGGGCGTGACCTCGACGAGGCGGCCGGCCGCGCCGTGGGGACGGCCGGCTCGGCGGTCGTCTTCGCCGGCGCCACGGTCGTCATCGCGCTCGGCGCGCTCTTCGTCGTCGGCGTCCCCTTCCTCACGCAGATGGGTGTCGCGGCCGCGGCGACGGTCACGCTCGCCGTCCTCATCGCCCTCACCCTGCTGCCCGCGCTGCTCGGCTTCGCGGGCACCAGGATCGCCGGTGGCCGGATCCCCGGGCTGCGCCCGCGCGACCCGGAGGACGACGCGGAGGCCTCGGCGACGCCGGCCTTCGGCTTCCGCTGGGCCCGCGCGGTCGCCCGGTACCCGTTGCCCGTCCTCGTCGCCGCGCTCGTCGCCCTCGGGGTCGTCGCGATCCCGGCGCAGGACCTGCGCCTCGGGATGCCCGACGACTCCACCGCGGCCCCGGACACGACGCAGCGCAAGGCGTACGACCTCATCGCGTCCGGTTTCGGCCCCGGCCTCAACGGCCCGCTCGTCGTCGTCGTCGAGGCGACCGCCGGCTCCGGGGTCGAGCCGCTCGCCGGCCAGGTGGTCCAGCGGATCCAGGCCCTGCCCGACGTCCTCGCCGTCGCCGGGGTGACCCCGAACGGCGCCGGTGACACCGCGATCGTCACGGTGATCCCGCGCAGCGCGCCGAGCGCGACGGCCACGCAGACGCTCGTGCGCGACATCCGGGCGCTGGACGGCGCCGTGCCCGGTGCGGGCGTCGGCGTCACGGGCATCACGGCGATCAACATCGACATCTCGAAGAAGCTCCAGGACGCGCTGCTGCCCTACATCGGCGTCGTCGTCGGCCTGGCGCTGCTGCTGCTCATGCTCGTGTTCCGCTCCGTGCTGGTGCCGGTCAAGGCCGCCGTCGGCTTCCTCGCGAGCATCGCGGCGACCTTCGGCGCCGTCGTCGCGGTCTTCCAGTGGGGCTGGCTCGGCGCGGTCTTCGGCGTCGAGCAGACCGGGCCGCTCATCAGCTTCCTGCCGATCTTCCTCGTCGGGATCGTCTTCGGGCTCGCGATGGACTACGAGGTCTTCCTCGTGAGCCGGATGCGGGAGGAGTTCGTGCACGGGGCGTCCGCGCGGGACGCGGTCGTCAGCGGCTTCGGCCACGGCGCCCGGGTGGTCACCGCCGCCGCCATCATCATGATCAGCGTCTTCTTCGGCTTCGTCACGTCGCCGCAGTCGTTCATCCAGTCGATCGGCTTCTCCCTCGGGGTCGCCGTCGCGTTCGACGCCTTCGTCGTCCGGATGACGGTCGTCCCGGCGGTCATGACGCTGCTGGGCCGCTCGGCCTGGTGGCTGCCGCGCTGGCTCGACCGGCTGCTCCCCGACCTCGACATCGAGGGCGAGAAGCTGCGTCACGTGCTCGACGGCGGACCGGCCGCCCCGGTCCCGCCGAGCGCCCCGGTCGTTCCGGCCACGGGGGCGGACGCCCGGGCCTGAACGGCACGGCGAGCCGCTGTGCCGGCAGCGCCGCTCAGGGCGCGTAGTGCGCCAGCGGCTGCGACCTGAGCAGCCCGCGCAGGTCGTCGAGGGTGCCGGTGACGGTGCCTGCGGCCCGGGCCTGGACGAGCGCGTTGCCGAGCGCGGTGGCCTCGACCGGGCCGGCGACGACAGGGCGGCCGGTGGCCCGCGCGGTGAGCCGGCACAGCACCGTGTTCAGGCTGCCGCCGCCGACGACGTGGACGACGTCGACGTCGCGGCCGGAGAGCCGCACGGCGTCCTCGACGGCCCGGCCGTAGGCGGCGGCGAGGCTGTCGAGGATGCAGCGCACCAGCGCCGGGCGGCCCTCCGGGAGGGGCCGGCCCGACGCGGTGCAGAGTGCGCCGATCCGTGCCGGCATGTCGCCGGGCGGCAGGAACACGGGGTCGTCGACGTCGACGACGGGGCCGCCGTCCGGCACGTCGGCCGCAGCGGCGAGGATCCGCGCGAGGTCGGTCGGCGAGCCCTGCCGGTCCCACGTGCGCAGGGACTCCGACAGCAGCCACAGGCCCATGACGTTGCGCAGGTAGCGGACCCGGCCGTCGACGCCGCCCTCGTTGGTGAAGTTCGCCGCGCGGCTCTCGTCGGACAGGACCGGCCCGGCCAGCTCGACGCCGACGAGCGACCAGGTGCCCGAGGAGATGTAGGCGAACCGTTCGCCCGCCGCCGGGACGGCGACCACCGCGGAGGCCGTGTCGTGCGACCCGACGGCGACGACGGGGGTCGACGCGGGCAGCCCGGTGGCCTCGGCGACGTGCTGCAGCAGCGTGCCGACCGTCTCGCCGGGCCGGACGAGCGGCGGGAGCGCCGACGACGGCAGGCCGAGCCGGTCGGTGAGCGCGAGGTCCCACTCCCCGGTGCGGACGTCGAGCAGCCCCGTCGTGGACGCGTTCGTCGCCTCGGCCCGGGCGGCCCCGGTGAGCCAGTACGCGAGCAGGTCCGGCACGAGGAGCAGGGACCGCGCCCGGGCGAGCCGGGCCGGGTCCTCGGCGGCGAGCTGGTAGAGGGTGTTGAACGGGAGGAACTGCAACCCGTTGCGGCCGTAGAGCTCGGTGTGCGGCACCCGGACGTGGACGGCGTCCACGCCGCCGCCGGGGCGAGTCGTCCGCTCGTCGCGGTAGCAGTAGGGCGTGCCGAGCAGCGCGCCACCGGCGTCGAGGAGCCCGTAGTCGACGGCCCAGGAGTCGATCCCGATGCTGTCGACCCGCTCGCCGCCGCCGAGCCGGTCGGCGACGGCGCGCAGCCCGGCGAGAATCTCGGCGAAGAGCCGGACGACGTCCCAGTGCAGCGCCGGGCGTCCGCCGCCGGACCCGTTCTCCCACAGCGGGGCCGGCTCGTTGCCGAAGCGGTGGACCTCGTCGAGCGCGACCCCGCCGGGGCTGACCCGGGCGAGCATGACGCGCCCGCTCGAGGCGCCGAGGTCGACGGCGACGTGGACGCTCATGCTCGCCCCTCCTCCGGCCCGCCGGCTCAGCGCAGGAAGGCGGCGGCGACGCCGGCGTCGACGGGCACGTGCAGGCCGGTCGTGTGGGTGAGGTCGCCGCCGGTCAGGGCGAAGACGGCGTTGGCGACGTGCTCGGGCAGCACCTCGCGCTTGAGCAGCGTCCGCTGCGCGTAGAAGGCGCCGAGCTCCTCCTCCGGCACGCCGTACACCGCGGCGCGGTTGGCGCCCCAGCCGCCGGCGAAGATCCCCGAACCGCGCACGACCCCGTCGGGGTTGATCCCGTTGACCCGGATCCCGACCTCGCCGAGCTCGGCCGCGAGGAGGCGCACCTGGTGCGCCTGGTCGGCCTTCGCCGCACCGTAGGCGACGTTGTTCGGCCCGGCGAAGAAGGCGTTCTTGCTCGAGATGTAGACGATGTCGCCCGCAGTCCCGTCCGGGCCGGCCGGGCTCCTGCCCTGCGCCGTCATGACCCGGGCCGCCTCCCGGGAGACGAGGAACGAGCCCTTCGCCATGACGTCGTGCTGCAGGTCCCAGTCCCGCTCGGTCGTGTCGGCGAGCGGCTTGCTGATCGACAGCCCGGCGTTGTTGACGACGAGGTCGACCCCGCCGAACGCGAGGCACCCGGCGGCGAAGGCCGCCGCGACGTCGGCGGCGCTCGTCACGTCGGACCGGACGGCGACCGCGACGTCCGAGGCCTTCAGCGCCTTCGTCCCCGCGGCGATCTCGGCGGCGACGGTCTGCGCGGCGGCCTCGTCGAGGTCGGCGACGACGACGCACGCGCCCTCGGCGGCGAGCCGGTGCGCGATCGCGCGACCGATCCCGGAACCGGCCCCGGTGACGAGCGCGACCCGGGCCGCGAGCGGCTTGGGCCGGGGCATCCGGGCGAGCTTGGCCTCCTCGAGGGCCCAGTACTCGATCCGGAACTTCTCGCTCTCCTCGATCGGCGCGTAGGTGGACACCGACTCAGCGCCGCGCATGACGTTGACCGCGTTGACGTAGAACTCGCCGGCGACCCGGGCGGTCTGCGCGGTGGCCCCGAAGGAGAACATCCCCACGCCGGGCACGAGGACGACCGCCGGGTCGGCGCCGCGCATCGCGGGGCTGTCCGGCGTCGCGTGCCGGGCGTAGTAGGCCGCGTAGTCCTCGCGGTAGGCCGCGTGCAGCTCGCGCAGCCGGGCGACGGCGTCCTCGAGCGGCGCGGTCGCGGGCAGGTCGAGGACCATCGGGCGGACCTTGGTGCGCAGGAAGTGGTCCGGGCAGGAGGTGCCCAGCGCCGCCATCGCGGCGAGCTTCTCCCGCGAGCAGAGGTCGAGGACGACTCCTGAGTCGGTGTAGTGGCCCACGACCCGGGCGTCGGTCGAGGCGAGGCCACGGATCACCGGCGCCAGCGCCGCGGCGCGGGCGTGCCGCTCCGCGGGCGGCAGCGCCTCGAAGCCGGGCACGACGGCGCCGAACGGCTCGACCGTCCCACGCTCGGCGAGGAAGGCCGCCGCGGTGGCGATGATGTCGAGGCTGTTCGCCTCGCACTGCTCGCTCGTCGCGCCCCACGCGGTGATCCCGTGCCCGCCGAGGACGCAGCCGATCGCCTGCGGGTTCGCCTCCTTGACCGCCGCGATGTCGAGCCCTAGCTGGAAGCCCGGCCGCCGCCACGGCACCCAGACGACCCGATCGCCGAAGCACTCCTCGACCAGGGCCTCGCCGTCCGCGGCCGTCGCGAGCGCGATCCCGGAGTCCGGGTGCAGGTGGTCCACGTGCGCGGCGTCCACGAGGCCGTGCATCGCGGTGTCGATGCTCGGCGCCGCACCGCCGCGGCCGTGCAGGCAGAAGTCGAAGGCCGCGACCATCTCGTCCTCGCGGTCGACCCCGGGGTAGACGTCGACGAGCGCCCGCATCCGGTCCAGCCGCAGCACCGCCAGCCCTGGCTCGGTGAGGGTCCCGAGGTCACCCCCGGACCCCTTGACCCACAGCAGCTCGACGGGCGCACCGGTGACCGGGTCGACGTCCGTGCCCTTCGCCGAGGTGTTGCCCCCGGCGTAGTTCGTGTTCGCCGGGTCTGCCCCGAGCCGGTTCGAGCGGGCGACGAGGTCGTCGACGGGACGGGTCGTGCTGGGCATCGCAGGCTCCGGTTCTTTCGCATAAGTCGTTCCCCCGCGGCAGGCGACCGCGGGGGCAGGCGGTCGAGGACGCCGCTACGCCCCCCAGCCGGCCTGGGTGCCGCCGACCCGGTCGGCGGCGATCTTCTCCAGGTAGCCGCTCTCCCCGAACGCCTTCTGCGGGTCGGCCGGGAGGCCGCGCTCCTCGCGCCAGGCGGCCAGCGCGGGGCGGACGTCGGTCCAGAAGGCGTCCATGAAGATCTCGTTCGCGGCGAGGACGTCGTTCGCGTCCTGGGCCGCCTCGAGCGCGGCGCGGTCGAGCAGCAGCGCCTTCGCCGTCGCCTCCAGCACGTTGAGCACCGACCGGATCTGGCCCGGGATCTTCGCCTCGATGTTGTGGCACTGGTCGAGCATGAGCGCGACGCCGCTGCCGGCGTCCAGCCCGCCGCCGCGGACGACCTCGACCATGATTCGGTACAGTTGGTACGGGTCCGCCGCCCCCACGATGAGGTCGTCGTCCGCGTAGAACCGCGAGTTGAAGTCGAACGACCCGAGCTTCCCCAGCCGCAGCAACGTCGTGACGATCTGCTCGATGTTCGTCCCCGGCGCATGATGCCCGGTGTCCAGGCACACCATCGCCCGGTCCCCCAGCGCCAGCACGTGCGCGTACGCCGTCCCCCAGTCCGGGACGTCGGTCGAGTAGAACGCCGGCTCGAAGAACTTGTACTCCAGCACGAGCCGCTGCTCCGGGCCGAGGGCTGCGTAGATCTCCGCCAGCGAGGTCGCGAGGTTGTCCTGCCGGCGCCGCAGGTCGTTCTGCCCCGGGTAGTTCGCCCCGTCGGCGAGCCAGATCTTCAGGTCGCGCGACCCGGTCGCGTGCATGATCTCGATGCACTCCAGGTGGTGCTCCACCGCCGCGCGCCGGGCGCCGGGGTCCGACGACGTGAGCGAACCGAACTTGTACGCCTCGTCCTGGAACGTGTTGCTGTTGATCGTCCCCAGCCGGACGCCGAGATCCTCGGCGAGGGCCCGCAGCGCGGCGTAGTCGTCGACCGTGTCCCACGGGATGTGCAGCGCCACCGACGGCGCGGCACCGGTGTACGCGTGCACCTGTGCGGCGTCCGCGAGCTTCTCCTGCACGGTCCGAGGGGTGCCGGCGGACGGCCAGACCCGGAAACGCGTCCCGGAGTTCCCGAACGCCCACGACGGCAGCTCGATCGCCACCGTGGAGAGGGTGTCCAGGACGGCGGCAGGCAGATCGGCCATGTCAGTGCTCCGAAGGGGTCGTGGGGGCGGGGAGCCGGGACAGCTGGTCGTCGAGGTTGAAGACCTCGCGCAGGAGGAGGAACCCCTCGTCGGGGCCGCGGCCGTCGAGCCCGACGAAGAAGCCGGCCATCTCGGCCTGCCAGCGGGCGTTGACCTCGGTGGCCGCCATCGCGGCCTGCGCGGCCGCGAGGTCCGGGCTCTCGACGTACCCGACGAGCAGGCCGTCGTCGCGCAGGAAGAGCGAGTAGTTGCGCCAGCCGGTGGCGGCGAGGGCCCGGAGCATGTCGGGCCAGACCCGTTCGTGCGCAGCGGCGTACTCCTCGAGCCGGTCCGGGCGGACCTGGAGGAGGAAGCAGTACCGGTTCACGGGCGAGCCCTTTCGGCGGGCCGGTCGCCGGTGCCGCCCCGTGGGCGGCACCGGCGCCGGGTCTGTCCCAGCGGTCAGAAGGTGAACTGGTCGACGTTCTCGGCCGTGAACTCCTGCGGCGGGCCCACGATCGCGACGCCGTCGCCGTCGACCGTGTAGTCCTTGTCACCGGCCTTGAAGCCGGCCTTCGGGTCGCCGCCGCTGGCCTTGACGCCGGCCGCGTAGACGCCGAGGTAGCCGAGCATGCCCGGGTCCCACAGGCCGAACGACTTCACGGTGCCGTCCTTGACGTACGCCTTCATCTCGCTCGGCAGGCCGAGCCCGGTCACCTGGACCGTGCCCTTGTACTTCGACCCGCTGATGTACTTCGCGGCCGCGGCGACACCGACCGTCGTCGGGCTGATGATGCCCTTGAGGTTCGGGTGCGACTGCATGAGGGCCGCCGCCTTCTCCGCGGACTTCGCGGCGTCGTCGTCGCCGTAGACCGTGTCGACGAGCTTGAGCTCGGGGTGATTGGCCGCCAGCTCGTCCTTCATGATCTTGATCCAGGCGTTCTGGTTCTCGGCCGTGGCCGCCGCCGAGAGGATCGCGATCTCGCCGCCGCCGGAGCCGACGGCCTTGGAGATCCAGTCGACCTGGGACTTGCCGATGAGGTCCGGCGTCGTCGGCTTGACCATGACGCTGCGGGCCGAGGTGTCGGCGACGTCCGCGTCGTACGTGACGACGGCGACGCCGGCGTCCTGGGCCTTCTTCAGCGCCGGGACGACGGAGTTCGCGTCGGCCGCGGAGATGACGAGCGCGTCGTACTTCTTCTGGATGACCGTGTTGATGAACTGCAGCTGGGCGGCGCCGGTCGCCTGCGTCGGGCCGATCTGCTCGCACTCCGCCTTGATCTCGGCGCAGGCCTTCTGGGCGCCGGCGTACGCGGCGTCGAAGTAGGGGATGTTGATGGCCTTGGGGAGGATCGCGATCTTCAGGCCCTCCTTGACGGCGCCCGCCGTGGCGGCGGGGGCGGAGGCGGACTCGCTGGGCGCCGCGGCGCTGGACGACGAGCCCGCGCCGGCGCTGGAACCGCCGCCGCAGGCCGCCAGCGAGGCGGCCGCGACAGCGAGGAACGCCACGAGACGGAGACGGGTGGGACGCATCTGCACTCCTTGGGAGACGGTGACTGCGCTGTGCTGGTCGTGCGGTGCTGGTGGTGCAGCGGTGCAGGTCGTGCGGCGGTGCAGGTCGTGCGGCGGTGCGGGCGGTGCGCTTCCCCGGCGGGGAAGGGTCAGGGGGTGGCGGCCGCGAGCACGCGGGACCGCCGCTCGCGGAAGGCGCTCCAGCGCTGGGCGACCACCGGGATGACCACGGAGGCGAGCAGCAGGCCGCCGGTGATGATCGTCAGGGCGTTCCCGGGGACGCCCTGCAGCTGCAGGAGCGAGCGGACGCTGCCGAGGAAGAGCACGGCGCTGACGACGCCCCACATCGTCCCGACGCCGCCGAAGATCGAGACGCCGCCGAAGAGCACCGAGGCGATGACCGCGAGCTCGAAGCCGAGCGCGCCGTCCGGCCGGGCGCTGGCGAACCGCAGGTCGTAGACGATGCCCGCGAGCCCGGCCACCGCGCCGGTGACGACGAAGAGCCGGAACTTCAGCCGTGCCACCGGGATCCCGGCGAACCGGGCCGCCTCGACGCTCTGGCCGACGGCGAAGACCCAGCGCCCGGTGCGGGTCAGGTGCAGGACGACACCGAACGCGACCGCGAGGACGACGAGCAGCGGCGTCACGTACGGCAGCGGGGTGCCGGGGATCGAGGAGAAGCCGAGGTTCGTCCAGCCCGCCGGGAAGTCCGCGACGGTCGTGTCGCCGAGCAGGGCGTAGCACAGGCCCCGGTACAGGCCAAGGGTGCCGATCGTCACCGCGAGCGAGCCGAGCCCGAGCCGCGTCACGAGGAAGCCGTTCACCGCGCCGCAGACGACACCGGTACCGACGGCCGCGAGGACCGCGACCGCCATCGACCCGGAGGCCTGCCACGCCCAGCCGAGGACGCAGCCGGCCAGCGCCGCCGTCGACGCGACCGACAGGTCGATCTCCCCGGTCATGATGAGGAACGTCATCGGCAGCGCGATGAGCATGATCTCGCCGATGTCCTGCAGGACGAACCCGAGGTTCGAGCCGCCGGCGAAGTCCGGGTCGATGACCGCACCGACCGCGACGGTGACGACGAGCAGGACGAAGACCGAGCGGTCCCAGCTGAGCACGCGGCTCATCGGACGACCTCCGTCGTCGTCGCGCCCTCGTGGCCGGCGCGGTCCGCGCCGTCCCTCGGCGGGTCCGGTACGGCTCCCGCGTGCTCGCGCCGGTGCCGGGCGGCCTCGACGCGCGCCGACCGCTCGCGCCGCAGGAGCACGATCCGGTCGGCGGTGATCGCCACGAGCAGGAGCAGACCGTTGATCGCCTGCTGCCAGAACTCGGGCACCGAGAGCGCGCTGAGCGAGACGCCCATCGTCTTGAGGAGCATCGCGCCGAGGAGCGCGCCGAGCACGGTCCCGGAGCCGCCGAAGATGTCCACGCCGCCGACCACGCAGGCCGCGACGACGGGCAGCTCGTACCCGATGCCGGCGTTGGAGTCGACACCGCCGAACCGGGCGAGGAAGAGCACCCCCGCGCCCCCGGCGCAGGCGCCGCTCACCATGTACGCGAGCAGCGTCCGCCGGGCGACCGGGATGCCGACGAGCTCGGCCGCGGGCGGGTTGCTCCCGACGGCGTAGAGGTCGCGCCCCGACCGGCGGGTCCGCAGGAAGACGCCACCGACCGCCGCGGCGAGCAGGCAGACCCACATGAGCCACGGGACGCCGAGGAAGCCGGTGACCCCGAAGCTCACGACCGAGGCGGGGAGCTGGTCGGCGTTGATCCGGGTGCCGCCGGTGAGCAGCGCCTGGACCCCCTGGAAGACGTAGAGCGTGCCGAGGGTGACGACGAGCGCGGGCAGCCGGAGGAACGCGACGAGCGCGCCGTTGACGAGCCCGGCGACGACGCCGACGACGACCCCGACGAGCAGCGCCACGAGGAGCGAGCCGCCGGTGTCGCCCCTCACCGCGGAGCCGGCCATGAAGGCGGACAGCCCGAGCACCGACCCGACGGACAGGTCCACGTGCCGCATGACGAGCACGAAGGTCTGGCCGACGGCCATGAGCCCGGTGATCGCGATCGCGACGAGCAGGTCGAAGCGGCCCTGGTCCGAGAGGAACCGCGGGTTGACGGCCGTCGTCACCGCGAGGACGACGACCAGCGCACCGGCGACCGGCGCCTCCCGGCCGGCGAGCACCCGCCGCAGCCCGCCGTTCACGCGGCGCTCCCCTCGCCCGCGACCGACGCCTGGCCGGTCGCGGCGAGCATGACCCGCTCCTGGGTGGCCTCGCCGCGGTCGAGCGTGGCCATGAGCCGGCCCTCCCGCATGACGAGGACCCGGTCCGCCATGCCGAGCACCTCCGGCAGCTCGCTGGACACCATGAGGACGGCCAGCCCCCGGCCGGCCTGCTCGGACAGCAGCCGGTGCACCTCGGCCTTGGTGCCGACGTCGATCCCGCGGGTCGGCTCGTCGACGACGAGCAGCCGGGGGTCGGTGGCGAGCCACTTGGCGAGCACGACCTTCTGCTGGTTGCCGCCCGACAGCCGCTCGACGGGCTGGTCGAGGCCGCCGTGGCGCAGCTGGAGGCGCTGCGCCCAGTGCGCCGCGAGCTCACGCTCGGCCCGTTCCCGGACGACGCCGCGGCGGGCGAGCCGGGAGAGCACGACGACGGCGGTGTTCCTGGCGACCGAGGCCGGCATGAACAGGCCCTGCTGCCGGCGGTCCTCGGGGACGAGCGCGACGCCGCGGGCCAGGGCGGCCCGCGGGTCGGCGGGCGGCAGCGGGCTGCCGAGCACCTCGACCGAGCCGCTGTCGTAGCGGTCGATGCCGAAGACGGCCCGGACGACCTCGCTGCGCCCGGAGCCGACCAGCCCCGCGAACGCGACGATCTCGCCCGCCCGGACGTCGAAGCTCACGTCGTCGAAGACGCCGTCCGTCGTCAGGCCGCGGACCCGCAGGACGACGTCGCCGGGGGTGGTCCCGGTCTTGGGGAACAGGTCCGTGAGCTCGCGGCCGACCATCCAGCGGACGACCTCACCGGCGTCGGTGCCCGCGACGGGGCAGGTGCGGACGGTCGCGCCGTCCCGCATGACCGTGAGCCGGTCGCACAGCGCGAAGACCTCGTCGAGCCGGTGGCTCACGAAGACGACGGCCGCGCCGCCGTCCCGCAGCCGGCGGGCGACGTCGAGGAGCCGCTCGGACTCCGACGCGGACAGCGCCGCGGTCGGCTCGTCCATGACGATGACCCGGGCGTCGGTGGACAGCGCCTTGGCGATCTCGACGATCTGCTGGTCGGCGATCGACAGCCCGCGGGCCGGCCGGTCCGGGTCGAGGTCGACACCGAGCTGGCCGAACAGCACCGCGGCGTCACGCCGCATCCGGCCCAGTCGACGGCGCCGCGGCCGGTGACCGGCTGCCGCCCGATGAAGACGTTCTCCGCGAGCGAGAGGTCGGGGAACAGGCTCGGCTCCTGGTAGATCACCGCGACGCCCTGCTCCCGGGAGCGCCGGGTGCTGCCCTGCTCGAAGGGCCCGCCGCCGATCGTCACCTCGCCGGAGTCGGTGCGGTGGACGCCTGCGAGCACCTTGAGCAGCGTCGACTTGCCCGCGCCGTTCTCGCCGAGCAGGGCGTGCACCTCGCCGGCGAACAGCTCGAGCGAGGCGTCGCGGAGGGCCTGGACACCTCCGAACGCCTTCGCCGCACCACGCACGCGGACGAGCGGCTCTGCGTCGACCACCCTGTGACCCACCTCTCGTGAAACCTTTCAGAGCGGTGACTCTAAGAGGCGCGTTTCCCGGGCGTCAAGACCGCGTTACCGTGTCGTGACCGAGGTTGCGCGACCGACATCGGCCGCTCCGTCCGAGAGCGCTTCCAGTCCACGGCAGTGCCTGTCGCGCGTCCGGGGACGGCGACGGGCCGCCGAGGTGCATACTGCGCACAGACGGCGGACCGCGCCCCCGCCGTCCGTCTGGGACGTTTCAGACGCATCGATTCGGAGGTTGCCGTGTCCCCGCCCGGGATCAAGGACGTCGCTGCCCGCGCGGGCGTCTCGGTCGGCACGGTCTCCAACGTCCTCAACCGCCCCGACCACGTGGGCGCCGCCACCCGCGCCCGCGTCGAGCAGGCCATCGCCGACCTCGGGTTCATCCGCAACGAGTCGGCGCGCCAGCTGCGTGCCGGGCGCAGCCGGACGATCGCCTACGTCCTCCTCGACGCCGGCAACCCGTTCTTCTCCGACGTCGCCAAGGGCGTCGAGGAGGCGGCCCGCGCGGCCGGTCTCGCGCTGTTCCTCTGCAACAGCGACCAGGACGCCCGCCGGGAGGACGACTACCTCGACCTGCTCCTCGAGCAGCGCGTGCGCGGCGTCCTCGTGACCCCGGTCGATCCGGACGGCGACCGGCTCGCCGCGCTGCCCGGCCGCGGCGTCCCCGTCGTCCTGCTCGACCGCGCGCAGCACGGCGGGTTCGAGGGCTGCAGCGTGTCCGTCGACGACGTCGAGGGCGGCGAGCTCGCGGTCGCCCACCTGCTCGAGCTCGGTCACCGCCGGATCGCGTTCGTCGGCGGCCCGATGGGCATCGTCCAGGTGCGCGAACGGCTCCAGGGCGCCCGGGCCGCCCTCGCCGCGGTGGGGCTGCCCGCGGACGCGCTCACCGAGATCGTCACCGAGGGCCTGACGGTCGGCGAGGGCCGCAGCGCGGGCGAGCGGATCACCGGCATGCCGGCCGGCCGCCGCCCGACGGCGGTCTTCTGCGCGAACGACCTGCTCGCCCTCGGTCTGCTCCAGCAACTGACGCGGTTCGGGGTGGCGGTGCCGGACGACGTCGCGATCGTCGGCTACGACGACATCGAGTTCGCCGCCGCGGCCGCCGTCCCGCTGACCTCGGTGCGCCAGCCCCGGCACCAGCTCGGCCGGACCGCCGCGGAGCTGCTCCTCGAGGAGGACGCCGCGGCCAACGGCGGCCCGCCCCACACCCACCGCCAGGTCCAGTTCAGCCCCGACCTCGTCGTCCGCGAGTCCACCCGCAGCCGCAGCGCCCCCTGCTTCCGGTGGTGGACCGCAGCGCCTCGCTCCTGCNCGCAGGGCGACACTCGTCGCCCTGCGCGTCGACAGACGATGATCAAGCACAGGTGGACGAGGTCCTCCCACGCCTACCCGCCGACCTTCGCCGCAGCGCCGTTCGCCGACGCCGCCGCCGACGCCGCCGCGGTCGTGCTCGTGGCCTCCTCCAGCGCCTTGACCTGGCTGGTCAGCCGCGCGATGAGCGGCAGGAGCGAGGCGCTGCGGTCCACCACCGGAAGCAGGGGGCGCTGCGGCACGCCACGGAGGCCGTCCTTGCGAGCCTTCGCACCCTCGAAGTCCGTGACCACGGCAGCGGCCGCCGACTGGTCGAAGGTCGTCGCCTCGTCGAGGTCGATGAGGTCGCCGTAGCAGTCGCCGAACTTCGCGCCGACCTCACGGGCCTGACCGGCCAGCTCCCCGAAGTTGTAGACCCTCGGCACGAGTGCGCAGACGGCGGCGACCAACGCCCCACCGGCGACGAGCAGGCGGATCCAGACCGCGGAGGTCTCCGTGGCCACCGGCCAGATGGACAGGCCGGTGAGCGCCCCGACGACGCCGGACATGATGGCCCAGCCGTCCGCCTGACGCTGCTTGCGTTCGGCATAGCGTGGGAGCTCGCGCACCCAGTACTCGGCGCTCGCCCGGCACCCGGCGATCCGCGCCTTCGTGATGGGGACTGCAGGTTGCTGCACGGTCGGTGCTGTGTCGCTCATGACGATCTCCCGGTTAGGGGTCGCCCGTGACGCGCGGGTCCGCACGCCCTTGCGGCCCGCCTTCCATGATCGTTCCGTCGCGTCCGGCGGCGCCCGGGCCGTTCGTCGTCGGTGTCAGCGGGTGCGGGACCAGAACTGGTGGATGTGGCGGTCGACGACCGTCGCGGCGGTGTCGCCGTCACCCCTGCGCAGGGCGGTGAGGATGGCGGCGTGCTGGCGACGCAGGCCGGCGGACGTCGTGCGCCAGTCGGGCAGGCGGGGGACGGCGTCGAGGACGTAGCCCTCGATGGCCTCCCGGAGCGAGGCCATGACGACGTGGACGACGACGTTGCCGGCGGCCTCGGCGAGCGCGAGGTGGAACGCGGTGTCCAGGTGGTGGAACTGCTCGGGCGACAGGTCCGTGCTCTTCATCGCGAGCAGGAGGTCCTCGGCCGGGGCGAGGAGCGCGGCACCGTCGGGTCCGGCCGCGACCCGGCGGCCGAGGCGGCGCATCGCCGCGGACTCGAGCAGCGCCCGGGTCTCGACGAGGTCGGCGATCGGCAGACCCTCGGTGGCGACGTGGATCCGCATCGCGGCACCGATCGCGACGCCGGGCCGGGCGACGACGACGGCACCGGAGTCCCGGCCCTGGCCGCCGGTCGTCTCGACGACGCCCAGCGCCTCGAGCACCTTGAGCGCCTCCCGGACCGACGGCCGGCTCACCCCGAGCTGCTCGGCGAGGCCGCGCTCGGGCGGGAGCCGGTCTCCCGGGCGCAGCCGGCCCGAGGTGAGGAGCTCCTCGACCTGGCGCAGGATGACCTCGTACGTGCGCGTCCGTTCCACCGGCCGCAGCAGCGGGTCGTCGGTCATGGACGCAGGCTAACGCTTCCGCTCCTCCGGACAGACCGCTACCTTGGTCTGACCATTGCCCGGGCGTGCCGGTGCCGGCCGCCGCCCGCCCAGGTCGAGGAGGACCATGCGGATCGCGCTCTTCGCCACCTGTCTCGCGGACGCGATGTTCCCCCGCGCCGCGCAGGCGACGGTCGTCCTCCTCGAGCGGCTCGGCCACGAGGTGGTGTTCCCCTCGGGGCAGACCTGCTGCGGCCAGATGCACGTGAACACCGGCTACCAGCGCGAGGCGCTGCCGGTCGTCGAGCACCACGTCGACGTCTTCGAGACGGCGTTGCGGCCGCGCGCGCAGGGCGGGGACGGCGTCGAGGCGGTCGTCGCGCCGTCCGGCTCGTGCGTCGGGTCGGTGCGCCACCAGCACGCGGTCGTGGCCCGGCGGATGGCCGAGCAGGGCCGCGCCGACACCGGGCTCGCCGCCCGGGCCGAGGCCGTGGCTGCGAAGACCTACGAGCTGAGCGAGCTGCTCGTCGACGTCCTCGGCGTCACCGACGTCGGCGCCCGCTACCCGCACCGGGTCACCTACCACCCGACCTGCCACTCGCTGCGGATGCTCCGGGTGGACGACAAGCCGCTGCGGCTGCTGCGCGCCGTCCACGGCCTCGACCTCGTCGAGCTGCCGGACGCCGAGCAGTGCTGCGGCTTCGGCGGCACCTTCTCGGTGAAGAACGCCGACACCTCGACGGCGATGCTCGCGGACAAGATCCGCGCGGTGCAGACGACCCGCTCCGAGGTCGTCACCGCCGGGGACTCCTCGTGCCTCATGCACATCGGCGGCGGGCTGTCCCGGCTGCGGGTCGGCACGAAGACCGTGCACCTCGCGGAGATCCTCGCGGGCGAGGGCTGGGAGGCGGCGCTGTGACGACGTTCCTGGGGATGCCCGGCCTGCCCGTCGCCACCGAGCGCGGCACGCTGCGCGGCCCGGACACCTTCCCCGTCGCCGCCCGCAGGGCCCTCGCGGACACCCAGCTGCGCAAGAACCTCGGGCACGCGACGTCGACGATCCGGGCCAAGCGCGCACGGGTCGTCGGCGAGCTCGACGACTGGGAGGAGCTGCGCGCCGCGGGCGCCGCGATCAAGGCCGACGTCATGGCCCGCCTGCCCGAGCTGCTCGTGCAGCTCGAGGAGAACGTCACCGCCCGGGGCGGCCACGTGCACTGGGCCCGGGACGCCGACGAGGCGAACCGGATCGTCCTCGACCTCGTGCGCGCCGCAGGCACCCCGGACGACCCGGTGACGAGCGTCGTCAAGGTGAAGTCCATGGCGACGCAGGAGATCGGCCTCAACGAAGCGCTCGCCGAGGCCGGCATCGCCGCCGTCGAGACCGACCTCGCCGAGCTCATCGTCCAGCTCTCCGACGACACCCCGTCGCACATCCTCGTGCCCGCGATCCACCGCAACCGCGCGGAGATCCGGCAGATCTTCCTCGACCACATGCCCGACGTCGACCCCGGCCTCACCGACGAGCCGCGGGTGCTCGCGATGGCCGCGCGGGCGTACCTGCGGCGCACGTTCCTCGCGGCGCGGGTCGCGGTGAGCGGGGCGAACTTCGCGATCGCCGAGACCGGCACCCTCGCCGTCGTCGAGTCCGAGGGCAACGGCCGGATGTGCCTGACCCTTCCGCAGACCCTCGTCACGGTCATGGGCATCGAGAAGCTGCTGCCGACCTGGCGCGACCTCGAGGTGTTCCTCCAGCTGCTGCCCCGCTCGTCGACCGGCGAGCGGATGAACCCGTACACGTCGATGTGGACCGGTGCACCGAGGACCTCGGACGGCGCGCCCGACGGGCCGCAGGAGTTCCACCTCGTGCTCCTCGACAACGGCCGGACGGCGACCCTCGCCGACGAGGCCGGCCGGCAGGCGCTGCACTGCATCCGGTGCTCGGCGTGCCTCAACGTGTGCCCGGTCTACGAGCGCACCGGTGGGCACGCCTACGGCTCGGTGTACCCGGGCCCGATCGGCGCCGTCCTCACCCCGCAGCTCGCGGGCATGCACGGCCACGGCGCGGACGCCCCCGCCGGCGGCGACCCGGTCGACAGCCTGCCCTACGCGTCGTCGCTGTGCGGGGCCTGCTTCGACGCCTGCCCGGTGCGCATCGACATCCCCTCGATGCTCGTGCACCTGCGCGCCAAGCACGTGGAGACCGCGCAGGCGCAGCGTCGGGTGCCCGGCCTGCCGGCGAGCGCGGAGAACGCCGCGATGTCCGCGGCCGCCTGGGTCATGCAGGACGCCGGCCGGTTCTCGTTCGCGGAGAGGGGGTTGCAGCTCGGCCGGCTGCTCGCGCGGGACGGCCGGATCCGCAGCCTGCCACCCCCGCTGTCGGCGTGGACGACGTCCCGCGACGTGCCCGCCCCGCCCGCCGAGACGTTCCGCAAGTGGTGGGCCCGCACGAGGGGGGACCGGTCGTGACGACCTCCGCCCGGGACGAGGTCCTGCGCAGGATCCGGACGGCACTGGGCCGCACCGGGGGCGCGGCCCCGCAGCCGTCGCCCGTCCCACGCGACTACCGGACGTCGCTCGGCCAGGAGCCCGGCGCCCCCGGGCTGCTCGACCTGCTCGTCGACCGGCTCGTCGACTACAAGGCGACCGTCCACCGCTGCGCCCCCGACGCCGTCGGCGCCACGGTGGCCGCCGCCCTCGCCGCGCGCGGTGCCCGCCGGCTCGCCGCGCCGTCCGGACTGCCGGCCGGCTGGCTCGCCGCGGCGGACGTCGAGACCGTCACCGACGGCGCGGCGCAGGACGGCGGGGCCCTCCCGGTCGCGACCCTCGACGCCGTCGACGGCGTCGTCACGGGCTGCGCGGTCGCGGTCGCCCAGACCGGCACGATCGTCCTCGACTCCTCCCCCGACTGCGGCCGGCGGGCCCTGACGCTCGTGCCGGACTACCACCTGATCGTCGTCCGGGCCGACCAGGTCGTGGGCTCGGTCCCCGAGGCGCTGCCCCGGCTCGACCCGGACCGGCCGCTCACCTGGGTGAGCGGCCCGTCGGCGACGAGCGACATCGAGCTCGACCGGGTCGAGGGGGTCCACGGCCCGCGCACCCTCGTCGTCGTGCTCGTCGAGGGCTGAGACCGGCCGCGGGGGCGGCCGAACGGGTGGACCAGCACCGACATGCGACCTTTGATTCGCGCATCAAAGATCAGTCCAGTAGTCTGGTGGTCAGCGAGGGGAGTACTCCCACGCGCCGTCCCGGTCATCACGGTCCTGCCATCAGGACCCCGGGCGGCGGCCCGCACGGCGTGCGGGTGGAGGAGACCTCGGTTGGGTGCGTCGTCCCCGCGACGTCCGACCTGAGGAGATCCGCCTCCGTGCAGTCCTTCCTGCCCGCCCTGTCGCCGTGGCTCGGCGCCGAGCAGACCGGCACCGCCGCCGACCCGGCGAACGTGGGCACCCCGATGCTCTGGGCCGTGACGATCGGGGCCGTCGTCCTCCTCGTGGCCCTGGACTTCCTCCTGACCCGCCGCCCGCACGAGGTCTCCACCAAGGAGGCCGCGGGGTGGTCGATCTTCTACGTCGCCCTGCCGCTGGCGTTCGCCGGCTGGGTGTGGTGGCACTGGGGCTCGGCCCGCGGCACGGAGTTCATCACCGGCTACCTCGTCGAGAAGTCCCTGAGCGTCGACAACCTCTTCGTCTTCATGCTCCTGCTCGGCGCCTTCGCGGTGCCCGCCGCGCTCCAGCAGCGCGTGCTGCTGTTCGGCATCGTCGGCGCGCTCGTCCTGCGCGGCGTGTTCATCGCCGCCGGCGCGGCGGCCCTCGAGCGCTTCACGATCACCTTCCTCGTCTTCGGCGGCATCCTCCTCGCGACCGCGGTGAAGGTGTACCGCGACGCCCGCAGCGGGCACGACAAGGAGGTCGACGTCTCGCAGATGAAGTCGGTGCGCTTCATCCGCCGCTTCTTCCCGGTGACCGACGACTACCAGGGCACGAAGATGGTCGTCCGGCAGGCGGGCCGGCGGGCCCTCACCCCGCTCGCGCTCGTCGTCGTCGCCGTCTTCGCCACCGACGTCGTCTTCGCCGTCGACTCCGTGCCCGCGGTGTACGGCGTCACCGACGACCCGTACCTCGTCTTCGCGACGAACGCGTTCGCCCTGCTCGGCCTGCGCGCGCTCTACTTCCTCCTCAACAGCCTGCTCAGCCGGCTCGTCCACCTGGGGTACGGCCTCGCGATCATCCTCGGCTTCATCGGCGTCAAGCTCGTCCTGCACTGGGCGCACAAGGAGTGGGCGTCCGTGCCGGAGGTCCCGACGCTGCTCAGCCTCTTCGTCATCCTCGGCATCCTCGCCACGGTCACCGTGACGAGCCTGCTCGCGACCCGTGGCCGCACGGACGACGGGTCGCACGGGGACGGCCACGCCGAGCACGGCACCGGACCCGCCGCGGACGTCGACACGGTCGTCGAGTCCGCCCCCCGGCAGGGCTGACCGGCGCTCCGACCCACCCGCCACCCCCGCTCGTGACCCCGATCACGCGCGGGGGTGGCGGCGTCGGTTACCGGTGCGTACCGTGACCGACGGGCCGCACCGACCGAACGGCCTGGACACGCCACGAAGGAGTGACGCATGATCCACCGCAGCCCGCTGCCGGACGTCGACATCCCCACGACGACGCTCACCGACTACGTGCTGGCCCGTGCGGCCGAGCTCGGCGACAAGCCGGCGCTCATCGACGGCACGAGCGGTCGGACGCTCACCTACGCGGCGCTCGCAGGCGGTGTCCGTGCGCTCGCCGGCGGCCTCGTGGCCCGGGGGTTCGCCCCCGGCGACGTGCTGGCCCTGCTGTCGCCGAACATCCCCGAGTACGCGGTCGTCTTCCACGGTGTCGCCTACGCCGGCGGGGCGATCACGACGATCAACCCGACGTACACCGAGCGCGAGATCCACCACCAGCTCGTCGACGCCGGGGCGAAGATCCTCGTGACCGTCGCGCCGTTCTTCGAGGCCGCACGCAAGGCGGCCGAGGGTACGGGAATCGGCCCGGACGACATCTACGTGATCGGCGACGCCGAGGGCGCCCAGCCGTTCACCGCACTGCTCGGCGCCCCGCTCGCGGAGCAGGTCCCGGTCGACCCGGAGAGCACTGTCGTCCTGCCCTACTCCTCGGGGACGACGGGCCTGTCCAAGGGCGTCATGCTCAGCCACCGCAACCTCGTCGCGAACATCGCGCAGGTGCTCGGCCCGGCCGAGATGCGCGAGGACGAGACGCTCGTGGCCGTCCTGCCGTTCTTCCACATCTACGGCATGCAGGTCCTCATGAACTGCGGCCTGCGGGCCGGTGCCACCGTCGTCACGCTGCCGCGGTTCGACCTCGAGCAGTTCCTCTCGGTGCACCAGGAGTACGGGGTCACGCGGTCGTTCGTGGCGCCGCCGATCGTCGTCGCGCTCGCCAAGCACCCGCTCGTCGACAAGTACGACATGAGCAAGCTCGAGCAGGTGTTCTCGGGGGCCGCTCCACTGTCGGCCGAGCTCGCCGTCGAGGCGGGCGCCCGGCTCGGCTGCGAGGTCGTCCAGGGCTACGGGATGACGGAGCTGTCGCCGGTCTCGCACCTCACCCCGGTCGGCATGTTCAAGCCCGGCTCCGCGGGGATCACGGCGCCCAACACCGAGATGCGCATCGTGGACCCGGCCGGCGGCGAGGACCTCGGCGTCGGGGCGGACGGCGAGATCTGGGTCCGCGGACCACAGGTCATGAAGGGCTACCTCAACAACCCGCAGGCGACGGCCATCACCCTCGACGAGGACGGCTGGCTGCACACCGGCGACATCGGGCACGTCGACGAGGACCACCACATCTTCGTCGTCGACCGGCTCAAGGAGCTCATCAAGTACAAGGGCTTCCAGGTGCCGCCGGCCGAGCTCGAGGCGCTTCTCCTCACGCACCCGGCGGTCGCCGACGCGGCCGTCGTCGGGCTGGACGACGAGGAGGCGGGCGAGATCCCGGTCGCCTACGTCGTCCTCAAAGCGGGCCAGGAGGTCACCGCCGAGGAGGTCCAGGAGTTCGTCGCCGGGCAGGTCGCGCACTACAAGCAGATCCGTCGGCTGCACTTCATCGACGCCGTCCCGAAGTCCGCCTCCGGGAAGATCCTGCGGCGCATCCTCAAGGAGCAGGCCAAGGGCTGACCCGTCGGCCCGGGTGCGGCACCGGCCGCACCCGGGCACCGGTCACGCCAGGTGCAGGTCGTGCTCCGCGAGCGCGGCCTCGACGACCGCCAACGCCTTGGGCCCCATGCCGTGCAGCTGCGCCAGCCGCTGCCGGGGCTGCCCCGCGAGCTGTTCCAGGCGCGTGAAGCCGGCGGCCGCCAGGGCCCGGGTCGCGGGGCGCACCCACCTTCGGGAGGTCGTTCAGCGACGACGCCATGGCGACACGGTAGCGACGGCCGCGCAGGACGCCTCCGGGACGGCCCCGCCGACGAGAGAGCGCGCGGCAGGTCCGGTGGGGACCTGCCGCGCGCTCGTCGTTCTCACCGCGCCGGGACGCGGACGGTTCAGTGCGCCTCGTCGTACGCCTGGAGGATCTGCGCGGAGACGCGACCGCGGTCGCTCACCTCGTAGCCGCTCTCGCGCGCCCACGACCGGACCTCGGCGAGGTCGGCCTTGGCGGCCGGCGCCGCACCGTTCTTCTTGGGCGCGGCCGCGCGGCGGGCCGTGGACCGGCCGCCGACGCGACGGGCGTGACCGACCCACTGGGCCAGCGCGTCGCGCAGCTCGGTCGCGTTCGACTCGGAAAGGTCGATCTCGTAGCTCACGCCGTCCAGCGAGAAGCTGACGGTCTCGTCGGCCTCGCCGCCGTCGATGTCGTCGACGAGAATGACCTGGACCTTCTGGGCCATGGAAAGTTCTCCAGAGTTTGTGTGAGATGAATCCCCCGCCTAAGGCGAATATTGGACCCTTTCCCGGGCCCGTGTCAAAATTTTGTCAACTCGTACTTCGGTTAGCGGAATGGAAACCCCGCATTCTCGCGGGCGACGTCTTCTTGTGGTCGGCGCGCGGGTGACAATTCCCCGGCCCGACGGCCGGGGAAATGCGCGTGATGAAGTCCCTACTTCGAGTGACGACCAATCCGCGGCCGATCTTCGTCACAGTCGTCGACACGTCGGTCATTGAATTGTCGACCGTCGCCGGGACACTTCACGCAGAGGCCGTCACGGGCCGACGGCCGCGTCGCGGAAAAGGCCTCGAAACCCGCGGGACTCGCCTTCAGCCGGCACTTCAGCCGGCCGCGTCGCGCCGCGCGGCGGCGTCCTGCTCGGCGTCGATCCTGGCCTGGGCCAGGCGTTCCCGGCGGTCGGCCTGGAGCATCGCCCGGATCCCGATCCAGAAGATGAACAGGACCCCGGCGCTCGGGAGGACGGCGAGCAGGAACTTCAGCACGTCACCAGAATACGGACCTGCGGCCGGCCCGGCGCACCGGGAGCGGCGCCGGTCAGAACATTCCTGCGCCGCCCGGCGACGTCAGCACGAGCATCGCCGCGAGCGCGGCCAGCGCCAGCAGCACGGCGAGCGCCGAGAGCAGGACGGACCGGCGGCGGCGCACCGGCCGCCCGGGGCTGCCCGGCGTCGTCGGCGGCACTGCCGGAACGGTTTCGTCCGGGTCGTCGTTCGGCCCCGTCCGTCCGGCGGGGACGTCGGAGCGGGTCGCGACCGGCCGCGGACGGAGCCGGTCCCCCCATTCGCGGCGGCGCGCGTAGACGACGAGGTCCGCGCAGTCGTCGAGGGCGGCACGGAGCAGGTCGGCGTCGGCCGGGCGCTCCGCCGGGTCCCGGGCCAGCGCCCGGCGCAGCAGCGACGTCAGCGGTGCCGGCAGGTCGGCCAGGTCGCCAGGCGGCTGCGCGCGCCGCTGCCGCAGCGTCTCGGCGTCGACGTCCGCCTCACCGGGCAGCATGTGCGGGGGCCGGCCCGCGAGCATCGTCCAGAGCCCGGCGGCGAGCGCGTAGACGTCCGAGGCGGGTGTCGCCGGCCCGCCGGCGAGCAGCTCGGGGGCGCGCAGCACCGGCGGCAGGCCGTCGCCGTGGAGCAGCCCGGCCGCGTGGTCGTCCGCGAGCCGGGCCGCGAGCGTCGAGCAGAGCGCGAGCGACTCCTCGGCCGGCTGCGGCTGCTCGCCGCCCGGCCGGGCCGCGAGCGCAGCGAGCCATCCGGTCGCACGGCCGACGTCCACGTCACTCCCCCGGGTGATGCGGCCCGAGCCGGGCCGAAGATCGAACCGGAGGAACTCTAGAACGCCGCCGGACGCCCCGGCGGCGCTCTGAGGAAGGCTTTACTCGGGCTTGACGAGCGGGAAGAGGATCGTCTCCCGGATGCCCAGGCCGGTGATCGCCATGAGCAGCCGGTCGATCCCCATGCCCATCCCGCCCGACGGCGGCATGCCGTACTCCATGGCCCGCAGGAAGTCCTCGTCGAGCTGCATCGCCTCGAGGTCGCCCTTGGCGGCGAACCGCGCCTGGTCGACGAAGCGCTCGCGCTGGACGACCGGGTCGACGAGCTCGGAGTAGCCGGTGCCGAGCTCGAAGGACCGTACGTAGAGGTCCCACTTCTCGGCCAGGCCCGCGGTCGTGCGGTGCGCGCGGGTCAGCGGCGCGGTCTCCTCGGGGAAGTCCCGGACGAACGTCGGCGCGTAGAGGTCCGGGACGACGAGCGCCTCGAAGAGCTCCTCGGCGAGCTTGCCGGGGCCGTAGTGGGCGAGCACCGGGACGTCGTGCTTGGCGGCGAGCTCGGCGAGCCGCTCGAGCGGGGTCTGCGCGTCGACGTCGACGCCGAGCGCGTCGGAGAGCGCGCCGAAGAGGGTGATCTCGCGCCACTGCCCGCCGAAGTCGTACTCGCTGCCGTCGGCGAGGGTGACGGTCGTCGAGCCGTGGACGGCGAGCGCGGCCTCCTGCACGAGGTCCTTCGTCAGCGCCCCGATCGTGTCGTAGGAGCCGTAGGCCTCGTACGCCTCGAGCATCGCGAACTCCGGCGAGTGCGAGGAGTCCGCGCCCTCGTTGCGGAAGTTGCGGTTGATCTCGAAGACCTTCTCGATGCCGCCGACGACGGCGCGCTTGAGGTACAGCTCCGGCGCGATCCGCAGGTACAGGTCCATGTCGAAGGCGTTCATGTGGGTCTGGAACGGCCGCGCGGCGGCGCCGCCGTGGAGCACCTGGAGCATCGGGGTCTCGACCTCGACGAAGTCCCTGCGGTGGAACGACTCCCGCAGCGAGCGGACGACGCCCGCGCGGAGCCGGACGTTCTCCCGGGCGGCCGGGCGGACGATGAGGTCGACGTACCGCTGCCGGACCCGGGCCTCCTCGCTGAGGTCCTTGTGCAGGACGGGGAGCGGGCGCAGCGACTTCGCGGCGAGCTGCCACGCGTCGGCCATGACGGAGAGCTCGCCGCGCTTGGACGAGACGGCCCGGCCATGGACGAAGACGTGGTCGCCGAGGTCGACGTCCGCCTTCCAGGCGGCGAGCGCCTCCTCGCCCACGTTGGCGAGCGACAGCATCGCCTGCAGCCGGGTCCCGTCACCCTCCTGGAGGGTCGCGAAGCAGAGCTTGCCGGTGTTGCGGACGAAGACGACCCTGCCGGTGACGCCGACGAGGTCGTCGGTCTCCTCGCCCGCCTCGAGGTGCCCGTAGGTGTCCCGGACCTGCTTCAGCGAGTGGGTGCGGGGGACGACGACGGGGTACGCCTCGGTGCCGCCGTCGAGCAGGCGCTGCCGCTTCTCGTAGCGCACGCGCATCTGCTCGGGCAGGTCGTCGTCCCCGTCGCCCTGCGTCGTCCCGGCCGGCGTCGTCTGGTCCTCGGTCACGACGGCCAAGGCTACCGGCGGGTGCGGCCCTGCCCCGACCGGGTTTCGCCGCCGTCCCCGGGAGCGCCCGCGGCCGCGGCGCCCCGGGCTGCCGTCCGGGCCCGGACGTGGACCCGCTCGCCCTGCGGCCCGAAGAGGTTGATCACCTCGGCCACCCCCGGACCGGCGTTGGAGAGGCTGTGCGGCACGCGGGTGTCGAACTCGGCGACCTCGCCCTCGGTGAGCACGAGGTCCTGCTCACCGAGCAGCAGCCGGACCCGGCCGGTGAGGACGTAGACCCAGTCGTACCCGTCGTGGCTGCCCTGCCGGGGCGGCGTCGCGGGCGCCCCCGGCGGGAACACCTGCTTGTACGCGCGCACGCCGCCGGGCCTGCGGGTCAGCGGCACGAACGTCACGCCGTGGCGGACGATCGGCTCCGGGCGCACTCGCGGGTCCTGCGTCGTCCCCGTGCCGACGAGCTCGTCGAGGCCCACGCCGTACGCGGTCGCGAGCGGCAGGAGCAGCTCGAGGGTCGGGCGGCGCTGCCCGGACTCCAGGCGCGACAGCGTGCTCACCGAGATCCCGGTCTCCTCGGCGAGCCGCGCGAGCGTCGTCCCGCGCCGCTCCCGCAACGCCCGCAGCCGGGGTCCGACCCCGGCGAGGACCACACCGTCATCCTTTGCCATATCGGCAAGACTAGTTGCTGCCCGGTGCGGTTGTCGCCGACGGTGTCCCCATGACGCAGCACAGCACGGACGACGGCACGGACGGCAGCACAGCGGCGTACGACGTGGTCGTCGTCGGCGGCGGACCCGCGGGGCTCAGCGGCGCACTCGCCCTGGTCCGCTCGCGACGGTCGGTCCTCGTCGTCGACGCCGGCGAGCCGCGCAACGCCCCCGCCGCGGGCGTGCACAACCTCCTCGGCCGGGACGGCGTCCCGCCGGCGGAGCTGCTCGCCGCCGGGCGGGCCGAGGTGCTCGGGTACGGCGGCGAGGTCGTCGACGGCCGGGTCGAGGCGGCGCAGCGGGACGGCGACGGTTTCGTCGTCTCGCTCGCCGACGGCGGCCGGGTCCGGGCGCGGCGCCTGCTCGTCGCGACCGGGCTCGTCGACGACCTGCCGGCCGTGCCGGGGCTCGCCGCCCGCTGGGGCCGCGACGTCCTGCACTGCCCGTACTGCCACGGCTGGGAGGCCCGCGACCGGCGGGTGGGCGTCCTCGCGACGGGCCCGCTCGCCGTCCACCAGGCGCAGCTGTGGCGCCAGCTCACCCCGCACGTCCTGCTCCTCACGCACACCACCGGCGCACCCGACGAGGCGACGGCCGAGGCACTCGCGGCCCGGCAGGTCCTGCCCGTGGACGGCGAGGTCGTCGAGGTGCTCACGGCGGACGACGCGCTGACCGGGGTCCGGCTCGCCTCCGGGGAGGTCGTCGACCTCGAGGTGCTCGTCGTCGCGCCGACGTTCTCCGCCCGGGCCGACGTCCTCGCGGGCCTCGGCCTGGCCGCCGAACCGCTCGAGGTCCTCGGGCACGTCGTCGCGACCCAGGTCCCCGCCGGCGCGGACGGCGCCCCCGCGGCGCCCGGGGTCTGGGTCGCCGGCAACGTCGCGTCGGCCATGGCGCAGGTGGTGTCGGCCGCGGCGGCCGGTCTCATGGCCGGGGCGGCGATCAACGGGGACCTCGTCACCGAGGACACCCGGCAGGCCGTCGCCGCGTACCGGCACGCCGCCGCGACGATGTTCGAGGCCCCCGCCTGGGAGGAGCGCTACGGCGCGAGCCAGGCGATCTGGAGCGGCCGGCCGAACACCTGGCTCGTCGCCGAGACCGAGCACCTCGCACCCGGCCGCGCCCTCGACGTCGGCTGCGGCGAGGGCGCGGACGCCGTCTGGCTCGCGGGCCGGGGCTGGCAGGTGACCGGCGTCGACATCTCGGCCACGGCCCTGGAGCGCGCCGCCGGCCACGCCGCCGCGGCCGGTCCGGACGTCACCGCCCGCACGACCTGGGTCCGCGCCGACCTGCGCACCGACCCGCAGGCCGCGGGCGGCGGCTACGACCTCGTGTCGGCCCAGTTCATGCACCTGCCCGGGGACGTCCGCCGCGCGCTCTACGCCCGGCTCGCCGACGCGGTCGCCCCCGGCGGCACCCTGCTCGTCGTCGGGCACCACCCGCGCGACCTGCGCACCTCGGCGCACCGGATGCACTTCCCGGCGGCGATGTTCACCGCCGAGGAGGTCGCGGCCGACCTCGACCCGCAGGCGTGGGACGTCGTCGCCGCGCAGACCCGCGAGCGCGACGCGCTCGGCCACGAGGGCGGGGTGAGCACGGTGCACGACGCGGTGCTCGTCGCGCGCCGCCGCCCCGCGCGTCCTCCGGCGGGCTGAGCACCCCACGCTCGCGCGTTCGCGTGCTTCTGACACCAGAGAACGCCTGAGTCAGACGAGCAGGTCCGGGCTGAAGTGCCGGTCCGGCGCCCGGCCGACGTGCAGCCGCTCCGGCTCCCGGGGGGCGCCGTCCCCGACGGTCACCCGCAGCGCCGCGGCCTCGGCCTCACGGCGGGCGGCGATCCGCGAGACGACCGCGTTCCAGGGCTCGTCGCCGCCGACGGCGTCGAGGTGGCGCAGGACGCCGAGGACCGCCTCGTGACCGGCGAGCAGGCCCTCGATGACGCTCTCCGGGCGGGCCGGGTCGCCGCCGCCGACGTCGAGCCCGGCCGGCAGCGAGGCGCCGACCTCGAGCGCCGCGCGGGCGAGGTGGCCGAGGTCGCGGACGTCCCGCTCGACCCAGCCGATCCAGTCGACGGAGGCCGTCGTGCCCTCGCTGCGCTGCGCGGCGACCGCGAGCGCGCCGATCGTCCGCAGCAGGTCCTCGGCCTGGAGCGCGACCGCGGAGTGCAGCAGCGCCCGGACGACGCCGGCACGGGCGGGCCGGACGGCGAGCGCCGGGGCTGCGTCGACCGCCGGGGCGGCGTCGACCACCGGGGCGGCGTCCGCGACGTCGACGACCCGGTCCGCGGGCGGCCCCCCGTCGAACGGGTCGCGCACGGCCCGGCGGCCGCGCGGCTGCGCCGCCCGGGGTGCGACGACCGTCAGGGCAGAAGGCCCCGTCCCGGGGGGCGCGACGTGCCGGCCGCCCCGGGAGGTGAGGGCCGGCCCGACGCCGCCGTCCCGGCGCGCCGTCGACATGGCCACGGTGCGTCCCACCTCCGGATCGGCCCGCCTGGCGCGTCGGACCGTCGCGCGCGCGGCGGTACGGCGTCCCCGGGCCGGGCCACGGGCCGGGGACGCACGGTCCTGATCCGACACCGTCGTCGGATCAGGAACTCCAAGTAATCATGCAACTACACACAGTTCCAGCAGCGGCGCGCGGTGAACCTGTCCGCCGCGACCGGATCGTGACCTTTCACCGTGCCGTCCGGCAGCGGGCATGCGAACGGCCCGCCCGCCGGACCCCTTCGGCGGACGGGCCGTCGGCCCGTCGGTCGGCACCGGTGCGGCCGCGCAGCGGCCTCCCGGTGCCCCGGTCAGGCGAAGATGCTCACCCCGCCCGGCCCGACGAGCAGGCCGACGATGATGAGCACCGCGCCCCAGAGGATCTGGCGGCGCAGGAGAGCAAGGATCCCGGCGATGACGAGCACGACGGCGATGATCCACAGGAGCGTGGCCACGGAGGCCTCCTTCTCGGGGGCGGGGGGAATCCCCGGCGGGTACTGGTCTGACGATCACCCGAGTACCCGGCCGTGGCGATCTCATGCACAGTGATCGACACACGTTGATCGACCTCAGGGCCGCACGTCCGCAGCCGCCCCCGGCTCAGCCGACGTAGGTGTCGTCGACGCCCGGCACGGTCGGCTCGTCGTCCACCCGCTGCGCGCCGGGGCCCTTCGGCCGCGCGGTGAGCGCGAGCCAGACCTGCGCCGCCACCTGGCGGTCGTGGTCGCTCGGGACGACGACCTGCGCGAGGTCGTCCGGGCCCTCCGCGGGCGCGCGGCCCACGTGCTCGACGAGCGCGACGGCGAGGTTGCGCAGCCGGATGTTGAAGTGCTGGCTGGCGCGCGAGAGCGTCGTGAAGGCGGTCGCGGCGTCCCCACCGACGCCGGCCATGACGAGCCCCTTGGCCTGCTCGATGACGCGCCGGTACTGGACCATCTGGAGCATCTGCTCGGCCTTGAGCTCCTCCCCGGCGCAGTACTCCACGACCGCGAGGGCGCTGCCGAGCAGGGTCTCGTACTCGTCGACGACCGCGGCCACCGCCGCGTCGACCGGCCGGTCGAGGTAGAGGGACATCACCATCGGCTCCTCGCCCGACCACTCCCCCGGCGTCACGACGAGACCGCGGACCGCGCCGAGCTCCTGGGCCGTGACGAGCTCGGCGAACCCGGCGTGGCGACGCGGGTCGAACGGCTCCTCGCCGTCGTCCTGGCTCGGGACGACGACCCGGCGGGCCCCACGGACGGCGTCCCAGAGCGGGCCGTCGCCGGCCGTCCACTGCGCCGGGTCGAGGACCGTCGCGACGCCGACCGCGGCGACCGAGCGCGGCGTCCCGTCCGTGAGGCTCAGGCCGGCGCCGAGCGCCGCGGTGGCGGTCGTCGCGTGCTCGAGAAGCCGCCTCAGGAGCTCGTCCCCGTACTCGCGTGCGGTCACCACATCGAAATCCCTTCCGCAAAGAGGGTTGAAGTACGCCCCGTTTGGGGATGTTCAGGGCATACGGCGTCGGTCAACCTAACCCCCGCCCTGACGACCCACGACTCCAGTCGGCC
>NZ_MWLN01000164.1 GCF_002198655.1 Kineosporia sp. A_224
CCCACCCGGCACCACCACCTGGACCACCCGCACCGGCCGCGCCTACACCGCACTCCCCCACACGCCGCTGCCACGTCTCCCACGGCCCGCGCCTGCGCCTGCGCCTGCGCCTGCGCCCGAGGATCCGCCGCCCTTCTGACGACCGGCCGAGAGCGCACCCTGGCGGCGGAGACCACCTCACCCGGGGTCGGCGAGGATCCGGCTGAGGGTCCGCCGACCCAGGCCGCTCATGACGGGGTTGGACCGCTCGTAGTACCAGACCAGCCCCATCGCCTGCTCGAGAGCCCAGGCCTTGCCCCGCGCCCACTCGACGTCGCCGCAGCCGAGGGCCCGGCGGAACACCTCCCGGGGCCCGGCCTCGAGCAGGTCCCAGCCGGCGATGAGGTCCAGGGCCGGGTCGGCCGGCCCGAAGCCCCCACCGTCCAGGACCCCGACGAGCCGGCCGGCGTCGACGAGGACGTTGGGCGCCATGAGGTCCCCGTGCGACATGACGTCCGGGCCGGCCCGGGGCAGGTCCCGCAGCTCGCCCCACAGCCGCCGCAGCGCGACGACGTCGAGCAGCCCCTCGCTGCGCCGGAAGCACTCGGCCATCCACACGTCATGCTCGGTCAGGTCCCCGCCCCGACCCTGACCCGTGAAGGTCCGACCGTGCGTGGGGGCGGCCCGCAGGGCGGCCACGAGCCGGGCCAGGTCCTCACCGAGCAGCACGGACCACGACGCGTCGTCGACCGCCGCGTCCCGGCCGGGCAGCCACGTCTGCACCAGCCACGGCAGCGGGTACCCGGGCCCAGGCGCACCGACGGCCAGCGCCAGCGGGGTCGGGACCGGGCTGCACGCGGCCAGCTCCCCCATGGCGGCGACCTCCGCGGCCAACGAGGCCCGGACGTCGGCCAGGGCGCGGGCCCGCAGCGGGAAGCGCGCCGCGACGTCGTCCCCCAGACGGAAGACCGCGTTCACCGTCCCCGTCGACACCACCCGTCGCACCGGCAGGCCGCCCCACTGCGGGAACTGCTCGCCGACCAGGCGCGCCACGACCTCCACCGGCACGTCGAGCTCGTCAGGATGCATCGCCACAGCCCGAGCCTCACCGGCCACCCCGGGCCGCGCAACAGCATTCCGGCGAGGCGAACAGGCGAAGTTACTCGCGGGTATTGTTACAACGTTCATTGGTAAGTATGGTCCTGCCATGACCCCGACCAGCGGCGACGCGGCCGCCCTCCCCGAGTGCGTCCACGTGCTCGTCGTCGGCGCCGGGTTCGGCGGGATCGCCGCCGCGGTGCGCCTGTCGCAGGCCGGTCACGACGTGCTCGTCCTCGAGAAGGCGGACGACGTCGGCGGCACCTGGCGCGACAACAGCTACCCCGGCGCCGGCTGCGACGTGCAGAGCCACCTGTACTCGTTCTCCTTCGCGATGAACCCCGACTGGACGCGCAGCTTCTCGCTCCAGCCGGAGATCCACACCTACCTCCACGACGTCGTCCGGCGCTTCGACGTCGGCCGCCTCATCCGCTGCGGCGTCGAGGTGCTCGGCGCCCGCTGGGACGACGCGCGCAGCGCCTGGGCCGTCACGACGAGCGCCGGGGACGTCCTCGCCGACGTCCTCGTCAACGCCTCCGGGCCGCTGTCCGAGCCTCGGCTGCCGGACGGCGTCACCACGGCCACGTACACCGGCACCGTGATGCACACCGCCCGCTGGGACTCCTCGCTCGACCTCACCGGCCGCCGGGTCGCCGTCGTCGGCACCGGCGCGTCCGCGATCCAGCTCGTCCCGCAGGTCGCGAAGGTCGCCGCGTCGGTCACGGTCATGCAGCGCACCCCGGCCTGGGTCATCCCCCGCAACCAGCGCCGGATCCCGGCGTGGCGGCGCGCCCTCTACCGGCGGGTCCCCGCCGTCCAGAAGGGCGTCCGCGGCGTGATCTACGCCGGCCGCGAGCTCATGGTCCTCGGCTTCGTCGGGCGGCCGGCCCTCATGCGCGCGGTCGAGCTGCTGTCCCGCCGCACCATGGAGAAGGCGGTCAGCGACCCGCACCTGCGCGCCGTCCTCAGCCCGCGGTACCGCGCCGGCTGCAAGCGGATCCTCATCTCCGACGACTTCTACCCCGCCCTCGCCCGGCCGAACGTCGAGGTCGTGCCGCAGGCGGTCACCGCCCTCGAGGGCGACGAGGTCGTCGGCGCCGGCGGCACCCGCCGCACCGCCGACGTCGTCGTCTTCGCGACCGGGTTCGAGGCGACCGACCTGCCCGTCGCGCGGCACGTCGTCGGCCGCGCCGGCCGTTCGCTCGCCGACGTCTGGGCCGGCACGGGCATGCAGGCCCTGCGCGGCGCCACCGTCACGGGCTTCCCGAACCTGTTCTTCCTCATCGGCCCGAACACCGGGCTCGGCCACTCCTCGATGGTCCACGTCATCGAGTCCCAGCTCGCCTACCTGCTCGACGCCCTCGACCTCATGCGCAGCAAGGGGTTCGACGTCATGGAACCGCAGCAGCGCGCGCAGGACGCCTGGAACGCCGACGTCCAGGAGCGGCTCTCGACGACGATCTGGGCGACCGGTGGCTGCAGCTCCTGGTACCAGGACGCGCAGGGCCGGATCAGCACGCTCTGGCCCGGCACGACGTGGCGGCTGCGCCGCCAGACCCGGCGGGTCGACCTCGGCGAGTACCGGACGGCGCGACGCGCGGACGGCGCCGGGCCGGCGGCGGGTCCGGCCGCCCGGCCGGCCGTCGCGACGCAGGGCGGGCGGTGACGACGATGCGCCTCCCCCACGACTTCGTGCCGCCGGTCCCCAGGACCCGCACGACGGTCACCTCCGCGGACGGCACCCGGATCGCCGTCGAGGTCCACGGCCCGGACGGCGCCCCGACGGTCGTCCTCGGGCACGGCTGGACGTGCTCGGCCGGCTTCTGGGGCCGGGTGCTCCACCGGCTCGGCGACGAGGTGCGCGCGATCGTCTACGACCAGCGCGGGCACGGCCGCAGCGAGCACGTCGCCCGCAGCGCCTGCACGACGGACGCCCTCGTCGAGGACCTCGAGGCCGTCCTCGTCGCGACCGTGCCGGACGGCGAGCGCGCCGTCGTCGCGGGCCACAGCATGGGTGCGATGGCGCTCGTCGCACTCGCCGGCGAACGCCCCGCCGTGCTGCGGGACAAGGTCTGCGCGGCGCTCCTCGCGAGCACCGGCGTCGGCCGGCTCGTCGACGAGGCCCGCGTCGTCCCGCACCCGAGCCCCCTGCGCGCGGTCGCGAAGGCGATGACGCAGCGCGGCATGAGCGACGCCCGGCTCCTCACGATGCTGCCCCGGTGGGGGCGGCGCGCGGCGGTCAGCCACATCACGCTCTCCCCCGCCGCGGACCGGCACGAGCGCGCCTACTGCACGGACGTCGTCCTCGCGTGCCCGCCGCACACCCGCACCGGCTTCGCCCGCATGCTCGCGGGCCTGGACCTCGGCGACCACCTCGCGGCGCTCCACGTCCCGGCCCTCGTGCTGTGCGGCACGCAGGACCGGCTCACGCCGCCGCGGCACTCGCACCGGATCACCGCCGCCCTACCGCAGTCGCTCGGGCTCGTCGAGCTGCCCGGCATCGGGCACATGACGCCGGTGCAGTCGCCCGACGCCGTCGCCGACGCCGTCCGCCGGCTCGTCCGCGACCACCACGTCACCGCTGCGACGGTGACCTCGTGACCCGCAAGGTCGCCGTCGTCACCGGCGCGGCCCGCGGGCTCGGCGAGGCCGTCGTCCGACGGCTCGCGGCGGCCGGGTATGCCGTCGCGCTGCTCGGTCACGAGCCGGACCGGCTCGAGCAGGTGGCCGCCGCGTGCGGTGCGGACGCCGGCTGGTGGCAGGTCGACGTCACCGACGAGGCGGCGCTGCGCCGCGTCGCCGGCGAGGTCGTCGACCGCTTCGGCGGGGTCGACGTCGTCGTGGCGAACGCCGGGATCGCCTTCGGGGCACCGATCGTCGCCGCCGACCCGGCCACCTGGGACCGCGTCGTCGAGGTCAACCTCCTCGGCTCGGTGCGGACGGCGCGCGTCTTCCTGCCGCTGCTCATCGAGCGCCGCGGCTACCTGCTCCAGATCGCCTCGCTCGCCGCGATCATGCCGATGCCGATCATGTCCGCGTACGGCGCGAGCAAGGCCGGCGTCGAGGCGTACGCGCGGGCCATCGGGTCCGAGCTGAAGCACCGCGGGGTGACGGTCGGGATCGCCTACCTGTCCTGGACCGACACGGACATGGTGCGCGGCGCGGACACCGTCAAGGCGCTCGCCCGCCAGCGGGCCCCACTCCCGCCGCCGTTCAACGCGACCACCTCGCTGGACAGGGCCGCGGACGTCCTCGTCGCCGGGATCCGCCGGCGCCGCACCCGGGTCTGGGTGCCGGGGTGGGTGCGGCTCGCGGCGATGAACCGCCCGTTCCTGCACTGGTTCACCTCGCTGGTCGGGCCCGGCCGGGCCGCGGCGACCGAGGCCGCGCTCGAGGCCGAGGTCGGTACCGGGGTCAGGGCGCTCACCGGCCCGGGCGGCGCGGCGGACCTGGCGGGCCGCCCCGCGCAGCCGTAGCCGTGCCGGGACGGGTCAGAACCGGTCCCGGACCTGCCACAGCGCGGGGAACATCGGGCGCAGCAGCGTGCTGCGCAGGTAGGCGGCCCCGGACGAGCCGCCGGTGCCCAGCTGCCCGCCGATGGTCCGCTCGACCATCTTCACGTGCCGGTACCGCCACTCCTGGACGCCCTCGTCGAGGTCGACCATCCGTTCGCAGACCAGGGCGCGCAGGGCGTCCTCGCGGTACACCCGCTCGAGGCCGTCGAGGAGCGCCTCGTCGTCGAGCCCGTCGAGCCCGGCGAACCCGAGGAACTGCACCCACAGGCCCGGGCGCCCCATCGCGGCCTCGATCCGGTCCCGGGCCGGGCCCGGCGGGTGCGGCGAGAGCATCGCCGGGTCGCGCCGTCCGAGCACCGCCTCGAGCTCGCGGAACTGCGCGGACTGGAAGCCGGACGCCGAGTCCAGCCGCCCGCGGAAGCCCGCGAACGACAGCGGCGTCATCGTCTCCAGGACGTCCACCTGCCCGACGACGGTCTTGAGGATCGTCAGCATCCGCGTGAGGGTGGCCAGCGCGGTGCGGGCGTCACCGCCCTCGAAGGCCGTGCCGAGCCGGGCCGCCTCGTGGAGCAGCTGCTTGAACCACAGCTCGTAGACCTGGTGGATGACGATGAAGAGCATCTCGTCGTGCTCGGTCTCGCCCGTCCCCGGGTCGAGCGAGCGCGGCTCCTGGAGGGCGAGGAGGTCGTCGACCCGCAGGTAGCTCGAGTAGGTCAGTGCCTTGCCGGTCATGGCTCCCCCACGGTGGTGCGGCCCGCCGCGAAAGGGTGCGGCGGAGGACCTCGGACCTGTCCGTGCACCTGACCACAGGTGCGACCCTCGAGTCCACGAGCGACGCAGGGACGCGCGGGGACACGCGAGGTGGCGCATGACAGCGACGGCACGGCACACGATGGGTGCGGTCGACGCGATCTGGCTGCACATGGACCGCCCGGAGAACCTGCTCGTCATCGACACCCTCATGTGGTTCGAGGGCACGGTGCGCATCGACCGGCTGCGCGCCGTCGTCACCGAGCGGCTGCTGGACCGCTTCCCCGTGTTCCGGATGCGGCCCGCGGAACCGCTGCTGCCGGTCGGGCCGCCACGCTGGGTCGACGACCCCGGCTTCGACCTCGACCGGCACCTCGTCGTCCGCCGGCTCGCCGCACCCGGCGGGGACGCCGCGCTGCGGGCCTTCGTCGAGGAGCACATCTCGCAGCCGCTCGACCTCGCGCACCCGCTGTGGGAGGTCTGGCTCCTCCACGGCTACCGGCCGGACGACGGCGGGCCCGCCGGGTCGGTCGTCCTGGCCCGGATCCACCACGCGGTCGCCGACGGGATCGCGCTCGCGCACGTCCTGCTCTCGCTCACCGACCCCGCGGACGACGCGGCGCCGCCGCCCGCACCCCCGCCGCCGGACGACGGCGCGCGCGGGCCGCTGCGGGCCGCGCTCCACCTGTTCGCCGACCTGGCCCGCCTGGTCCGGCCCGAGGCCGCGGTCGACGCCCTGACGCTCGCCTGGCAGACCGGTCAGGTCGTCGACAAGCTGCTGCTGGGCTCCCTGCCGCGGACCCCGCTGTCGGGCACCCCCGGGATCGCGAAGCGGGCCGTCTGGTCGACGCCGCACGACCTCGCGGCGGTCAAGGCCGCCGGGCGGGCGACCGGGTCGACGGTCAACGACATCCTCATGTCCGCCGTGGGCGGCGCCGTCGCCTCGTACCTCGTCGCCCGGGGCGCCGACCCGGTCGACCTCACGGCGATGGTGCCGGTCAACGTCCGCGCCGAGGGGCCGCTGCCGGCCGAGCTCGGCAACCGCTTCGCCCTCGTGCTCTTCCCGCTCGTGAGCACCGACGTCGACGCCCGCACCCGGCTCGACCGCACCCGCGAGCGGATGGACGCGATCAAGGCGTCCCCCGAGGCGGCGATCACCTTCGGCACGATCGGCGCGATCGGCCTGACCCACCCGCAGGTCGAGCGGCTGCTCGTCGACTTCTTCTCCGCCAAGGCGGTCGGCGTCCTCACGAACGTCGTCGGGCCCGCCGACCGGCGGACCCTGGCCGGGGTGCCGATGACGGGCGTGCTCGGCTGGGTGCCGCAGGCGGCGGACCAGACGCTGGGCGTGTGCGTGTTCTCGTACGCCGGGACGGTCCGCGTCGGGTTCCGCACGGATGCCGCGACCGTCACCGACCCCGAGCTGCTCGTGGCCGGCTTCGACGCCGCGCTCGCCGAGCTCGTCGCCCTCGGCGGGAGCGCGGCGCGGGGGTGAGCGGCTGGCTCGCCCGCGGCTGCGAGGAGCTGCCCGCTTCCGGACCCGAGGGGACCGGCTGGCTCAGCACCGCCGAGCAGGAGCGGCTGGGCCGGCTGCGCTTCCCCAAGCGGCGCAGCGAGTTCCTGCTGCGGCGCTGGACGGCGAAGCACGCCGTCCTCGCGGTGCTCGGCGAGGCCGCGGGCAGCGGCGGCGCGGCTGCGGCGGCGCGGGTCGCGGTGCTCAACCGGGCGTCCGGCGCCCCGTACGTCCTCGTCGACGGCGCGCCGCTCGGGCTCGAGGTGTCGGTGACGGACCGCGCGGGCTGGGCGGTGTGCCTCGTCGGCGACGGTCCGGACCCCGTCGGCGTGGACCTGGAGCTCGTCGAGCCCCGCAGCGACGCGTTCGTCGCGGACTTCCTCACGACCGCGGAGGCGTCACGCGTGCGTGCCCGGCCCACCGGGGACGGTCCGGGCGGGCGGTCGGAGCTCGCCGACGTCGTCTGGTCGGCCAAGGAGAGCGCGCTCAAGGTGCTGCGCACCGGGCTGCGGACCGACACCCGGGCGGTCGAGGTGACCCTGCGGGACAGCGCCCCGGGCGGACCGGGCGTCGCGGCCGGCTGGCGGCCGCTGGCGGTCCGGCACATGCCGACCGGGCAGGTGCTCCCCGGGTGGTGGCGCCGGGACGGCGACTTCGTCGTCACGACGGCCGCCGTGCGGCCGCACGACCCGCCGGCACTGCTGCCGACGAGCGACGACCTGGCCCGCGCCGTCCCGGTGGACCCGTGGCCGGCGGAGCCGTTCGCGGACGTCAGGCGGCGTTGACCCGGTTCAGGGCCTCGCGGACCGGGGCGGCGGTCTCGTCGTCGTAGCGGTCGAGCATCGCGGCGAGGTCGTCGCGCTCGGCGGGCGTGCAGTAGGTGGCCAGCTCGCTGTCGAGCTTGCGGCGCGCGGCGCGCGCTGCACGGCGGGCGCGGAGGTCGTCCCGGAGCGCGGTGAGGAACGACGGGGCCGTGGTGGTGGTGCCGGTGTCGTTGCTGTTCGTCGTCATGCATCCAGTGTCACGCAAACGCTTACATGCGTCCAATGAGTGATATTCATGATATCCATGCATTTTGGTCATGGGACACCGCTACTGTGGGTCCATGGACACCGACGCGCTCCGCTGGTTCCAGCAGGTCGCCGACGGGGTCACCGTCACCCAGGTCGGCGAGCTCTACTGGGTGACGCAGTCGGGGGTGTCCCGCGGCCTGGCCCGGCTCGAGGCCGAGGTCGGGACGCCGCTGCTGCACCGGTCCGGCCGGACGCTGCGGATGACGCCGGCCGGCGCCGCCTTCAAACGGCACGTGGACGCGCTGCTCAACAACCTCGACGACGGCCTGGCTGCGGTGAGCGAGCTCGTCGACCCGGACAGCGGCACGGTGACCGTGGCCTTCCAGCAGTCCCTCGCCACCTGGCTCGTGCCGCAGCTCGTCGGCACGTTCCGCGCCGACCACCCCGGCGTGCAGTTCAGCCTGCGGCAGGTCCGTGACGAGCTCGTCTCGCCGGTGCTGGACGGCGGCCGGACGGACCTGGAGATCACCGCGTGGCGGCGGTCGGACCCGACCGTCAAGTGGCAGCGGCTGCTCGTCGAGCCGCTGCGCCTCGCCGTCCCCCGCGACCACCCGCTCGCCGACCGCGCCGAGATCGACCTCGTGGAGGCCGCCGAGGAGCCGTTCGTGGCGCTGCGGCCGACGTCCCTGCTGCGGCGCCAGGTCGGCGAGCTGTGCGAGCGGGCCGGCTTCGAGCCGCGCATCGCCTTCGTCGGGACCGACCTCGCCACGGTCCGCGGGTTCGTCGCCGCCGGGCTCGGGGTGAGCATCGTCCCGGCACCGCACGTCGCCGACGCCGACGCCGTCGAGAGCCCGCTGCGGTACCTGCCCCTCACGGACCCGGCCGCCGTCCGCGAGATCGGGATGGCCTGGTCGACCGAGCGCCGGCTGCTCCCCGCCGCCGAGCTCTTCCGCCAGCACGTCGTCCGCACGGCTCGGGCACGCCGGTTGCCGTCCTGACGCCGGCCGGCACGCCCCGGCGACCCGTGCCCTCGACCCCGCGCCTCAGCCCTGCGCCATCCCGCGTTCCAGGGCATCGACGACGTACGGCCGCAGCCCCTGCGCCGAGATGATCCGGTCCACCGAGCCGACCCGCAGCGCGCGCTCGATCGTGTGGATCCCGTCGAACTCGTCGGCGACCTCGCCGAGCTTCTCCGAGCGGACCCGCTCCGTGGCCCGGGCGAGCTCGACCCGCAGCCGGCCGGCGGCAGCGCCCTTCGCCGTCGCGAGCCGCTCGCGGACCTCGGTCACCCGGGAGTCGCGGTCGGTGCGCGCCTTGACCTCACGGGCGAACACCGTCGCCGCCGCCGGCGCACCGCCGATGACGGAGGCGTAGGACCCCTCGACGGCGGCGATCTCCATCCGGGCGTTGAGCGCCTTGGAGAACACGACGAACGCGCCCCCGTGGTAGCGGGAGACGACGACGAAGACGATCGGCCCGTCGAAGTTCGTCACCGCCCGGCCGATCTCCGCGCCGTACTCGAGCTGCCAGCGCCGCATCGACTCCGGCGACCCGTCGAACCCCGACAGGTTCGCGAGGACGACGAGCGGACGCCGTCCGGCCACCGCGTTCACCGCGCGCGCCGTCTTGCGGGACGCCTGCGGGAACAGCGTGCCGCTCGTCCAGGCCGGCGGACCGTCCGCCGGGACGAAGCCGCGGCGCGGGACGGTCCGGGACTCGATGCCGAGCAGGCACACCGGGATGCCGCCGACGCATGTGTCCCAGACGACGGCGTTCTCGGCGTCCCGCCAGTGCTCCCACCGTTCCAGCGGCTCGGTGTCGGCGTCGGCGACGGCGCGCATCACCGACCGGATGTCGAAGGGCTTCTTGCGGTCGGGATTCGACACCGGGTCGAAGACGTCCCCGACGCTGGTGAAGTCGCTGCCGGGCACGGGGACGTGCCGCGCCGGCCGGACGTCCCGGTCGAGCGGGTCGGCGGTCGGGCGCCGGCGCGGGAACCGCTCCCCCGGCACCACGTAGGTCAGCGCGTAGTGCCGCAGCAGCACCCCGCACGCGTCGAGGAACGTCGGCGCCCAGTACTGGGCCTGGCCGTTCGGCCCCATGACCCGGTCGTGGCCGCCGATGCCGAAGTTGTCCTCCGCCGAGACGCCGCCGGAGAAGTCGAGGGCCTGCTTGCCGGTGAGGACCATGGCGCTCGACGGCGTCATGACGAGGATGCCCCGGGTGTGCATGAGCATCGTCGCCTCGGCGTTCCAGTACGGCTGACCGCCGACGTTGATGCCGGTGACGACGATGTTGATCTCCCCGCCGTCCTGGGTGAACTCGATGATCCGGCGCAGCGTGGCAGCGATCCAGTCCATGTGCTCGGTGCCGGAGTCCATGGCGATGAGCGCGCCGGAGGAGACCGCGAACCACTCGACGGGGACGCCGAGCGACGCGGCGAGGTCGAGGGCGGCGTTGACCCGGCGGCACTCCGGCTCGGCGAGGTTCCCGAGCCCCTTCGTCGGGTCGGACAGGATCGCCACCCGGGTCATCCCCTGCGGGACGACGGCGGTGCGGTTCGTCACCAGCCCGACGACGACGTGCGCCGAGTTCTCCCCGGGCGGCCGGTCCACCGCCACCAGCCGGTCGTCGGCGTCCAGGTCGTGCTCGACGAACGAGCCGGGCGGCAGCAGGCCGGGGGTCCCCTCCGCGGACGCGAGCAGCCGGACCACCTCGTACGGGTACGGCACCCCGAACCTGGCCGCGAGCAGCACCTTCTGCTGGTAGGCGGACAACGCCCGGACCGGCGCGTCACCGGGGGCCTCCACCCGCACCGTGACCCCGTGGCCACCGACCCCCTCGAGGTGCAGGACCGCCTCCCGCGGGCCGGACGGGCCGGGGATCCGCACCCGCAGCACGACCTTCTCCAGCCCGGCCCCCGACGCCAGCGGCGCCAGCGACCTCGCGAGGTCGGCCCAGGCCGACCGCGGGACGTCCCACGGCGGCCGGACGGCGAGCACGATCCGGTTCGCCACGGGACGCTCCCGGGCCGGGAACGCGGCCAGCGCGGCCCGCATCGCGGCGAGCGCCTGGAGCCCCATCCGCTCCAGCCGCGGGTAGCTCAGCGAGCCGTCCTCGCCGCGGACGGCCGTGAGGTCGCGGACCTCCGCCAGCGCGAAGAGCCGCGAGTCCCTGGGGTTGTCGTGCGCGACGCCGTGGAACAGGTAGACGTCCTCGGCCGACGGCAGGCGCTCCAGCCGGAACCCGGAGAGCCGCCAGAGCTCCAGCCGCTTGGCGAGCATCGGGTGCAGGTTGCGGTAGAGCACGTCCTCGACGAACGCCCCCGAGGCGTCCTGCCGGAAGGTGAGGTGCTGGGTGCGGAAGTGCTCCTTGCTGCCGCCGGCCGTGCTCGTCACGGTGACGTCGAGCCGGTGCAGCCGGCGTCCGACGTCGACGGCTGTGACCAGGTCCGCGACGGCGGCCGCCGTCGCGTCGATCTCCGGGCGCTCCCCGGCCTGCCACGTGACGACGTCGAGGACGACGTCCGTGGAGGCGGGCACCGGCGGGGCACCCGGGGCGGGCGCGGCGAGGTGCCCGCCGACGGCGTCCGCGACGGACGGCAGGTCCTCCAGCGGCGCGTAGGCGACGACGAGGTGCACGTCCCGCCCGTCGTGCGTGTAGTCCGCGGCGGCCAGCAGGTGCCCGCCGGCGACGATCGTGCGCAGGTCGCGCAGCGGCCGGATCCGGTAGAACCGCCGCACGTAGACCTCGAGCAAGGTGCGCCGCAGCGGCTCCCCCGCCGCACCGTCGCCCGCGGTGAGCCAGTGCCGCAGCAGCGCGGCCCGCATCGGGTGCGGCGCGAGCACCAGCCGGTCGACCCGGTGCGCCCGGTCCGCGGCGAGCGGGTCGGCGTGCAGGGCCAGGAGGTGGCCCTCCATCTCGGCGTAGACGTCCGCGACGACGGACTCCAGGACGGGCTCGTCGAGCAGGTGGAACCGGACGTCGCGGGCCAGGTCGGCGACGTCCTGCTGGCGGCCCTGGGTCGCCGCCGCGAGCCGGTCGAGGAGGCTGCGCTCGTGCGGCCCCGCGGTCGTGGCGAGCACGTCGGCGGCGGCGAGCCTGCGGGTCAGGACGGCCACGACGACCGGTGCGAGCTCGCGGACCCGGCCGATCGAGCGGTAGAGCCGGACGACCGCGGACTCCAGCTCGGGCGTGCGGTCCAGCGAGGTCACGCCGTACCGGCCGAGCGCCACCCGCAGCCGCTCCCGGTACAGGTCGGGGAGCATCGCCCGGTCGGCGTCGAGGAAGCGCAGGAAGGCGATGAGGTACTCCTGGGCGCTGCCGGTGCGGGCGTCCCGGAGCGCCTCGGCCTCGGGACCGTCGTCCGTGTCGTCGTTCTCGCTGCGCGGCCGGGAGAGCGCGCCGAGGTCGGCGTACAGCCCGAGCAGCGAGTCCTCGCAGGCGAGCAGCGAGACGTCGTCCGGCGGCGACAGCTCGGCGAGGCGGCGCTGCGCCGCGAGCAGCCGGGCGAGCGTCGTCGGGTCGAGGTCGTAGCCGAGCAGGTACTCGCGCAGGGGCCCGTAGACCCGCTCGCAGGGTCGCAGCCCCGGGTCCTCGGGCCGGGCCAGCCCGCGCAGCCCGAGCGGGACCGGTTGTCCCGCACCGGGTTCCGCGAGGGGGCGCGACCGCAGGTCGTCGGCCCGCAGCCGCAGCAGCCCGGCGCCCGCCTCGACCTGCGCGTTGGCGACGACGTCGACGCCGAGCACCTCGCCGGCGAACGGCGCCGGCACGACGGACTCCATCTTCATCGACTCCAGGACGGCGACCGGCCGGCCGGCCTGGACGTGGTCCCCCGGGGCGACGAGCACCTCGACGACGAACGCGGGCCAGCCGGCGCGGACGACGACGCCGTCCTCGCGGGTCAGGACGTGCGCGGTGTCGTCGACCTCGACCCGGACGACGCTGCCGTGGGTGGCGACGACGACCCGGTGCCGGCGACCGCCGCAGACGAGCCGGCGCTCGAACGGGCCGAGCCGCTCGACGACGACGTCCGCCGCGCCGTCCGGGTCGCCGACCCGGTACCGGCCCGGCGCGACGAGGTCCACCCGCAGCGCGTGCGCGCCGCCCCGGTAGCCGAGGACGACGCGGGTGCCGACGGCCTCCGGCGGCTCCGGCCGGCCGCGCGCGGCCCGCGCGTGGAAGGCCGCCTCGGCGGCGGCCCGGTCGGCGTCGTACGCCTCGGCCGCGGCCGCGAGGACGGCGACCGCGTCCGGCGGCGGGTCGAGGGCTCCTGCCGCGACGAGCCGGTCGAGCCAGCCGGCGTCGACCCGGCCGGCGGCGAGGTCGGGGTGCGCGAGGACGGCGAGCAGGAACGCCCGGTCGGTCGTCCCGCCGTCGACGACGGCCCCGGTCCGGGACAGGGTCCGCCGCAGCCGGGCGAGGGCCTGCGCCCGGGTCCGCCCCCACGCGGTCAGGGTGGCGAGCACCGGGGAGTCCGCGGTCACGGTGTCCCCCGCGCGCAGCCCGCCGTCGACCCGCACCCCGGCCGCCGCAGGGACGTCGAGGAGCAGCAGCCGGCCGGGCGTCACCGTGCCGCCGCGGGCCGGGTCCACCCCGACGTCCCGCGCGCTCAGCCGGACCTGGACCGCGTGCCCGGCGTCGTCGTCCGGCGGCAGCAGCGGGCTGGCGCCGCGCGCGAGGTCGAGGTGCAGGGCCACGAGGTCGACGCCGCGGACCTCCTCGGCGGGGGTCTGCCCGACGAGCGACGGGGCGGCGACCCCGGCGAGCCGGACGGCGTCCCCGGCGACCTCGAGCCCGACCTCGACGACGGCGCGGTGGCCGAGCCCGGCCACGAGACGCCCCGCCTGCTCGTGGAGCAGCGCACGCACCGGGTCCGGCAGGGCCGGGACCCCGGACTCCACGACGACGGTGCGGCCCGCGTGCCGGACCGTCGTGTCCCGCGTCCCGAGCACCCAGGTCACGCCGGCGCCGTCGGAGACGACGTCGACGTCGACACGGCGCACCGCGGCCGGTGCGGCGCCGTCGGGCCACCGGTCCGGGACCCCGGCGGACGCGGCGGCGGACCGCAGGCCGTCCGGGGAGCCGAGCAGCCGCAGGGTCGCGGCCGACGGGCCGACGACGGTGACCCCGGCGTCCTCGAAGCGGGCCACCAGGTCGGCCCGTGCGGCCGGGTCGCCGCCGAGCGCCCCGGCACCGACCCAGACCGCGTCCGCACCGGCGCCGACGACCGCCCGGGCCAGGGCGTCGCCGTCCGCGCCGTCCGCCTCGCCGACCGCGAGGACCTCGTCGGCCTCGCGGGCGGACCACGCCGCCCCCGCACCGGTGACGACGGCGACGGTCGTCACGGGCACGTCCCCGGCGGCCTCCCGGTTGAGCTCGGCGACCGCCGCGAGGAGCCGGACGGCGACCTCGCCCCGGTCGAGCACGGCGAGACGGCGGATCGTGGTCACGGATGACGCTCCTGTCGGGACACGGTGCGGGGCAGCAGGTCGGGCTGGTGGTCGGGCAGGTGGTCGGGCTGGCGGTCGACGTGGTCAGCCGGCGAAGACGCCGCGCAGCGGGGCGCTCACGTCGTCCGGCAGCGGCGCCGGCAGCGGGACGGTCGCGTAGCCGTCGAGGGCGAGGACGACGTGGCCCTGCGCGTCGACGACGGCGCAGTCGAAGACGCCGTCGGCCGCCTCGGCGGTCGCCACCGCGAACAGCGCGCCGTCCCCCGGCGACGGCGGCGGACCCGCCACCCAGCGCACCCGGGCCACCGCCCGGGGCAGGGCGAGCCGGTCCTGCCGGCCCGCCTCCCAGAGCCCGGCCGCCTGGAAGCACAGCTCGACGAGCCGCGGCGCGGAGGCGAGCGGCGCCGCGGCCGGCACGTGGTCCTCGGGCAGCGGATCGGCCAGCCGGGCGGTCGCGGCGTCCCCGGTCCGCCAGGCCCCGCCGACGACCTGGTACGCCGGGCCGTGGAAGTAGAGCCGGTAGACGGCGTCCGGGCCGAGGGCGCCGCCCGCCGCGGGCTCGGTGAGGTCGACGACGAGGTCGGGGGCGGCCGGTGCGACGGCGGTGGAGAGCCGGACGCGTCCGGTGAAGTGCACCGTCGTCACCGGGTCGCCGGCACCGGGCAGCACCCGCTGCGCCTCGAGCCGGCAGTCCGCGACGAGGTCGCCGCCGGCGTCGGCGCGCAGCAGCGCGGTGACGGTGAGGGTGCGCGGCTCGTCCCGGTAGAACTTCACCGGGGCGAGGAACGCGACGTCCTCCAGGCCGGTCACCTCGTGCGGCACCCCGCCGAGCCGGGCCGCGAGCCGGGCCGCCTCGACGAACGCCTCCATCCCCATGACCCCGGGCAGCACGGGGACGCCGTCGATCCGGTGGTGGTCGAGGAACGGCTGCGCGACCGGGTCGAGGGGCGTCGTGACGACGAGCCCGTCGGTGGTCCGGACGCCGGCGACCGCGCCGAGCATCGGGCCGAAGCCGGCCACGTCGACGGCCGCGACGTCGAGCCCGCCCGCCGGGTCGTTCTCGGCCGCCATGAGGCCGAGCCGGCCCGCGACGACGACCTCGCCGCGGAAGCCGGACGACACGAGCTCACGACGGATCCAGGCGATCCCGGCCTCCGGCGGCAGCATCTCGACCCCGGCGGCCTCCATGATCTTCGGGATCGAGCCGCGGGTGGCCATCCCGATCCCGCCCCACGCCGTCCAGTCGAGGGCGATCGCCCGGGTGCCCGGACGGGTCCGGCGCAGGCTGCTCGTCACCTTGCACAGCAGGTCGTTCGCGGCGGCGTAGTCGGTCTGGCCGGCGTTGCCGAAGCGGCCGGCGACGCTGCTGAAGACGACGGTCGCGCCGACCGGGGTGTCGCCGAGGGCGTGCAGCAGGCCGAACCAGCCGTCGCACTTGACGTCGAGGACGAGGTCGAACTCGCGCGCCTCCTTCGCGGGCAGCCCGCGGCTGATCTCCAGCCCGGCGGCGTGCAGCAGCAGGTCGACCCGTTCGGACGACGCCCGCACGTCGGCGACGACCGCCGCGACGGCGGCCGCGTCGGTGAGGTCGACGCTGTGGTAGCGCGCGGTCCCACCGGCGGCCTCGACGGCGCGGATCGCCGTGAGCGCGGCGGCCAGCCGCTCGAACCGGGCCAGCTCCCGGTCGATCGCGACCGGGGTGGGCCGCTCCCCGCGGTCCTTCATCCGGGCGGCGAGGTCGGCCTTGAGGCCGTCCCGGTCGGTGAGGTAGCGCTGCAGGTCCGCGTCGGCCGGGTCGGGCGCCGGCGTGAGGTCGAGCAGGTGGAACGTCGCACCCGACGCCGCGGCGAGGTCCGCGGTGATCGCCGAGACGATGCTGCCCGCCGCGCCGGTGACGACGACGGTCGAGCCGCTGTCGAGCACCAGGCCGCCGTCACCGTCGGCGGAGCCGTCGTGCAGCGCCGGGAACGGCCGGACGGCGAGCCCGACGCCCCAGCGCTGCGCACCGGCCGGGCGGCCGACCTCGACGCAGCCGGGGTCGACGAGGGTCTCCTCGAGGAGGGCGTCGGCCGGGGCCGCGGTCCTGCGGTCGGCCGGCGGGAGGTCGACGGCCTTGACGAGGGCGGCCGGCTGCTCCTTCTTGTAGGACTTCGCGAACCCGGTCACCGCGCCGCCGAGCGGGCACGTGGCCCCGGCGTCGTCGTAGCCGTGGAACCCGCCGAGCCGGGTGGCCGCGACGAGGAACGGGGCGCCGTCGAACAGCCGGCGCATCGTCGCGTGCAGGGTCTTGACCCGGCGCCGCAGAGCCTCCCGCCACCCGGCGAGGTCGAGCGCGTCGAGCGGGCCCTCGTCGTCGAGGGCGGGCAGCCAGTAGACGCCGTGCACGGGACCGTCGGCGAGCCAGCCGTCGAGGGTCGCGGTGACCCCGTCGACGGTCGAGGCCGGGTCCAGGGTGAGCACGGTGACCCCGAGCCGGTCGAGCCGCTTCGCGAGCGCGGCGCCGACGCCGCCGGCGTCCGGGGCGAGGACGACCCGGGTGCCCGCGCCGAGGACGACCCCGGTGCGGGTGCACGCGGACGCCAGCGGGCGGACGACGGGGACGGGCACCCGGCGCGGCAGCGCGTCGATCGCGGCGAGGTCGCCGCGGAGCCCCGGCTGCTGTGCCTGCTCTGCTTGCTGCTCGGCGGCCGCGACGGGCTGTCCGGCAACGGGTCCGGCACCCGGCGCGGTGATGCCGGTCTTCGACCGGACCCAGCCGATGACGTGCGCCAGCGTCGGGAAGTCCCGCAGCTGCAGGTTCGCGTCCCGCTCCACCCCGAAGTGCTCCCGCACCCCGGCGAACACCTCGGCCTGCTTCACCGTGTCCACCCCGAGGTCCGCCTCCAGGTCGAGGTCCGGCGCGAGCAGCTCCGGCGGGTACCCCGTCATCTCCGCGACGATCCCGACGACGGCGTCCACCACCGGGTCGGCGACCGGCTCGACGACCGGTTCGGGGACCACGGGCTCGGCCGGTGCCGGCGCGGGCGCCGGCGGCGGCTCGACCGGCGCGGCCTGCGCCGGCACGAACGGCGCGGGCACGGGGACGGCGGGCACCGGGAGCCTCGCCGGCACGGACGGCTGCTCGTCGACGACGCGCAGCCGACGGTGGTCGACCTCGAGCCGGGCGCCCGGGCGGCCGCTGATCCGGTCCAGCCAGGCCTGCCAGGCCACCGGGTCGACGACACGGTAGGCGTACCCGAGCTCGGACGGCGCACGGTGCAGGCCGTCCGGGACGGGGGTCCAGCGCAGCAGCGCCATCGCGACCTGCGAGCCGAACCCGGCGGCGAGCCGCAGCGCGTAGCGGACCGGGTAGCTACCGCCGGTCGACAGGTTGAGCGGGCCGAGGTCCGGGTCGGGTTCCTTGTAGTTCGGCACCGGCGGGACGATCCCCGTCTCGAGCGCCTTGACCGCGACGACGTCCTCGATGCCGGCGCCCATCGCGTGCCCGGTGAAGCCCTTGGTGTTCGTGATGACGACCCGGTCGGCGTCCGCACCGAACACGGACCGCAGGGCGTTGATCTCCGCGGACGCGCTGCCGCCCCGGGCCGGCGTGTACGTCTCGTGCGAGACGAAGACGGTCTCGGCGGCGATCGCGTGCCGGTCGACGCCGCGGGCCTCGGCCTGCGCGACGACCTGCTCCATGACCTGGCCGATGTGCTCGACGTCGAGCCGGGTGCCGTGGAAGGCGCTGTTCGCGGTCACCGCGCCGAGCACCTCGGCGATCGGCTGCACGCCCCGCTCCCGGGCCGCCCCGGCGGACTCCACGACGAGCGCCGCGGCCCCCATCCCGACGATCATCCCGTGCCGCCGGCGGTCGAACGGCGTCGCGGCGTCCTCGACGACGTCGTCCGTCGCGGCCGCCCCGGAGGCGAGGAAGCCGGACGTGATCCACGGCAGCAGCGCGTCCCCGGTCGCGTCGTCGGCGGAGACGATGACGACCCGGCGGCAGCGCCCGGCCCGGATCCAGTCCTCGGCGACCGCGACCGCCTGGGTCGTGCTCGCGCAGGCGGCGTTCACCTGGGTGTTCGGGCCGCGGGCGCCGATGATCTCGGCGAACTGCGAGTGGCCCATCGACAGCGCGCGGAACAGGAACCGGCGGTCGAAGACGAACGGGTCGGTCTCGAGCTGGTGCCGCAGGTCGGCGATCCGGCGGTCGACCTCGGCGCAGGCCGGTTCGGCGCCCGTGAGCCGGGCCCGGACGGCCTCGAGCGCGAGGACCTGCTCGCGGCGGCCGCGGTCGGTCATGTAGCGCTCGATGTCGGCGGCGAACGAGTCGTAGCCCGGGAAGGCCGCGGCGAACACGACCCCGGTGTCGTCGCGCAGCGCGTCCGGCAGCCCCCAGCGGTCCGGCAGCCGGGTGCCGAGGGTGGTCGTCCGGTAGCGCAGGACGAGCGGGATGCCGGCGTCCCGCAGGGCGTCGAAGCCGGCCCCGATCGCGAGCCGGGTCGCGGTGTCGAGCGCGGCATCCCGGGCGGCGTCGACGCCGAACTCCTCGACGACGTCGAGCGGCGCGTGCCGGCCGGCGAGCTTGATGACGTCGGCCTCGCTGCTGATCTCCTCGAACGACGGGCCGCTCGCCTCGCTCTTGACCAGGCGCGTGATGTGCATGTCGACCATCCGCTTGCGGAACCGGTGCGGCAGCGAGTCGATGAACTGCTGGCCGGCGAGGATCCGCGCGACGTTCTCGTCGTCGAAGGTCCGGTCGACGCCGGGCAGCCCGAGCGCCGCGCCGCTGACGACGACCGGCTCCATGACCGCCGGGCCCTGCGCCGCTGCCGCCGGGAGCGGCTGCGGTGCAACGGCTCCGGCGCTCCCCGCAGCGAGCCGCAGGCCCTGCGCGAGGACGTCCGCGAGCGCCTTGCCGAGCGCGGCGAACGGCTCGTCGGCCGGCGCGGTGGCCGCGACGGCTGCGGGTGACGGGACGGCGGGCTGCGGCGCGGACATGAGGGTCCCTTCCGACGGTGCAGGTACGACGGGTGCGGCGGCCGGGGCGTCGAGGCCCAGCCCTGCCGCGTACAGGCCGCACAGCGCGGCGTTGAAGGACGCGACGTCACCGCTCTTGGGGTGGTTCGTGAAGAGCGCGAGGGCGTCGTCGTGGGCGGTGACGAGGACGTCCTCGACGAAGCCGGCGAGCGCCTTGCGCGGGCCGACCTCGACGAAGACCCGTGCTCCCGCGGCGTAGAGCGTGCGCAGCCCGCGGACGAACTGCACGGGCGAGGCGACCTGGCGGCCGAGCATCTCGAGCACGTCCTCGCTCGTCGCGTCGTCCGGGTAGAGCTCCCCGGTGACGTTCGCGACGATCGGCAGCACCGGCGGCCGCAGGTCCAGCCGGCGCAGGGTCGCGACGAGCGGCACGCTGGCCGGCGCGACGATCGAGGTGTGGAAGGCGTGGCTGACCGGGATCCGGACCGCGTTGAGGCCCAGGCCCTGGAAGGTCCCGACCGCCTGCTCGACGGCCGCGGTGGCCCCACCGATGACGGCCTGCGAGGTCGAGTTGATGTTGGCGATGACGACGTACCCGGGGGACGCCGCGACGACCTGCTCGATCGTCTCCAGCGGCCCGAAGACGGCGGCCATCGCACCGTTGTCGTCCATCGCCAGGCCGGCCATCTCCTTGCCGCGGGCGCTGACCGCCTCGAGCGCCGAGGAGAACGTCAGCGCCCCGGCGGCGACGAGCGCGCCGTACTCGCCGAGGCTGTGCCCCATGACCATGTCGGGCCGGACGCCGTACGCGGCGAGCAGCCGGGTCAGCGCGAGGTCGGTGGCGAGGACGGCCGGCTGGGTGATCTCGGTCTGCAGCAGCTGCCGCTCGAGCCGCTCGACGGCGACCGGGTCCGCGCCGTCGACGAAGATGTACGACGACAGCGAGCGGCCGAGCAGCGGGGTCATCACCTCGTCGGCCTCGGCGAAGGTGTCGGCGACGACCGGCTCCGTGGCTCGCAGGCCGGCGAGCATGTTGACGTACTGCGAGCCCTGGCCGGTGTAGAGGAAGGCGACCTTCGGGGCCGGGCCGCGGCCGACGAAGACGCCCTGCGCGCGCAGCAGCTTCCACATCGGGGCGGCAGCCGGACCGGCGGCGAAGGCCTTGACCGCCTTGTCGAGCTTCGTGGCGAGGTCGGTGGCGTCGGCGAAGTCGACGGCGACCCGGACCGCAGCACCGGCGGTCGCCGGGTCGGGGGCGGCCGGCGCCGGTGCGGTGCCGGACCGGGCGGCATCGAGGTGCCGGGTCAGCTGCGCGACGACGTCCGCGTCGTCCCGGCCGCCGACGACGAGCGCCCCGCGCAGCGGGGCCCGCCGCTCGACGGGCGCCGTGGCCCGCGGCGACGCAGGCACCTGCGCGCTCGCGAGCACCCGGGGGCGCCCGGCGTAGCGGCCGGGGACGTGCTCCTCGAGGACGGCGTGGAAGTTCGTGCCGCCGAAGCCGAACGCGCTGACCCCGGCCCGGCGGGCGCCGCCGTCGGCGGGAGCGTCCCAGTCCCGCAGCGTCGTGTTCACCCGGAAGGGCACCGCCGACCAGTCGACGTTCGGGTTCGGGTCCCGGAACGACAGGCTCGGCGGGAGGACCCGGTGGTGCAGGCTCATCGCGGCCTTGAAGAGGCCGGCGGCGCCTGCGGCCGCCTTGAGGTGGCCGATGTTCGACTTCACCGACCCGAGGGCGATCGAGCCGGGTGCCGCCCCCGCCTTCGCGAACACCTCGGTGAGGCTGCCGAGCTCGGTGGCGTCCCCGACCCGGGTCGAGGTGCCGTGCGCCTCGACGCACGAGGCGCTCGCCGGGTCGGCGCCCGCGGTGTCCCACGCGCGTTCGACGGCGAGCCGCTGCCCGACGGGGTTGGGCGCGGTGATCCCCTTGCCCCGCCCGTCGCTCGAGCCGGCGACGCCGAGGACGACGGCGTACACCCGGTCCCCGTCCCGCTCGGCGTCGGAGAGCCGCTTGAGGACGAAGAGCGCGCACCCCTCCCCCATGACGAACCCGTCGGCGCCGGCGTCGAACGGCCGGGTCCCGGTCGCCGACAGCGCGCCGATGCGGCAGAACTTCACGAATGCGGCGACGCCCATGTTCCGGTCGACGCCGCCGGTGACGACGGCGTCGTAGTCGCGCGTCTGCAGGCCGCGGACAGCGGTGCTCATCGCGGCGAGCGCGGACGCGCACGCCGCGTCGGTGGTGAAGTTGGGGCCCCGGAAGTTGAAGAGGTTGGCGACCCGGCCGGCGATGACGTTGGCCAGCTCGCCGGGCATCGAGTCCTCGGTGATCTCGGGGAGCCGGGCAAGGTACGGCGTCCGGGTCTGGTCGACGATGCTGTCCCGGACGTCGGCGGGGAGCGCCGCGAACGCCGGCGCGGCACGCAGGTGGCGCAGCACCTCGGGCAGGTCGACCCGCAGGTTGGTCTTGTAGTGCTTCTCGCCGCCGATCGCGTTGCCCAGGATGACGGCGACCCGCTCCGGGTCGACGGGCCAGTCCGGCCAGCCCGCGTCGACGAGGGCCGCCCGGGCCGCCGACACCGCCCACCGCTGGCCGTCGTCCATCTGCCGGGCGACGGTCGGCGGGACGGGCAGCCGCCAGGCCACCGGGTCCCAGGCGAAGTCGCTCACCCAACCGCCGATCCGGGAGTAGGTCTTGTCCGGCGCGTGCGGGTCCGGGTCGTAGTAGAGCTCCGGGTCCCAGCGCTCCGGCGGGACGTCGGTGATCGAGTAGACGCCGCCGGTGAGGTTGGCCCAGAACGAGGCGGCGTCCGGTGCCTGCGGCATGATCGCGGCCAGTCCGACGATCGCGACGGGTTCGAGGGCGGGGGTGGCGGGCTGCGCAGACATCGGGTGCTCCTGTCGTGCGGGTGGACCGTTGCGGTACGTGGGATCGGGGTCAGGAGGTGCGGGCGTACAGGACGTCGGCGACCCGGTCGAGGTCGGTGACCAGGCCCGCCTGGGCCGCCCGGACGGCGTCCAGCGGCAGCGCGGCGGCGAGCGCCGCCGCGTCCACCGCCCCGCCGGAGGCCGGTGCGTCGGCCGCGCCGACGACCCAGCGGACGCCGTCGTCGGCGACCCGGAGCGCGGCCTCACGCGCGAACACCCGGCTCATCGTGGCGAGCGCCGCCGCGTCGAACCGGCGGTCGGCCTTGTCGGCGAGGGTGCCGTCCGCGGCCGCGGCGGCCTTGCGGGCGAACGCGGCCGCGGTCTCGACCGCGCACACCAGCTCGCCGAGCCGCAGCAGCACGTGCTGGTTGCGGGTCAGCCGGCCCGTCCTGCACGCCTCGAGCACCTCGGCCAGGCAGCGGCTCGCGAGCGCCGCGGTGCCGGCGCCCACGTCGGGGTGCGTGCCGTGCAGGGCGTCGAGGGCGGTCGCGGCGTCCCGGTAGAACGCCCCTCGCGACTTCAGGTGCGCCTGCCAGCGGTCGCGCGCGACGGTCATCTCCATGATCTCGGAGGTGCCCTCGTAGATCGTCGTGATCCGGACGTCGCGCCGGATCTTCTCCACGACGTAGGGCCGGGTGAACCCGTAGCCGCCGTGGGCCTGGATCGCGGCGTCGGCGGCGGCGTTGCCCGCCTCGGTCGCCATGTACTTGGCGATCGCGCCCTCGGTGTTCAGCGCGCCGTCCGCACCCTGCCCGGCGTCGATCCGGGTCGCGGTCTCCTCGACGATCGCGCGGGCCGCCTCGAGCCGGACGGCGTGCGGCACGACGAGCTTGTGCGTGTAGCCCTGCTTGCGCGCCAGGGGTGCGCCGCCCTGCTCCCGCTGCTGCGAGTAGTCGATCGCACGGTCGAGGGCGGACCAACCGCCGCCCAGGCCGAAGGCCGCGACCATGAGCCGGGTGTAGCCGAAGACCTGCTGCGCCTCGACGAGCCCGCGGCCCTCGACGCCTCCGACGAGGTGCTCCACCGGCACGAGGACGTCCTCGAGGACGAGCGCCGCGGTGTTCGACAGCCGGATGCCGTGCTTGTCCTCGGGCGGGGAGGAGGAGAACCCCGGCGTGCCCTTCTCGACGACGAACCAGGACGGGCCGCCGGGGGCGAGCGCGAGGACGGTCACCGCGTCGGCGATCGACCCGTTGCTGATCCACTGCTTGCGCCCGGTGATCCGGTACCCGGTCACCGCGCCGTCCTCGACGACCGGGGTGGCCGTCGTCCGCAGCGCCCCGAGGTCGCTGCCGGCGTCCGGCTCGGTGGCGCCGTAGGCGAAGACGATGCCGTCGGAGGCGATCCGGCCGAGCCAGGTCTCCTTCTGCGCGGGGGTCGCACCGACGAGGATCGGGTCGCTGCCGAGGAAGGTCGCGAAGACCGCGGTGGCGAGCCCGATGTCGAACCGGGCCATCCGCTCGCAGACCCGGTAGGAGTCGAAGGCGCCGCCGCCCATGCCCCCGTACTCCTCGGGGACGAAGACGAGGTTGACGCCGAGCGCGTCGCCGCTCATCGCGCGGACGGTGTCCTCGGGGCAGACGTCGTCGTGGTCGAGCTGCAGCTGGCGGTCGGCCGGCAGCTCCTGCTCGACGAAGTCGCCGAGCGCCTCGAGCATGAGGTTGAGCGTCCCGACGTCGAGCCCCTCGCCGCCCATGAGGTGCGTGTCGTCCGGCTGGGTCGCGGTCATGGCGTCGTACCTCCGGCGGGTTCTGCGGGTTCTGCGGGTTCGGGTGCGGGTTCGGCCGCGCGTGCGGGGAGCACGGAGCGGAGCAGGATCTCGGCGACGTCCGTGACCTCGACGGGGCGGGCCGGTTCGGGCCCGAGGTGGGCGGCCACGCCGTCGCCGAGCATGAGGATGCAGAACGGGCAGGCCGCGGTGACGACGTCGGGCGACAGCTCGAGCAGCTCACGGGCCCGCTCGTGGCCGATCCGGGTGCCGATCGTCTCGTCCATCCACATCCGGGCGCCGCCCGCGCCGCAGCAGAACGACCGCTCGCGGGTGCGGGGCGGCTCGGCCAGCCGGACGCCGGGGACGGCGCCGAGCAGCTCGCGCGGCGGGGCGAAGATCCGGTTGTGCCGGCCGAGGTAGCAGGCGTCGTGGTAGGTCAGGGTCGTCTCGACCGGGGTCACCGGGGTGAGCCGGCCGGACGCGACGAGGTCGGCGAGCAGCTGGGTGTGGTGCACGACCTCGTAGTGGCCGCCGACCTGCGGGTACTCGTTCGCCAGGGCGTTGAAGCAGTGCGCGCAGGTGACGACGATGCGCCGGGCGCCGACGGCGTCGAGGGTCTCGACGTTCGCCTGGGCGAGCATCCGGAAGAGGAACTCGTTGCCCGCGCGGCGAGCCGCGTCGCCGGTGCAGGTCTCGGCGCCGCCGAGGGTCATGAACGACACCCCGGCCTCGTGGAGCAGCGTCGCGACGGCCCGGGTGGTCCGCTGCGCCGCGTCGTCGAGCGCGCCGGCGCAGCCGACCCAGAACAGGTACTCGACGTCGTCCGGCAGCCGGTCCGCCCCGTCGTCGCCGAGCACCCGCACCTCGAACGGCAACGGCTCGGCCCACTCCAGCCGGTGCCCGCCGCCCCGGCCCCACGGGTCGCCGGCGTGCTCGAGGTTGCGCAGCATGATGCCGGCCTCCTCGGGGAACGCCGACTCCATGAGCATCTGGTGACGGCGCAGGTCGACGACGTGGTCGACGTGCTCGATGTCGACCGGGCACTGCTCGACGCACGCCCCGCAGGTGGTGCACGACCACAGCACGTCGGGGTCGATGACGCCGTTCTCCTGCGCCGTGCCGACGAGCGGCCGCTCGCCCTCGGCGCGCGCGGCGTCCGGCAGCGCGGCCCGCGCCGCGTCGTCCGCGGCGAGCAGGTACGGCGCCTTGGCCAGGGCGTGGTCCCGCAGGCCCATGACGAACAGCTTGGGCGACAACGGTTTTCCGGTGTTCCACGCGGGGCACTGCGACTGGCAGCGACCGCACTCGGTGCACGAGGCGAGGTCGAGCAGCCCCTTCCAGGTGAGGTCCTCGACCTTGCCGACGCCCATGAGGTCGTCCTCGCCCGGGTCCTCGAAGTCGACCTCGCGGCCGCCGGAGCGCACCGGCTGCAGGGCGCCGAGCGCGCGCGGCCGGCGGGCGAGCGCGACGTTGGCGACCGCCGCCCCGATGTGCAGGTGCTTGCTGTGCACGACGAGCACGAGGAAGACCATGACGACCGTGACAGCGAGGACGACACCGACGTGCTCGACGACCGTGTTGCCGCGCTCCCCCAGCGGCTCCAGCAGCCGCGCCACCGCCTCGGACGCGTAGGCGCCGCTGCGGAAGGGGAAGTACCCGGTGTTGACCTGGGCACCGCGGTAGAGGAGCAGCGTCCACACCACGTTGGTGATCATGAAGAGGATGAGCCAGGCCCCGTCGAGGTGGGAGCCGAAGAAGCGGGAGCGGCGGCCCTCGCGGGCCGGCGCGTGCCGCAGCCGGATCGCGGCGAAGACGACGACGGACGCCAGGGTGAGGAGCGCGACGGTGTCCTCGAGCGCCCCGAGCCAGGCCTGCCGCCCGACGACAGGGAGGGCGAAGTCGCGGACGAACAGCGCCCCGTACCCCTCGACGATCGTCAGGCCCAGCAGGAGGAAGCCCCAGAACGTCAGCAGGTGCGCGAGGCCCGGCAGGGTCCAGCGCAGCAGCCGGCGCTGCCCGAGCACCTCGACGACCTCTGCGCGCAGCACCGCGGCCGCCCCGGTCGTGCGTCCCGGCGCGACCGGCTGCGCGAGCCGGCCGAGCCGGTACAGCACGTGCAGCCGGCGACCGGCCAGCGCGAGCGCGGCCGCCGTGACGAGCAGCCCTACGAGCAGCCGGAACGTCATTCCCCGCGTCATCGCCTCCGTCCCCCTGCCGTCAGGCCCGGCGTCTGGCGATCTCGGCGACGACCTGCGGCAGCAGCGTGTGCAGGTCGCCGACGACACCGAGGTCGGCGAGCGCGAAGATCGGGGCCTTGGCGTCCTTGTTCACCGCGACGACTGTGCGGGCGCTCTGCATGCCGGCCCGGTGCTGGATGGCGCCGGAGATGCCTGCCGCGACGTACAGCGCAGGCGCGACGGTCTTGCCGGTCTGGCCGATCTGGAACTGGTGGCCGTACCAGGACTCGTCGGTCGCGGCCCGGGACGCCCCGACCGCACCGCCGAGGGCGTCGGCGAGCGCCTCGACGACGGCGAAACCCTCCGCGGAGCCGACGCCGCGGCCGCCGGCCACGACGACGGGGGCGGCGGTGAGCTCCGGGCGCCCGGTGGCGGCCCGGGGCGTCCGGGTGACGACCCGGGCACCGAGCGAGGCCGGGGCGAAGGTGACGTCGACCTTCTCGACCACCGCCTGCACCGGGGCGGGCTCGACCGGGGCGGCGTTCGGCCGGACGGCGATCACCGGGACCCCGCGGACCACCTGGCTCGTCGCGAGCCACTGCCCGGCGACGACGGCCTGGGTCACGACCGGGCCGCCGTCCCCGGCCTGCACGTCGACGGCGTCGGTGACGATGCCGGAGCCGAGCCGGACCGCGACCCGGCCGCCGACCTCCTTGCCCTCGGCGTTCGAGGTGACCAGGACGCAGCCGACGTCGCCGCGGGCGACGACCGCGGTCACGGCGTCCACCTTCGGGCCGACGAGGTAGCCGCCGACCTCGGGCGCGTCGACGACGTACACCGTGGCGGCCCCGTGCCGGCCGAGGACGGCCACGACGTCGTCGTCGGCCGGGCCGCACACGAGGGCGGCCGGCGTCCCGAGCCGGCGCGCGACGGTGAGCTGCTCGAGCGAGGGACGGCGGACCGTGGCGGGCCGGCCGGTGGCCGGGTCGGCCGGGACCGTCTCGACGAGGACGAGGACCTGCGGGGCTGGGTCGGACACGACGGGCTCCTGAGGCGCTGGGGCGGACGTGCGGGATCGGGGCGTCGCCGGCCGGGCGCTGCGACGGGTCGCGGCGCCGGCCGGGTGCCGGGTGATGGGTGGTGGGTCTGGAAGGCTGCCGGTCAGGCGAAGCCGCGGGCGACGAGGAAGTCGGCGACCACCGCGGCCGCCGTGCCGTCGTCGACGACGACCTGGCCGGCCTGCTTGGGCGGGCGCACCGAGACCGAGCGGACGACGACCCCGGCCGCGGCGGCGCCGACCTGCTCGGGCGCGACGCCAAGGTCGGCGAGGGTCAGGGTCTGCACGGGCTTCTTCTTGCCCGCCATGATCGCCTTGAACGACGGGTAACGCGGCTGGCCGGTGCGGTCGGTGAGGGAGACGACCGCGGGCAGCGCGGCGACCACCTCCTCGGTGGCGTCGTCGCCGTCGCGGTGCACCGTGACGGTGCCGGCGGCGGCGTCGACGGCGAGGTCCCCGCCGAACGTGACCTGTGGGACACCGAGCCGCTCCGCGAGCATCGCGGGGACCACCGACATCTCGGCGTCGGTCGAGGCCATCCCGGCGAGGACGAGGTCGAACCCGATGTGCTGCAACGCTTTCGCCAGGACGAGGGATGTGGCCAGCGCGTCGCTGCCGTGGACGGCGGGGTCGACGACATGGACGCCGTCGTCGCCGCCCATCGAGAGCGCCTTGCGCAGCCCCTCGACGGCCTTGGCCGGGCCGAGGGTGAGGTAGGTGACGCGGGCGTCGAGGCCCGACTCGACGAGCCGGACCGCCTGCTCGACGGCGTACTCGTCGAGCTCGGACAGCCGGCCCTCGACCGCTGCGCGGTCCAGGGTGAGGTCGTCGGCGAACGACCAGGTCGCGGTGGGTTCGGGGACGTGCTTGACGAGAACGACGACGTGCATGTGCACCCGCCTTCCTGGGTGGATCACGGGCCCTGCCGGGTGGAGCGGGCCCGTCCGGTGCCATCGGGCTCGACCGTAGGTTCCCGTCCGCCCGCGCCGGTCGGGACCTCTGACCCCTTCGTCCGCGTACGGCCGCACGGGAGTCGCCTACCAGTCGGTAACCCGGACGTGAGTCCCCCTACCGCCCCCGTTACGAGGCGAGGTCGGACTCCGCGACGACCCGCAGCGCCTGCGCGGCGATCGTCAGGGCCGGGTTCATCGCCGCGGACGAGGGGAAGAAGCCGCCGTCGACGACCCACAGGTTCGCGACGTCGTGGCTGCGGCACCACGGGTCGAGCACGCTCGTCGCCGGGTCGGCCCCGGCGACGACCGTGCCGCACTGGTGGCTGTTCATCGAGATGTCGAACCACTGGGTGAACACCGCGTCGTAGCCCGCGCCGTGCAGGAGCGCCTTGGCCTTCCGGTGGAGCTCCTTGTAGGGCAGCGTGTTCCGCGCCGTCCGGGCGGTCGTGATCCGGCCCGCCCCGTCGACGGTGACCCGGTTCTGCGGGTCCGGCAGGTCCTCGGTCATGACGAGCCACTCGACGCTGCGGGTCGCGATGCCGTCGAGGAGCAGCCGCGGAGTCCGGGTCGCCCACGACTTCATCATCGAGCCCTGGACCTTGCCGATGAGCTGGAGCGTCCCGAGCGGGTAGCCGTCGCCGCCGTCGTGGTAGAAGTCGTTGACGGACAACGTCTTCTGGAACACGACGTCGTTGCGGCGGTTCGCGTCGACGGCGGCGACGTGGGCGTTGTTGTGCATCATGAAGTTGCGGCCGACGAGCCCGCTGGAGTTCGCGACGCCGTCCGGGCACGCGTCGCCGCGGGACGACAGGAGCAGTGCCGCCGAGTTCACCGAGCCCGCCGAGAGCACGAAGCGGCCGCCGCGCACCTGTGTGACGCCGTCCGCGGTCTCGACGACGAGGTGGTCGACCCGCCGGCCGTCACCGTCGAGCACGACCCGCCGCACCTGCGCGCCGGTGACGAGCCGGACGAGCCCGGTCTCCAGCGCCGGCGCGAGCGCGCAGGTCTCGGCGTCGGACTTCGCGCCGTACATGCACGGGAACCCGTCGCACGTCCGGCAGCGCACGCACGCGCCGGTGCCCTCCGCGCCCGGCTCGACCCGGTCCAGGCCCATCGCGTTGGACGCCGGATGCACACCCTGCGCGCGCAGCCGGTCGGCGAGGTCGGCGACGTAGGGCTCGTGGGACATCGCCGGGTAGGGGAACGGCGTGCTGCGCCAGGGCTCGGTCGGGTCCTCCCCCGTCGCACCGTGGACCTTGTAGAGGGTCTCGGCCTGCCCGTAGTAGGGCTCGAGGTCGGCGTAGGAGAACGGCCACGCGGGCGAGGTGCCCTCGCGGTGCTCGACGGCGCCGAAGTCCGCCTCCCGGAACCGCGGCAGGCTCGCCCCGTAGACCTTGGAGTTGCCGCCGACGAGGTAGTGCACCCCCGGCGCGAACGCCCGGCCGTCGCCGTCGAGCCACTGCTCGGCCGGCTTGTACCGGCGCCGCAGGAAGACCTCCTCGGGCGAGAAGTTCGCCGGCTCCCGGGGCAGCCGCTCGCCGCGTTCGAGGACGAGGACGTCGACCCCGCGCCGGGCCAGCGCCAGCGCCGTCGTGGCGCCGCCGATCCCCGAACCGACGACGACGACGCTCGCGGAGAGCGGGCCCGGACCTGACGGCGCGACTGGTTCCGACATGGCCGCATCCAACCAGGACCTGACCGTTCGGTGGACCCTCCTCGCGCGGACGGCCCCGGGTGGGCGACCATGGGCGGATGCAACCGCTCCGGGTCGTCGTCGCCGGCGGCGGCATCGGTGGCCTGGCCGCCGCGGCGCTCCTGGCCCGGACCGGGCACGACGTCACGCTCCTCGAGCGGGCCGGGTCGCTGCGCGCGGTCGGGGCGGGGATCGCCCTCCAGCCGAACGGGCTCGCCGTCGCCGACGCCCTCGGCGTCGTCGACCGGCTCGCCGCCCAGGGCTCCTGGCAGCACGGCCTCGCCCTCCACGACGGCCGCGGCCGGGCCCTCGCCAACGTCGCGGTGCCGTCGGCGGCCGCCCCGCTCGGCGCGGCGCTCGTCGTCCCGCGGCAGGTGCTCCACGACGCCCTCGCGGACGTCGCGGCGGCCGCCGGCGCCGCGGTGACGACCGGGATCGAGGTCGCCGACCTCGCCCAGGACGGCGACTCGGTCACCGTCTCCGTCGAGCCCGGCGCCACCCGGATCCGCGCCGACCTGCTCGTCGCGGCGGACGGCGCCCGCTCGCTCATCCGGGCCCGGCTCGCGGTCGGCACGAAGGACACCCCCGGCCCGGTCTACCTGCGCGCGCTGGTCCCGATGTCCTGCCCGGACGAGCTGGCCGGTGAGCACTGGGGACCGCGCGGCCTCGCCGGGCTCGTGCCGTGCGGGCGCGGGCGCACGTACTGGTTCGCCTCCTCGACCGAGGAGATCCGGGACGCCGTCGCGTCCGGCCGGGTCACCGCCGTCCGGACGTCGGTGAGCGCCGCGCACCCGGTCCTGTCCGGCGCCGTCCAGGGCCTGCGGGACGTCCGGGACCTGCTCGTCAACCAGGTCCACTCGGTGCACACCTCGTCGTTCGTCGACGGCCGGGTCGTCCTCCTCGGGGACGCCGCGCACGCGATGCCGCCGAACCTCGGCCAGGGCGCGAACAGCGCCCTGCTCGACGCCGCCGTCCTCGCGCTCGAGCTGGCCGAGGGCGAGGTCCTCGCGGACGCGCTCGCCCGCTACGACGGCGGGCGGCGGCCCGCCGTCCGCCGGGTCCAGCGCGACTCCGAGCGGCTCGCGGGCCTCGCGCACTGGCGGCACGGCCGCCGGCTGCGGGACCTCGCGGTCCGCACGACGTCCGCCGCGGTCGGCCCCCGGGCGGCCCGGGCCGCGTTCCAGGTGGACGTCGTCGGCCTGCGCGACGACCTGCGCGAGCTCATCGGCCCCGGGGGGCGGCCCGCGGGTCGCCCGTCGTGACCGGCCAGGCCGAGCTGCTGCCCGACGGGTTCGTGGCCCCGGACCGGGAGGACCGGCACCGGGCGTGGGTCCGCCGGGCGCTCGCGGTCACCCGGTCCGTCGTCGCCGGCCTGCTCGTGCCCGTCGTCGTCCTCGTCACGGTCGTCGGGGTCACCGGCACGTGGGTGCGCGACGAGCTGCTCGACACCGACCGGTACGTGTCGACCGTCGCCCCGCTCGCGGACGACGCCACGGTCCAGGACGACGTCGCCGCGATGATCGCCTCCGCCGTCCGGAGCAACCTCGGGGCCGACGTCCCGGCGGCGATCCGGCCGGACGTCGAGGTCGTCGCCGGCCAGGCCGCGACCGCCTTCACCCGCTCGCCCGCCTTCGCGACCCTGTGGGCGGGCCTCAACCGGGCCGGCCACGAGCAGGTCGCCCGGCTGCTGCGCGGGGACGACCGGCCGGTGCCGGGCGTCGTCGTCCGGGACGGCACGGTCACCCTCGACCTCGCACCGGCGGTCGCAGCGGTGCTGGCGGACGTCGGGCAGCGGGTCGAGGCACAGCTACGGGCCGCCGGGGTCGACGTCGCGCTGCGGCTGGCCGAGGTCGACCTCTCCGTGGACGTCGCGCAGACGGCAGCGATCGAGCGGGCCCGGCCGTGGGTCGGGCGGCTCGACACCCTGACCGGTCTGGCGCCGTGGCTCCTGCTCGGCTGCGCCGCGGCGGCCGTCCTGCTCGCGCGGCAGCGGCTGCGGCTGGTCGTCGTCCTCGCGATCGGCGTGACGCTCGCGATGGCCCTGCTCCTCGCGGGGCTGCGGCTCGGGAGCGCGGTCGCCGCGACGACGCTGGACGCCCTGGGCGTCTCGGACGGCGTCGCGCCCGTCGTCGTGGACCGGCTCACCGCGGTGCTGCGCCGGGACGCCCTCGTCGTCGGCGCCGCCGCCACCGCCGTGGCCCTCGGGGCGACGCTGGCGGCCCGGCTCCGGCGGCCCGGGACGGGACGCCGGACAGCGTGACCGGTGTGATCATCGGGACTGCTGTTGCTGCTGTGAGTGGCATTCAGGGGCCACGACCGCCACGCACGGTGACCGTCAGCGATCCCGACGCGCGCCGGACGGATTGTCGCGAATCACGAGACGTGAGTGGCGATGGACGCCGCGTGGCCCTTTGCGTGCCCTATTCGCACCATCTGAGCGTGAAGCCGGGCAAACAATCGTGACCGAGGCCTGACGGACCGCTGCCCGCACGCTGCATTCTGGGTTACTCTACGTGCGCCCTGCCGCCCGTTCGGCCCAAACGAGCAGCCCAGGGCACACTCGGGCGCCACGACGGTGCGTAACGATCCGCTATAAGGGGACCGGAGATGCGGGACCACCTTCTGACCACCTCCCTGCACGCCGCCACGCCGCAGGGTCCGGGAGGGATCAACGCCGACGGCCTCATCGGCCTGTTCCTCTGGATCATCGGCATCCTCGCGTGCATCTCCGCGGTCAAGATCGTGGCCCGGGCCGACAGCAGCTCCCCGCGGCGCAACGCCGACACGGGGCTCAACCTCGCCATCGCGATGACGATCATCGTCGTCTTCCTCGGCGGGGCGACGATCTGGACGGCCTTCGAGGGCGTCCGGGACATCATCCTGCGCGGCGGCCAGAGCTCGTCCCAAGGCGGGCAGTGAGCGCGGCGCCGGCCTCCGGGGGCGGCGCGGCGGCACCAGCCAGGGCGATGCTCGGCGTCGACGACGAGGTCGACGACTTCCGGTACGTGTGGCACGGCCCGGCGGGAGCGGAGAGCTGGTGGCCGGCGCGCCCGATGGAGCACGTCGTCATCTACGCCCGGACGGTCCTGCCCGCGTCGGTCGTCGGGGTCCTCTGGGGTCTCGCGTTCGGCTGGAGCTTCCTGTCGCGCGCCGTCCCGATGGTCGCCTTCCCGCTCCTCGCGTGGGCCCTCGTCGACGGCCTGGTCAGGCACGTCGACGCGTTGCGCCCCCTGTCGTACCACCAGTGGGTGCTGCGCGGTGAGCTCAGCGCGCCGCGCCCGGTCCAGCCGAACGAGACGGTCGTCGTCCGGACCTCCACCCCCCTCGACCTCCTCGGCTCCGAGCCGTTCTCGACAGCGGTGAGGCACGCGCGGTGAGCCCCCTGTTCCGCCGCGGCGGCCGGGCACGGCCGGCCGAGACGACGGCGCCGCTGGCCGCACGGGCGATCCGCGGGCACCTGCTCGCCGAGCCGACCGGCGTCTGGGCCTGGTTCGCCCTCTCCCCCACCCGGCACTACTTCGCCGACCCGTCCGAGCGGGAGGCGCACCGCGCCCAGCTCGCGGCCCGCTGGGCCGACCTCGTCGGGCACCGGATCCACCTGCGGATCACCGAGCACCCGTACGCGTACGCGACGTGGGCCAAGTGGTACATGCGCCGCACCGAGACCACCCGGCTGCCGGACCCGCGCACCGGTGAGTCCTTCGAGGACATGGTCACCGCGATGCAGGAGCGCATCCGCGACCTCGGCCTCACGGTCCCCGCCGCCTACCTCGGCGTGCGGATCGAGACCCGCCGGCCGCTCACCGGCCAGGACCTCGAGAAGCTCCTCGCCGCCGGCCGCACGGCGACGAACCTGCCCGCCGACGCGACGATCCCCAGCGGCATCCCGCTCGGGGTCCGCGGCGAGGCCGGGTCGAGCAGCCCGAACGGCTCCGGCAGCAACGGCTCAGGCAACGGCTCCGGCCGCTGGGGCCGCAAGGGCAAGGGGCAGGAGCCGGACGGCGAGGAGGCCGCAGGCTACCGGGGGCTCGACGAGCGCCTCGCCGAGGTCGCCCGCACCCTCGACCGGGTCTCCGCGTCGGTCTCCCGGCCGGGCCTGTCCGGGATGCGGATGAGCGCCCGCGGGCTGGCCTGGCTCGTGAACTCCAGCCTCACCCCCGGCATGCCGGTCGCCCCGGAGAGCCTGGACGCCGCGACGGCCGGCTGGGACCCCGACACCGTCGAGGAGTTCACCGCCCCGGTGCACGCGACGTGCGAGCCGTACGCGCCCGCCGTCCAGGTCCGCGCCGTCCGCGGCGGGGCCGAGCGGACCGTCTGGGCCAGCGTCGCGACCCTGTCCAGGACGCCGGAGCGCGCGCTCGACGACGTCCGGCACCCACTCTTCGCCTGGACCCGCACCCTGGACTACCCCGTCCAGTGGTCGGCGGTGTGGGACGTCGTCGACGGCGCCGACCTCGGCAAGGAGGCGACCCGGGTCCGCGAGCACCTCGACGACCAGATCGACCACCTCGTCGAGCAGGGCAAGAAGCCGCAGCGCCGCCTGCTGCGCCTCAAGGACCACGCCGCCCGGGTCGAGGACGAGCGGACGAGCCCGTTCCCGGACACCCGGGTCCGGCTCGTCGGCCAGACCCGCGCGCTCGTCCTCGGCGACTCCCTCGAGCAGGCGGTCGAGCGCCGCGACGCGTTCGTCAAGGCCGCCGTCGCGGCCCAGGGCGCGCTCTTCGCCGCGCATGCCGGCCAGTGGCAGACGCTGCGCGAGTTCGTCCCCGGCGAGGCCGCCGCACCGACCGGCTTCGTCCGGACCATCCCCGGCGGGCTCGCGGCGACGTTCGGGCCGAGCGTCGCGACCCGGGTCGGCGACACCGCGGGCCCCTACCGCGGCTACGTCACCCGGACCGCGGCGACGCCGTTCCACTTCCACCCGCAGGACGGCCCCGAGCACGGCCGCTCCGGCCTGCAGCTCATCATCGCGACGCTCGGCTCCGGCAAGTCGTACGTCGGGGCCGGGACCTTCGAGCTCGCCGTCCGCGAGGGCCAGCACTGCGGCGCCCTCGACCCCGCGGGCAAGATGCGCGAGCTGCTGCGCCTGGAGCACCTGCACGGCCAGGTCCGCGACATGGACCTCCAGCACGCGACGAACGGCCTGTTCATCCCGTGGCGGCAGATCCCGGACCCGGACGAGCGTGAGTTCACGGTCGCGCGGACCGAGTTCCCCGCGGGCGAGGACGGCGACCTCGCGCACCGGATCGCCGCGGACGCCGCGCAGTCCCGGTACGAGCAGGCCGTCCAGGCCGCGAGCGAGGAGCGCCGCAGCCTCGCCGTCGAGCTGTTCATGTCCCGGCTGCCCGCGCAGGTCTCCGAGGACAACCCCTACGCGCGCCTCGTCGTCCGGGCCGGGGTGAACGCCGCCGGCGGCGACTACGACACCGACCCGTGGGCCGCCGTCGACGCGATGAGCCGCGAGGGCAAGGACGGCACGGTCTTCGCCCGGATGATCACCGAGTCCGCCGCCGGTCTCGGTGGCCGGCTCGTCCTGCCGCCCAAGGGCTGGCGGGAGACCGCCACCGACATGCTCAGCGACTGCATCATCATCACCGCGCGCAACCTGCCGATCCCGACGCCCGGCGTCCCGCGCCGGCAGTGGACCGAGGGCGAGCAGTTCGCCGCCGGGATGACCCGCGCGGCGTCCTGGTACCTCACGCGGATGATGTACGGCTCCGGGCAGACCCCGAAGTTCATCAACCTCGAGGAGGCCGGTGACATCGGGGGCGACGAGTCGATCCGGGGCCTCGCGGCCCGGGCCTCGCTGCACACCCGCAAGTCGAACACCGCGCTGCTGCTCGCCGTCCAGAACCCGTTGAAGATCGAGCAGATCGACCCCGAGATCGGCAACCTCGTCGGGACGACGTTCATCGGCAACCTCTCGACCGGCGAGGCCGCGCAGTCCGCGCTGCGGATCGCCGGCCTGCCCCAGATGTACGCGCCGGTCCTGCTGCGCCTCGACGTCGGTGAGTTCCTCGTCACCGACCACTCGGGCAACACCCAGACCGTCGCCTTCGACGGCGAGTACCGCCCGCACGTGCACCGCCTCCTGCTCACCAACCCGCCGTCCAAGGGCCGCACGATCGACGTCACCGGCGTCGAGCGCGACGGCGAGGACGACGGCTCGCCCGGCCCGGTCCCCGGCCAGACGCGAGCGAGCGTCGCGTGAACGTCCGCCGGACGGCGCGGCGCACCACCGCCGCCGTCCTCCTCGCCGTGGCCCTCGGGGGTGTGAGCCTCGCCCTGCCCGGGCAGGCCCAGGCCCGCCCCGAGGCGGGTGCCGCGGCGTCGTCCGGGCGGTCGGCGATCGTCGACTGCATCCCCGGCCTCGACGGCACGAGCGCCCCGCAGGCGATGGCCCCCGGCGAGGTCGCGGGCGCCTTCTTCGACCCCTCGTCCGCGCGCCCGCCGAAGGTCGCCCCCGGCACCGCCCCCACGTCGTCCACGCCGCCGAACACCCTGGCGAGCTACGGCTGGGCCGGGTTCAGCTGGCCCGACTACGAACCGGGCTGCAGCGCGACGATCAGCCTCGACGACCGGCTCACGGGCACCCTCGCGCGGGCGTCGCTGTCGACCCTCGTGTGGGCCAACGCCGCGACGACCGGGGCGTCCCGCTACGCCTACGACCCGGCGACGTACGACCCGGTGGACCAGCTCGCGAAGACGCTCGACTCCGGGATCGGCGAGGGCTTCGCCCGCCCCGGCTTCTGGATCGTCGCGCTCATGCTCGGCGCCGCGCTCGTGTGGACCGCGGACCGGCGCTCGCCGCGCCACCACGCGCAGGCCGCGACCCTCGTGCTCGCGCTCGGGATGTCCGTCGTCACCGTCTCGACGTGGAACGCCACCCTCGGCCCGACGGTCGACAACGCCGTCCTCACCGTCGTCTCGTGGGCGAACACCGCCGCGACGCCCGGGACGACCGCCTCGACCGACGCCGGGCAGCAGATCGGCGAGAGCCTGCGCTCGAACATCGTCGTGCGGACCTGGCGCAGCGGCACCTTCGGGCCCAACGAGTCGACCGCCGACCAGTACGGCGACGCGCTCTTCGCCGCGAGCGCGATCAGCACCTCGGAGGCCGCCGCGGCGGGCCGCGACTCCGACGCGCTCGGCAAGCTCGCCGACGCCGACAAGGAGGCCTACGACCAGCTCGCGGGCCAGATCAAGGCCAACGACGAGCGGGCCTACGGCTACCTCGCCGGCAAGCACAACGGCGCGCGCCTGTTCTACGCGACGCTCGGCTGGCTCACGTGGACGTGGGCCGCGAGCTTCCAGACCGTCGCGGCCTTCGCGACGGCGTACGCGCTGACCCTCGTGCGGCTCGTCCTGGGCCTGTGGTCGGCGATCGCGCTCGTCGCGTTGTTCCGGCCGCGGTACGCGCTGCGCGCCATCGGGATGCTCGTCGGCGCGCTCGTCGCGGGCGTCGGGCTGTCCGTCGTCGCCGCCGGCGCCCGGCTCGCGTACGGCCAGCTCCTCGCCTCGGCGACGGCGATGAACACGTGGGTCACCGTCGGCGTCGGGCTCGTCGTCTGCGCCGCGACGTGGGCGATCGCGTGGCCGCTGTTCCGGGTGCTGCCGGGGACGCCGGAACGGCTGCGCCGGATCGGCCGCGGCAAGCGCGCGAGCGACGACGGGTCGACCGACACCGAGAACCTCGAGCCGGCGCCGACGTCGGGCGTCGGGGCCGGCGGCCCGGGCGGCCGGCTCCTCGTCGGCCGCTTCGGCGAGGCCGGCGACCAGGGGGTGCCCGCGGAGGCCGACCCCGGCCGGCCGGCGTTCGGCATCCTCGCGGCGGCCGCCGGACTCGGGCAGGACGACG
>NZ_MWLN01000165.1 GCF_002198655.1 Kineosporia sp. A_224
GGGTAGGCGGCGGACGCCCGCCCGCGCTCGGCCCCGTCGGCCGGTGTCCGGGCGGCCCCGCCGCCGCCTACCCGAACGGGGGCATCCCGCTCGACGCCCTCTGCCCGCTGTCCTTCGCTCCGCGGGAGCACCTGCGGGCGGACGCCGCGCACGGGTTCGAGCAGCTGGCCCGCGCCTACTCCCGGCAGTTCGGCTCGGCCCCCTGCATCACCGACTCCTACCGCCCGCTGTCGGTCCAGGTGACCCTCTCGATGACCAAGCCGCGGCTGGCCGCCCGCCCCGGCACGAGCAACCACGGCTGGGGCACGGCGCTCGACCTGTGCGGCGGCATCGAGAGCTTCGGCACCGCCGAGCACCGCTGGATGCTCGTCCACGCCCCGCTCTACGGCTGGTTCCACCCCGCGTGGGCGCAGCGGGGCGGCTCGAAACCGGAGGCCTGGCACTTCGAGTACGGAGGCTGACGGCCACGACGGGAGCGGGCCGGCCGGTCGGGCCCGCCGGTCAGGCCGGCCGCTCCCCCGCCGGCCGCGGCCGCCCGTACCCGCGCCGGGTCATCTGGGTCGCGACGGCGGCGAGGTCGGCGGCGGACAGCTCGCGGGGCGTCCCGGCCGCGGCCGCCCGCAGCCACACGTCGCACGTCCACTCGAGGACCTCGGCGAGCGTCGCGGCCTCCGCGAGGTCGGCGCCCCAGGTCACCGCGCCGTGGTTCGCCATGAGCGCGCCCCGCCGGTCGCGCAGCGCCTCGACGACGACCGCGGCGAGCTCGGGCGTCCCGAACGGCGCGAACGGGGCCACCCGGACCGGGCCGCCGAGCTGCAGGGTCGCGTAGTGCACGGCCGGAAGCTCGTCGACGAGCAGCCCGGCCGCCGTCGACGCGGGCGCGTGGGTGTGGACGACGGCACGCGCCGGGGTCCGCGCGTAGACCGCGAGGTGCAGCGCGAGCTCCGACGTCGGCTCGAGCGCGCCGTCGACGACCGTCCCGTCGAGGTCCACCACCGTCACGTCGTCCGGGGTCGCGGTGCGCAGGACCACGCCGGTCGCCGTGACGGCCACGAGGTCCCCGTCGCGGGCGGAGACGTTGCCCGCGGTCCCCGGGACGACGCCCTGCTCGGCGAGGCCGCGGCACACCGTCGCGATCTGCGTGCGCAGCGCCGTCGTCCCGCGCGGCAGCCTGCCGCGGTCCCCGTTCACGCCGTCCCCGTTCACGCCGTCCCCGTTCATGCCGTCCCGTCGTTCGTGCTGTCCCCGGGCAGCCGCCCCGCGGAGACCTCGAGGACCCGGGTCTGGGTGACGAGCGCGGTGACGAACCGGGCCGGCGTGACGTCGAAGGCGGGATTGTGCCCGCGGGTCCCGGCGGGGGCGGTCCGCACCCCCGCGTGCACGAGCACCTCGTCGCCGTCGCGCAGCTCGATCTCGATGGCCTCCCCGCCGGCCGTCGCGAGGTCGAGGGTCGACTCCGGGGCCGCGACGACGAACGGGATCCCGGCCTCCCGGCAGGCGAGCGCGACCCCGAGCGTGCCGACCTTGTTCGCGACGTCGCCGTTCGCCGCGACCCGGTCCGCACCGACGACCGCGACGTCGACGAGCCCGCCGAGGATCGTCCCGGCCGCGGCCGAGTCGGCCTGGACGACGTGCGCGATGCCGTCCCTGGCGAGCTCCCACGCGGTGAGCCGGGCGCCCTGGAGCAGCGGCCGCGTCTCGTCGACGTAGACCTGCTCGAGGACGCCCCGGCGGTGCAGCTCGCGGACGACGCCGAGCGCGGTCCCCCACTGGGTCGTCGCGAGGAACCCGGCGTTGCAGTGCGTGAGGACCCGCAGCGGGCGGCGGGCGACGCGCTCCAGGAGCCAGTCCGCGCCGAGCCGGCCGATCGCGTGGTTCGCGGCGCCGTCCTCGGTGACGATCCGCTGCGCGGCGGCGAGGACGGCGGCCTCGCCCTGCGGGACGAGCGGCTCGACGAGGTCGACCGCCCAGGCCAGGTTGACCGCCGTCGGCCGGGCCGTACGGACCCGGTGCACCTCGGCGGCCAGCCGGACGGCGTCCCAGCCCTCGCGGCGGGCCTGCCGCATCGCGACGACGACCCCGAGCGCACCGACCGCGCCGAGGGCCGGGGCACCCCGGACGACGAGCCGCCGGACCGCGTCGACGAGGGTGTCGACGTCGGTGACGTCGACGTGGACGACGCGGCCGGGGAGCAGGGTCTGGTCGAGCAGCCGCAGCGCCTCGCCGGTCCAGCCGACCGGCCGGCCCGGCGGCAGCCCGCCGTCCCCGTCGGTCGGCGCGTCGGCAGCGGCGGGATCCATGCCGACGACTCTCCCAGGCCGGGCGCTGCCGGGCCACGCCCGCCCCGGGATGACGAGGGCTACTCAGGCCCGCCCGGTGCCCGGCCGCCTAGCGTCGGCGACGTCGCGGTGACGACCACCGCACCGCCCTCCCGGAGGCCCCCGTGCCCGAGTCCCGCGTCCCGCTGCCCACCTTCCCCGCACCGACGACCCCGCCCGTCACCGGCCCGGCGGCGCCGCCGGACGGTCTGCGACCGAGCGCGGCCTTCGTCGGGGTGTCGTGGCTCGCCCTGCTCACCGGCTGCCTCGGCTACCTCGTCGGGCTGTGGAACGCACGGATGACGATGAGCGAGAAGGGGTTCTACCTCACCGTCCTGCTCTTCGCGCTGTTCGCCGCGGTCTCGCTCCAGAAGTCGGTCCGGGACCGGCTCGAGGGTGTCGCGGTCTCGGCGATCTACCACGGGCTGTGCTGGCTCGGCGCCGGCGCGGCCGTCGTCCTGCTCACCGTCGGGCTGTGGAACGCGGCCCTGGCCCGCAGCGAGAAGGGCTTCTACGCGATGGCCTTCACGCTCGCGGTCTACGCGTCCGTCGCCGTCCAGAAGAACGTCCGCGACCTCGCCGCGACGCAGGCCCCGGCCACCGAGCGGCCGGCGCTGCTCTAGCCCTCGCGCAGGGTGCGGCTCGGTGGGACGCCGTACGCGCGGCGGTACGCGCGGGTGAACGTCCCCGCGTCGGCGAACCCCCAGCGGGCCGCGACCGCGGCGACCGTCGTCCGCGGCCCGAGGCGCAGCAGGTCCGCGTGCGCCCGCTCGAGGCGGCGCCGCCGGACGTGCCCGACGACGGTCTCGCCGTGCCGCTCGAAGAGCACGTACAGCGCGCGCAGCGACAACGAGGTCGCGGCGGCGACGGCACGCGGGTCGAGGGCGGGGTCGTGCAGGTGCTCCTCGACGTAGGCCCGGGCGACCTGCCAGGCCGCGTCGTGCCAGGCCGGTCCGTCGGCACCGGGGCCGTCGTCGTCGAGGACGGCGGCGAGCAGGTCCACGGCGGCGCTCCCCGCGGCGAGTGCCGCGGCCGGTGGCAGCGGGTCGTCGGCGGCGCACCGGCCGACGACGGCGGCGAGGTAGTCGACGAGCAGGGCGGTGGCCGCGGTCCGCGGCAGCAGTCCCCGGGCGCAGGCCTGCCCGGAGCGCTCCGCGACCTGCGGCAACCGCGCCCGCGGCACGAGCAGGGTGCGCTTGACGAGCCGCTCGGGGATCCGGAACCGGGTCGGCACCCGGCTGTCCCAGACGACGACGTCCCCGGCCCGGGCGACGAACCGCTCCCCGTCGATCTCGAGATGCTCCACGCCCTCCCGTACGACGAGCACCCCGACGTACTCGCCGTCGGTCGCCGCGGCGTGCCGCGCCGTCCGGCCGCCCGCCCCGGCCCCGGCCACGCAGTCGACGAGGGCGACCGGCCCGAGCATCCGCCGGGTCACGACAGCGTCCGGGAGCAGCGTGCCGCCGCGGCCGTCCAGCGCCCAGGGCAGGTGCGTCGTGCAGATCGCCTCCGCCCAGCCCTCGAGCCGGTCGCCGGGCGGCAGGTCGGCGACGGCCCAGGACCGGACGCCGGAGTCGGTCGGAGCGGTCACGTCGTCCCTCCTCGTGCACGGCGCGAGGTGGTGCGGCGCCGCGGCACGGCGCGAGGTGGTCCGGCCCGCGGCGCGGCCCTTCGAGTATCCGTACCCGGCGGGCGCGGTGTCCACGCCCTGCCGGCACCGGTCCTGCACGCAACGCCGGGCAAGCGTGCACGCGGCGCCGGACCGCAGGCGCCCGCGGCGCGCAGCATGGCGGGCACCGGGCCCGGCGACGGAGCCGCGCCCATCGCGAAGGAGCGACACGATGCGCGAGGACGTCGGGTTCCGCACCGAGGACGGCACGACGCTGCGGGGCTGGCTCTACCGCCCGGACGGCGGCGACGGCGACGGCGACGGGACGCCGCTCGTCGTCATGGCGCACGGGTTCTCCGCGACGAAGGAGATGTACCTCGACGACTTCGCGGACGTCTTCGTCGCCGCGGGCCTGTCGGTGCTCGTCTACGACAACCGCAACCTCGGCGAGAGCGAGGGCGGGCCGCGCGGCGAGATCGACCCGTGGCAGCAGGTCCGCGACTACCGGGACGCGATCACGTGGGGCTCGGCGCTGCCCGGCATCGACCCGGCGCGGGTCGGGATCTGGGGCTCGAGCTACAGCGGGGCGCACGTGCTCGTCGTCGCCGCGATCGACCGGCGGGTGCGCTGCGTCGTGGCCCAGGTCCCGCTCATCAGCGGCCTGGAGAACGCCCGGCGGCTCATCCGGGCCGACCACTTCGCGGGGCTGCGCGCGATGTTCGACGCCGACCGGGTGTCCCGCTACGCCGGTGGCGCCCCGGCGACGATCAAGGTCGCCTACGAGGACGACCCGGCCGAGCCCAGCGCGCTGCCGACGGCTGACACGCACGACTTCTTCCTCGGGCCGATCCTCGACCGCGCGAAGACGTGGAGGAACGAGGTGACGCTGAGGTCCGTCGAGCTGTTCACCGAGTACGAGCCCGGCGACTACATCGACAAGATCAGCCCGACCCCGCTCCTGCTCGTCGTCGCGGCCGGCGACCACCTCACCGTCGCCGACCTGACGACCGCGGCCTACGAGCGGGCCCGCGAGCCGAAGAAGCTGCTCGTGCTGCCGGGCGGCCACTTCGACGCGTACGTCGGTGACGCGTTCACCCGGTCCAGCGCCGTCCAGCGGGACTGGTTCCTGGAGCACCTGCTCGGGTAGCCGCCTCGCGCGCCGGGCGAGTGCGCGGGCTGCACGTCCTCTGGCGGGTCGTGCACTCGTCACGCGTGCTCTGGCGGGCCGTGCACGTATCGGGTGACGTCCTCTGGCGGGTCGCGCACGTATCGGGTGGCGTCCTCTGGCGGCATACGAACCTCTCGCGCGTCGTCCTCTGGTGTCTCGTGCACGCAACGTCGTCCTCTGGTGCGAGAAGCACTCCACAACGCACGGGAGAGGTGCTTTCGACACCAGAGGACGCGTTGCGTGCACTAGACACCAGAGGACGTGCGACGTTGCGAGCGCGACCCGCCAGAGGACGACGCTCGATACGTGGACGACCCGCCAGAGGACGCCCGGACGCGTGCTGCACCCGCCAGAGGACGAGCGCCGGCGACCAGGCACGGGACGACGGCCTACCGGCCCCCTGCGGAACGTCCGCAGGCAGCCGGACGATGCGCTCCTAGCATCAGGACCATGACTGCGGACCCCGGGACGACGGACGGCGTGCACGACGACGCACACGACGACGGCGTGCACCTGCCTGTCTCGGTCGTCGTGTCCCGGCGCCCGGCGCCCGGGCGGGAGGCCGACCTCGAGCGCTGGGCCCGCGGGATCGTCGCTGCCGCGAGCGGGTTCCCGGGGCACCTCGGCGCCCAGGTCTACCCGGCCTCGCCGCCCGACCGGGACGACCTCGTCATCGCCTTCAGCTTCACGGACGCCCACAGCCTGTCGGACTGGGAGCACAGCGAGGTGCGCCGGGACTGGCTCGCCCGCTCGGCCGCGCTCGTCGCCGGGCCGAGCCAGGCGCATTCGGTGAGCGGCTTCGAGAGCCTCTTCCGGGCGGTCGGGGAGCCGGCCGGGACCCCGGCGCCGCCGCGGTGGAAGACCGCGCTCGTCATCGCGCTCGCGCTGTTCCCCGCGTCGTTGCTGCTCAACTGGCTCGTGACGCCGCACCTGACGGCCTGGCCGCTCCCGGCCCGGATCCTGCTGTCGACCGTCGTCATCGTCCCGTGGATGGTGTGGGGCGGCGTGCCGTGGCTCTCCCGGCTGCTGCGGCCCTGGCTCAGAGGGCACTGAGACCCACCGGCCGACGCGCGGCGGCCCCGGGCCGGGCCGTACGGTACGGCCCATGACCGTGCGTGCAGGCGTCGTCGTGACGGGTACCGAGGTGCTCACCGGCCGGGTCACGGACCGCAACGGTCCCTGGCTCGCCGAGCAGCTGCGCGGGCTCGGTGCCGACGTCGGCCGGATCGTCGTCGTCGGCGACCGCCCCGACGACCTCGAGGCGGCGCTGCGCCACCTCATGGCCGACCACGACCTCGTCGTCACGAGCGGCGGCCTCGGCCCGACGGCGGACGACCTCACCGCCCGCGTCGTCGGTGACGTGCAGGGCCGTCCGTCCGAGCTCCACGAGGAGACCTACAAGGTCGTGCGGGCCGTGGTCGAGGAGCTCATGCGCCGCCGCGGCTGGACCGCCGACCCGGCGGCGGTCGACGCCGGCACCCGCAAGCAGGCCACCGTGCCCGTCGGCGCACACGTCCTGCCGCCGGTGGGCACCGCCCCCGGCCTCGTCGTCCCCCCGGCGGACGGGCGCACCGGCCCGCCGGTCGTCGTCCTGCCCGGGCCGCCGTCCGAGCTGCGCGGGATGTGGCCGGACGCCGTCGCGGCGCCGGCCGTGCGCGCCGTCCTCGCCGGGGCGCCGGCCCTCCTCGAGGACACCGTGCGCCTGTGGGGCACGCTCGAGGCCGACCTCGCGCAGTCGCTGCGGCGCGTCGAGGACCGGCTCGGCGGGCTCGACGTGAGCACCTGCCTGCGCGGCGGCGAGCTCGAGGTCGTCACCCGCTACGCGCCCGCCGCCGCGGACCGGCTCGAGGTGCTCCGCAGCACGCTGCTCACCGACTTCCCGCGGACCGTCTTCTCCACCGACGGCTCCACGGTCGACGACGTCGTCGGTGCCGCGCTCGTCGCCCGGGGGTGGACCGTCGCCGCGGCCGAGTCGTGCACCGGCGGCCTGCTCGGCGGCCGCCTCACCGCCCGCAGCGGCTCCTCGGCGTACGTCCTCGGCAGCGTCGCGGCGTACGCGAACACCGCGAAGACCGCACTGCTCGGTGTGCCCGCGGCCCTCGTCGCGGAGCACGGCGCCGTGAGCCCGCAGGTCGCCGACGCCATGGCGGACGGCGCGCGGGCCGCCTTCGGCGCCGACGTCGGGATCGGCGTCACCGGCGTGGCCGGGCCGGGTGGCGGCACCCCGGAGCGACCGGTGGGGACGGTGCACGTCGCCGTCGCCGGGCCGACCGGACGGCGCGCCCGCACGCTGCACCTGCCGGGCGACCGCGAGCAGGTCCGGGAGATCACGGTCACCGCGGCGCTGCACGAGGTGCGGTTGCTGCTCGCGACCGGCGGGACCGCCGCCGACTGACGGGCACGGTCCGTACCTGTCGATCGACCGGTACGCGGATCCCGCTGTCGCACAGCATGTTTCGGCGCGGTAAAGAACTCGTGAGGACCGGGCGCGCGGTCTGTGCCGGCCCGGTCCGGCACCCCTAGCCTTCGCCCCGTGCGGCACCGGACCACCGGGGCGCACGACCCGGAGGTCCGATGCCCGAGCAGGCGCCGTCCAAGCAGTCGTTCACGTTCACTCCCGAGCAGGGGGTGCCCCCGGCGGTCGGACCCTTCTCGCACGCGACCCGGTGGGGGTCGATGCTCTTCGTCACCGGGCAGATGCCGACCGACCCGGCAACGGGCGCGCTCGTGCCCGGCGGCGTCCTCGCGCAGGCGGAGCAGGTCCGCGCGAACCTCGCCGCCTGCCTCGCGCCCTTCGGGGCGACGCTCGACGACGCCCTCATGGTGCGCGTCTACCTCACCGACTTCGGCGACTTCGACGCCTTCAACGCGCTCTACCGCACCTGGTTCACGGGGCCGCTGCCCAGCCGCACGTGCGTCGGGACGACGGGCCTCGCGGTCGGCGCCGACGTCGAGATCGACCTCGTCGTGGGCCTGCCGGCGTCCGCCGCCGGGGTGCCGGCATGACGGTGCCCGTCCTCCAGCCCGGCAGCGGGACCCTCCACGGCGAGCACCTGCTGCTCTCCACCCCGGGCACGGTGTCGTGGGGCCGGCTGCCGAACGCCGCGTCCGCGCCCGTGCTCTCGGTCGCCTCCGGGGCGACGGTGACGTTCGAGGCCCTGAGCCACGAGGGGATCATGGCCGACCAGGGCCGTGACCCGGTCGCCTTCCTCGCCGGGTTCGGCGTCGCGGCGGGCGACGTCCTGGCCGACGCCGTCGAGATCGCCGCGAGCGGCCTGCCGAACGGCCCGGACGACGGCCCGCACGTCGTCACCGGACCGGTCGCCGTGGCCGGGGCCCGGCCGGGCGACGTCCTGCGGGTCGACGTCCTCGACCTCGTGCCCCGCCAGCCGTACGGGTTCGTGAGCAGCCGGCACGGGCTCGGCGCCCTGCCCGGCGAGCTCCCCGAGGACGGCGTCCCGGCGGTGTTCGAGTTCTGCCCGGTCTCGGTCGTGGGCGGCCGGCTCGTCAGCTCGGTCGCCGCGCCGGACGGGCGGCGCGCGACGTTCCCGCTGGACCCGTTCCTCGGCGTCATGGGCGTCGCGCCGGCGACCGAGGAAGCGGTCCACTCGGTGCCGCCCGGCGACCACGGCGGCAACATCGACATCAAGTGGACCCGGGTGGGCAGCACGCTCTACCTGCCGGTCCAGGTCGACGGCGGCCTTTTCTACGTCGGCGACCCGCACTACGCGCAGGGCAACGGCGAGGTCGCGCTCACCGCGGTCGAGGCCTCGCTGCGCGCGACCCTGCGGCTCACGGTGCTCAGCGGGGACGACGCCGCCCGCGCCGTCGGGACGCTCACGTCACCGGTCGTCGAGACCGCGACGCACTGGGTCCCCACCGGGATGGACGTCGACCTCGACGAGGCGATGCGGCAGTGCGTGCGCCACGCGCTGACCTTCCTCACCGAGCGGTTCGGCCTCACCCGGTCGACAGCGATGGCGTACCTCTCGGCCGCCGCCGACTTCGAGGTCAGCCAGGTGGTGGACACGGTGAAGGGGATCCACTGCATGATTCGCAAGGCGGACTTCGCCGCCTGGGTGTGAGGGAGGACGCTCGGTGCAGGACACGCTACGGATCGTCGTGGACGACCTCAGGGGGCCGCAGATCGCGGCCTTCCTCGAGGCGCACCTCGAGCAGATGCGGGCGACGAGCCCGCCGGAGAGCAAGCACGCGCTCGACCTCGACGGCCTGCGCCGGCCGGAGGTCGTGTTCTGGACCCTGCTCGACGGCGACGAGGTGGTCGGCTGCGCCGCGCTCAAGGCGCTCGACGCCACGCACGCCGAGGTGAAGTCGATGCGGACCCACCCGGAGCGGCGCCGGCAGGGCTACGGCGCGCTGCTCCTGCGGCACGTCGTCGAGCAGGCCCGGTCGCGCGGGTTCACCCGGCTCAGTCTGGAGACCGGCTCGATGCCGTTCTTCGCACCCGCCCGGGCGCTCTACGCCGCCCACGGGTTCGTCCCGTGCCCGCCGTTCGCGGACTACGTGCCGGACCCGAACAGCGTGTTCATGACGACGGTCCTCGAGTAGCCGGCGGCCGGGGTCAGGGCTTGCGGGCCACCCCGGCCCAGTAGTACGCCGACCGGGGGTTGTCGACCGGACCCGTAGGACGCCACGCACGGACCGGGACGATCCCCGGCTCGACGAGCTCCCAGTCGCCGAAGAACTCCGCCACCTCGGCCTGCGAGCGCGGCACGAACGTCATGCCGCCGCCCGTCGCGAACGCCGTGACCGCGCCCATCGACTCCGGGTCGAAGTCGCCCGTCGGGTGGGTCAGAGCGAGGTGGCTGCCCGAGGGCAGGGCGTCCCGCAGCGCGGCGACCGCCCCCTGCGGGTCGTCGTCCGGGCCGAGGAGCATGAGCAGCGCGATGAGCATGAGCCCGACCGGCTGCTCCAGGTCGAGGACCGGGGCGATCTCCGGGTGGCCGAGCAGGTCCGCGGCGTTGCGGACGTCGGCGTCGACGTACGCCACCGACCCCTCCGGGCGGCTGAGCAGCATCGCCCGGGCGTGCGCGAGGACGATCGGGTCGTTGTCCACGTACGCGACCTTCGCCGTCGGGACGACGGACTGCGCGACCTCGTGGAGGTTGGGGCTCGTGGGGATCCCGGTGCCGATGTCGAGGAACTGCGTGACGCCGGCCGCCGTGAGGTACCGGGTCGCCCGCTCGACGAAGTCCCGGTTCTCCCGCGCCATCGCCGGCAGCGACGGGATCTGCTGGATGAACATGTCGGCGAGCTGGCGGTCGGCGGGGTAGTTGTCCTTGCCGCCGAGCCAGTAGTCGTACATCCGCGCCGAGTGCGGGGCGCCGGTGTCGAACTCGGGCGGGGGCCACACGCCGTCCGACGGGCTCCCCGTGGTGGTCCCCGGCGTGCCGCCGGTCGTGCCGTCGTTCGGCGTCATCTCGGCCCCCAAGCGCGGAAACGCGGCGCCGTCTCAGGCACCCCGGACGAACAACGACCCTAGGCCATCATCGTCACGAATGGGACGACGGGGGGCCAAGGTTATCGATCCCCTCAGGTCGCCGGGGCCGGGCCGGGCTACCCTCGCCGTCCATGGACCGCGACGCCCTCGTGCTCGAGCTCGGCCGCCTGCTCGTCGCGGACGACGAGGTGACGAACGGTCCGGGCTGGGCGCACGTCGTCCTCGTCGCGACCGTCGACGACGCCTCGACGCGGATGAACGGGTTCAGCTACGGCCCGGACGGCCCGCCGGAACCGGCCGCGCCGCGGGACACCAGGACCCTGGACGTCGTCCGCGACCTGCGCACGGCGATGGCGGCGCACGACGGCGGACCGCCCTGGGTGAGCTGCCTCGTCCGGGTCGAGCACGCCACCGGACGGCTCACCGTGGACGTCGAGTACGACGACCCGCAGCGCTGGCGGATCACGCGGCAGAACCAGGGCGAGCGCGCCGTCGAGCTCGACCCGCGGCCGGCCTGACCCGGGAGCGACGCCCGCGGACGATGCCGCCGAACCGGTGACCGCGGCGAAAAGCCGGTGCACGCCCGGGCGGGCCGCCGCGACCATGGGCGGATGCTGACCGACGAGACGCCGAGGGAGGTCCCGCTCCCGCCGCGGCGCATCGCCCTGCCCGACACGCTCGCCGCGAGCCGGGCCGGCGACCACGGCGCGCCGCCGGCCGTGACCATGCCCGCCGGGGTCGCGCTCGACGACTCGGACCGCGCGATGGACGTCGTCGACCTGCTCGCGCTCGAGCCGTTCGTCAGCGGACGCCAGCCGTTCGCCCGGAGCACGACGCTCGAGGACGTCCTGCCCGACGCCGCCCTGCTGCCGCCGGACGGCGTCCGGGCCCGGCACGCGGTCGAGGACAACGCCCGCAGCGCGCTCGTCGTCGGTGACGGCTGGACGCTGCGCTCCACCCACTGGCTGCGCACCCGGCGCGCCGAGGTCGCCGTCACGGCGGTCGACGAGGACCTCGCGCGCACCGTGCTCGAGGCGGCGACCCGGGGGGCCGTCGAGCCGGCCGCGGCGGCCGACACGCACGTGAGCGTCGGCTTCTGGCACCTCACCGCGCACGGGGCCCGGTACCGGCCGCGGGCGATCGAGGCGCCCGCCTGGGCGGACATCGCGCCGAACTACGCGGCCCCTGTCGCGACGGCGGCGTCCCGGCTCGCCGGGCTCACCCCGGAGGGCCTCAACGGCCGCGTGCTGCTGCTCCACGGGCCGCCCGGGACCGGCAAGACGACGCTGCTGCGCAGCCTGGCCCAGGCCTGGCGGCCCTGGTGCTCGACGGACTGCGTGCTCGACCCGGACCGGCTCTTCGCCGAGCCCTCGTACCTGCTCGAGGTGACGACGGCCGAGCCCGAGGTGGACGACGAGGACCGGCCGGCGGACGGCCGCTCGCGCTGGCGGCTGCTCGTGCTCGAGGACTGCGACGAGCTCGTCCGCGAGGGGGCGAAGGCCTCCGCCGGCCAGGCCCTCTCCCGGCTGCTCAACCTCACCGACGGGATGCTCGGCCAGGGCACCCAGGTGCTCGTCGCGCTGACGACGAACGAGCGGCTCTCCGCCCTGCATCCCGCGGTCATGCGGCCGGGCCGCTGCCTGGCCCAGGTCGAGGTCGGCCGGCTGTCCCCGGCCGAGTGCGCCGCCTGGCTCGCCGCGCGCGGTGCGGACGCCCCGGTGCCGCCGGGCGGCGCGACGCTCGCCGAGCTCTTCGCGGTCGCCGCCGCCGCCCGCGGCGAGGGCCCGCCGGTCACCGTCGGCGGTGCCCCGGCCGAGGGGGTCGGCCTGTACCTCTGACCGGTCGGCTCCTGCGACGAGCCGACCGGCCACCGGACGGCACCGGACCACCTGGGGGCGGGGCACCCTCAGGTGGTCCGGTGCACCGGTGCCACGAGGTCGGGGGCCTCGTGACGGCGTTCCCCCGGGCGAGGGAACGCCACCTCGCCGCCGGCCGCGCACACCAGCCAGGCGACGAGGACCAGGTCGGTGGCGACGAGCACGGGGACGGCGGCCCCCGCGGCGCGGACATGCGCCCGTACCGTCTCGCCGCGGGCCACGCAGCGCCGGTCGCAGGACGCCGAGCCGCCGGCGACGAGCGCCGGGTCCTGCGCCGCGTGGAAGTGCGCGGACGACGACGCCAGCTCGCGGTCCTGGGCCCGGACGTCGAGCACCGCCTCCGCCCCGAGCTGCAGGGTGGCCACGACCCCCGCGCCGAACACGAGCAGCCCGGCCGCGGCGAACGTCCGCGACCACCCCGGCGCGGCCCGTCGGTCCGCCACGGCGCGGAGGACCGCGAGGGTCAGTCCGGCGTAGACGGGCAGCAGGACGACGGCGCCGACCACCCAGTCGACGAGCAGGTCGTGCTCGCGCCCGACGACGCCGACCGCGCCGCGCAGGGCCGCGGCGACGAACCCGTTGGCGGTGGCCAGGACGGCGCCGACGACGAGGGCCTGCACGAGCAGGACCGGCCCGACCGGGCGGCCCTGCCGTGCGCGGCCGGCGACGTCGGGCGGCATCAGGTGATCTCCCAGCCGAACATCATCGCGTGGTCCTCGTGCGCGAGGTTGTGGCAGTGCGCCACGTAGGGACCGGTGAAGTCCCGGAACCCGCGGTAGAGGATCACCGACTCGCTGGGGTCGAGTGCCGCGAGGTCCTCGCGCGAGAGGTCGTCGGGGTGCCCGGCGTCCTTGCCGGCGGTGACGTCCTTGCCGTTGCGCATGACCGTGCGGTGCTCCTCCATGTGGAGGTGGAACGGGTGCACCCAGCCGCCGCCCCCGTTGCGGATCTCCCAGAGGTTGAAGGAGCCCTTCTTCTGCTGGGCAAGCGGGCTCTTCCCGGCCGGGTTCTTCATGCTCGTCGCGACCTGGTTCGGCTCGAACGGCTGGCCGTTGATGAGCCACTCGATCTCGCCGCCGGCCCCGCCGCGCTGCACCTCGAAGACGTGCCGGTTGTCCAGCAGCGTCTTCCAGTTGCTCGGGATCGGCGTGAGCGGGCGCATCTTCGTCGGGATCTTGCTGTTGTCGACGACGGCTTCCTCGATGATGATCTTGATCATCGGGATCTTGTAGCTCGGGTCGGCGGAGAACCGGGTCGAGCTGTCCCACATCCGGCCGTCGCCCATCTTCATGACGTTCGTCAGGTAGATGACGTCGCCCGGCGTGGTCGGGGTGCCGTCCTGGTACCTGGTGAAGTCGACGACGACCTCGCGGCGCTTCGCGGGCCACAGCTCGAAGGAGTCGCGGACGATCGGCTTGGGGAGCAGGCCGCCGTCGGAGGCGATCTGGGTGAACTTCATGCACTGCTGGCCGTCCGGGATCCGGTACTGGCCCTGCAGGTCCTCACCCGTCAGCCCGAGGTCCCGGGCCGCGACCGGGCCCTTGGACGACGTCATGAGCTTGAACTCGTAGATCCGGGCGATCGATGCGTCGAGGAAGCGCAGCCGGTACTTGCGGCGCTTGACCCGCAGCACCGGGTAGGCGGTGCCGTTGACGGTGAAGATGTCGCCGACGAAGCCGTGGTTCGGGAAGTGCTTGAAGAAGCTCTTGCCCCACCACTCCGGGTGCGTGCGCGGGTTGCCCGCGAGCGGGAACTCGCCCTGGCTGTCGTGGATGTCCTTGTGCGTCGTCACGCCGTCGTCGAGCCGCAGGTCGTAGAACGCCAGCGGGATGTCGTACTTGACGTCGAACGAGCCGTCACCGTTGTCGCGGCGCACGCCGGGCAGCCGCAGGCCCTGGCGCTCGTCGCCGCCGTCGTACATGCCGGACAGGCCCTGGTAGCCGGTCTTGGGGTCGTAGATCGGGTAGAGGCCGACCATGCCCTTGTAGACGTTCGAGCCGGTGTGGTCCATCCGGTGGTCGTGGAACCAGAAGAAGCTCTGCTTCTCCCGGTCGTCACCGCCCGCCGGCCAGTTGAGGTACAGGTTGTCGACCCACATCTGCGGCAGGTAGCCGTGGTGCTTGGGCCCGTACCGCATGGAGTAGTGCGGGTTGCCGTCGCTCTCGGGAGCGGTGTGCGCGTTGTGCAGGTGGGTGAGGAACGACCAGTCGGGCGCCCCGAAGTCCTGCCGGTCGAGCCCGAGCGGGTTCTCGTGGAGCCGGTTCTCGAACCGCACGAGGGCCGGCCTGCCGTACTCGGCATTGATGCGCGGCCCCGGGAAGGTCCCGTTGAAGCCGTAGATCGTGCTCAGCGGGAGGTCACGGACCGTCCCCGCGGCCACCGGGTTGCCCCGTTCGTCGAACGAGGTCGTCGGCTTGCCGAAGGCGTCGATCGGCAGCACCTTCGACGTCGTGAACGCGTGCTGGCTGACGAGGACGTCGATCTTGTAGACGATTGGGTCGGGGTAGCCGACCTTGCCCGGCCACAGCTGGTGGGCCTGGTTGCCCAGCGAGTTCTGCTGGCCGGTGCCGGGACCGGGAGGGCTCGGCCAGGCGCTGTACTCGGACTGCGGCACCGGGCGCAGCGCCGGCGGGATCGGCAGCGCGTCGGAGAACGGCGACACGATGAGCGGGCTCGTCGGGAAGGCCTCGAGGTAGACCGCGTCGGAGAAGGCCACGGACGCCGCGCCCACGAGGCCCTGCGGCGAGAGCTGGCCCTTCGTGGCGAGCGCGGGCACCGCGACCACGCGGGCCGCGGCGACCCCGGCCGCCGCCGTCCCGGCGGCGCCGAGCCGCAGCGCGGTCCGGCGGGAGAGCCCGCGGTGCTGCGGTCGCGCCGCTGCGGCGTCGGGTGCCGTCACCGGCTCCGGGTGGGTCACGGCGCCGTCACGGCGCACGTCATCGTCGATGCTCACGGGTCGTACTCCTTCGCCCCTAGGCCTGTCGGCCTGTCTTCGTCTGCGGGGCGCGCACCGTGCCGGGCCGCCCCTGGCCGGTCCAGCCGTCGCACCCGGCAGGACCCGCGAGGACGATCATCAGCAGGTGGCGGGCCCCCTCGGCAGCCGCGGGTTGGGGGGGCCCGGCTAAGCCCTCGCTAAGCCGGTTCGCCGGTCGGGGCAGGGCTGTCAGGGGCCGTGGCGCCCGGCAGGAGCAGCGTGAACCGTGTCGGCTCACGGGAGGTGAGCTCGAGCCGGCCGCCCTCCGCGGCGACGAGCGAGCGCGCGAGCGCGAGGCCGATCCCCCGGCCGCCGGCCGTCGTCACCCCGCGCCGGAACAGCTCCGCGCTCGGCAGCCGCGCCGTGTCGCCCTCGTCCGCGACGTCGACCGCGACCGCCCCGTGGGCGTCCCGGACCGTGACCGTGACGGCTCCCCTGCCGTGGGTCAACGCGTTGTCGAGCAGGGCGTCCAGCGCCTGCCGGACGGCGGCCTCGGCCGCGGTCGTGCCGGCCGAGCGGGCGGCGACCAGGACGTCGAGCGGGCGGTCGGCGCGGGCGTACGCGGCCGCCCAGCGCGACCCCGCCATCCGGCCGAGCGCCTCCGGGGCGAGCGGCCGGGCCTGCGGGTCGCCGGTCCGGGAACCGGCCGGCCGGCGCAGCGAGACGAGGTCGTCGACGACGACGACGAGCCGGTCGGTCGCCTCCGAGACAGTCCCGAGCCCGGCGCGCAGCGCGCGGTCCGGCCCGGCCAGCGCCGCCTCGACCGCGAGGCGCAGCCCGGTGAGCGGCGTGCGCAGCTGGTGCGTCGCGTCGTCCGCGAAGCCTGCCTCCCGCTCGAGCAGGGTGCCGAGCCGCTCCCCGGTCGCCGTCAGCGCCGCGGCGGCCTCGTCGAGCTCGGGGATGCCGGTGCGGCGGACGTCGACGGCGAAGACCCCCTCGGCGAGGGCCCGGGTCGCCGTGGTGAGGTCCTGGATGGGCGCCGACACCCGGACCGACAGCCGGCGGGCGACCAGGGCGGTCAGCCCGAGCACGAGCAGGCCGAGCGCGGCCAGCCCGAGGACCGACTGCACGGTCCGGACCCGCACCGCCGTCGTGGGCTCGGCGGCCCGCACCAGCGCGACGACGACACCCCGCTCCTCGACGGGGATCTCGACGACCCGGGAGCCGGCGGCGTCCGACTGCCGCGGCCAGGGGTCGTCGAGGGAGAGCAGCGGCGTCGTGGCCGGTCCCTCCCCGGCGACGAGCCGGCCGTCGGGGCCGTAGACCGCCAGGCGCACCCCGGCGCTGCGGCCCGCCACGTCGCGGGCGACGGCCGCCCGGGCCGAGCCCGCGAGGCCGGCCGGGTCCAGGGCACCCGCCAGGCGCAGCGCGGCCCGCTCGAGCCCGGCGTCGGCGTCGCGCAGCAGGACGACGTGGATGACGACCGCGAGCGGCGCGGCGAAGAGCACGATCGCGACGAACGTCGTGACGAGGGAGCTGACCACCAGCCGCCGCCGCACCGGGCCTCCTGGGCGCGGCCCCTGATCTGGGTGTTGACCGCGACGGCGCCGATCGTAGCCTTGGGGCATGCCAGGGGCGCTGGTGGTGGAGGACGACGAGATCATCGGCCGGATCCTGGCCGCGGGACTCGAGGAGCAGGGGCACGAGGTCACGTGGTGCGTGACCGGTGCCCTGGCTCTGCGTGCCGCGACGCAGGGGCCGGTCGGGGTCTGCATCGTCGACCTGGGCCTGCCGGACGCGGAGGGGCTCGACGTCGTCCGGAGCCTGCGGCGCAGCCATCCGCAGGCGGTCATCGTCGTCGCGACCGCCCGCGGCGAGGCGATCGACATCGTCGCCGGGCTCGACGCCGGTGCGGACGACTACCTCGTCAAGCCGTTCACGATGATGGAGGTGCTCGCCCGGCTGCGCGCGCACACCCGGCGGCTGTCGCCCGTGGCGCCGCCTGCGCCGCTCGTCGCCGGTGCGCTGACGGTCGACACCGACCGCCGGACCGTCAGCGTCGGCGGGGTCACGGCACCGGTGCGGCCCAAGGAGCTCGAGCTCCTCGCCCTGCTCGCACGGTCCGTCGGCCGGGCCGTCAGCCGCCAGGTCGTGCTGCGCGAGCTGTGGCCGGACCCCGGACGTTCGGCGCAGAAGTCGCTCAACGTCACGTTGACGACGCTGCGCCAGAAGCTCCAGGAGGCGGCGACGACGGCCGGTGTGGACGCGCCGGTCATCACGACGCTGCACTCCTTCGGGTACCGCCTGGAGGTGGACGGCGCAGCGTGCGGCTGAGCGCGACCGGCGGCGGCCCGCTCAGCGGGCGAGGACGTCCTCGTGGTTGTGCACCGCGAGCCAGCGACCCCCGACCCGGCGCCAGACGCTCGTGTTCCGGACCGTCTCGTCTGGGTGCCCGCCGTGGAAGCGGACGACGAGCGTGTGCCGCAGCAGCGCGACGTCGTCCCAGACGTCGACCACCGGCTCACCGGCCTCGATCGCCCGCACCCGCGGCCCCTCCCCCGCCGCGGGCCGGGCCGCCCGCAGCGCCGCCAGCCCGCCGAGCCCGACGACGAGCGGGACGTGCTCGGAGTCCCAGATCGTCACGTCGGGGTGCAGGTGCGCGTCGGCCGTCACGGGGTCACCGGCGAGGAACGCCGCGTAGACCGCGTTGATCGCCGCCCAGACCTCGGCGGCGTCACCGGTGAGGTGCTCGGTCATGCGGGGGCTCCGATCGCGCGCAGGGCGGGCAGGACGTCCGTGCCGAGCACCCGGACGGCGCCGACCGGGTCCGGCCCGAGCGGTGGCCCGAAGGACAGGTGGTCCGCGCCGAGGGCGACGAGGCCGCGGCAGCGGTCGACGACGTCCTGCGCGGCCCCGGCGATGCCGAGCGACAGCATCCGGTCGTCGACGAGGGCGGCGGCGTCCTCGCCGCGCTGCGCCAGCCGCGCCGCCGGGAGGAAGTCGCCCGGGGCGAGCCCGGCGGCGGCGAGCAGCGTCGGCGAGATCGAGGGCCCGTAGTACGCGAGCTTGTTCGCCAGCGCCGCACGGCCGGCGGCGGCGTCCTGCGCCACGGAGACCCAGAAGCAGGCCGGCAGGTCGAAGGCCGCGCGGCTGCGGCCGGCCGCCGCGATGCCGTCCTCGACCTGGCGGCGGGCGACGGCGAAGTGCTCCGGCGGGTAGAGCAGGGGCAGGGCGCCGTCCGCGCACTCACCGGCCATGTGCAGCATCCGAGGGCCCATCGCCCCGACGTAGACCGGCACGGCGCGTCCGACAGGGATGCCGAGCGGCCGTTTCGCGGCGGCCCAGCCGGGCAGCCCGGCCGGGTCGACGTCCTCGTGCCCGAGGAGCAGGCGCAGCACGTGGACCGCCTGCCGGGTCGTCCCGAGCGGGGCCGGGCGGGCGAGCCCCGCCCAGCCGAGGAACTCCTCCGAGCCCGCGCCGAGCCCGAGGCTGAACCGGCCGCCGCTCAGCTCCTGCAGCGTCGCCGCGGCCATCGCGACCTCGACGACGTTCATCGAGTACGGGTTCATCACCGCGATCCCGAGCCCGAGCGTCGTGGTCCGTGCCGCGAGCGCGGCGACGAGCACGGGGGCGCTGCGCAGGAACAGGTCGTTCGACACCCACAGCTGGTCGAAGCCGAGGTCCTCGGCGGTGCGGGCGAGCAGCACGAGGTCGTCGGGGCCGAGGTCGTTGTTGAGCCGCAGGGAGAACCTCATCCGGGCGCCGTCCCCGCGGCCGCCGCCGGACCGGTGCCCGGCCCGACGAACGCCTCGGCCTCCACCTCGACGAGGAAGCCGTCGCCGACGAGCCCGGCGACGTAGTACGTGCTGTTCGCCGGCGGTGCGGCACCGAAGACCTCGCCGTGCGCGCGGGTCGCGGCCTCCCAGTCGGCGCCCGGGGCGAGCAGGACGCGGGTGCGGACGACGTCGTCCCGGGTGCCGCCGAGCGCCTCGACCGCGGCGAGGACGACGCCGAGGCAGTGCCGGGCCTGGCCGTAGGTGTCCCCGGGGAACAGGGCCGCGCCGTCCGGCCCGTGCGCGGTCGTGCCGCTCACCGCCACGAGCGGACCGCGGCGGACCGCCCGGCTGTACCCGCCGACGTCCTGCCACCCCGTGCCGTCCCGCAACCGTTGCGTTCCGGCACCCGTCGCGGCCGGCCCGCTCACGCGTCGGCCCGGGCGGACGGCGCGGCCCGCACGAGGCACGCCACCTCGCGGCCGGCGACGGTCTCCGGGCGCGGGTCGGTCGTGCGGCAGCGGTCCTCCACGATCGGGCACCGCGGGTGGAACCGGCAGCCGGACGGCGGGTCCGCCGGGTCGGGGACGTCACCCGGCAGGTCCGCGGGCAGCACGCCGCCGCCGTCCGGCCGCGGGATCGCCGCGACGAGGGCCTGCGTGTACGGGTGCTGCGGGCGGGACCAGACCTGCTCGGTCGTGCCGACCTCGACGACCCGCCCCAGGTACATGACGGCGACCCGGTCGGCGACCTGCCGCACGACGGACAGGTCGTGCGAGACGAGCAGCAGCCCGATGCCGCCGTCGCGGACCAGCCCGGAGAGCAGGTTCGCGACCGTCGCCTGCGCGGAGGCGTCGAGCGCGCTGATCGGCTCGTCGGCGACGATGCACAGCGGGTCGGCGGCGAGGGTGCGCGCGATGGCGATCCGTTGCCGCTGGCCGCCGCTGAACTCGTGCGGGTAGGCACCGGCCGCGGACGCCGGCAGCCCGACCCGCTCGAGCAGGGCCGCGGCCCGCGTGCGGCCCTCGGCACGGCTGCCGCCGCCGAGGGTCACGCCGTCGGCGACGAGGTCGCCGACCGTGCGCCGCGGGTTGAGCGAGGAGTACGGGTCCTGGAACACCATCTGGAGCCGGCGCAGCCGGCCGGGGCGGGCACCCCGGCCGATCGTCGTCACCGGCTCGCCGAGGAAGCGGGCCGAGCCGGCGGCGAGCGGCTCGAGGCCGACCGCGGCCCGCCCGAGCGAGGACTTGCCGCAGCCGGACTCCCCGACGAGGCCGACGACCTCGCCGGCGGCCACCGTGAGGTCGACGCCGTCGACCGCGCGCACCCGGGCACCGCGGCGGCCGTACTCGACGGCCACCCCGGTCAGCTCGAGCAGCGTCGGCTCCGCGGCGGGCGTGGCGCCGGTCATGCCGGAGCCCCCTCGGCCACGGGCGCGGCGTCGTCCCGCGGCAGCGGGTCCGGCGGGCAGGCCAGCAGGTGCCCCGCGGCGACCGGCAGCGGCTCGGGGCGGTCGGTGGAGCAGGCCGGGACGGCGAAGGCGCACCGCGGGTGGAACGGGCAGCCGGCCGGCACATCGCCGAGCGAGGGCGGGCTGCCCGGGATCGGCCGCAGCGCGACCCGGGCCGGGTCGTCGGCGGCCTCGGGGTGCGGCAGCGCGTCGAGCAGCCCTCGCGTGTACGGGTGCCGCGGCGCGGCGAGCACCTGCGCGCGGGGGCCGCTCTCGGCGAGCCGGCCCGCGTACATCACCGCGACGCGGTCGGCGACCGCCGACATCACCCCGAGGTCGTGGGTGATGACGAGGACAGCGAGCCCGCGCTCGCGGCGCAGCCGGTCGAGCAGCCGCAGGATCCCGGCCTGGACGGTGACGTCGAGCGCCGTCGTCGGCTCGTCGGCGAGCAGCAGCCGGGGCCGGGCGGCGAGCGCCACGGCGATGGCGATCCGCTGCCGCATGCCGCCGGAGAACTGGCCCGGGTAGGCGCCGAGCGCCCGCTCGGGGTCGGGGATCCGGACCGTCGCGAGCAGGTCGACCGCCTCCGCCCGGGCGGCGCTCTTCGACAGGCCCAGGTGGTGGCGCATGTGCTCGGTGACCTGGGTGCCGACGGGCAGGATCGGGTGCAGCGCCGTCGAGGGGTCCTGCGACACCATGGCGATCTGCCGGCCGCGCAGGTCACGGAGCTGCCGGCGGCCCAGCGTGAGCAGGTCGCGTCCGTCGAACCGGGCCGAGCCGCTCGTCCGGGCGCCGTGCGGGAGCAGGCCGAGCAGCGTCATCGCCGTCATCGTCTTGCCGCTGCCGCTCTCCCCCGCGATGCCGACGATCTCGCCCTCGCCGACGTCGAAGGACAACCCGTCGACGGCGGGCCGCAGGCCGCGCCGGGTCGGCAGCTCGACGCGCAGGTCCTCGACCCGAAGCAGCGGTTCCACGGCGCTCACTCGCGCAGCGCCCGGGCCGTGCGCGGGTCGAGCACGTCGCGCAGGGTGTCCCCGACGAAGTTGAACGCCAGGACGACCGTGAGGATCGCCAGGCCCGGGAACAGGCCGACCCACCAGCGGTCGAAGTTCTGCGACCCGGCGGCCACCATCGCGCCCCACTCCGGCGTCGGCGGCTGCGCCCCGAGCCCGAGGAACGACAGGCCGGACAGCAGCAGGACGGCGTTGCCGATGTCGAGCGCCGACATGACGAGGACGGGGCCGGCGATGTTCGGCCGGACGTCGACGAACAGGGTCCGCAACCCGGACGCGCCGAGCAGCCGGGAGGAGACGACGTACTGGGAGGTCCGGGCGGCGAGGACGAGGCTGCGCACGAGACGGGCGTAGCCGGGCCAGGACACGATGACGACGGCGATGACGGCGTTGCGCAGCTGCGGGCCGAGCGCGGCGGCGATCGCGAGCGCGAGGATGATGCCGGGGAACGCGAAGACGAGGTCGGCCAGCCGCATCGCGACCGAGTCGACCCAGCGGCCGAAGAAGCCGGCGACCGCGCCGACCACCGAGCCGATGAGGGTCGAGGCCGCGACGAGGACGAAGGCGAGCGGGAGCGAGATCCGGGCGCCGTGGATCACCCGGGACAGGACGTCGCGGCCGAGCTCGTCGGTGCCGAACCAGTGCGCGCCTGAGGGCGCCTGGAGGATCGCGGCGTCCTGGGCGAGCGGGTCGCTCGGGGCGACCCACGGCGCGAGGGCCGCGAGGACGAGCCAGCCGGCGATGATCGTCAGCCCGACGACCGCGAGCGGGGAGCGCCACGGCGCGCGGGCGACCCGGGTGACGTCCGGGGTCGTCACCGCCGCGGCCTGCACGGAACCGGCGCTCACGACAGCCGGATCCGTGGGTCGATGACGCCGTAGAGCAGGTCGACGAGCAGGTTGATCGCGATGTAGACCGCCGCGACGACCACGCTCACGCCCATGATCGCCGGCAGGTCGAGGTTCTTGGCGCTCGTGTACGCGTACTGCCCCAGACCCGGCCAGGAGTAGATCGTCTCGACGAGGACGGTGCCGGAGAGCAGGCTGCCGAACGCGAGGCCGGCCACGGTGATGATCGAGATGAGTGCCGGGCGCAGCACGTGCCGGACGACGACGACCCGCTCGGGCAGGCCCTTGGCCCGGGCGGCGCGGACGTAGTCGTTGCCGAGGATCTCGAGCATCGAGGCCCGGGTGAAGCGCAGCAGCATCCCCACGGTGTAGGTGGCGAGGACGAGCCCGGGCAGCACGAGGTGCTCCAGCGCGGAGCCGAGGACGCCCCACTGGCCCGCCAGGGCGGCGTCCACGGTGAACATCCCCGTGGTGCGCGGCGGCGGGGTGAGCGCCGGGCCGAGCCGGCCGCCGCCGGGCAGCCAGCCGAGCTTGTAGAAGAAGACGAAGAACGCGAGCAGCGCGATCCAGAACGTCGGCATGGAGACGCCGGCGAGGCTCACGACGCGCAGCACCTGGTCCGGCCAGCGGTCGCGGAAGACCGCGGCGACGATGCCGAGGGTGACGCCGACGACGAGCGAGAGCACGATGGCGAACAGGGCGAGCTCGAACGTCGCGGGGATGTACTCGGCGAGGTCGGCCTTGACGCTGCGGTGGCTCTGCTGCGACTCCCCGAGGTCACCGCGGACGAGCTTGCCGAGGTAGACCCCGTACTGCACCGGCAGCGGCTTGTCGAGGCCGTACTGCGCCCGGAACGCGGCGACCGCGGCCGGGTCCTCGACGGCCCGGTTGCCGAGGTTCGCGGCGGCCGGGTCGCCCGGGACGAGCTGGGTGAGGACGAACGAGACGAGCGTGATCCCCACGCACAGGACGGCACCGGCGACGAGCCGCTTGGCGAGGAAGCGCCACAGGTCCCGGCGGGGCGCCCGCGTGCGCGGGCGTCCCACCGGGACCGGGAGGGCGTTGTCGGCAGAGCTCACTGTCGGGACGGGTCCTAACCGAGCTCGCTGAGCGTCGCGAGCCAGACCGCGTTCGACTGCACGTTCTTCACCGACTGGCCGGCGACGACGATCTGCGCCGGCTGCAGGAGCGGCATGAACGGGCTCGACGTGTTGAGCTCGGTCTGGATCTGCTCGTAGAGCTTGACCCGCTCCGCGTCGTCGACCGTCGTCGCGGCCTTCTCGCCGAGCGCCTCGAGCGCGGGGTTCGCGCCCTTGACGTAGCCGGCGCGCTTGCCGACGAGCTGGTCCGGGAGGAAGACGAGGTAGTCGCCCGGGTCCGGGTAGTCCGGGCCCCAGAACCACAGCCCCATCTGCTCCTTGCCGTCGCGGTACTCCGCGAGGGCGGTCTGCACCGACGAGCCCTTGAGGTTCACCGTGATGCCGACCTCCTTGAGGTTGGCCTGCACCCGGGCGGCGAGGTCGCCGAAGGCGATGCCGTTGGAGGCGAAGTCGCTCGGGTAGCCGATGTCGACCGTCGGGTTGCTGATGCCCGACTTCGCCAGCGCCGCCTTGGCCCGGGCGACGTCCCGCTTGACGCCGGACCCGGCGGGCAGGCTGCCGAGGAACATCGTCGGGATGACGCCGGCGGCCTGGGTGGAGCCGGTGCCCGCGAGGGCGACGAGACCGTCGTAGTCGATCCCGTAGCGGACGGCCTCCTGGAAGTCCTTGTTCGCCGTCGTCGCGGAGATCTTGGGGTCGTTGTTCGTGAAGAGGAAGAAGACGTTCGGCGAGGCGCCGTTGACGACCTGCACGTCCTTCATGCCCTCGGCCTGGGTCGGCGAGAGGTCGAGCGCGATCTGGGACTCGCCCTTGGTGACGTTCAGCTTCTGGACGTTCGCGGCGACGTTGCGCAGCACGACCTTGGAGTAGGCGGGCTTGGTGCCCCAGTACTTCGCGTTCGCCTCGAGGACGACCTGGGTCGTCGTGCTGAAGCTCGTCAGCGTGTACGGCCCGCTGCCCTGCGACGCCGTGTTGAGCGCCGTCTCGGCCTTGTCGTTCTTGTCGGCCCCCTCGGCGTCCGTCCCGCCCGAGGCCTTGACGGCCTTGGAGTTGAGGATGCCGAGCGCCGGGTTCGGCACGATGAACGGGATCGACGGGTTCGGCTTCTCGCTCGTGAGCACGACCGTCGAGGCGTCCGGCGCCGTCACGGTGATGCCGGCCATGAGGAACGACGGGTTGCCCGCGATCGCCTTGACCCGGTTGAGGGAGAACAGGACGTCGGCCGAGGTGACCGGCGTGCCGTCGGAGAAGACCGCGTCGCTGCGCAGCTTGAACGTGTACGTCGTGCCGTCCGGGGACGCCGTGTAGGACTCGGCGAGGTCCGGCACCGGCTTCTTGACGTCGCCGCCGGTGAAGGTGAGGAGCGTCGAGTAGAGGGCGCGGTCGATGAGCAGACCCGTCGTCTCGAACATCCGGCCCGGGTCGACCGTCTTGAGGTTGAAGGTCGTGTCGACGACGAGGGTCTGGTTCGCGGGCGCGGCGGCCGAGCCGGTGCCGGAGGCCGGCGTGCCTGCCGAGCTCCCGCCCCCGCACGCGGCGAGCGCCATGAGCGCCACCAGCGACGCCGAGCCGACGACGAACGAGCGTTTGCGCATGCTGCCCTCACTTCCGAGGTGGTCGACGGGCCGTCCGCCCGCGCGGCGCCGCCAGTGCAAACGATTACGCAACCCGGCGACTGCGCCACGGTCGCAGCACCGCAACCGGCCGTCAAGCAAGATCCGCGCCCCGGGGCGCCTTGTATCCCAACCGCAACATCACCGTCTCCCGGCCGTCACCCGGCCCACCGTCACCCGCCCGGCCGTCACCGCGGCGGCGCACCGCACGAGGCCCGCACCGTGAGGTGGGTGCCCACCCGGAACTCCCCCGGCCGGGTCGTCCCGGGCCGGGCACCGGTGATCCGCTCGAGCAGGAGCCGGGCGGCGAGCTCGCCCATCTCCGCCGGGTTGATGTCGACGACCGTGACCGCGGGGTGCCACCAGCGCATGATCTCGGCGTCCTCGTAGCAGACGACGCTCAGCCGGCCCGGCACGTCGACGCCCGCCTCGTGGAGCGCGGGGAGCGCCCCGAACGCCGCCTCGTGGTTCGTCACGAGCAGCGCGGTCGGGCGCCGCCGGGCCGGCAGCGCGAGCAGCCGCCCCACCGCGGCACGCCCGTGGGCGGGGGTGAACGGGCCGGGCAGGACGAGCTCGGCGGCCTCGGCGACCCCGGCGTCCTGCAGCCCGAGCCGGTAGCCGGCGAGCCGCTCCCGGCCGGACGTCACGGTCTGCGGGCCGCACACGACGGCGATCCGGCGGTGCCCGAGGCCCGCGAGGTGGGCGGTGGCGTCCCGCGCGCCCGTGAGGTCGTCGACGAGCACGCAGTCGCCGGCCGGCCGGTCGGGCCGCCGGGCCAGGTGGACGGCGGGCAGCGCGAGCCGGCGCAGCTCGTCGATGGCCGGTGCGTCGGCGCCGACGACGACGACCCCCTCGGCACTGTGGTCGGCAAGCATCCGCAGCGCCTCGAGCTCCTGCGCCGCGTCGCCCCCGGTCACGGACAGCACCATCTGGTAGCCCTGCTCCGCGAGACGCTGCTGCACGACCTCGGCGATGACATGGAAGCTCACGTTCACGAGGTTCGTCACGACGAGGCCGACGAACCGGGACCGGGAGGTGCGCAGCGCGCGGGCGCTGGCGTTGGGCCGGTACCCGAGACGGTCCGCGGCCTCGCGGACCCGGCGCACGGTGTCCGCGCTCACCCGGGGCGAGCCGTTGAGCGCCCGGGAGGCGGTCGCCACCGACACCCCGCACTCGGCCGCGACGCCGCGCAGGTCGACGGCCACGGCTCTCCCTCCTCGCACGCTCCCGGCGACGATAGTTGCGCAAACGATTGTCCAGGTCGAGTCTTGGGGACCATGCAGCAGCTCGACGACCTCGCGGACCGGTTCTGGCGGTGGCGCGCCGTGCAGCAGCCGCGCAGCCGGGACGACATCCCCCGGCTCGACCGCCCGGCGGGCTGGCTGCCCGAGGTCGGCGCGGACGCCGTGGCGCGGCACCGCGCGGCCCGGGACGGCTTCGCCGCCGAGCTCGCGGACCTCGCCGCGGCGGTCGCCGGGGCCCCGGTCGCCGACCGGGTCGACCACCGGCTGCTGCGCTCGGCCGTCGCCCGGCTCACGTGGGAGCTCGACGTCCTCGAGGTGTGGGCGCAGCCGCGGTTCTACGTCGACCAGGCGATCGGCCCGGTCTTCGACACCCTGCTGCGCCCCGGTGTCGACGCGGAGCGCGCCGCGGAGGTGCTGCGGCTCCTGCGGGCCGCGCCCGGCACGCTCGCCACCGGGCTGGAGCTGGTCGAGGGTCGCTGCGTCGCCCCCTTCACGCGGTCGGCCGTCGACGAGCTCGCCGACGTCGAGGCGCGGGTCGTCGCGAGCGCGCAGGCGCTCGTGGCGGCCGTCGCGGACCTGCCGCCCGGGGTCGCCGAGGACCTGCTCGCCGCCGCCGCGGAGGCCGGGCGCGCGCTGGGCGCCTTCCGGGACACCCTCGCCACCTGGCTGCCCGGGCTGCCGGACGCCGAGCCCGTCGGCCGGGAGCCCTACGCCTGGTTCCTCCGCGAGGTCGCCTGCGTGCCGTGGTCGCCGGAACGGGTCCGGGACGTCGGGCGCCTGGAGTACGACCGGGCACGGGCGTTCGAGCTCGTCGCGCGCAACCGGGCCGCCGCGGTCCCGCAGCCGGACCTGCCCGCCGACGCCGCCGCCCAGGCCGCGGACGAGGCCCGCGGGATGGCGCAGGTCCGGGCCTTCTACGAGGAGCAGGGCCTGCTCACCCAGCCGGACGCGCTGCGCGACTACCTCAACCTGCCGATGCCGCCGTACCTCGAGCCGTTGCGGTTCCTCGGCGTCACCGACGACCTCACCGGTCCCGACCGGCTCGACGAGGACGGCATCGCGTACGTCCCCGCCCCGGGGCCGGACCTGCCGTACTTCTACGCCGCGAACGCGCGCGACCCCCGGCTCGGCATCGTCCACGAAGGGGTGCACTTCCAGCAGCTCGCGCTGTCCTGGGCGCACCCGCGGCCGGTCCGGCGGCACTACTACGACTCCGGCTCCAACGAGGGCATCGCCTTCTACAACGAGGAGCTCATGCTCGCCGCGGGGCTGTTCGACGACGCCCCGCACTCCCGGGCGATCCTCGCGAACATGATGCGGCTGCGTGCCCTGCGGGTGGAGGTCGACGTCGCGCTCGCGCTCGGGGACCTCGACGTCGCCGGTGCCGCGGACGTGCTGGAGAGCCGCGTCCCGATGGACCGCGAGACCGCCGTCGAGGAGGCCTCGTTCTTCGCCGAGTGCCCCGGGCAGGCGATCACCTACCAGATCGGCAAGAGCCAGGTCCTCGCCCTCGTCGCCGACGCGGCGCGGGTCGAGGGCGACACCTTCGAGCTGCGGCGGCTGCACGACGCGTTGTGGCTCAACGGGAACGTGCCCGTCGCGCTGCTGCGCTGGGAGCTGCTCGGGCTCACCGACGAGCTCGCGGCGATCGGCGTGGAGCCGTGACGGCGGCCCTGCGCGCCGACGTCCGCCCGAGCACCCTCGTCACCGGCTGCCACGTCTTCGACTCCGTCCACGACGGCGTCCTGCGCGACGCCGCGGTGCTCGTCGGCGACGACGGCCGCATCCTCGCGGTCGGGCCGGAGCCGCAGGTCCGGGCCGACGTGGCCCGCGGTCCGGCCGGGGACACCGTCCGCGAGATCGACCTCGGCGGCGCGCACGTCATGGCCGGGCTGGTCAACATGCACACCCACTTCTCGCTGTCGCTGCCCGGGGCCGCCGGTGACGAGATCATGGCGATGGGGCCGTACGCGCTCGCGCTCTACATGGCGGACGGCGCCCGGCGCACGCTGCTCAGCGGCGTCACGACGGTCCGCTGCGTCGCGGAGAAGGACCACTCCGAGCTCGACCTGCGGCGTGCTGTCGACGCCGGCCGGGTCCCGGGCCCGCGGATCTTCACCGCGGGCCGGGCACTCGTGTGCACCGGCGGGCACGGGCACGACAGCCCGGACACCCTCGAGTGCGACGGCGCCGACGGCTTCACCCGTGGCGTCCGGCTCCAGGTGAAGGTCGGCGCCGACCTCGTCAAGGTGATGATCTCCGGCGGCATCGCGGGCGAGCACGAGCAGATCTCGACGCCGCAGCTGACCCGCGACGAGATGGCGGCGGTCATCGGGACGGCGCACGCCTGGGGCCGCAAGGTCACCGCGCACGCGGGCCCGGCGTCGGTCATCGCCGAGGCCGTGGAGCTGGGCCTCGACTGCGTCGAGCACGGCTACCAGCTGACCGACGAGGTCGCGGCCGCGATGGCCGCGGCCGGCACGGCGCTCGTGCCGACGCTCGTCGTCACCCGGTGCGCGGCCTTCTTCGACTCCCTCGGCGTCCCGGCGTGGATGCAGCAGCGGTCGCTGGACGCCGGCCCCCGGCACGTGGAGAGCTACCGGCTCGCGCTCGCCGCCGGGGTCAGCGTGATGCTCGGCAGCGACATGCCGCCGTTCTGGCCGTTCGAGGGGACCTCCGCGACGGTCCGCGAGCTCGAGCACATGGCCGCGCTCGGCGCCGGCCACGGGCTCGACGCGCCCGCGGCGCTGCGCGCCGCGACCGTGGTCCCGGCGCGCTGGCTCGGCGCGGACGGCGACGTCGGCAGCGTGACCCCGGGCCGGTTTGCCGACCTCGTCGCGACGGACGACGACCCGACGGCCGACGTCTCGGCGCTGCGCGGCATCCGCTGGGTCATGAAGGGCGGGACCGTCGTCCGCGACGACCGCGCCGGGTACGGCCACCCCGACCACGCGGCCTGACCGGCCCGGAGGAGAGCACCATGCACGACGACGACGCCCCCGCCGCCCCGGACGAGACGGTGCTCCACGACCTGCGGGTCACCGTCGAGCGGATCGACGGCCGGCCGGTGTGCGGCCTCGCCGTCGGTGACCACTTCGACGTCGTGCGCAGCAACGAGGTCCGGCTGCCGGCCGGCAAGCACTTCTGCCTCTACGCCCTCGCGTCGGTGCTGCCGCTGCTGCCCGCCAAGCAGCGCTCCCTGCCGCCCGGGGACTGGCTCGAGCAGGACAGCCTCGTCGCCTGCCCGGACCCTGACGAGCGGCTCGTCATGCGGATCACCCGGACCGGCACGAGCCGGCTGCGGACCTCGGACCTCACGTGAGCGCGCCGACGACGGGCCCGGTGGTCCGGCAGGAGGTCGGGCTCGGCATCCAGTCGGACAAGCGTCCCGGCGACTACGCCCGGCTCGCCCGGGCCGCCGAGGACGCCGGGTTCGACGTCCTGTCGGTCTACGCGGACCTGCTCTACCAGCCGCCCCTGCCCGCCCTGCTCGAGATGGCGCACGCGACGTCCCGCGTCCGGCTCGGCGCCGCCTGCTGGAACCCGTACACGATGCACCCCTACGAGATCGCCGGCCAGCTCGCCGCCCTGGACGCCGCGAGCGCCGGGCGCGCCTACCTGGGCCTCGCCCGCGGGACGTGGCTGGGGCAGGTCGGGATCGACCAGCCGGCCCCGGTCGGGCACCTGCGCGAGGCCGTGGGCGTCGTCCGGGCCCTGCTCACCGGTGACCCGGAGCCGTTCTCCGGCAAGCACTTCCGGCTCGCGGCCGGCACCCGGCTGCGGTACGAGCTGCCCGCGCAGGTGCCGCCGGTGCTGCTCGGCACCTGGGGCCCGCGGACGGCGGCGCTCGCCGGCGAGGTCGCCGACGAGGTCAAGGTCGGGGGCAGCGCCAACCCGGCGATGGTCGACGTCATGCGGGGCTGGATCGCTGCCGGCGCGCAGCCCGCCGGGCGGGCCACCGACGACGTCGGGGTCGTCGTCGGGGCCGTGACGGTCGTCGACACCGACGCGGCCGCCGCCCGGGCGAGGGCCCGCCGCGAGGTCGCCATGTACCTGGCCGTGGTCGCCGGCCTCGACCCGACGGCCGGCGTCCCGCAGGACCTGCTCGACCGGGTCCGTGCCGAGGTCGCGGCCGGCCGGGACGACGCGGCGGGCCGGCTCGTGCCGGACGACGTCCTCGACCTCTTCGCGTTCTCCGGCGACCCCGAGCACGTCGCCGCCCAGGCCCAGGCGGTGCTCGACGCCGGGGCCCGCCGCGTCGAGTTCGGCACCCCGCACGGCCTCACGGACGCCGGCGGGGTCGACCTGCTCGGCCGCGCGGTCCTGCCGCTGCTGCGCCGGTAGCGCTGCCGTGGCTGCGGTCCCGGCCGCCTGACCCCGCTCAGCCGACCGCCGGGACCGCCGCCCGGACGACGTCGACGAGCGCGTCGACCCCGGCCCGCCCGGCGCGGTCGACGGGGACGACGAGCACGAGGTCGCGGGCGAGGGTCTCCACGGGCGCGGTGAGCCGCAGCCGGGCGCGCGGGGCGAGCCGGAGCATGAGGTCGGTGACCGGGGCGAGGCCGAGGCCCTGCTCGACGAGCCGCAGCGAGCTCGCCGTGTCGTTGACCTCGTGCGAGACGTCCGGCTCGAGCCCGGCCCGGCGGAACGCGGAGAGCACCGCCCGGCCCATCGCGGTCTCCCGCACCGGCAGGATCCAGGGCCGGCCGGCGAGGTCGGCGAGCGCGGCGCGCGCCGGCAGCCGGTCGGGGTCCGACGCGGCGGAGGCCACCATGAACCGCTCGCGCCGCAGGAGGACGAGCTCGATGTCCTTGTCCCGCGGCAGCGGCCAGTCCGGGTAGTCGAGGCCGAAGGCGACGTCGACCTCCCGGTGCCGCACGGCCGCGGCGGCGGTGTTCACGTCGACCTCGCGGGTGCGCACCCGCAGGCCGGGGTGCTCGGCGGCCGCGACCCGCAGCAGCGGGACGAGCAGTGCGGCGGCCGTGCTCCCCCACGTGCCGAGCGTCACCGGCGCCGCCGGCCGGCCCGACGCCACCGCGGCGGCCTCACGGGCCCGTTCCTCCGCCCCGAGGACGGCGTCCGCGTGGTCGACGAGGGCCCGGCCGACGTCGGTGAGGACGACGCCGCGCCCGACCCGGGCGAGCACCGGGGCGCCGACGGCCCGCTCGAGGGCGTCCATCTGCTGCGAGAGCGCGCCCGAGGTGTAGCTGAGGGAGCGCGCGACGGCGGACAGCGTCCCGAGCCGGTCGAGCTCGCGCAGGGCCGCGAGGTGGTTGAGGTTGAGCCGCACGCCGCGTCCTTCCCTGTCAGGAGCAATCTCTTAGATCCTCTGAGACATAGCCTCGGGCAAGTCTCGCTTTTCCTCAACCTTCCGATCGGGCATGCTCGACCCATGCCCTCGACGACCGACCTCGCCGCCTCCGCGGCTCGCGCCCTCGCCGCCTGCGGCGCCACCGTCCCCGCCGGTTCCTCCCCCGTGACCTCCCCGATCACCGGGGGCGTCATCGCCACCGTCGGCCGGCCGGACGCCGCCGCGGTCCTCGCAGCGGTCGACGACGCGAGCGCCGCCTTCGTCACCTGGCGGACGACGCCCGCCCCGGTCCGCGGCGCGCTCGTCAAGCACTTCGGGCGGCTCCTCGAGGAGCACAAGGCCGACCTCGCCGAGCTCGTCACCCTCGAGGTCGGCAAGATCCGCTCCGAGGCCCTCGGCGAGATCCAGGAGATGATCGACGTCTGCGACTACGCCGTCGGGCTGTCGCGGAGCATGGCCGGCCGCACGCTCCCGTCGGAGCGCCCGGGCCACCGGCTCTTCGAGACCTGGCACCCGCGCGGCGTCGTCGCCGTCATCTCGGCGTTCAACTTCCCGGCCGCGGTCTGGGCGTGGAACACCGCGGTCGCGCTCGTCTGCGGCGACACCGTCGTGTGGAAGCCGTCGGAGACCACGCCCCTCACGTCGCTCGCCTGCTCGGCGATCCTCGACCGGGCGATCGCCGAGACCGGCTCGCCGGACGGCGTCCACCGCCTCGTCCTCGCCGAGCGGGACGACGCCGCGGCCCTGCTCGACGACCCGCGCGTCGCCCTCGTCAGCGCCACCGGCTCGGAGCGGATGGGCCGCGAGATCGCGCCCCGGGTCGCCGCCCGGTTCGGCGAGACCCTGCTCGAGCTCGGCGGCAACAACGCGGCCGTCGTCGCGCCGTCCGCCGACCTCGACCTCGCCGTCCGCGGCATCACCTTCGCCGCCGCCGGAACCGCCGGCCAGCGCTGCACGACGATGCGCCGTCTCGTCGTCCACGAGTCGGTCGTCGAGGACCTGCTCGGCCGGCTCGTGCCGGTCTACGAGAAGCTGCGGATCGGCGACCCGACCGACGCCGACGTCCTCGTCGGGCCGCTCGTCAACGAGGGCGCCTACGAGAAGATGCAGGCCGCGATCGCCGAGGCGGTCGCCGACGGCGGCACCCTCCTCGTCGGCGGCGACCGGCAGCCGAGCGACGACGGCGCGTACTACGTGCGGCCGGCGATCGTCCGGATGCCCGCGCAGACCGACGTCGTCCGCCGCGAGACGTTCGCGCCGCTGCTCTACGTCATGACGTACACGACCCTCGACGAGGCGATCGCGGTCCACAACGACGTCCCGCAGGGGCTCTCGTCGAGCATCTTCACCCTCGACCAGCGCGAGGCCGAGCTGTTCCTCTCCGCGGCCGGTTCGGACTGCGGCATCGCCAACGTCAACATCGGCACGTCGGGCGCCGAGATCGGCGGCGCGTTCGGCGGCGAGAAGACGACCGGCGGCGGCCGCGAGTCCGGCTCGGACGCCTGGCGCGCGTACATGCGGCGCGCGACGAACACGGTGAACTACTCCACCGAGCTCCCGCTCGCGCAGGGCGTGAGCTTCGGATGACCACCCCCCGGCCGGTCCCCGACCGGGCGGAGGTCGTCGTCGTCGGCGGCGGGGTGATGGGGGCGTCGATCGCCTTCCACCTCGCCGAGGCGGGCGTGACCGACGTCCTGCTGCTCGAGCGCGACCAGCTCGCCGCCGGGTCGACGTCGCGGTGCGCGGGCGGCGTCCGGGCGCAGTTCTCCGACCCGGTGAACGTCGCCCTCGGCGCCCGCGGGCTCGACGCCTTCGAGCGGTTCGCCGTCCGGCCCGGCCAGGAGATCGACCTGCACCAGCCCGGGTACCTGTTCCTCGTGACCGACCCCGACGACGTCCCCGTCTTCACCGAGTCCGTCGCGCTGCAGAACCGGATGGGCGTCGCGTCGCAGGTGCTCACGGCGGAGCAGGCCGCAGCGCTCTCCCCCGGGGTCGTCACGGACGACGTCCTCATGGCGACGTTCCACCACCGCGACGGCTACTGCTCGCCCGAGTCCGTCGTCCTCGGCTACGCCACCGGCGCCCGCGGGCACGGCGCGACCGTGCGCACCGGCGTCGAGGTGACGGGCATCGAGGTCTCCGGCGGCGACGTGACGGCGGTGCGGACGAGCGCCGGTACCGTCGCGACGTCGACCGTCGTCGTCGCCTCGGGCGCCTGGGCGCAGCCGCTCGCCGCGACCGCCGGCGTGCACCTGCCGGTCACCCCGCTGCGCCGCCAGATCCTCGTCACCGAGCCGCTCGACGCGGCCACCGAGGCGCTGCTGCCGCCGACGATGCCGATGACGATCGACGCGACGTCGACGTTCTACCTGCACCGCGAGGGCCCCGCCGTGCTGCTCGGGATGTCCTACGCCGCAGAGGAACCCGGCGTGCGGCTCGGGTACAGCGAGGCCTGGCTGCCCGACCTCATGGAGGCCGTCGAGCACCGCTGCCCGACGCTGGGCGAGGTCGGGATGGCGCAGCACTGGGCCGGGCTCTACGAGGTGACGCCCGACCACAACGCGCTCATCGGCGAGGCGGCCGGGGTCTCCCGGCTGCTCTACGCCACCGGCTTCTCAGGGCACGGCTTCCTCCAGGGGCCGGCCGTCGGCGAGGTCGTGCGGGATCTCTACCTCGGCCGGGAGCCGGTCGTCGACGTCTCGTCGATGTCCGCCGAGCGGTTCGCCGTCGCCGGTGGCGGCCGCCCCGAGCGGAACATCGTCTGATGCGGCCGACCTGCTGATGCAGGTGACTGTCTGATGCAGCTGCCCTGCGCGCCGGACCTCGACGAGGGCACCCGGCGATCCCTCGACGGGACGGTGGCGCGGCTGTCGGCGTTGCTCTCGGCCGACGCCTGAGCCGCACCGGCCCTGATCGCCACCCCACGTTCGGCCGGTACCGACGTCGGTCGTTCAGGTCCTGCCACGCCATCCGGGACGCGCGGCCCCGCTTGTGTCGGTTGAATGGTCCTCGAGCCGGGCGCCGTACGGGGGTGCCGGCTCACCACGGGGAAAGGTCTCGAACGAACGTGCCGTTCAGTCTGTGCACCGCAGTGATCCGCGCCGCCACCATGTCCGTCGACGAGGTGGCCGCCCTGACGAGCCGGGCCACGGGCCCCGGCGGCGCCGCGCGCCGCGGCGGTCGCCGTCCGCTCGTCGTGGACCTGTCCGACCTCACCGCCGCCGAGGTCGCGAGCGTGCTGCGCGCCGTCGCGGCCGAGCTGCCCGCGGCCGACCTGGTCGTGCACGTCGTGCTGCCGGACCGCACGGCAATGCCTGCGGAGGCGGTGCTCGTCCCCCGCGCCTGGCGGTGGCACGCGTCGCTGCCCGAGGCAGTCTCGGCGTCCCGGGTGACGCTGGGGTACGCCGCCGTCTCCTGACGGGCCCGTCTCCGGGTCAGATCTCCTCGACCTCGAACGTCCGGGACGGCGCGACGAGCTCGCCCTGGGCGGCCACGAGGAGGATCTCACGGGAGCCGGCCGCCTCGGTGCGGGCGAGCAGCCCCCACACCGACGCCGCGGCGGCCGCGACGGCCTGCTCCGCCGAGCCGGTCCGCAGGTGGTGGGCGAGGAAGAGCGCGGCCACGGCGTCCCCGGCGCCGTTGACCGACAGGCCGAGCCGCGGCGTCCGCACCCGGAAGTGCCGCCCGCCCTCGGAGGCGAGCAGGTCGACCGCGTCGTCGGGGGTGTCCTCGGTGACGAGCGACGTCGTGAGCACCGTGGTCGGCCCGATCGCCTGTACCGCCGCGACGGCGTCCTTCACCTCGGCCGTCGTCCGCGTCGTCCGGCCCGAGAGCAGGTCGAGCTCGAAGTGGTTGGGGGTCACCAGATCGGCCGCCGGCAGGGCGACGTCGCGGATGAACTCCGGGACCCCGGGCCGGACGAAGACACCGCGCCCGACGTCCCCGATGACCGGGTCGCAGCAGTACCGGGCGGCCGGGTTCGCCTCCTTGACGCGCGCGACCGTGCCGACGACCGCGTGCCCGATGTCCGGCGAACCGAGGTAGCCGGAGAGGACCGCGTCGCAGCCCGGCAGCACGCCGCGGTCGGCGATCCCCTCGACGACCTCGTCGACGAACTGGCCGTCGAACACCCGACCGGTCCAGGCGCCGTAGCCGGTGTGGTTGGAGAACTGGACGGTGTGCACCGGCCAGACCTCGATCCCGAGGCGCTGCAGGGTGAAGACCGCGGAGGAGTTGCCTGCGTGGCCGTAGGCGACGTGGGACTGGATCGAGAGCACGGTGGGCACGGGCCAAGCCTGCCACCCACCGGTCACCGCCCGGCGGCGCGGGCGGCGGCGGGCGACCCCGGTGTCGGGAACCAGCGGGTGACGACCGCCTGCTGGGCGAGCGTCCACAGCGCGTTGCAGACCCAGTAGACGAGCAGCGCGACCGGAGCGAACCCGGCGGCGACGAGGAGGCCCGCGGCCGACAGGACCGGGACGAGCTGCTGGACCCGGGCGACCGCCTCGGGGACGTCCGCGAGGACGGTGTTCGGTGCGACGAGGTAGGTCTGCGTCACCCACGACAGCAGCGCCGCCGTCCCCGCCAGCCCGGCGACGACGAGCAGGTGGGCCGCGCCGGCACCGAGGTAGCCACGCTCGGCGAGCGGGACCCCGAGCACCGTGGCGGCGCCGAGGGAGGCGACCAGGGCGGCGTCCATCGCACCGACCGGTACGCCCGCGGCCGCCTGCGCCACGAGGTGGTAGAGCGCCGTCCACAGCGGCAGCTGGACGAGCAGCGGCAGCAGCCCGAGCCGCGGGACGCCGTGCTCGGCGGTGATCCGGCGCCGGCCCTCGGCGAGGGCCCGCAGGCTCGCGGCGTCCCGGCGGCCCTTGTACCGCCGGGTGAGCTCGAGCAGGTGCGGCCGGGCCCGGGCCGAGGCATGGGCCAGCCGGACGCCGTGCGCCGCGAGCGGCAGGAGCGCGACGCGGACGACGACCACGACGGCCGCGATGCAGAGCACCCACACGGCACCGGACGACGGGTCCGCGCCGAGGGAGGTCAGGCCGGTGTGGGCCGTCGCGACGACGGCGGAGAGGGCGGTGGTGAGCGGTGCGAGGGCAGCGTCGACGAACGAGGTGAAGGACATGGGTGTGCTCCGTGACGGCGGGGAGGGACAGGGACCGTGGCTCGCGCGGGCGAGCGTCAGGCCTGTCCGGGAGCACGTGGGCGCAGCGGGTGGTGGACCGGGTCGGTGGCCGTGCCGGCGCGCGACGGCACCGCGTCACCGGCCCGGGCGCGTCCGCGAGCGGGTGCCGCCTGCACCGGGACGACGGACCGGGTCGCTGCGTGCGTCAGCCCGACGAGCGCCAGGGCCAGGACGGCGAGGGCCGCCGCGGCGGGGACCGCCGGGCCGGGGGTGAGTGCCGGGAGCGCGGAGAGCACGGCCAGGACCGCGACCAGCGCGCAGACCGCTGCTGCGCACCGGGCCCGGGCGGCGGACGCCGGGTCGCCGGCGGTGCCTCTCATGGGTCGATGCTACGTCGTGGCGGACGGACACGTCGGTCGCCGGCGCCCGAACCGGGTGCAAGCATCCGGTCCCGTCATCATGAGCACGTGGAGCCTTCGCAGATCGACCCCACCGAGCACCTCGCCTCCCTCCCCGCGGACGCCCGGTCCCGGGAACTCTGGATGCAGCACACGATCGGCTACGTGCTCATGCTCCACATGCGCGAGTACGCCGCCGCGACGATCCCCGACGATGCGGATCCGGACGCCAGGCGCCTGGCGATGCGTGTGCTGGACCACGCCCTGTTCGGTCTGATGGAGATCTGCGAGGGCTACAACCTCCCGCTGCGGAACGGGACGCACGAGTTCGAGGTCGACGTGGTCGGCAGGGTCCGTCGGCGGGTCGACGACAGCGTCGTCGCTTCGCAGACCCTCGGTGACGGCGACGGCGCCTGCATGGGGTTCCACTTCTGGGTCGACGGCGAGTTCGGCGACCAGCCTCCCGTCGAGCGGGTTCGGCAGTTCGCACCGCAGTCCGACTGGCTCGATCACTAGGGCCCACGGTGTCGGCATCGTCAGCAGGCCGGGGGCACCCAGGATCCGGCAGGCGGCCGTAAGGCGGCCGCCTCCGGCGTCACCGCGGACTGCGGGGCCATACTGAATGCATGGACAGGATCGGGTACGCCGACCGGCGACCGTACGCCGTCCCGGGGTCGCTCGCCGATCTGGCGGGCCCGGTGAGCGGCGTCGTCAGGCTGCCTGCCGCGCTGGCCTGGACCGGCCGGGTCGAGTACGACCTGGACGTCGACGCCGATCGCATCGTCTTCTACGAGCGGGTCCTCGTCGAGGCTCCTGACGTCGAGGCCGTCACGGCGCTCCTCGACGAAGCGGTCCTGCGCGACAGCTGGCGCCGGCTCTTCCTGCCCGCTGCCGTCCGGCGCGCGTGGGAGCAGCGCTTCACCGACCTGGCCTCCGCGGCCTGACCCGCCCACCGGTGGACCTCTTCCACGAGCGCCTTGCCCAGGTCGGCCTCGCTGCTCTCGGCCGGTACGGGTTCGCGCTCGCCGGCGGCTACGCCGTCCAGGCCCACGGTCTGCTCGAGCGGCCGTCCGAGGACGTCGACATGTTCACCACGCTGGCGGCCGAACAGACGTTCCCGGAAGCGGTCCGCGCAGCGGTCACGGCATACACCGACGCGGGTCTGGCCGTCGAAGTGCTCCTCGAGAACGCCACGTTCGCCCGGCTGTCGGTGCGCGACCCGGCCGCCGAGCGGGAGTCGAAGGTCGAGCTCGGCATCGACTGGCGACAGCACCCGCCGATCCTGCTGGACGTCGGGCCGGTCCTGGCCCGTGACGACGCCGTCGCCAACAAGGTCTGCGCGCTCTACTCCCGAGGGCAAGCCCGCGACTACATCGACGTCGACGCCGCACTCCGCGGCGACGCCTACACCCGGGCCGAGCTCCTCGACCTGGCCGTGGCGCACGATCCAGGCTTCGACCGACCGCACTTCGCCGACGCCTTGCGCGCGATCGCACGCCTGCCACTCGCCGAGTTCACCGCGTACGGCCTCAGGCCCGCAGACGCCCGAGCCCTTGTGGCACGGACGATCGACTGGGCAGACCAGCTGCGCTGATCGAGGCACACCTGCTCAGCACGAAGGTGGCCTGAGCCTTGAACGACGAGTCGGCGCCGTACAGCGCACACAGCATCCGGGTCGCCACCCTGCAAGAAGCGGCCCGCCGACGACCGCGGATGTACTTCGGTGTCCCGCCGACGATCCCTCGCTCATGACCGAGATCAGCCGCGCGATGTGCCTGGACCCCGTCCCTGCCCTGGAAGACGACGAGAGGGTCACCATCGAGATGGCCGACGGCGCCACCGAAGCGATCACAGTCCACGACCGGCGTGCTTGAGCAACGGCCGCCACTCCCAGATCCCGGCTCACCTCACCAGAGAATGGTGAAGGGCCCGGATCCCAACCTCAGGATCCGGGCCCTTCGCCATTTTGTAGCGGGGGTAGGATTTGAACCTACGACCTCTGGGTTATGAGCCCAGCGAGCTACCGAGCTGCTCCACCCCGCGTCGGTAGTCCCAACCGTACGGCAGCGGCGGCCGGGGACCAAATCGGCGCGTGGCGTCGTCCACAGGAGCCCCGGTCGAGGGCCCTCCTGTCGCAGCCGCCACCTACACTCCTGCGGGTGACCGCCCCCGGCCTCGCGACGCCGTCCGACGCTCTCGACGCGCTCAAGCGCGTGTTCGGGTACGACGCGTTCCGCGGCGACCAGCAGGCGATCGTCGACCACGTCACCGCGGGCGGCGACGCGCTCGTGCTCATGCCGACCGGCGGCGGCAAGTCGCTGTGCTACCAGATCCCGGCGCTCGTCCGGCCGGGCACCGGCGTCGTCGTCTCGCCGCTCATCGCGCTCATGCAGGACCAGGTCGACGCGCTCACGGCGCTCGGCGTCCGGGCCGGGTTCCTCAACTCGACGCAGGACCTCGAGACCCGGCGGGCGGTCGAGGCCGCGTTCGTCGACGGCGAGCTCGACCTGCTCTACCTCGCGCCCGAGGCGCTGCGCAGCGAGTGGACGACACGGCTGCTCGACCGGGGCCGGATCGCGCTGTTCGCCATCGACGAGGCGCACTGCGTCGCCCAGTGGGGCCACGACTTCCGGCCCGACTACCTCATGCTGACGATGCTCAAGGAGCGCTGGCCGGCGGTCCCCCGGATCGCGCTCACCGCGACCGCGACCGCCGCCACCCGGCGCGAGATCGCGACGAACCTGTCGCTCACCGACGCCCGGCACTTCGTCGCCGACTTCGACCGGCCGAACATCCAGTACCGGATCGTCCCCAAGGCCGAGCCGCGCGCCCAGCTCCTCGACCTGCTGCGCACCGAGCACGCCGGCGACGCCGGGATCGTCTACTGCCTGTCGCGGGCGTCCGTCGAGGCGGTCGCGACGTTCCTCGAGGCCCAGGGCATCCCCGCGCTGCCGTACCACGCAGGCCTCGACGCCGGCGTGCGCGCACACAACCAGAGCCGGTTCCTCCGCGAGGACGGCCTCGTCATGGTCGCGACGATCGCCTTCGGGATGGGCATCGACAAGCCCGACGTCCGGTTCGTCGCGCACCTCGACCTGCCCAAGTCCGTCGAGGGCTACTACCAGGAGACCGGCCGGGCGGGGCGCGACGGGCTGCCCGCGACCGCCTGGCTGGCCTACGGTCTCGCGGACGTCGTCCAGCAGCGCAAGCTCATCGACAGCTCCCAGGGCGACCTCGCGCACCGGCGCGCCCAGAGCGCGCACCTCGACGCGATGCTCGCCCTCTGCGAGACCGTCGAGTGCCGGCGCAGCCAGCTGCTCGCCTACTTCGGCCAGCCGGCCGAGGCGGCCTGCGGCAACTGCGACACCTGTCTCGTGCCGCCGAAGACGTGGGACGCGACGATCCCCGCGCAGAAGCTGCTGTCGACCGTCTACCGGCTCGCCAACGAGCGCAACCAGCGCTTCGGTGCCGGGCAGAGCATCGACATCCTCCTCGGGCGCACCACCGAGAAGGTCCGCCAGCACCGCCACGACGAGCTCACCGTCTTCGGGATCGGCACGGACCTGGCCGAGACGCAGTGGCGGGCCGTCGTCCGGCAGCTGCTCGCCCAGGGCCTGCTCGCGGTCGAGGGCAACCACGGGACGCTCTCGCTCACCGAGGCGAGCGCCGACGTCCTCGGCCGCCGTCGCGAGGTGACCCTGCGCGTCGACCCGACGCCGGCCAAAGGATCGGCCGCCGGTCGCTCCTCCCGGGGCCGGACGGCGGCCGCGGCCGCCGAGCTGCCGGCCGCCGCGCAGCCCGTCTTCGAGCGGCTGCGCGCCTGGCGCGCGGCCACCGCGAAGGAGCAGGGCGTGCCCGCCTACGTGATCTTCCACGACGCGACGCTGCGCCAGATCGCCACCGAGGCCCCCGCCGACCTCGCGGCGCTGGGCCGGGTCGGCGGCGTCGGCGAGACGAAGCTCGAGCGCTACGGCAGCGGGATCCTCGAGGTGCTCGCGGAGCAGGGCTGATCCGTGAAGATCTCGTAACTCCCGCGGGTCGTGGCCACGTGGTGCTGGAGAATGGATGAGCTCCCGGGCACCCTGGGGCACAACAGCCCTGCAGACCCCGGGGCCGCGCCAGAGGGAGGACCGCCGATGACTCCCGCCCTGCTCACGCCGCCCGTGCGCACGGACCACGCCCTCACCGACGACGACTCGGCCGTCTCGCACTGGCGGTCGCACTACGGGCCGCGCAGCGCCGTGGCGTCCCTGCCGCCCGGCGCCGGCCTGCGCCACGTCGTGGCGGACGCCGGTGCCCTCGCGCTCTGCGAGCTGGAGGCGCCCGCGGGGTTCGGCTACCGGTTCGACTCCCTGGGCCCGCTCGTCGTCGCCTCGGTGCGCAGCGGCCGGTTCGCGTTCTCGACCGGGACGTCGCACCGGCGCGTCCAGAGCGGCGACGTCCTGCTCACCGCCGAGCCCGACGCATCCCGCTCCGGCCTGAGCGAGGGCGCCGTCGTCCAGCTCGTCCTCCTCGACCAGGACCTCGTCGCGCAGGTGGCGGCCTCCGGCGCCGACGCGGCCGCGCCGGTCCGCTTCACCGGCCTCGACCCCGTCTCGCCGGCGGCGGCCGCGCACTGGAAGGCGACGCGGATGTTCACCGCCGGCGTCCTCGCCGACCCCGCGGCCGCCGCGAACCCGCTCGTCCTCGGCAGCGTCGCACGGTTGCTCGCCGCGACGACCCTGGCGACGTTCCCGAACACGGCATCGGCCGGGCCGACCCGGCGGGACAACCGCGACGCCGCCACCGACTCCCTGCGTCGCGCCGTCGCCTACATCGACGACCACCCGCGGGACGACCTGAGCGTCGCCGACGTCGCCGCGGCCGCCCGGGTCTCGGTGCGCGCCGTCCAGCTCGCCTTCCGGCGGCACCTGGGCACCACGCCGATGGGCTACCTGCGGGCGGTGCGGCTGCGGCACGTCCACGACGAGCTGCTCCGGGCCGACCCGGAGGGCACGACGGTGTCAGCCGTGGCGCTGCGCTGGGGCTTCGGGCACCACGGCCGGTTCACGTCCCTCTACCGGCGGACGTACGGCGTCCTTCCCCACGAGACCCTGCGCAGGAGCGGTCCCCGCGGCTGAGCCGAGCTCGTCGAGGAGGTCCGCGGTCGCCGCCGCGGACGGCAGCGTCTCGAGGGCCCCGAGCGCCGCCCGGACGGCGTCCACGTCCGGCGCGGCGAGGGCCGCGCCGCGCGCCGCCCCGCCCTCGTCGAGGTGCCAGACGTCCCAGGCGACCCGGCACGGACCGGGGTGGTCGTCGTCCGCGCCGCAGAGCGCCCGGGCGAGGACCGCCCGTACGAGCTCCACCTGGTCCGGTGTCACGAGGGTGTCGACCACGAAGCGCACGACCCGGCGGTCCGGGTCCGTCCCGTGGGCACCTGGCATGGCCACAGTGTGCGGCTGCGGGCGGTCGGCGGGCGCTCGTACGCGCGGGGCCGGGCCGGCTCCCGGGCCGGCCGGGGTGTGACGTCGGGCAGTCGGGGCCGTCCCGGCCGGACAACGAAGCCCGTAGCCGGATAGCGAAACGGCCGGCCGCTAGGGCCGGCGGGTCCCGGGGACCCGGACAGCGGACCGTGGGCGACCGGCCGACGGCGGCCCGGCGGGCGCGGATGCGGTGGACCGGCGCAGGAGGAGCCGGTGCGGCGCGGCCCGGTGGCAGCGGCGGGGCCCGCCGGCGACCGCGTCGAGGACGACGCCCGCGACCTGCTCCCCCATCGCGTGCACGTCGACGGCGATGACGGACAGCGCCGGGCTCGTCAGGCGGCACAGCGTCGAGTCGTCCCACGCGACGACGGACAGCTCCTGGGGCACGCGCAGCCCGGCGGCAGCGGCCCGCGCCAGCCCGGCCGCGGCCATCGCGTCGTTGTCGAAGACGAGCGCGGTGAGCGGCAGCCCGGTCTCGAGCAGCTCCCCGGTCAGCCGGGTGCCGGCCTCCTCGGTGTAGTCCCCCTCGAGCGTGCGGATCGTCATGCCGCGGCGCGCGCACTCGTCGGCGAACGCCTCGTCGCGGCGGGCCGTGTGCCACAGCCGCCGCGGGCCGCTGACCCGGCCGAGGTGCCGGTGCCCGAGGTCGGCCAGGCCCTCGACGACGGCCCGGGCGGCGGCGTCGTCGTCGACGTAGACGCTGGACACCGGCAGGCCGTCGGGCGGCCCGCCGAGGACGACGGCCGGCAGCCGCAGGTCGGCCAGCGTGCGCAGCCGGGAGTCGTCGACGAGCAGGTCGACGACGACGAGCGCGTCGAGGAGGCGGTCGGCGTCCCAGCGTCGCCACGTGGCCTGCTCGGCCTCGTGGTCGGGGACCATGTGGAGCAGCACCGACAGCCCGTGCGGCGACAGCGCCTCCTCCATGCCCGCGACGAGCTCGCTGAAGAATGCCTCCTCGCCGAGCAGGCGCGCCGGCCGGGCCAGGACGAGACCGACCGCCGCCCCCGTCACGTGCCGGCCGCCGCGGCGGCCACGTCGCCGACGCGGGCCGCCTGCAGGTCGTTCGCCGTCCGCAGCACGGGCGCGGCGAGGAGCACCGCGGGGTCGTCCAGCTCGCGGCACGTGACCTCGAGGGTGGCGGTCGCCCCGGCGGGCAGCGTGACGAGCGCGTCGGACACGACGGCGTCCGGGTCGATCCGGTCGGCGTGGACCACGAGGTCACGGACGAGGCTGCGGGCCTGCACACGCAGACGGTAACCGGTCGCCGTCCGCTCGACGGCGTACTCGGCCGGGTCCGGGTCGAGCGCGAGCCGGACGTCCTCCGCGCCCGGGTGCACGGCGACGTCGTCCCCCATCGTCGCGACGAGCACCTCCGTCACCGGGTCGTCCCAGCCGGCCACGGCCGCGCGGACGACGTGCACGTGCACCTGCCGGGGGTCGACGGCGACCGCGACGGACTCCTCCGCGACGAGCCGGCCGCCGAGGGTCTCGCGGCGCACGCGCAGGTCGCCGACCCAGGGTTCGTCGGTGTCGTTCACCGCCGCGACGCACGTCGCGCCGTCCCGCTCGACGACCGTGAGCAGCCGCGGGGCGAAGGCCTTGCGGAGCGCGGACCACAGCGGCTTGGGGCGGCCGGCACCGTCCACCGCGGCCCAGCTCGTCACCGGCCAGCAGTCGTTGAGCTGCCACACGATCGCGCCCGCGGTCCGCGGCCACCACGACCGGTAGTGCTCGAGGGCGTACCGGACGGCGCGGGCCTGGACGAGCTGCGCCGCCCAGTGCCAGTCGACGAACCGCTGCGGCACCCCGACGTGCGGGGCCATCCCCCGGTCGAGCTTGCCGTTGCCGTCCTCCGCCTTCTGGTGGACGAGCCACACCGGGTCGTTCTTCGGGTCCGGGGCGTCCTCGATCGGGCCGCCGTCCGCCGCGTGCACGGACTCGGACAGCGTGCGCCAGGTCGGCGGCCCCTGGAACCCGAACTCGGAGCAGAACCTCGGCACCTCGCTGCGGTACTCGGTCCAGTCGACCCGGTTCCAGACCTCCCACTGGTGGTGGCTGCCGTGGTCGGGGTCGTTCGGGTGCACCTCGTCCGGCGCGCGTCGCGGCGAGTACGGCGAGTTGTCGCAGTACGGCCGCGTCGGGTCGGTCTGCGCGACGACGTCCCGGAGCAGCTCGTGCGCGTAGCCGCCGCCCCAGGTCAGCCCGCCCAGCTCGGCCTTCCAGCCCCAGTCCTCGTGGCCCCACACGTTCTCGTTGCCGCCGTTCCACACGACGAGCGAGGGGTGCGGCATGAGCCGGACGACGTTCTCCCGTGCCTCGGCCGCGAGCTCGCCGGCGAGCGGCTCCTCCTCCGGGTACGCCGCGCAGGCCAGGAGGAAGTCCTGCCAGACGAGGAGGCCGCGCTCGTCGGCGAGGTCGTAGAAGTCGTCGGACTCGTAGATGCCCCCGCCCCAGACCCGCAGCAGGTTGAGGTTCGCACCGAGCGCCTGGTCGAACCGGGCCGCGAGCCGTTCCCGGGTGATCCGGCTGACGAAGTGGTCGTCCGGGATCCAGTTCGCGCCCTTGACGAACACGGGGCGCCCGTTGACGACGAGCACGAACGCGGTGCCGTGCTCGTCGTCGTCCGTCCGCAGCTCGACGGTGCGGAAGCCGACGCGGGACGTCCAGCGATCGAGCACGTCGCCGTCCAGCAGGGTCACCACGACGTCGGAGAGCGGCTGGTCGCCGTACCCGGCCGGCCACCACAGCGGTGCGTCGGGCACCCGGACGACGAGCGCGGCCCGGTCGGCGCCTGCCGGGACGACGGCGCGCGCGACGACGCCGGCGACCTCGGCCCGCAGCTCCAGCGCACCCGCCGCCGCCAGCCCGCTGCGCTCGACCTCGACGAGCAGCTCGACGACCCCGGTGCCGTCCGGCTCGACCCCGACGAGCGGGCGCACCTCGGCGAGCCGCGCGACCCGCCAGCGGTGCAGGGTGACGGGCTTCCAGAGCCCCGCGGTCCGCAGGTCGGGGCCCCAGTCCCAGCCGAACGAGCAGGCCATCTTGCGCACGTAGTTGAAGGGCGTCGGGTAGGCGTTGGGCCGGGCTCCGAGCCGGTCCCGCTCCCCCTCGGCGTACGTCGTCGCCGAGGCGACGTCGACGACGAGCTCGCGCTCCTGCCCGTCCGCCAGGGCCCGGACGTCGAACCGGTAGCCGCGGTGCATGTTGGCGGTCCGGCCGAGCACGGCGTCGCCGAGCCGGACGGTCGCGACCGTGTCGACGCCCGCGAGGACGAGGTCGACCCGCTCGTCCGGCGCCGCCGGCTCCAGCCGCAGCGGGCGGGCGAAGCGCCAGTCGACGCGGTGCATCCAGGCCAGGTCCTGCTCGGCGGCGTCCAGGTACGGGTCGCCGATGAGACCGGCCGCCATGAGGTCGGTGTGCACGCACCCGGGGACGGCCGCGGGCACGGTCCGGCCGGCGATCTCCGGCGGGACGTCGCCCCCGCCGGCGACCCGGACCGTCCACCCGTCGTGCAGCGTGCTCATCGTGCGCTCCTCGTCGAACCGGTTGCAGGAAAGGATCTCGCGGGGCCGGTCGCACGAGGTGCGCGACGGGCCCGCTTGTACTGTGTCGACGTGGCTTCCGTGGCGACGCACCCGACGCAGAGCCGCACGATGATCCTCGACATCATCCGTGCGTCGCGGATGATCAGCCGCGTCGAGCTCGCGCACGCGACCGGGCTCACCCAGGCGACGGTGTCGAACGTCGTCCGGCGGCTCCTCGAGGACGGGTTCGTCGTCGAGGTCGGCCGCGGCGCGTCCACGGGCGGCAAGCCGCGCACGCTGCTGCGGATCGAGCCGACCGCGCGGTACGCGCTCGGCGTGCAGCTCGGCGCGGACGCGACGACGTTCGTGCTCGCCGACCTGGGCGGCGCGACGGTCTCCCGTTGGCGGCGGCCGGCACTCACCGATCCCGAGGAGGCTGTCGACGTCATCGGCACGGAGGTCGAGGGCAGCCTCGAGCGGGCCGGCGTCCCCCGCGACCGGCTCATCGGGCTCGGGGTCGTCGCACCGGGGCCGCAGCTCGCGGCGTCCGGCATCGCGCTCGCCCCGCCGGCGATGACCGCCTGGGTCGACTTCCCGCTGCGGGCCCGTCTCGAGGACCGCACCGGCCTACCGGTGCTGCTCGACAACGACGCGACCGCGACGGCGGTCGGCCTGTACTGGGCGGACGGGATCACCGCGACGACGACCATCGCCGCCCTCTTCATGGGGCAGGGCATCGGTGCCGGGCTGCTGTCCGGCGGCCAGGTGTACCGGGGCGCGACGAGCAACGCCGGCGAGATCGGGCACGTGACGGTCGACGTCGACGGACCGCCCTGCTGGTGCGGCAACCGCGGCTGCGTCGAGATGCTCGGCGGCACCGCGGTCACGGTCGAACGGGCCCGCGCCGCGGGCGTCGACCTCGGCCCGCAGGACCGGCCGACGCTGGCCGCCTTCGGCGCGCTGGCGCGGCGGGCGCTCGCGGGCGAGCCGGCCGCGCTCGAGGTCGTCGAGCGGTCGGCCCGGTTCGTCGCGGTCGCCGCGCACACCCTCGTCAACGTCGTCGACCCGGACCTGCTCGTCCTCACCGGGCCGGCGTTCGCCGTCGCCGGCCCGCTGTACCTGCCCGTCGTCACCGAGGTCGTCACGCGGACCCGGTTCGCCCGCGGCAGCGGACCGATCGAGGTGCGGCTGTCGACGCACGGGCCGGAGTCCGCGGCCCTCGGCGCCGCGGCGCTCGTGCTCCAGGCCGAGCTGGCCCCGCGCGGCGGCGACCCCGCGTAGCAGCGCGCGGCCGCGCCGGCGGCCGGGTCGTCCTGTCCGGTCACTTCGTCGCGCCCGACGTGAACCCGTTGTAGATCCAGCGCTGCAGGGCGAGGAACGCGACGAGCGTCGGCACGAGGATGATGACGATGCCGGCGCAGATCACCTCCCACTGCGACCCGAAGGGGCCCTTGAAGGCGAACAGGGACGTCGCGATCGTCTTGTGGTCGGGCATGTAGAGGTAGGGGATGTAGAACTCGTTGTAGATGGCGATCCCCTTGATGATGACCACCGTCGCGATCGCCGGCTTGAGGTTCGGCAGGATGATGCGGAAGAAGATCCGCACGTGCCCGGCGCCGTCCAGGGTCGCGGCCTCGTCGAGGGCACGCGGGATCGACCGCATGAACTGCCAGAAGATGTAGATCGACACGATGTCGGTGCCGGCGAACAGCAGGACGCCGGCCCAGATCGTGTTGTAGAGCCCCAGACCGTTGATGATCTGGAACGTCGCGACCTGGGTCGTGACGCCCGGCACGAGGGTCGCGACGAGGAACGCCACGAGGACGGCGCTGCGCCCGGCGAAGCGGAACCGGTCGATCGCGTAGGCCGCCCCGGCGCCGATGAGCACCGTCCCGGTCACCGCGAGGGCGAGCACGACCGCGGTGTTGAGGAAGCCCGAGACCATTGCGCCGTCCCGGAAGGCCGTCACGAAGTTCGAGACGTTCGACCAGTCGGCCGGCGGGTCGAGCGGCTTGCTCGTCAGGTACTCCTGGTCGGTCTTGAACGCGCCGAGGACGACGATCGCGATGGGCAGGACGACGACGACCGTCGCGAGCACGAGGCTCGCGTACACGCCGCCGCGCGCGAGGACGCTGCCGGTACGGACCCGGGTCATGCGATGTCCACCCCTTCGTCGGGGACGAGCCGGCGCTGGACCCAGCTCACGAGCAGCACGACGAGGAGCAGCACGACGGCCATCGCCGACGCGAGCCCGACCTTCTCGAGGTTGAACGCGAGCTTCACCGCGCGGATGACGAACGTCTCGGAGCCGTTGCCGCCGTTGGTCATGATGAACGGGATCTCGAATACCGACAGCGAGCCGGAGATCGCGAGGATGAACGACAGCGACACGATCGGCCGGATCGACGGCAGGATGATCCAGCGGAACTGGGCCCACCGGCCGGCACCGTCGATCTCGGCCGCCTCGTAGATGTCCGCCGGGACCGACTGGATGGCCCCGAGGAACATGACGAAGTTCAGCCCGAGGTAGCGCCACACGGAGACCGACGCCAGCGTGTAGTTGACGATCGCCGGGTCGCCGGTCCATTGGTGGATGAGGCTCTGCAGCCCGACGGCCCGCAGCGTCGTGTCGAGACCGCCGTCCGGCCGCAGGAAGTTCAGGAAGATCAGGCCGATCGCGACCCCGTTGATGAGGTAGGGGAAGAACAGGATCCCCTTCCACATGCTGCGGAACCGGAGCCTGGACGACAGCACCGTCGCGAAGTAGAGGGCCAGCCCCATCTGCGCGAACGATGCGACGAAGTAGTAGAGGCTGACCTTGAAGACCTGGACGTTGCGGGGCTGGGTGAAGACGTCGACGTAGTTGTCCAGGCCGACGTACGTCTTGGTCTTGTCGAGGCCGTCCCAGTCGGTGAACGAGTACCAGACCATGTTCGCGACGGGCAGGTAGGTCAGCCCGACGAGCAGGACGAGCGGGACGAGCAGGAACAGGTACGGGGTGCCCCGGCGCAGCAGCCGTGCCGGGACGAGCGGCCCCCGGCCACCCGGGCGCGGTGCCCGGGTGGCCGGGGCCGGTGCGGGGGCCGGTGCAGGTGCCGGCTCCGGGGCCGGCGCGGGCGGCGGCGCGCAGTCCAAGACCATCAAGGTGACCCTCAAGGACAGCGTCTTCTCCCCGACGAGCGTGAGCGCCCACGTCGGCGACACGATCGTGTGGACCAACGCCGGTCAGATGCCGCACACCGTGACGGCGGCCGACAAGTCCTTCGACCAGCAGCTCATGCCCGGGGCGACGTTCCGGCTCGTCCTGCGCAAGGAGGGCACGATCCCGTACGTCTGCACCTACCACCCGGGGATGAAGGGCACGCTCGTCGTCGGCCCGGCCCCGGCCGGGGTGACCCTGCCGCCCGCCGGGTCCGGCGGCACGGTCTCCGGCAACGGCGCGGCCGCCAAGCCGGCCGCGGCCGCGCCGCCGCCCGCCGCCAAGACCGACGGGACGAAGACGTACGAGATCAAGGCCACCGAGATGACGTTCACGCCGAAGATGCTCGACGCCCGTGTCGGCGACACCGTCAGCTGGGTCAACACCGGCACCATCCCGCACACCGTGACGGCCAAGGACGGCTCGTTCGACAAGACCCTCCAGCCGGGGCAACGGTTCAACTACGTGCTCCGCAAGGAGGGCACCGTCGACTACGTGTGCACGTTCCACCCGGGGATGGACGGCATGCTCATGGTCAAGGCGGCCCTGAAGAGCGTGAAGCTGCCCGCGGCGGGTGCTGACGACTCCGCGGCCGGGCCGGCGGCACCGGCCGTGCACCGGCACGGCACCAGCACGACGTACGAGGTGCAGGCCAAGGACGACGCGTTCAGCCCCGCGCTGCTCGACGTCCGCGCGGGCGACACCGTCGTCTGGGTGAACGTCGGCGCGACGCCGCACCGGGTCAAGGCCGCCGACGGCTCGTTCGACCGGACCCTCGCTCCCGGCAAGCGCTTCAGCCTGACCCTCGACCGCACCGGCACCGTGCGGTACGCCGACCCCGCGCACGAGGGCATGTTCGGCGCCCTCGTCGTCCGGGCGGCGCCGGTCTCGTCGACGTCGGCGTCCGGTCCGCTGGCAGGTCTGCCGCTGCGCACCACCGGGGCGGTCGCCGTCCTCGGGCTGCTGGGGCTGCTCGCCGGCGGCCGGGTGCTGCGGGGCCGGTACGACCCCGCCGAGGACGGCGCGGACGGCGAGGACGCCGGCCCCGACGGTCGGCTGCTCGGCGCGGACGCCGACCGGGACGCCGACCAGGACGCCGACCAGGACGCCGACCAGGACGCCGGCACCCTCGAGTCCGTCTGACGGTGCACCGACGACGAAGGCCCCGTCCGGGCACGGACGGGGCCTTCGTCATGGGCGCACCCGCTGGGGGCGTGTGCCGGCTGGGTGACCGGCGCGGGCGCTCGTGCCGCCCGTCGCGGGGACGACGGGCAGCGCTGTCAGGTGGTCGCCGGGCGGCGCCGCCGGGGTGCGGCGTCGAGGCTGCCGCCGGCCATGGCGACGACCCAGCCGACGACGACGACGTTGGCCAGGACGACAGCCGGTGCGGCGCGCACGATGCCGCGGACGTGCGCCTGGCGCGTGGCCCGCTTGGCGTGGCAGGCACCGGTGCACGTCGCGTCGTTGCGGCCGGCGGCCGGGACACCGGCCGTGATCCCGGGACCGTGCGCGTGCAGCGACGCCGTCTTCTCGGCCTCGGCGGCCTGGAACTGGTAGTCCCGGGCCGCGTTGAGGGCCAGCGCCCCGACCCCGACGACGCTCGTCGCCGCCACGAGCAGCGCACCGGCCACCGCGAGGGTGCGCCAGGTCCGCAGCGACGGGCCGACGCGGCGGCGTGCCACCCGCAGCGCGAGCAGCACCGCACCGACCTGGACGGGCGCGACGAGGGCGGACATCTCGAGCCACAGGGCGAAGGGCCCCTGTGCCCGTTCGATGGAGCCGACGGCGCCCTGGAGGGACACGACGACGAAGACGTCGGCGAGCGAGACGAGCACGGCCAGCGCCACGACGGTGCCCCACGGCACGGGCGCCCGCCGGGCGGCGGGGGCGGCCGCGGCGACCTCGTCCCCGGCCTCGCTGGTCGCGGGGCCGGGGACGACGTCGAGCGACATCAGGTGATCTCCCAGCCGAACATCATCGCGTGGTCCTCGTGCGCGAGGTTGTGGCAGTGCGCCACGTAGGGACC
>NZ_MWLN01000166.1 GCF_002198655.1 Kineosporia sp. A_224
CACGCACCCGAGGAGACCCGCACGATGGAAGCCCCCGCGCCCGGCACGATCACGATGTACTCGACCACCTGGTGCGGGTACTGCCAGCGGCTCAAGAAGCAGCTGGAGCGTGAGGGCATCGGCTACACCGAGGTGAACATCGAGCACGTGCCGGACGCCGCCGAGTTCGTCATGCAGGTCAACAACGGCAACCAGACCGTGCCGACGGTGCTGTTCCCGGACGGCACCGCCTCGACGAACCCCTCGCTCGCCGAGGTCAAGGCGCGGCTGTCCGCCTGACGGCCGGCCCGTCACGGACCGGCTCCGCGCCGACCGACCCGCTGGACGTCGTCCCGCACTCCACGGCCACGCTCGCCGCGCACGTCGCGGGCGTGGCCGTCGGCGTGCGCGGCGCCGTCGCCGCCGACGGCGGGCACGCCGTCCGGCTCGGGGTCGACGGCCCGGTCGGGGCGGACCGCGAGGCCCTCGCGGACGCCGTCGCGGCCGCCCTCGCCGAGCGTGCGGTGCCCGTGGGCCGGGTGCGCGCGGACGACTGGCTGCGCTCCCGGTCGCTGCGCCTGGAGAGCGGGCCGGGCGACCCGGACGCCTACTACGAGGGCTGGCTCGACATGTACGCGCTGCGCCGGGAGGTGCTCGACCCGCTCGGTCCCGGCGGGTCGGGGCGCTGGCTCGCCCGGCTGCGCGACCCGGCGACCGACCGCTCCTACCGCCAGCCCGCGGCGGCCGCCGTCCCGGGGCTCGTCGTCGTCGTCGACGGCCCGTTCCTCGCCCGCTGGGAGCTCGCCGACGCCTTCGACGTCGTCGTCCACCTCGAGGTGACGCCCGCCGCGCAGCGGCGCCGGCTCCCCGACGACGACCGCGAACGCGTGCCGGCCGCCTGGCAGCGCTACCTCGACGAGACCGACCCGGCGCCGCGGGTGCTGGCCGACGGCGGTCTCGTCGTCCGCTTCGACCATCCGGGCCGCCCGGCGCTCGTCGTCCCGCACGGCACCGCCGGGGGCACGCACAGGTCCGCCGGGTCGTGACCGACCCGGCGGACCGGCAGGCCGTCACTCCTCCATCGACGACCGGTGCGCCCGCGACAGCGCCGGGGCCTCGGCGGGCCCGCCGCCGCCGTCCGCCGGGGCCGGGACGCCGCGGGTGGCCCGCAGCGACAGCACGACCGACCCGCCGACGAGCAGCGCGACGACGCCGAGCGAGACGAGCGTCGGGATCTTGACGTCGGCCATGAGGAGCAGCATCTTCACGCCGACCCAGACGAGCACGAGCGACAGGCCCGCCTTGAGGTGGACGAACCGGTGCACGAGGTCGGCGAGCAGGAAGTACATCGCCCGCAGGCCGAGGATCGCGAACGCGTTGGCCGTGAAGACGAGGAACGGCTCCTGGGTGACCGCGAAGATCGCCGGGATCGAGTCGACGGCGAAGACGACGTCCGTCACCTCGACGAGGACGAGCACCGACAGCAGCGGGGTGGCCAGCCGCCGGCCGGCCCGCACGACGGTGAACCGGGCGCCGTGGTACTCGTCGGTGTGCGGGACGACCCGGCGGAACCAGCGCAGCACGCGCGAGCGCGAGGGGTCGATGTGCGTGGCGCGGTGCCGGTACATCTGGATGCCGGTGAAGACGAGGAACGCGCCGAACACGTAGAGCACCCAGGAGAACGAGGAGATGAGGACCGACCCGCCGGCGATGAACGCGCCGCGCAGGACGAGCGCCCCGAGGACGCCGTAGAAGAGCACCCGGTGCTGGTACTCCCGCGGCACGGCGAACCAGGTGAAGATCACCGCCCAGACGAAGACGTTGTCGACGGCCAGGCTCTTCTCGATGACGTAGCCGGCGTAGTACTGGGTCGCCGCCTCGGCGCCCCACGCCCGCCACACGACGGCACCGAAGCCGACGCCGAGGAGCACCCAGAAGCCGGACCACCAGGCGGCCTCGCGGACGCCGATCACGTGGCTGTCGCGGTGCGCGAACAGGTCGACGGCGAGCATGACGAGGATGACGCCGAGGACGGCGAGCCAGGCCCACAGGGGCACGGACAGGTCGAGCGGCACAGGAACCTCCGGTCAGGGACCAGAGGTCTCCCCCGCCGGCGCACCGTCGTGGTGGCCGGCCCGGCCGCCGGGCTCCGTCCGTGGAGCCGTACTGACGACGGACCGTGTCGGTGGGGTACTCCCCTCGAGATCAGAGAATGACGAAATTCATTTCGTCTGTCAAGGGATCAGCGCCAGGCTTCCACGGCCTCGTCGAGGGGACCGCCGAACCACTGCTCGACGAGCCGGCGGGCGATGGAGACGGCCGGCGGCAGGAGCAGCTCGCCGGACGCGACGTCGGCGGCGAGCTCCTCGCGGCTCCACCAGCGGGCGTGCGCGAGCTCCTCGCCGTCGACGGTGACCTCGGTGCTCGTGGCCCGGCCGGAGAAGCCGAGCATGAGGGACGACGGGAACGGCCACGGCTGGCTGCCCTGGTAGCTGACCTCGCCGACCCGGACGCCGGCCTCCTCGAGGACCTCGCGGCGGACGGCGGCCTCGAGCGACTCCCCCGGCTCGACGAAGCCGGCGAGCGTCGAGTACCGCTTGGGCGGCCAGACCTGCTGGCGGCCGAGGAGGATCCGGCCGTCGTCGTCCTCGATCGCCATGATCACCGCGGGGTCGGTGCGCGGGTAGTGCTCGGCCCCGCAGACCGGGCACTTGCGCGACCAGCCGGCGGTCGCGACGACCGTCGGCTCGCCGCAGCGGGCGCAGCGCGGGTGCGTCGAGTGCCAGTTCGACAGGGCGACCGACGCCGTGAGCAGCCCGGCGCCCGTCGCGTCGACCAGCGGGCCGACCTCGCGCAGCCCGGCCCAGCGCGACCCCGCCGGGGCCGGGTGGTGCTCGGCCGGTGCCGCCTGCGGGCCCCCGGTCAGCGGCACGGGGATCCTCGGGACGGCGAGGAGCACGTACGCGGCCCGGTCCGGGCCGTCGACGCCGAGGTAGGCGGCGGTGACGCCGCTCAGCGGGTCGGCCCCGAGCGCGGCGACGGCGGCACGGGCCGCGGCCGGGTCGAGCAGGAGCAGGCCTGGCCCCTCCGGCGCCGCGCCGTCGACGGCGGCGTCGGACCAGGCGTCGCCCTCGGCGCCGAGACCGGTGACGAGCCCGCGGTCCCCCTCGAGCACGAGCACCCGGGTCGCCGGGTCCGCGAGGAGCCCGTCGAGCAGGCCGTCGTGCGTGCGGCGCTCGGCGTCGCGGTCGAGCGTCGCGCGGGACAGCGCCAGCTCGGCGAGCGGCGGGCGCGGGGCGGGCCGGTCGCCGGCGGCGGTTCGGGTGCTCACGAGGGCCCACCCTAGGTCGTGCGCAGCGTCACGCGGGGCGGCCCGGCCCGCGTCGGTGGGTGCACCCCGGCCCCGGCCCGCGGACCGTTTACGGTGGAGCCCGTGCCCGACCGTTCCCCGTTCGCCCTCGCTGCGCTCGCGTGCGCCGCCGTCCGCGGCCTCGAGCCCGCGGCCGCCGCCGCGCGGACGAGCCACGACCCCGAGGTGGACGCCGCGGACCTCGAGGACGACCTCGGGCGCCGCTGGGTCGTCCGGGTGCCGCGCTCGGCGACCGCGGCCGCCCGGCTCGACGCCGAGGGCCGGCTCGTCGCCGGCCTCGCCGGCTACCTGCCCTTCGCCGTCCCGGACATCGCCGGCCGCACTCCGCTGCCCGACGGCACGGCCGCCGTCGTGACCCGGGCGCTCGCGGGCGAGCCGCTCGACCCGGCGAGCCTCGAGCCCGGCCCCGGTCTGGCCGCCGCGCTCGGCCGCAGCATCGCCGCGATCCACGACCTGCCGGAGCGGGTCGTCGAGGAGGCCGGCCTGCCGGTCTACACGGCCGAGGAGTACCGCCTGCGCCGGCTCGCCGAGGTCGACCGGGCCGCCGCGACGGGCCACGTGCCGGCCGGGCTGCTCACCCGGTGGGAGAAGGCGATCGAGGAGGCCGGCGCCTGGCGCTTCATGCCGTGCGTCGTCCACGGGGACCTCGCGAGCGAGACCGTCCTCACCGAGCACGCGGACGTCGTCGGCGTCCTCGAGTGGGGCGAGACCCGGGTCGCCGACCCCGCCGACGACCTGGCCTGGGTGCTCGCCGCGGCCGACGAGGACGCGGCCGAGGCCGTCCTCGAGGCGTACGCGCACACCCGGCGCACCCCGGTGGACGCCGACCTCGCGCGGCGGGCCCGGCTCGCCTCCGAGCTCGCCTGCGCGCGGTGGCTCCTGCACGGCGTCACCGCGGACGACGCGGAGGTCGTCGGCGACGCCGTCGTCATGCTCGCCGACCTCGACGCCGCCGTCGACGGCTCGTCCTGGTGACCCAGGGTCCCTCGACGGGCGGCGCCGGCGGGCTGCGGCTCGTCTCCTTCAACGCGTGCTCCGGCCGCTCGATGGACGACGGCGGCACCGACCCGCAGCGGTTCGCGGACGCCGTCGCCGCGACGGGCGCCGACGTCCTCGCGCTCCAGGAGGTCGACCGGTTCCAGCCGCGCTCCGGCGGGGTCGACCAGGCGGCGCTCGCCGCGGCGGCGCTGGGCGGCCGGCACCGCTACCTCGGGCTCGTCCACGGCACACCGGGCGAGGACGGCTGGCTGCCCGCGCCCGACGACCACGCGCCGTCCGGGCACGAGCACGAGCACGACCCGCCGCCGGGCGGCGCGACGGGCGACCCGACGTACGGGATCGCGCTCGTGACGACGCGTCCGGTCGTCTCCTGGCACGTGCTGCGCCTGGCACCGGCGCGCGGCCGGTACCCGATCCCGCTGCCGACCCGGCCGCCGCGACTGCTGTGGATCCCCGACGAGCCGCGGGCGGCCATCGCCGCCGTCCTCGCCGAGCCGGCCGTCACCGTCGTCGCGACGCACCTGTCGTTCGTGCCCGGCGCGAACGTGCGCCAGCTGCGCCGGCTGCGGGACTGGGTCCGGACGCTGCCCGGGCCGCACGTCCTGCTCGGGGACCTCAACCTGCCCGGCCGGCTGCCCGCGCGGATCACCCGCTGGACGCCGCTCGTCACCGGCCCGACGTTCCCCTCCGCCGGGCCGCGGGTCCAGCTCGACCACGTGCTCGCCCACGGGCTGCCCGCGGGCACCCGGGTGCGCGGCCGGGTCGAGCGGCTCGCCGTGAGCGACCACTGCGCGGCGGTCGCGGACGTCGACCTGCCGGGCTGAGGCCCGGGCGGCCGCGGACGGCGCGCGCTCAGGACAGCGCGACGCTCGTGCGCGCCGACGCGTGGGTGTCGCCGAGCCGGGAGACCGTGACCCCCGGGACCTGGTTCGGCGACGAGAGGTTCGTCGTGTCCCGGTTGCCGAGCATCCGGTTGTTGTTGAGCCCCCAGCACCACAGGGTCGCGTCGGTGCGCCGGGCGCACGAGAACTCGTAGGCCGCGTTCACCTCGGCCCACGTCGTCGCGCTGCCGACCTGGGTCGGGACGCTCCGGTTCGTCGACGTGCCGTCGCCGAGCTGGCCGTTGGTGCCCAGGCCCCAGCACCACAGGGTGCCGGCCGACTGCACCCCGCAGGCGTGCGCCCGCCCGACCGTCACGCCGGACCAGGTCGCCGTGCCGATCTGCACGGGTGAGTTCCGCTGGGTCGTCGTCCCGTCACCGAGCCGGCCGCTGCCGTTGTCCCCCCAGCAGAAGAGCTTGCCCGCCGCGGCGCCGGTCGCCGGGATCCCGCAGGTCGAGTAGTAGCCGGCGCTGACCGTCGACCAGGCCGTCGCCCCGGCCACGCTGACCTGCACGGGGGTGGTGCGGTCCGTCGTCGTGCCGTCCCCGACGGTGCCGAGCCCGTTGTCGCCCCAGCACCACAGGGTGCCGGCGGTCTTGATGCCGCACGTGTGCGTCTCCCCGACGCTCACCGAGGTCCACGAGCCGGCCGGCCCCGCCGTAGGCGTCGTGATCGTCCCCGTCGCACCCGAGACCCCCGTCTGGTCGAACGTCGTCGACCCCCAGCACCACAGCGAGTCGTCGGTGCGGACGGCGCACACCGTGTAGGTGCCCGCGGAGATCGACCGCCACGTCGACGCCGCACCGGCCTGGACCGGCGCGTACCGCGTCGTCGTCGTGCCGTCCCCGGGCTGGCCGTACGTGCCATGGCCCCAGCACCACAACGTCCCGTCGCTGCGGACCCCGCAGCCGCCGTGGTAGCCGGTGCCCCCGGCCGTGAAGCCGGTCGCCGGGGCGAGCAGCGGCGTGGGTGCGCCCGCGGAGTTGTTGTAGTACGTGCCGAGCTGGGCGGAACCGTCGTCGCCGAAGCACCAGACGGCCTGGTCGCTGCGCAGGCCGCACGTCGCGCTGAAGCCGCCGCTCACGGAGCGCCAGGCGGTCGAGGCACCGGCCTGCACGGGCGACAGGCGCTGGGTCGTCGTCCCGTCGCCGAGCTGGCCGGACCCGTTGTAGCCCCAGCAGTACAGGGCGCCCGTGGTCCGCAACGCGCACGTGTGGTTCTGCCAGGTCATGAGGGCCGGCGCGGACGACGACGCCGGGCTCAGCGCGGCCGTGGCCCAGGTGGCCGCGCTCGTGCTCTCCCGCACGGGCGTCGTCCGGTCGGTCGTCGTCCCGTCACCGAGGTTGCCGTACCCGTTGTAGCCCCAGCAGTAGAGCGCGCCGGCGGTCGTCACGCCGCACGCGTAGTGGTCGCCCACGGAGACGGTCGACCACGACAGGGCGCCGGAGACGACGGCGGGCGTCGTGGAGTCCGCGGTGCCGCCGTTGCCCAGCGCACCGTAGAGGCCGTTGCCCCAGCACCGCATCGCGGCGTCCGAGGCGCGCACGGCACACGTCGAGTCGTAGCCGGCCGAGACGGTCGAGTACGTCGTGCCGGCCGTGACCTGGACCGGGCTGCTCAGGTTCGAGGTCCCTCCGTTGCCGAGCCGGCCGCTGCCGCCGCTGCCCCAGCACCACAGGGTCGAGTCGGTCTTGCGGGCGCAGACGTGGTTCTGGCCGACGCTCACCTGCGCCCACGTCGTGACCCCGGTGGCGGGCACCGCGTTCGGGGTGTCGCGCGAGGTCGTCGTCCCGTCGCCCATCTCGCCGGCGCCGCCGTAGCCCCAGCACCACAGGCTCTGGTCGGTCTTGATGCCGCACGTCGTGTTCTCGCCCGCGTCGACGGACAGCCAGGTGCCGCCGCCGGAGACGCCGGTGGCCTCCCAGCGCTGGTTCGAGTCGCCGACGCCGAGGCTGCCGAAGGAGTTCGGGCCCCAGCAGGACAGCGCCCCCGCGGTGGTGACGGCGCAGCCGTGGTTGTCGCCCTCGGTCATGTCCTGCCAGGTCTCCGCGCCGGGCATCCGCACGGCGGTCGAGGTCGTCGAGTTCTGCATGATCACGCCGGTGCGGCCGAGGTCGCCGTCGCCCCAGGCGTACAGGTACGACGTCACCGTCGCGCCGGCCGAGGCCGCCGACGCGGGCCCGGTGCCGACGCTGTTCGTCGCCGTCACGGTGAACGTGTACGTCCCGGCGGCGAGGCCGCTGAAGGTGCAGGACGTCGTCGCCGAGGAGCAGGTCGCGCCGCCCGGGCTCGCGGTGACGGTGTACCCGCTGACGGCCGCGCCGCCGTCCCAGGACGGCGCGCTCCAGGACACCGTCGCGCCACCGAAACCCCCTGTCGCAGTGGGGGTCCCGGGCGCGGACGGGGTCAGCAGCGAGCCCCACTTGCGGGCCAGGTACTCCTCGACGACGCGGCGCTGCGCGGCGGTCGCCGTCGTGTTCGTGACGATGATCTCGGCCGTGCTGCCCCACCACCGGGAGTACTGGGTCGTGTCGCCGCCGGTGCCGACCCACAGGTGGTGCGTACCGGTGGTGAACGCGCCGCTCGCGGTCGCCGCGGCGCCGCCGCGCGACCACACGGACATCGACGTCCCGGACGCGAACTCGGCGGCGACGACCGCGGTCGCCTGGGAACCGGGCCAGGCGGTCGTGAACGCCTGCGGGGTGTAGAAGGCGTCGACCCCGACGGCGGCCCACGAGGTGATCCGGCGCTGGGTGCCGGCGGTCGTGCCGCCCCAGGAGAGCATCGCGATCCCGTTCATCGCGACCGCGGGGTTGACCGCCGCGGCGGTGAACACCGTGCTCGTCGCCGTCCCGGTCGGGACGAGGGAGACGTCCCCGGCGAGGTAGTCGGCGCTGCCGTCGAAGGCCGGCACCGAGCGGCCGTTGACGGTCGTCAGCGCGGGCTGGGAGCCGGCTGTCGCCTGCGTGACGTGGTTGCCGCTGGCCGACCTGTCCTTCCAGCAGCCGACGGCGGTCGTCGCGGTCGCGCCGGTGCAGGCCGAGGAGGCGAGCAGGGTCGAGGCGTCTGCGGCGTCGAGCCACAGCTTCACGGCGGACGACGTGAGGACGGTCGCCGGGTAGGTGACCAGAGCGCCTGCGGCCGTCGCGGCGGCGCCGGTGCCCGCGACGTTCGCGGCGGCGACCGACACCGTGTACGAGGCGCCGTCCGTGAGCCCGGTGATGCTGCACGGCGACGAGGCGCAGGAGGTCGTCACGGTGGGGAGGGTGCTGTCCGACGGGGTCGCGGTCACGGTGTGGCCGGTGACGGCCGACCCGCCGTTCCACCCCGGGGCGGTCCAGGCGACGGACGCCGCGCCGCTCGTCGTCGTCGATGCGGTGGCCGTGACGCCGGTCGGGGCGTCCGGGGTGATCGCGACGCCCCACTTGCGGGCGAGGTACTCGCGGACGGTGCGGCGTTCGGCGGCGGTGAGCGCGGTCTTGAAGACGACGACCTCGCGGAAGGAGCCGCTGCCACGGCGCGCCACGAGGTCGTAGTCGTCGGCACCGACGGTCAGCACGACGCTCGCCGCCGACCGGGTCGTCGTGCTCGACACCGTGCCGCTCACCACGGAGTCGACGGCGACGTCGAGGGTCTGGCTCGACGTGCCGCCGGAGATCTGGCCGTCCCAGACGTGCGGCCCGGTGAGGGCGGTCGACGGGCTGACGATGTCGGTGTTCGTCGTCTGCTGGTTGAAGCCGCCGGCGTCGATGCCGAAGAAGCTGGTGCCCGTCGAGCCGATGTGGGGGTGCAGGATCCAGCCGTTCGCGGCGCGGCCACCGGTGAGCCACCCGTAGGTGTTGAACGTCGACGCCGATGACGAGGCGACCGAGAACGCGGTGACCCCCGGCCCGGTCGGGACGCCGGCCGCGGTCTGGTAGTAGCCGTTGCCGGAGAACGAGACCAGCCCGGTCGCCGGGGTGTACGTGCCGGCCATCGCCGTCGTCGACTGGACGGCGTCCCGGCCGCCGCCGGTCTTGTCGGCCCAGCGCTTGAGGACGTTCGACGTCGACGCGCACGACGTCGCGGTGTCGCACGACTCGGAGCTGCCCTCGAGGACGCCGTCGCCGTCCACGTCGACACCGTCGAGCCACAGCACGGCGTTGCTGCTCGCGAGGAGCGCCGGCCGCGGGACGACGGTGACGGCGGACGACGCCGGTCCGGCACCCACGGCGTTGTTGCCCGCCACGGTGACCGAGTAGGTGGCCCCGTTCGTCAGGCCGGTCAGCGTGCACGGCGACGACGCGCACGGCAGCGTCACAGTCGGCAGCGTCCCGTCGGCGGGGACGGCGGTGACCGTGTACGACGTGATGGCCGAGCCGCCGTCGTACGGTGCCGTCCACGACACGCTCGTCTGCGCGTCGCCCGCGACCGCCGCGACCGCGGTCGGCTGCCCCGGGGTGATCGCCACGGCCCACTTGCGGGACAGGTAGTCCTCCACGGCGCGACGCTGGGCCGTCGTGAGCGTGCCCTGGACGACGACGACCTCGGGAATCGGGCCGAGCCAGTACTCGATGCCGGTGAGCTGGGCTCCGACGAGGGCCTGCGTCGTCCCCGTCGTGTTCGCCGCCGACACGGTCGAACCGGCGACACCGTTCCAGGAACCGGTGTAGGCGCTCGACGTCCAGACGTCCGAGAGGATGCCTGTCGTACCGGTGACGAGCGAGCCACCGGCTGAGGCCGTGCCGCTCCACGTCACCGCTCCGACGCCGGTCGAGTTCAGGGCCTTCTGGTACGAGCGGGTCTGGGCGGCACTGCCCGTGCCCCAGGACAGGGCTGTACGCCAGCCCGACGACGCAGGAGACGCCTCGGTGGTTCGCAGGGCGATGAACGTCGAGGACGGCGTCGTGCCGTTCGGCAGCGCGGCCGGTGCCAGAGGCATCCAGGTGGTCGACCCGTTGAACGTCGGGACGCTGCGGGACGACACCGTCGACAGCGACGGCTGGTTGAGGGCGGTGGGCTGGGCGGCGTTGTTCGCACCGGTGCTCTTGTCCTTCCAGCAGCCGACGCTCGTCGTCGCGGTCGCGCCGGTGCACCCGGACGAGGCGAGGATCGTCGAGGAGTCCGCGCCGTCCAGCCACAGCTTGAGCGCCGACGGCGTCATGACCGCCGAGGGGTACGGGACGGCCGTCCCGGTCGCGGCCGGTCCGGTGCCGACGTTCGACGTCGCGGTCACGGAGACGGTGTAGGTGAGGCCGTTCGTCAGCGACGACCACGAGCACGAGGTGGTCGGCACCGTCGCGGTGCACGTCGCCGATCCCGACCCCGGTGCCGGGGAGATCGTGGCCGTGTACGAGGCGACCGTCCCGCCGTTGCCCGCCGGTGCCGTCCACGACGCCTGCACCGCGCCGTCCGAGGGGGTGAGCGTCAGCGCGCCGGGCGCGTCCGGGTACCCGTTGCACGCCGACGCCGCGGCGGTCGAGGTCGTCGACACCCAGCTGTTCAGCCGGGCCTTGACCCGGGGCGTCACCGCCGTCACCGGGACCGTGACGGACGCCGACGTGCCGGAGACCCCGGTCGCTACGGTCGACGTCCCGTCCGTCACGTCGTACGTCAGTCCCGACGGCAGCCCCGAGGCCGGCGTCCAGGACACCAGGCAGGTCGTGGCGGCCGTCCGGGAGGCGGTGACCGCCGTCGGGACGTAGGAGGTGAGCTGGCCCGCGGTGTACACGGCGGGCGGTCCGGCGGTGGTCGCGGAGAACACCGCGCCGATGACGCCGATGACGAGGGCGACAGCCGCCACGCCGAGCGCCGCGACCCCGGCCCGGCCGAGCCGCTCGCGCAGGGACCGGTCGGAGGCTCCGCGGTGCCGGGCAGCCCGCGGTCGCGGCCCGCGGCACGCCGAGGACCGCGACCCGCGTCCCGCGGTCGCGCCCATGCCTGGAACGTCGTCCGCCCGACGGGTGCCCTGAAGGGGCTGCGCGGGCGATCCGGATCACCGCACCGCACCCACAGCCGGACGAAACGGACGTCACCGGGTCACGACGTGGCGATCTCCGCGTGCCGGTAGCGGTGTGCGGTGTTGTCCGACGCGATCGCGACGATCCCGTCGCCGTCGACGGGGTCCTTCGTCGTCGACACGTCGTTGACGACCGCACCCGCGGCGCTCATGAGGACGGTCCCGCGGCCCGCTGTCCAGGCGAGCGTGGACGCCGAGGCGTCCTTGCGGTAGACCGTGCCCCCGGCGACCGGTGACGTGGTGAGCACGTGCACCCGGCCGTTGACGAAGTCCACCACGATCTGGGGGCGGGTGGCCTTGTCGGCGATGGTGTGCGAGGTCGAGACCGTCCACCGCCCGGCGGCGTCCCGGCGCAGCACCTGGATGAGCGGCGCCGTGGCCGGGGACGCGGGGTCGTCGTCCAGGGAGGTCTTCACCGCCGCGAACACCCGGTCGTCGTCGAAGGTGCCCTTCAGGCTGATGTGGTCGTCGGCGACCCCGGCCCCGGACAGCACCGTCTGGACGGTCCAGCGGGTGTCCGGCGTCCCGTCGTCGTGGACGGCGAACCGCACCGCGCTGCTCTGCTGGTCCGACCACATGATCCCGACCCGGCCGCGGAACCGGGTGATCGCCGAGATGTCGTCGGAGGAGACCGTGGCGTCCGGGACCGGCAGCACCGTCGCGGGTGTCCAGTCCCCGCTGCCCGGTGACACCGTCCGGGTGACCATGACCCGCTTGCCCTGCGTGAACGTGACCCAGAGCGTCCCGGTGGAGTCCCGGGTGAGGGACGCCGACTCGGTCCCGCCGGTGGCGAGCACCCGGGCCGCACCGGGCAGCCGGAGCCAGACGTTGCCGACCCCGATGTACTGGAACCGCTCGTAGCGGATCTCGCCGGTCGCCGTCCTGCTCACGACGTGCGCCATGTTCCCCAGTCCCAGGACGTCCGCGGTGCTGTCCGGCCGGGACGCCGCCGCCGCGTCGGCTGCCGCCGCTGCCCCGGCGTCCACGAGGACCCCGGTGTCGCGCCAGGTGTGGTCGGGCATGAGCTGATGGATCGTCGGGCGGCCCCGGCCGGCCGGGACCATGACCGCCCACCACCTGTTGCCCGCCCGCCACACCTTGCTCTGCGGCTTGTCCGCGGTCGGCGAGGTGAGGGTCGCGGGGAAGGCCTGGTCCGCGTACTGGGTCGAGGTCACCGCCGCGGACGCGGGGACCGCGGTGAGGAACAGGGACGCGGCGGTCCCGGCCACCGCCAGTGCGGTCGTGGAGAGGATCCGTGCGGTCGGGCGGGCTGGCGTCACGTCGGCTCCCGGGAGGTGTCCGGACGCCGCCTGCGCCCGGTCCGCCGGACGCTAGGCGGACGCGGTCACCGGCCGGTCATCAGGCGGTCACCGGCTCCGTGCCGTCGGTCGCCGCGACGACGAGCCGCTCGAGACCGGCCGCGTCGAGCAGGTCGACGGGGCGCACGGTGCGGCCGGCGGAGGCGTAGAAGAAGGCCGCACCGACCTGCTCCACCGGGACGCCCTGGAGCCGGGCCCACGCGAGCCGGTACACCGCGAGCTGGACGGCCCGGGTGCGGGCCCCGGCGTCGTCGTCGCGGCCCGGCGGCGGGCCGGTCTTCCAGTCGACGACCTCCCAGCGGTCGCCGCCCGCGTCGCCCGGCAGCCGGAACACCGCGTCGACCCGGCCGCGGAGCACGACCCCCGCGACCGGGGTCTCGATGCTCACCTCGACGGCGTCCGGCACCCGGTCGGCCCACTCGCTCGCGAGGAACGCCGCCTGGAGCGCGGCGAGGTCCTCGTCGCCGGCGCTCTCGTCGGCCGCGCCCGGCAGGTCGTCGACGTCGACGAGGGCGGCCATGCCGTAGCGCTCCTCGAGCCAGGCGTGGAACGCGCTGCCCCGGCGGGCGTGCGGGTTCGGCGGCTCGGGCATCGGGCGGCGCAGCCGCGCCGCGAACGCCAACGGGTCGGTGGCCAGCGCCACGACCTTGGACGCCGACAGGTGCCGCGGCAGCGCGACCGCGAGGTCGCGCCGGGTCGAGGCGTCGCGCTCGGTGAGGAGCAGGTCGACCTCCCGCGCCCAGCCGACCCGGTCGCCGGCCGGTGCGACCGGGGGTGCGGCGTGCCGCTCGGCGAGCGCCGCGAGCACCCGGCCCGCGCCGTCGTCGACGGCGGCCCGGCGCGGGCCGAGCGGGTCGAAGGGCCAGTCGGCGCGCGCCACGAGGGCGTCCCGGGGGTTCGCGGTGCCGTCCTCGGCGACGTCCGCCCAGTGCAGCAGCTCGACGCCGACGACGCCGACGAGGTCGGCGGTCTCGACGAGGAAGCGGGACGGCGCCCGCGGCCGGGAGCCGTCGCCCCACTGGGCTCCGGTCATGAGGAGCAGCCGCCGGGCCCGGGTCACGGCGACGTAGGCGAGCCGGCGCTCCTCGGCGACGTCGTGCTCGCCGCACGCCTCACGGAAGTCGTCGAGCGCCGAGGCGAGGTCCACCTGCGTCGAGGCCCCCTCGACGGCCCAGTGCGGCAGCCCGGCCCGGTCGCCGCGCAGCGGGTAGGGCAGGGCCCCGATGTCGCCGAGCCAGCCGTTGGCCGGGCCGGGCGGGCGGCCGTTCGTCCCCGAGGGGAACGTGCCCTCGACGAGGCCGGTGACGGCGACGACGTCCCACTCCAGGCCTTTCGAGGCGTGCACGGTGAGCACCTGGACGGCGTCGTCCCGCACCTCGGTGACCGGGGCCTCCAGGCCTCGCTCGCGGGTGTCCGCGGCGGCGAGCCAGCCGAGGAACGCGCCGAGCGAGCCGCCGGAGCCGGCCCGGGCCCCGCCACCCGCCCCCGGGGCGCCGCCGGTGTCGGCGAACGCGGCGGCGACGTCGGCGAAGGCGTCGAGGTGCGCGCGGGCGGCGCCCGGCCGCACCCCCGGGCGGGCGGCGACCTCGACGTCGAGGAGCAGGGCGCGCTCGACGTCGAGCACGAGGTCCGCGAGCGGCAGCGCGGTCCGGGAGCGCAGGTCGCGCAGGGTGCCGCCGAGCCGGTCGAGGCGCCGCCGGCCCGGCTCGGAGAGCTCCTGACCAGCCGGGCCGTGCCAGCCCGCCGGCGGCAGCTCGTCGAGGGCCTCGACGACGGACCGCTCGTCGACGACGTCCGCGACGACCTCGACCGGCGGTACGTCGTCCGCCCGGGCGTCCGACGAGCCGCCGGTGCGGGCGTCCGTCGCCCGCCGGCGCCGCCGGGTCAGCTCCGCGGCCCAGACGCCGAGCGCCTCGACGTCCCGCGGGCCGAGCCGGACGGCGGCCCCGGTGAGCAGCCGCATGAGCGAGTCGCCGCGGGTCGGGTCGTGGAGCACCTCGAGCGCGGCGCGGACGTCGGCGACCTCGGGCACGGTGAGCAGGCCGCCGAGGCCGACGACCTCGACGGGCAGGCCCTGCGCGCGCAGCGCCGCCTCGACGAGGGGGAACTGTGCCCGGGCCCGGCACAGCACGGCCGCGCTGGGCCGCCCGGCCGGGTCGCGCCACTGCTCGGCGACGACCTCGGCGACGGCACGGGCCTCGTCCTCGAGGGTGGCGAACCAGCCCAGCGCCACCCGGCCCGGCCCGGCCTGCGGGCGCCCCACGAGCGGCGGGACGTCGACGTGCTCGCCGCGGCGGCCGCCTCGGTGCAGCCAGCGCGGCGGCGTCCGCAGGTCGGCGGCAACCCGGTTCGCGACCGCGAGCACGGCCGCGTCGTTGCGCCAGCTCGTCGAGAGCACCCGGGTGCCGGAGAGCTCGCCGCCGACCCGGGCGAAGTCCGCCGGGAAGCGCTGGAGGTTGCCCGCGGAGGCACCGCGCCAGCCGTAGATCGACTGGTGCGGGTCGCCCACGGCGGTCACCGGGTGACCGTCGCCGAAGAGCGCGCGGAGCAGGACGAGCTGGCCGTGGCTGGTGTCCTGGTACTCGTCGAGCAGGACCACCCGGAAGCGTTCGCGCTCCCCCGCGGCGACCTCGGGCACCTCGAGCGCGACCCGGGCGGCGAGCGCCACCTGGTCGCCGAAGTCGAGCACCTCGAGGTCGCGCTTGCGCTGCGCGTAGGCGGCGACGAGCGGCACGACGCGCTGCTTGGCGACGAGCTTGGCGAGCCGCTCCCGGACCGGGCCTTTCGGCGTGCCGGGGCCGGCGCTGCCCAGCTCTGCGGGCAGCGTCGCGACCCGGTCGAGGACGCCCTCGAGGTACGCCTCGACGTCCGCCGGGGCGACGAGGTGCTCGGCGCACTCCCCGGCGAGCGCGAGGACGGCTTCGGTGACGGTCGCGGCGACGTTCTCGACGCCGGACATGTCGCCGTCCCAGCGCTCGACGACCTCGCTCGCGAGCTGCCAGGCGCCGGCCTCGCCGAGGAGCTTCGAGCCGGGCTCGATGCCGACGCGCAGCCCGTGGTCGGACAGCACCGCCGCGGCGTAGGCGTGGTAGGTCGAGACCGTGACCGGCTGCGGCTCGACGTCGACGAGGCCGCGCCGGTAGAGCGCGCGCAGCCGGGACCGCACCCGGTCGGCGAGCTCGCCGGCCGCCTTGCGGGTGAAGGTGAGGCCGAGGATCTCCTCGGAGGCCACGTGCCCGTTCGCGACGAGCCAGACGACGCGGGCGGCCATCGTCTCGGTCTTGCCGGAGCCGGCCCCGGCGACGACGAGCAGCGGCGCGGCCGGGTCGGCCTCGATGACCGCGACCTGCTCCGACGTCGGGTCCGGCCGGCCGAGGGCGCGGGCGATCTCGACGGCGGAGACGGCCGAGACGCCCAGCGGCAGCAGCGCCTGCTCGCCCGGCGCCCCCTGGCCCGGCCGGGCCGGTGCCGCGCGCCGGCTGCCGCGCGGCCGGGTGGCGCCGCCGTCCGGGACGAGCTGGAGGAGCTCGTCGAGGTCGAGCCCGAGCTGGGAGTCGGTCACGCGCCCACCTGCCGGCCCTCGGGCTGCAGCGGGCAGGAGCGGCGCACCGCGCACATCCGGCACATCGGGTTGCCGGACGCCGGGAACGCGTCGCCGGCCATCCCGTCGGCCGCCTCCGTGACGAGCCTGCGGGCCCACTGCGGGTCGTCGTCGCTCGCGAGCGGCGGCTGCTCCTGGACCCCGGCGCTCTTGCGCGTCGTCCCGAGCTGGACGAGCAGCGCTCCCCCGCTCTCCCGGCCCGGTGCGACGTCGTCGAACCCGCCCTCCTCGACGGCCACCTGGTAGACGCCGAGCTGGGCGTGCCGGGCGAGCTCGGCGGACGCCGGCGCGGACTTGCCGGTCTTGAGGTCGACGACGACGAGCCGGCCGTCGGCGTCCCGCTCGACCCGGTCGACCTGGCCGCGGACCACCGCCCGACCGACCTGGACCTCGACGGACCGCTCGACGGCGACGAGCTCGCGGCCCGCCTTCCTGGCCTGGGACGCGTAGTCCGAGAGCTTGGTGACCATGTCGTGCGCGCGCTGCCGCTGCCGTTCGTCGACCCAGCCGTCGCCGAGCCCGAGCCGCCCGATCGTCGCCGCGAGGCGCTCGGCGAGCGCGGCCCGGTCGAGGTCGGGCACCTGCTGCGCGACCTCGTGGACGAGGGTGCCGAGCGCCTGCGAGACCGAGGAGCCGGTCGTGCCGCCGGACGACTCGAGCAGCCAGCGCAGCGCGCACCGGTCGAACTGCTCGATCCGGGAGGGCGAGACCGCGACGAGGTCGCCCGGGCCGCGCAGCGGGCGGTCGTCGGTGAGGTCGGGCAGTCCGAACCAGTCGTCGGGGTGCGCGCCGGGCACCCCGGCGTCGGCGAGCTCGGCGAGCCGGCGGGCCGCCTCGTCGCGGCGCGCCGGGTGGGCGGTGTCGTCGGTGGCGACGCCGCGCAGCTCCGCGACGAGCGCGGGCAGCGTCATCGACCGGGGGACGTCGGTCACGGGCCGGACCTCGACGTCGTCCGGGAGCGGGTCGACGAGGTCGACGAACCCGGACGGAAGCTCGTCCTCGGAGCGCACGGCGGTGACGAGCAGGTGCGCGCGGGCCCGGCTCACCCCAACGTGGAAGGTCCGCAGCTCGTCGTCGAGGACGGCGCGGCGCTGCGCCGCGACGGTGCCGCCGCCGGCCCCGGAGCGGCCGTCGAGCAGGTCGGCGATCGCCTGCGCGCCGAGCAGCGACGAGCGCAGCCGCAGGTCGGGCCAGACGCCCTCCTGGACGCCGGGCACGGCGACGACGTCCCACTCCCGGCCGGCGGCACCGGCCGCGGTGACGAGGGCGACGGCCTCGCCGTCGGGGGCCCGCTCGGCGAGGGTGTCCGAGGGCAGGTCCTGGCCCTCGAGGTAGGCGAGGAAGCCGGCCGGACCGGCGTGCGGCAGTCGGTCGACGTAGCGCTCGGCGGCCTCGAAGAGCGCGACGACGGCGTCGAGGTCGCGGTCGGCGCGGGCCCCGGCCTGGCCGCCTCGCAGCGCCGTCCGGCGCCACGGTGCCGCGAGCCCGGCGGTCTCCCACAGCGCCCAGAGCACGGTCTCGGCGGTCGCACCCGGCACCGCGGCGGCGGTGCGACCGGCCGTGACGGCGGCCGCCACCCGGAACGCCGGTGCGGCGACCCGCGGCTCGACGAGCACGAGGGAGCCCGGTGAGAGCACCGCCTCGACGAGCAGGTCGTCGCTGCCGCGCCCGCCGCCGGCGGCGATCTCGACGGCCCGCAGCGCCTGCCGCAGCCGGCGCAGCGCGACGGCGTCCGCGCCGCCGACCGGCCCGGTGAGCAGCTCGGCGACGTCCTCGGGGGCGGGCGGGGCGTCGGAGAGCGCGCACCGCATCGCCAGCCGCAACGGCCGGACGGCGGGCTCGTCCCGGACCGGCACCTCCGCGGGCGGGACGGCGACCGGCACCCCGGCCGCGGCCATCGCACGGCGCAGCGGCTGGGTCGCCCGGGCCGAGCGGACGACGACGGCCATCGCGCTCCACGGGACGCCGCCCTCGAGGTGGTGGCGGCGCAGGTGCTGGGCGACGTACGCCGCCTCGAGCGAGCCGGACGACAGCAGCGCGACCTGCGCCGAGCCGGTGGGCGGGCCGCCGTCGGCCGGGGCGACCGGCTGCGCGCCGCGGTGCGCCACGGCGCCCGTCGAGCCGATCCGCTCGGCGACCCGGCGGGCGACGGCCCGCAGCGCCGTGCCGTGCCGGTGCACGGTCCGCAGGACGACGGTCGGTGCCGGCCCGCCGTCGAGGCGCGGGTAGCGCTGCGGCGCGGCGGCGAGCAGGGCCGGCCGGGCGCCGCGGAAGGTCTGGGTCGCGGCGTCCGGGTCGCCGGTGAGGAGCAGGTCACGGCCCTCCCCGGCGAGGACGTCGAGCAGCCGCAGCGTCGCGGCGGTCGCCTCGTGCGCGTCGTCCACGGCGACGACGAGCCGGCGCTCCTGCTCCTGCGCGAGCAGGTCGGGGTCGGTCTCGAGCAGGGCCGTCGCGGCGTCGACGATGCCGGCCGGGTCGTAGGCACCGGGGGTCGCGAGCGCGGTGACGTCGAGGTACTCCCCGAGGACGGCCGCCGCCGCGACCCAGTCGGGCCGGTCGTGGGCGCGGCCGAGGTGCTCGAGGTCGTCGGGCCCGAGGCCGCGCTCGACGGCCCGCATGAGCAGGTCGCGCAGCTCGTCACGGAAGCCGCGCAGGGCCCGGATCTCCTCGCCGACGCCCGGTGGCCAGGCCGGGCCCTCGACGACGCCGTCGACGTGCCCGGCGAGCAGGTCGGCGAGGATCTGGTCCTGCTCCGGGCCGGAGATCAGCCGCGGCGGGACGTCCCCGTCGAGCACCCGGGCCCGGCGCAGCAGCCCGAACGCGTACGCGTGCGGCGTGCGGGCCAGCGGCTCCTTGACGGTGCGGGCGAGCCGGCCGGAGATCCGGTCCCGCAGGGCCGAGGCGGCTGTCCGGGACGGCGCGAGCACGAGGACGGCGTCCGGCGGGACGCCGTCCCGCTCGACCCGGGCGACGACGGCCTCGACGAGGGCCGTCGTCTTGCCCGTGCCGGGACCGCCGAGGACGACGAGCGGGCCGGCGCCTCGGCCGTGCGCGACGACCGCGGCCTGGGCGGCGTCGAGCGCCTCGGCCGGGACCGCCGGAGCCGCCGGGGCGGGCCGGACGAGCCTGATCCGGGGACCGTCGGCCCGCCGGCCGCGCTGCTGCCCGGCGGTCGCCGTCCCCGATCCCACGTCCGCGAGTCCATCACAGCGGACCGACAGATCGCCGGACGACGGGCGGGCGGGTACGGATGAGGCTGCTGTGACTCGCACGGCCGGGGCGCGGAACGCCCCTGTCGGTCCGGCCGCGGGAGGGCTAGCGTGCGCCCGGACACCGTCGGGCGCCCGGGCGAGGAGCAGATCCGTTGGACGAGGCAGTGGACATCTCTGGTGACGGCTACTACGACCTCGGCACCTACCGCCGCCCGGTGACGACGACGTCCGCCGCGGCGCAGACCTGGTTCGACCGCGGCCTCGTCTGGACCTACGGGTTCAACCACGAGGAGGCGGTCCGCTGCTTCGAGCGCGCGGCCGCGGCCGACCCGGGGTGCGCGATGGCCCACTGGGGCGTCGCCTACGCGCTCGGCCCGAACTACAACAAGCCGTGGGAGTTCTTCGACGAGACCGACCTCGCGAGCACCGTGGAGCGCACCCACGCCGCGGTCGCCCGGGCCCGCGCGGCCGCGGCGCACGCGACACCCGTCGAGCAGGCGCTCGTCGAGGCGCTCGCCGCCCGCTACCCCGCCGACCGGCCCGCCGGGGACCTGTCGGTGTGGAACCACGACTACGCGGCCGCGATGCGCGCCGTCCACGCCCGGTTCGGTGCCGACCTCGACGTGGCGACCCTGTTCGCCGACGCCCTGATGAACCTCACGCCCTGGCAGCTGTGGGACCTGCGCACCGGGGAGCCGGCGCCCGGCTCGCACGCCGTCGAGGCGCGGTCCGTGCTCGACGGGGCGCTCACGGACGAGGCCGGCCGCACCCACCCCGGCCTGCTCCACATGTACATCCACCTCATGGAGATGTCGACGACGCCCGAGCAGGCGCTGCCGGTCGCGGACCGGCTCCGCGGGCTCGTCCCGGACGCCGGGCACCTCGAGCACATGCCGACCCACCTCGACGTGCTCTGCGGCCGCTACGGGCAGGTCGTCGCGTCGAACACCGCGGCCGTGGCGGCCGACGAGCGCTACCTCGCCCGCGAGGGGGCGATGAACTTCTACACGCTGTACCGCTCGCACGACTACCACTTCGCGGTCTACGGCGCGATGTTCCAGGGCCGCTCGCAGGTCGCGCTCGAGATGGCCGACCGGCTCGCGGCGTCGATCCCCGAGGACCTGCTGCGGGTGCAGGTGCCGCCGATGGCGGACTGGCTCGAGGGCTTCCTCGCGATGCGCGTCCACGTGCTCATCCGGTTCGGCCGCTGGGCGGACATCCTCGCCCTGCCGCTGCCGGCCGACCCGGACCTGTACTGCGTCTCGACGGCGATGACGCACTACGCACGCGGGGTCGCGTCCTCCGCGACGGGCCGGGTCGACGCCGCGGAGCAGGAGCGGACGGCGTTCCGCGCGGCGTGCGACCGGGTCCCGGAGTCCCGGACCCTGTTCAACAACACGTGCCGCGACATCCTCGCCGTCGCCGGCGCGATGCTCGACGGCGAGCTGGAGTACCGCCGCGGCCGCTACGACGAGGCGTACGCGCACCTGCGCCGCTCGATCGACCTCGACGACGCGCTGCCCTACGACGAGCCGTGGGGCTGGATGCAGCCGACCCGGCACGCGTACGGCGCGCTGCTCCTCGAGCAGGGGCACGTCGAGGAGGCCGCCGCGGTCTACCGGGCCGACCTCGGCCTCGACGACACCCTGCCGCGGGCGCTGCAGCACCCGGAGAACGTGTGGAGCCTGCACGGGTACCACGAGTGCCTGCTGCGTCTCGGACGCGCCGCCGAGGCGGCGCAGGTCGCGCCCCGGCTCGCCGCGGCGGTCGCCGAGGCCGACGTGCCCGTCACGGCGTCGTGCTTCTGCCGTGGCGGGCCGCCGCCCGCGACGTCCGACGACTGCTGCAGCTGACGCGCCGGGCGCCCGGCGCCGGCGCCGCTACCGGGAGTGCTTGCCGGCCTCCCAGCCCCGGTCGCCGAGCAGCTCACCGGCCCTGGCCGCCGGCAGCTCCTCCAACGGGGTGGCCATCGAGTCGTTCCACCGGTTGAAGACACCGAACATGCACACGACGCCGAGGATCTCGACGATCTGCTCCTCGTCCCAGTGCGCCGCCAGCGCGCGGTAGGACTCGTCCGTGACGCCGTTGGGCACCGACGCCGCCGCGAGCGCGAAGTCGAGCGCGACCCGCTCCGCGTCGGAGAACAGCGGGCTCGTCGCGTAGTCGTAGATCGCCGCCATCTTCTCGTCGTCGACGCCGTGCCGGGTCGCGCTGACCGTCGTGTGCGCCTTGCAGTACTGGCAGCCCGTCGCGAAGCTCGACATGTGCGCCACGAGGCGCTTGAGCCCGAGATCGACCCGGCCGCCCGGGCTGAACACGGCCCGGTTCAGCTGGATGACGGCCTTGGCGATCGCCGGGACCCGCTGCATCGTCAGCAGGCTGTTGGGCACGAACCCGAGCGTGGCGACGAAGTGGTCGAGCGCCGCCCGGAGCTCGGTATCGGTGCAGTCCTCGATCGACAGCGGCTCCATGCGGGACATGACTGCTCCTCCGGGTCGCGCGGGCGGGCCCGACGGGGAGGGGCCTCGCCGAATGCTCGCACCGGCGACCCGGCCCGTGACGGCGACCGTTCGCCCCTCCGGGACAGGCCCCGGTGCCCGTTAACGCCGTCCGGACGGCGTCGACGATGTGCCGCACCTGCATGATGTCGCTCGCCCGCCGTCGCAACGCCATCGACGGCCGGCGAAGCCGAGCCGGTCACAGAACCGACGGAGGTCCCGGTCCAGGCCGCTGGCTCCGGTTCAGTCTTGCGTGAATCGGTCACTGTCGACGAGAAGCCGGAGGACGCATCATGAAGAGCCCCCAGAGACTCGTAGCGATCTTCATCTTGGCCGTTTCGCTCTCGACCGTCGGACCGGTTCAGGGTGCGGCCGCGAACACCCACGAGCTGCCGTTCGGAGCGACGGCTCCGGCATCGTTGGCGGCTGCGGCCGCGTCGCCGTGCCCGACACTGATCGCGGGCAAGCCATACAAGTCCGGCAGCTACGCCAAGAGCACGTGGTCCTACTGCAACCCGAGCGACAACTACTACGTGACTGCCACGCTCCAGGATCTTCGATGGTTCGGATGGGAATCACTGGACTCTGAGACGCAGTACGCAGCCAAGGGCACCTACCACAGCGGATTGCTCAGTGCTTCCTGTTCGGGCTTCGGCACGCGGACCTACAGGACCACCGTCGAAGTCTGGTATGCCGCAGTCGGGACAGTCATGGAGAAGACAAGCACCCAGGTCCGTTGGTCCTGCTGAAGGAGCCCGCGCGAAGGCGTCACGCGTTCTCCTTGCGAAAGGTTGCTGTCCCCCACCACACGGCGGCGACGAGAAGCAGGGCGGCCCAGGCGGACCCCCAGAACATGGTGTCGAGCGATGCATGACCGGCGAAGGCGCTCCTGACCGCGTCGACGATGTGGCGCACCGGCATGAACTTGCTGAACTCGACGAGCCACGGAGGTCCGATGGTCATGGGCAGGAGGATTCCGGAGAGCAGCAGCACAGGCATCATGACGACGTTGACGACCGGCGCCATGACATCCTCACTCTTCGTCGTCAACGCCAGTGCGTTCGACGCAGCCGCGCATGCGCCACCGATCGCGAGCGTGAGCAAGATTCCGAGGACGGCGCCCGACAGGGGTGCCTGCATCCCCAGGACCCACCCCAGCCCGATGAGGATGAGTGCCTGGACGAGGAGCTGGAGCATGTCGCGCCCGAGCCGGCCGACGAGCAGCGCCGTCCGGCTCGCCGGGGTGACCCGCTCGGCCTCGATGACGCCCTCGCGCCACTCGCCGATGAGGCTGAAGCCGGCGAAGAACGCCCCGAAGATGCCGAGCTGCACGAGCATTCCTGGCACGAAGAATGTGTACGCGTTCGTCGCTCCCAGCTGAGCCACCAGCGGCTTGAGCAGCGGCCCGAAGAGGAACAGGTAGAGGATCGGCTGGAAGATCCCGATGAGGACCCACGCCGGGTTGCGCAGCGCCGTCCGGAGCTGGCGCCGGCAGATGATCCAGGACTCCCGCCAGAACGTCGCGGTCACCGCAGTGCTCCTTTCATCTCGTCGCTCGTCGTCGGGTCCGCGGACGCCGGTCCGTCGTCCGCGCCGTCCTCCCCGCCCGCCTCGGCGTCGCGCAGCGACCGGCCGGTCAGGGTGAGGAACACGTCGTCCAGGGTCGGGCGGTGCACCTCGATCGCGTCGAGGACGACGCCCGCGTCGTGCAGCGAGGCGAGCAGCCCGGGCAGCGCCCGGCCGGCGCGCTGGACGCGGCCGCGGACGTGGACGCCCTCGATCTGGACGCCGGGCAGCCCGTGCCGCGGCGGCTCGGCGATAGAGCCGAGCTTCTCGGCGACGGTCGTGCGCGCCGCCGGGTCGGCGACCTCGAGGCTCACGAGGTCGCCGGAGACCTGGGCCTTGAGGTTCTCGGACGTGTCCGCCGCGACGATCCGGCCGCGGTCGATGATGACGATCCGGTCGCTCAGGGCGTCGGCCTCGTCGAGGTAGTGGGTCGTGATGAAGACCGTCGCGCCGCGGCGGGTGCGCAGGTCGGCGATGTGCGTCCAGAGGTTCGCCCGGGCCTGCGGGTCCAGGCCGGTCGTCGGCTCGTCGAGGAAGACGAGCGTCGGGTCGTGGATGAGCCCCATGGCGATGTCGAGCCGCCGCTTCTGGCCGCCGGACATGGTCTTCGGCATCCGCTCCCAGAGGCCGTCGAGCTGGAGCTCGGCGAACAGCTCCTTGCCCCGCTTCTCGACCTGGGCCTTCGTCCGGCCGTACAGCATGCCGTGGTCCATGACCTCCTCGCCGGCGCGCGCCGAGCTGAAGGTGCTGCCGGACTGGGAGACGTAGCCGATCCGCTTCCTCACCTCGACCGGCTCGCGGACGATGTCGCGCCCGGCGACGGTCGCGGTGCCCGCAGTCGGCTTGATGAGCGTCGTGAGCATCCGCAGCGTCGTCGTCTTGCCGGCGCCGTTCGGGCCCAGGAAGCCGACGACCTCGCCCTCGGCGACGTCGAGGTCGACCCCGTCGACAGCCCGGACCTCGGTCTTCTTCTTGCCCTGCCTGGTGTGGAACGTCTGCACGAGACCTCGTGCGTGGATCATCGCGGTCCCTCCCGCTCGGCCGGCCGGTGGACACGGGCCGGGTCGTCCAGCGTGCTCGCCCGCGCCGACGGGTGTCGACGCATGTGTCCGCCACCCACATGGATGGAGACACGTTATATCGCGTTTCGTCAAAGTCAAGATATATCGCGTACCGCCGGGTCGTCGGCTGCCGACGCCCGCGCCGGGCAGACCGGCGGCGGACGCGGAAGTCATCGGCCCCGGCGACACTGGTGCGGTGCAGGACCCGTCCCCTGACTCCCCTGACTCCCCCGACGGCGAGGCCTGGGCGCCCGAGGTCGCCCGCCGCTTCGACCTCGGCCGCCCGGCCGGCCCCGCGGTCGTCGCGGCCCGCGGGCAGCAGGGCGTCGTCCGCAGCCTCGTCACCGACCGCGGCCGGTTCGCCGTCAAGGTGCTCCTCGAGCCGCTCGACGAGGCGGACGCCGCGGCCGACGCCGCGTTCTGCGCGCGGATGGCCGACCGCGGCGTCCTCGCGCCCCGACCGGTCCGCACGACGGACGGCGCGGTGATCGGTGCCGTCGGCGGGGCCCGGGTCCGGGTCGCGACATGGGTCGACCTCGACGGCCCGCGGACCGACCTCGACCCGGTGGTGCTCGGCACGCTCTTCGGCACCCTGCACCGGGACCCGGTCCCGGCCACCGCCCCGGTCGACCCCTGGTACACCGAGCCGGTCCCCGCGCAGGAGTGGGACGACCTCGCGACCGCCCTCGCGCAGGCCGGCTGCCCGTTCGCCGGCGCGCTCGCGGCCGACGTCCCGCGCCTCGTCGCCCTCGGCGCACTGTTCCGCACCCCTGTCGACCCGCAGGTCTGCCACAGCGACCTGTGGGCCGACAACGTCCGCGGGACGCCGTCCGGCCGGCTCGCCGTCGTCGACTGGGACAACAGCGGGCCGGCCGAGGCGCTCGGCGAGGTGTGCGTCGGGCTCGTCGAGTACTGCCGCAGGGGCGACGCACGGCATCCGGACGCCGACGACCGGGTCCGCGCGTTCCTGCGCGCCTACCGGGCGGCGGGCGGCCCGGCCGTCCCCCGCGAGCGCGCCGATTTCACGATGGTCCTGGCGCAGTTCGGCCACTTCGCCCACCTCGCCGGCCGGCGCTGGCTCGCCGCGACGACGGACGCGCAGCGGCAGGCCGCCTCGGACTGGTTCCACGAGGAGCACGACGACCCCGTCGACGTCGCGACCCTCGACCGCCTGCTCATCGCGGCCCGGTCCGCATGACGGGCCGGGCGCCGGTCCGTGCTCAGGTCAGGTGCCGGACGAAGAAGCGGGTCACGTCTTCGCCCTGCTGCCCCACCGATCCTTGATCACGTCGGTGGTACAGTCGCGTGGTACACCGATCTGGAGGTGACTGCATGAGCGCCCTCGACGACCTCGTCGCAGCCCTCGACGAGGACGACTCCGACTCGACGAGCACGTCGGTCCGGCAACCTGCATCGCTGCGGCGCGCGCTCAAGGCGGCCGTCCGGCTCGGCTTCGCGGACACCGCGAACGAGGGACTCAACAGCTCGTTGCGGCAGGCACTGGAGGGCTTCGCGATGCGGGCCGCTCTCGAGGCGCACTTCACCGAGCATCCCGACGCCAGGCCCGCCCTGCACCAGGTCGCCGAGGCACTGGCCGTCATCGACCGGGACCCCCTCGCCGAGCGCCCCGACCTCGTCCGGCAGGCCGCCGCCGAGGTCGTGAAGGTCAGACCCGATGCGGACGCGGCGGACGTCCTGCTCTGGGCTGCGAGTCTGCTGGCCCACGAGGGCGAACGGCGCCCGCGGAAGCGGACGGCGTGACGCCCGGGGTCCGTCCGGGCACCCGTCCCGCGGTCGTCGTCCTCGACAACGAGGCTGCGCAGGCGCTCGCACGCAGGGACCACCCCAAGCACACGGAGGCGCTGGCGTTCCTCGTCGCCGCGGGGGGCCGAAGCGGCCGCGGGCCGAGGGCGCACGTCTGCGTCCCGACGGTCGTCCGGGTCGAGGCCGGCATCGACCGGCGCGCGCCGGGCACGGCGGCCTTCAACCGGCTGCGGATCCATGACGTTGCGCTCGACCGCTTCGGTGCCGACCGGGCCGCCGGGCTGCGCCACGTTGGCGGATCCGCCGTCGACGCCTGCGTCGCCGTCACCGCGGAGCTGAGCTCCACGGCGAACGACGTCGTGGTCCTGACGGCGGACCTCACGGACATCCCCCGTCTGCTCGAAGCAGCCGGCGTCGACGCGACGACGCGGCGGATCTGAGGCCGCCGCTCAGGCCGCGGGCTCGCCGTCCCACCGTGCCCGCGAGAGGTCGACCTTCTCCCCGCCCGGGCGAAGCGGCGTCCGCTCCCGGCGGTAGTGCCGCAGCGCCTGCGCCTCGTGGCCCTGCGGCGGCGAGCCGTCGGCGCGCAGCACCCGCCACCACGGGACGGCGCTGCCGTAGCGGGCCATCACGGTGCCGACCGCGCGCGGACCGCCGCGGCCCAGGTACTCGGCGACGTCGCCGTAGGTCATGACCCGGCCCGGCGGGACGAGCTCGACGACGTCGAGCACGGCCTCGGCGAAGGCGCTCAGCTGCTCGGACGGGTGCAGGGGCTCGGACGGCACGCGGGCCAGTATCGCGGCCCGCGCCGCCGGCGGGCAGGGCGTGGCCGTCAGGGTGCCGCGAGCGGGTCGTCGCCGGTGACGCCCGCGAGCGGGACGAGCTTGAGGTTGCTCATGCCCGCTCCGGTGTTGCGTTCGTCGTGGACGACGAGCAGCCCGCCGGCGAACGCGCCGCCGAAGTCGCGGGCGTCGGCGGCGACGCCGTCCGTCGTCGTGACCTTGTCGACCCCGCCGGCCGCGGCGACGGTGACGCTGCGGACGTACGCGTTGTCGCCGCCGCGCCCGTAGACGGCGAGCGTCGAGTCGCCCTGGCTCGACACGAGCAGGTGGCCGCGGCCGTCCGGCCCGGTCGTGAGCGCCAGCCCTTCGACGTCCGCGACGAGGTGCCCGTCGCCGACCCGGCCGACCGCGACCCGGTCGTCGCCGTCCCCGGGCTCGGCGCCGTAGCGCCAGACCGCGACATCCTCCTCGCCGACGTAGAGCAGGCCGCGCTCGTCGTCCGCGACGCAGCCCTCGCTCTGGCTGCCGACGTCGAGGGTGCGCACCCGCCGGGCGTCGACGCCGTCCGCCGTCACCGCGAGCGCGTACTGCTCGAGGCCGCCGCCGTCCCGCTGGGTGACGAAGGCGGAGAGGGCGCCGGAGGCGCTGCGGTAGAGGCAGAACCCGTAGTTGGGCGCCAGCGTCGCCGGCCCGGTGCCGGGCAGCGGCGTGAGCCGGCGGGTGCCGGGGTCCAGCGTCCAGAAGGCCAGCGTGTCGTCGGAGCGGTCGTTCGCCCCGACGAGGACGACGTCGCGCCCGCCGACGCGGACGCCGTCGCGCAGGTCGACGTTGCCGATCTGCCCGCCCGGCAGGAACTGCAGCAGCGCCCCCGAGAGGTCGTACACCGCGATGCCGCCCGGCTCCGCCTTGCTGTCCGCGACGACGACGCTGCGCGCCGGGTCCCTCGCGTCGAACCAGATCGCGCTGTCGTCGGCGATGTCGCCGCTGCCCTCGGGGAAGGGCTCGGTCTCGGCCGCCGGGAAGACCGTCCGGACGCCGGACGACAGCCCCCCGGTCGCGCGCGGGGGGCGGTCCGTCCCGCCGGGCCCGGCGTCGTTGCCGGAGGACCCGCCGCCCCGCAGGACGACGAACCCGGCAGCAGCAGCCACCACGGCCACCGCGACCACGACGGTCGCCACCGCTGCCCTGCTCGCGCCCTGCTCGTGCCTTGCACTCTCGTGCCGCATGACCACGTGCCCCCTCCGACGTCCGCGGAACGTACCAGGGCCCACGGACCGCCGGCCCGGCGTCAGCCCGTCGTGTACGTGACGACGAGCCGTGCGCCGTTCGCCGTCTCCCGGCTCGACAGGTACCCGAGCGAGCAGCCCGGCGCGCCCTTGACGGCGAGGGTGAACGCCGCGCCCTTCTGCACGGCCGCCACCGGCAGCGCGACCGGGACCCGCACCTTGGCGCCGAGGCTCGCGGAGGTGCCGAGCACCACCGGGTCCACCGCCGGCGCCGTCGAGGCCTTGACCGTCTTCTCGACCCACGTGTTGCCCGCGGCGTGCACCTCGTAGCGGCACGTCTTCGTCGACGGCGAGTACGGCTCGAGCACCGCGGAGGTGACGGTCGCGGTCGCCGGCACCGCCGTCGCGTCGAAGCGCAGCAGGGTCGTCAGCGTCGTCGCCGAGACCCGCAGCGTCGTCGAGCCGCCGTGGGTCGAGGCGTCGAGGTAGGTGTCCGCGACGACCGGCAGCGTCACCGAGACCGAGGTGCCGGGCGGCGGGGGCGGCGGGTCGGCGGCGGTGACGGCGTCGAGCGGGACGTACTTGAGGTTGCTCATCGTGCCGCCGGTGTTCGACGCGTCGTGGACGACGAGCAGGCCGCCGGTGAACGCGCCACCGAGGTCGCCCGCGTACGCGGCGACCCCGTCCGTCGACGAGACCTTGTCCACGGTGCCGCTCGCACCGACGGTGACGCTGCGGACGTAGGCGTTGTCCCCGCCGCGCTCGTAGACGGCGACCGTCGAGTCGCCCTGGCTGGAGACGACGAGATGCCCCGCGCCGCCCGGGCCGTAGGTGAGCGTGAGGCCCTCGATGTCCGCCACGAGCCGGCCCGCCCCGACGGTGTCGACGGCGACCCGGGCGGCGCCGGCACCGGGCTCCGCGCCGTAGCGCCAGAGGGCGACGTCCTCCTCGCCGACGTAGAGCAGGCCGCGCTCGTCGTCCGCGACGCAGCCCTCGCTCTGGCTTCCGACGGCCAGGCTGCGGACGAGCCGGGCGTCGACGGCACCGGCGGTCTCGAAGAGCTCGTACTGCTCGAGCAGCCCGCCGCCGCTCTGGGTGACGAACGCGTAGGACGTGCCGGTCACCGGGCTGCGGTAGAGGCAGAAGCCATAGTTCGGCGTGAGCGTGGTGATCGCGCGCGCCGACACCGGGGTCAGCGCGTGGGTCACCCGGTCGAGCGTCCAGAACATGATCGTGTTCGTCGTCCGGTTGTTCGCCCCGACGAGCGCGACGGACCCGCCGCCGAGCAGGACGCCGTCCCGGACGTCGATGTTGCCGACCTGGCCGACCGGCAGGTACTGCAGGAGCCGGCCCGCGAGGTCGTACGTCGCGACGCCGCCCGAGCCCGCCTTGTTGTCGGCGAGGACGACGCTGTTCGCCGGGTCCGACGCGTCGACCCAGATCGCGCTGTCGTCGGCGATGTCGCCGCTGCCGGACGGGAAGACCTGGGTCTCCGCGACCGGCAGCACGGTTCGGGCCGTCGCCGCCGCGCTGCCGCCCGCGGCACCGACCGCAACCACCCCGGCCGTCGCCGCGACCGCGACCACCGTCCCCAGCACCGTGCCCCGTGTGAGCCGCATGCCCCGCTCTTCCCGTGTCCGGCCGCTGCCCCGTGCCCCCGTCCGGCCGTGCGGCACATCGCCAGATCCCGCGGACCGTAGCAGCAAGATCGTCGGGCCGGGGCCGGGCACGACGGCGGGCCGGTCGCGGGATCGTTCCCGCGACCGGCCCGCCCGGGTCGTGACCCGTGCTGCCTCAGTGGTGGATGGCCGGCAACCACTTCGGCCCGGTGTGCGCCCGGCGGCCGAGAAGCGCGAGCACCCCCGGCAGCAGGACGCCGCGCACGAGGGTCGCGTCGAGGAGCACCGCGGTCGCCAGACCGATGCCGAGCTGCTTCATCTCCAGCGACGACAGGGTCCCGAAGATCGCGAACACCGCGACCATGACGGCGGCCGCGCTCGTGACGACGCCCGCCGAGCGGGCCACCCCGAGCCGGACGGCGTCCCGCGGCCCGACGCCCGCGGCCCAGGCCTCGCGCACCCGGCTCACGACGAACACGTGGTAGTCCATCGAGAGGCCGAAGAGCACGACGAACATGAGCAACGGCAACCACGCAGCGATCGAGCCGATCGACGTGAAGGCGAGCAGCCCCTCCGCCCAGGTGTTCTGGAACACCAGGGTGATGACGCCGTACGCCGCCCCGACCGACAGGCCGTTGAGGACGACAGTCGCGGCCGCCAGCGACGGCGACCCGAACGAGACCGTCATGACGGCGAGGGTCAGGACGAGCACGAAGCCGACGACCCACGGCAGCCGGTCGTCGAGCCAGCGCGTGAGGTCGGTGACCGCGGCCGAGCCGCCGACGTGGACGTCGGCACCGGTGCCGGCGAGCGCCTGCTCCACGACGGGGACGACGTCCGCCCGCACCGTGTCGACGGCCGTCCCGAGCCGCGGGTCGGACATGTCGACGGGCACCGGCAGCGGCAGCACGTGCACCGTGCCGTCCGTCGAGGTCTTCACCTGCGGCTCCCCCGCGGCGACCTCACCGGTCGCGACCGCGGCACGGAAACCCTTCTCCAGTGCGGCATCCACCTGCGCAGAGGCTGCCGCGGGCGCCCGGACGACGACGTCGACCGTGGTCCCGTCCTGCGGGAACGCAGCGGTGAGCCGGTCGTACGTCGCGACGGAGTCGAAGCTCTTCGGCAGCGACTCCGCACCCGGCAGCGCGGTGCGCATGCCGAGGGCCGGCAGCGCGAGCGCGACGAGGACGCCGCCCGCGGCGAGCGTCCACACGAGCGGACGCCGGGTCACGGCGCCGGCGAGCCGGCCCCACAGCGAGTCGACCGAGCCGCGCCGCGCGGCCCGGCGCGCGGAGAACGGCAGCCTGATCGCCTCGACCTTGTCGCCGAGGACGACGAGCAGCGCGGGCAGCACGGTCGCCGAGGCGAGCACAGCGACGGCGACGACGAGCATGGTGCCGATCGCGAGGGAGGTGAACATGCCGCCGGCGACGAGCATGCCGCTCATCGCGACGACGACGGTGATGCCGGAGATGACGACGGCGCGGCCCGCGGTGCGGCCCGCGGTCGTCACGGCCTCGACGACGCTCGCGCCCGCCGCGCGCTCCTCCCGGGAGCGCCGGATGACGAAGAGCGCGTAGTCGACACCGACCGCGAGGCCGATGAGGAGCACGAGGGACTGCGTGTTCTGGTCGACGGGGGTGATCCCCCGGGAGGCCCACGCGGTGAGCCCGAGCGCCGCGACGACGGCCCCGACCCCGAGCAGCACCGGGACGCCCGCGGCGACGACGGCGCCGAACGCGACGAGCAGCACGCCGAGCGTCACGGGCAGGCTGATGTACTCCGCCCGCCGGAAGTCCGCCTCGAGCGCCTCGCCGACCTCGGCGTCGATCGAGCCGGGGCCGACCTGGCCGACCTCGAGGGCCGGGCGGTCGGCGGCGACCCGGTCGGTCACCACGAGCATCGGGCCCACGGCGTCCTGCGGGGTCGTCGCACCGTCCGGCGTCGAGCCGTCGGCGCGCTGGACGGCGTCCAGCGCCACCGGGACGACGACGGTGCGGCCGTCGGGGGCCAGGGCCGGGTCCCCGACCGCGGCGACGCCCTCGATCCCGGTGTACGCCGCGCGCAGGTCGCGGCCGAGCGCGGCGACCTCGTCGGCGGTGAACGTGCCCGACCGCGACGTGAGCACGACGTTCTCGGTGGGCCGGTCGCCGAAGTCCACGGCACCGGCGATCTTCGCCGCCGTCGCGGAGTCCCCGACGAGCTGGTCGTCCGGCTTCGTCGTCACGAGGCCGCCGGAGAGCAGGACCACCGTGCCCGCGAGGACGAGCAGGGCGGCGAAGAGGGTGCGCCAGCGGTGGCGGGCGCACCAGCCGGCGATCCCGCCGTGCGGCGGGGCAGCGTCCCGAGGACCCCCCGTGGGGGTGGAGGACGGCCTGGGAGTCGTTGTCGTCATGGTCAACGAGGCTCCCGCCGAGCGGGCCGCGGGGCACTGGGGCTCCTCCCCCGATCGGGGGTAGGGGCAGCCCCACCCCAGGACACCGGGCCGCCGCACTCCGCCCCGGGCGGGACGCGCCTACCGTGGAGCCGTGAGCACCACGAGCCCCGCCGCGCCGTCCACGACGACGCCGGCCGCCGACCCCGCACCCGTCCCGGCGCCCCGCCGTCCGGGGGGCGTGCGGGTGCTGCTGCGCACGTGGGCCTGGGGCTGGCTCGCCGCGGCGCAGCTGGTCGGCGACCTCCTGCTCGCGGGCCCCTACCTCGCCATCGCCGGCCTGCTCGTCGGCGGCGTCTCCTCGATCGCCGCGCTCGGCGTCGGCATCCCGCTCACCGCGCTGGCCCTGCTCATGGCGTTCGGCGTCGGCTCGTTCGAACGGCTGCGGGTGCAGGCGTTCACGGGCGTCGTCGTCGAGCCGCCGCCCGGGCCGGCCGGGCCGCAGACGTGGTGGCGGCGCTACCTCCTCGACGGCCGCCCCTGGCGGGCCACCGCCCACCTCACCGTCATCGCCCTGTGGGGGCTGCTCGTCGGCACGCTGACGCTCGTGCTGCTCTGCGTGAGCCTCGCCTTCGCCGCGCTGCCGTTCTACTCCGCGGCCCTGCCCGACGGCTCGATCGCCCTGCCGTGGGGCGCCCGGCTCGCACCGCACCTCGGCCTGTTCGCCGCGGGCGTCTTCGGCCTGGTCGTCCTGCCGCTCGTCGCCCGCGGCGCCGTCGGGGTCGACGTCCACCTCGCCCAGTCGCTCCTCGGGCGCAGCCGCCGCGAGCAGGTCCAGGTGCTCGCCGAGCGGGTCGAGACCCTCCAGGTGAGCCGCGCCGGCACCGTCGACTCGGTCGAGCTCGAGCGGCGCCGGATCGAGCGTGACCTGCACGACGGCCCCCAGCAGCGGCTCGTGGCGATCGCCATGGACCTCGGCATGGCCAAGGAGAAGCTCGACTCCGACCCGGCGGGCGCCCGGGAGCTCGTCGAGAAGGCGCACGTCTCCGCGAAGGAGGCCATCACCGAGATGCGCCAGGTCGCCCGGGGCATCCACCCGCCGATCCTCACCGACCGCGGTCTGGACGCCGCGCTGTCGGCGCTCGCGGCCCGCTCCCCCGTCCCGGTCTCGGTCCGCGTCGAGCCCGGCCCGCGCCCCGGGCCGACGATCGAGGCCATCGCGTACTTCTGCGTGAGCGAGCTGCTGACGAACGTCGCCAAGCACTCCCGGGCCCGGACGGCGTCCGTCGACGTCACCCGGCACGGCCCGACGCTCGTCGTCCGGGTCACCGACGACGGCGTCGGCGGCGTCGACGCGGCCCGCGGCACCGGCCTCGTCGGCCTGCGGCAACGGGTCGCGGCCGTCGACGGCACCATCGACGTCTCCTCCCCGGACGGCGGCCCCACCGTCGTCTCGGTCTTCATCCCCGAACCCAGGAGCACATCGTGAGCACCGCCCCGTCCGCCGTGCCGCCCGCCGCGGCCACCGCCCGGCTGCGCGTCGTCCTCGCCGAGGACTCCGTGCTGCTGCGCGAGGGTCTGCTGCGTCTGCTGGGGGACAACGGGTTCGACGTCGTCGACGCCGTCGGGGACGCCGAGGCGTTCCTGCGCTCGGTCGAGGTGCACCGCCCCGACCTCGTCGTCGTCGACGTCCGGATGCCGCCGACCTTCACGGACGAGGGTGTCCGGGCCGCGCTCGTCGTGCGCCAGCAGTACCCCGACATCGCCGTCCTCGTGCTCTCCCAGTACGTCGAGGAGAACTACGCGACCGAGCTCGTCGCGGCCCGCTCCCGCGGCGTCGGCTACCTGCTCAAGGACCGGGTCGCCGACGTCCGCGAGTTCGTCGACGCGCTGCACCGGGTCGCCGCCGGCGGCACGGCGCTCGACCCCGAGGTCGTCACCCAGCTGCTGTCCCGGTCGCGCCGCCGCGACCCGCTCGAACGGCTCACGCCGCGCGAGACCGAGGTGCTCGGGCTCATGGCCGAGGGGCGGTCGAACACGGCGATCGCCCAGGCCCTCGTCGTCACCGAGGGCGCCGTCGAGAAGCACGTGTCGAGCATCTTCGCGAAGCTCGACCTGCCGCCCACCGAGCACGACCACCGCCGGGTCCTCGCCGTCCTGCGCTGGCTCGAGCACGAGGAGGAGAGCTGATGGCCTCCCCCACGGCAGCCGTCGGTCTGCGCGTCGTCGGCCTCGTCGGCCTGCTCGCCCTCGTCGTCGGCGGCGCGGCGAGCCTGGTCGCCGGCTTCTTCGAGGAGCACAGCACCCGGACCTCCGTCGTCGACGGCCGGGTGACCGCGCTCGACGTCCGGGCCGGTTCCGGGGACGTCACCGTCGAGGTCGGCCCGGCCGGCGGCCCGACGACCGTGACGGCCGTCAGCCGGTGGGCGTTCGAGCCGCCCACGGAGACCAGGACGCTCGACGCCGGCATGCTCCGGCTCGCCGCCTCCTGCCGGACCGGCGCGGCGTTCGCGCAGCGGTGCGCGGTCGACTGGACCGTCTCGGTGCCCGCCGACGCCTCGGTCACGGTGTCGACCTCGAGCGGGGACATCCGGGTCGAGGACGTCACGGGCCGGGTCGCGCTGAAGACCGGTGCGGGGGACGTCCGGCTGTCCGCCGTCCGGTCCACCGACGTGCGGGTCGAGACCGGCGCCGGGGACGCGCGGCTCGTCTTCGCGACGGCACCGGACACCGTCGTGACGACCACCGGGGCCGGGGACGTCAGGGTCGAGCTGCCCGCGGACGGCACCACGTACCGGGTCGTCGGCTCGAGCGGCGTCGGCGACCGCACAGTGTCCGTGCCGCGGGACCCTGCGTCACGGCACCTGCTCGATCTCACCTCCGGCGTCGGCGACGTCGTCGTGGCGTCCGGCGCCGCACCCGCCGCCGGGTGAAGATGACCCCATGAACTCCACCACCTCGACCTCCCGCGCCGTCCTCGCCGCCGCGGCCGCCGTCCTCGCCCTCGCGCTCACCGGCTGCGGCGTCGCCGAGGACGCCGTCCAGGGGGCGCAGGACGCGGCGTCGGACAAGGCCTCCCAGGCCGTCGACGACGCGAAGTCCAAGGCGTCGGCCAAGGCCTCCGAGCTCGCGGTCGCTGCCGTGCGCACCCAGATCTGCAACCTCGTCAAGGACGGCTCGCTCTCCGAGGCGGACGCCACGGCGCTCGAGGGGCTCGCCGCGGCCGGCGACGAGGCCGGAGTGCCCGCCGAGGTCGTCGACCTCGCGAAGTCCCTCGCGGACGCGGGCAAGGCCGCCACGGCCGGGCAGGTCTCCGACCTCGAGGCCAAGGCCTGCCAGTAGCACGGCCTGCCAGTAGCACGGCCTGCCACTAGCCTGCGGCCAGCACCCGTCGACCGGCGGCGGGGCGAACGGAGGCATCGTGTCCAGCACCCCAGAGGGACCTGACGGGGCGCAGGCGCCCACCGTCGTCGTCACCGTGGCCGCCGACGGCCCCTACCTGCTCAGCGGGTCGACGGAGATCCGCAACGCCGAGGGCGAGGTCGTCAAGACCGTCACCAAGACGGCGTTGTGCCGCTGCGGCCACAGCGAGAACAAGCCGTTCTGCGACGGCAGCCACCGCCGCGTCGGGTTCACCGACCCGGGCCCGGCGGCGCCGCAGGCCTGACGGCCGGCGCGAGGAGGAACTTTCCGCGGGGGCGGTGCAACGCGCACCGTCCCCGTGGCGTCCTCGGAGCACCCCGGCCGCACTACCGGGGCCGACACGAGGAGGTCCCTGTGCAGCACACCGACAACCCGGCCCGCGGGTCCCGGCGCCGCTTCACCGCGGCCGGCGTGACGTTCGCCCTCGTCACCGGCGGGTTGTTCGCGGTGACCTTCGGCCAGACCCTCGCGACGTACGCCGCGGCCGACGGCCGGATCGTCGACTACGACCCCGTCCCGGCCCCCGGCGACCCCGGGCGGCCCGGCACGCTCGGCGGCGTCCAGAACGCGGCCTACGCGAGCTTCACCGACTGCTCGGCCCTGCTCGACTACTACCGCACGCACGCGCGGCCGATCGTCGGGCCGTACGGCCTGCCCGGCAACCAGTTCGGCGTCATGTTCGACACCGTCGGCGGGGTCGCCACCACGGCCCGGGCCGCGGGCGGGGCCCCGGTGCCCGCCGCCGCACCGAACGCGGCGGCCGAGGGGACGACGTCCGCGACCGGCACGAACGTCCAGGTCGCGGGCGTCGACGAGGCCGATGTCGCCAAGCGCGTCGGCGACCTCCTCTACTCCGCCGCCCCGGGCACCGTGGACTGGCAGAAGGACCCGAACGGCTCGTCGCTCGCCGCACTCACCGTGGCCCGGACCCGCGACGGCCGCAGCGAGGTGCTCGGCCGTCTGAAGCTCGACGGCTGGACGGCGCAGAGCATGCTCGTCGACGGGACGACGGTGCTCCTCGTCGGCGGCGCCCCCTGGAAGGACGGCGACGGCGTCGCCCCGGGCCCGGCCCGGATCATGCCCGGCTACGGGTTCGCGAACCGGACGCGGGTCGTCCAGGTGGACGTCAGCGACCCCGCGTCGCCGCGCGTCGTCCGCTCGCTCGTCGTCGACGGCTCCTCGGTCGGCACCCGGCTCGTCGACGGCGTCGCCCGGATCACCGTGAGCGGTGCGACGAACCGGCTCAAGTTCGTCCAGCCGCTCTACCCGGACCAAGGCGGCGTGCCGCCGGTCAAGGACAGCGCCCCGGACGCCCCCGTCGTCGCGCCGCCGTACGACGAGGGGGCGGTGAGGAAGGCCGAGAAGAAGGCCACCGCCGCGAACCGGCGGGTCGTCGCGCGGTCGACGATCGACGCCTGGCTGCCGACGTACGAGCTCACCGAGGGCACCGGCGCGCGGCCGACGTCCACGGGGAGCCTGCTGTCGTGCCAGGACGTGTCCGCCCCGAAGACGTTCTCCGGCCTCGACACGATGTCGATGCTCACGTTCGACCTGCGCGACGTGGCCGGGATCTCGCGCTGGGACTCCGCGGGCGTCGTCGCCTCCGGCGCCCAGCTCTACGCGACGGCCGATCGCACCTACGTCGCGACGACGCCGTGGCAGGACTGGGCGGTGCTGAGCCCGGCCAAGCAGCTCGTGGCGATGCGCGCCCAGCGCAGCCAGATCCACCTCTTCGACACCACGGGCGGCGCCTCGCCCGTGTACGTCGGCTCCGGCGAGGTGCCGGGCTTCCTGCTCAACCAGTTCTCCATGGACGAGAACGCCGGCTACCTGCGGGTCGCCTCGACGACGATGCCCGACTGGTGGGGCGGCGACCGGGAGCGGACGCCGAGCACCAGCCAGGTCACGGTGCTGCGCGTCGGCGACAGCGGCCTGACGAAGACCGGCTCGGTCGGCGGGCTGGGGAAGACCGAGACGATCCGCGCCGTCCGCTTCCTCGGTGACGTCGGCTACGTCGTGACGTACCGGCAGACCGACCCGCTCTACACGATCGACCTGTCCGACCCGACCGCGCCGCGGGTGGCCGGCGAGCTGAAGATCCTCGGCTACTCCGCCTACCTGCACCCGGTCGGCGACGGGCTCGTGCTGGGCGTCGGCCAGGACGCGACCGCCCAGGGCCGCACGACCGGGCTCCAGATGGCCCTGTTCGACGTCTCCGACCCGGCCCAGCCGCGGCGGGTCGACACGGTGAACATGCCCGGCGCCTGGTCGGACGTCGAGGGCGACCACCACGCCTTCACGTTCGCCGACGGGCTCGCGCTCGTGCCGTACACCCGGTGGATCGACCCGGGTACCCCGGTCGAGCCGTCCGACGGCACGGTCGGCGCCGTGCGCCCGGGCGAGCAGGGCTTCGACGCCGGCGTGGTCGCCGTCCGGATGACCGGCACGGGCGCCGGCAGCCGCTTCACCGACCCGGTCGTCCTGCGGCCGGTCGGCTCCGGCCCGCAGCCGGTCGACCAGTCGACCGGCGAGACCGGCCCGACGCCGCTGCGGACGTTCGTCGGCGACGGCTCGGTGTGGACCGTGACCACGGGCGGCATCGCCGCCCACGACGCGCAGACCCTGACCCGCACCGACTTCACGAAGTTCTGAGACGACCCCCGTCAGCGAGTTACTAGCGCGTATGACCCAGAGAACGGGTCATACGCGCTAGTAACTCGGGGTCAGCGGGAGCGGCGCAGGCGTGGGGCGGGG
>NZ_MWLN01000167.1 GCF_002198655.1 Kineosporia sp. A_224
CGCCCGGGCACGCCCCCTCGGCCGGCGCCGGCGGCCGCGCGGTGCAGGGCCGCTCGAGCGCGGCGCCGACCTCGCTGAGCCCCTGCGCCGGCCGCGTCGCGAGGCCGCTCGCCCGGGACGGGTCGAGCCGGTCCAGCCACGCGCCGAGCAGGGGCAGGCCGGTGCGGTCGGCGTGCCGCCGTGCGGCCTCCAGGTAGCCGGCCGCGACGGCGGGGCGGTCCTCGGACGCCGCGACGACCGCGAGGTGCGCCGTCGCCGCCGCGGCCCGGGCGTCGGACCCCAGCTCGCCGGCGGTCTCGCGGGCCAGCGTCAGGTACCCCCGGGCCCGCACCGGGTCGCGCTGGTCGAGCATGGCCGTGCGGCCGGCGACGAGGGCCAGGTCCGCGCGCACGCCGAGGAGCCGGGTGCGGTCCTGCGCCGAGCGGGGCCGGGTGAGGTCGTGCCGGTTCTCGGCGAGGAGCCGCCCCAGCCCGCCGGGTACCGGCAGGAGCCGGCAACCGTCGGGTCCGGCGATGCAGAGCCGGTCGGCGGCGGCCGCGGCGCACGCGCCGGTGCAGTCCTCGACCGCGGCACCGGCAGGTCGTCGTCGGGCGGCCGGACGGCGGGTCCCGGCGGGCGTCGCGGAGCCCGCGCCGGCGCGCGCCGCGGACGGTGCCTTGACCGCCCGCCCGGACGCCGCCCGCGCCCCCGCGGCAGGCGCCGTACCGGCCGTCGTCGGACCCGTCGCGGCGGGCACCCCGTCCCCGGCCTGCCCGGGGAACGCCGCGAGCAGCGCCCCGCCGGCCTCGAGCGCGGTGTCGCAGCGCGTCGCGAGCTCGAGCGAGCCGGGCTTCTCGCCCCGCTCCACCTGGCCCAGGTAGGTGAAGTCGTACGCCACGAGGGTCTGCAGCCCGCGCAACGAGACCCCCTGTGCCGTGCGTGCCGCGCGCAGCGCCACGCCCCAGTCCGCCTCGCCCACCAGTTGCCTCCCCATCGGGTGCCGCACCACAGTCGGTCCCCGGACGACGATCGCGCGCGACGGCCGACCGTCGCGGCCCCGTTCCCGTCCTGCGGAACGCCGGGCCTCAACGGTGGAGCCGGGTGCCGCCGGCAGCCGGGACCAAGGTCCGTGGACCCGGACGACCCGCCGGCCGCCGGTGGGCCTACGCCCGCCCGTAGGCCCACCGGTGGTCGGCGGGGCTACCGGACAGCGCCCGCGGGGTGTGCGTCCGCGCGGTCCGGGCGGGCGAGCCGGAACCACACGTCCTTGCCCGAGTCCGCCCGCGGCGCCCAGCCCCACGCGTCGGCGAGCGCCTCGACGAGGAGCAGCCCGCGTCCCGACTCGGCGAGGTCGAGGAGGTCGTCGACGTCCTCGCTCGGTCCGCCCTGGGCCGGGACGCGCTGCCCCGCAACGGGTTCGACGGGTGACGCGTCGCCGATCCGGACGACGAGACCGTCCGTGCCGACGTGCAGCGTGAGGTCGATCGGCCCGTGCCCGTGGCGGACGGCGTTCGCCACGAGCTCGCTGACGAGCAGCGTGGCCGTCTCGAGGCAGTCCTCGTAGCCCCAGCGGGCCAGAGCGCCCGCGACGTGCCGGCGGGCCGCCGCCGCGGACTGCGGCCGGGCGCTGAGCCGTACGTGCACCGAGTCCGGCCCGTCGTCGTCCGGGCCGGTGCCTGCCGCGCGGGGCGCGCTCACCCGCACCGCGAGCACCGCGATGTCGTCGTCGTGCGCGCCGTCCCGGCCCATGACCCGCAGCGCAGCGGCGCATGCGGCGTCGGCGGTCGCCGGGCGGCTGCCGCTCAGCCCGCCCGCGAGCCGCTCGAGGCCGTCCACGACGGCGACGTCGCGGTCCTCGACGAGCCCGTCGGTGAAGAGCAGGAGGCAGTCCCCGGCGCCGAGCCGGACCGTCGTGTCGGAGTACGCGGCCGGGTGCCCGACGCCGAGCGGCGGTCCCGGGACGACCTCCACGACGGCGACGTCCTCCGCCGGCGAGCCGCCCGGACCACCGGTCGGGCGCACGAGCAGGGGCGGCGGGTGCCCGGCGCTCGCGACGACGGTCATCCCGGCCGCCGGGTCGTGGACTGCGTAGAGGCACGTCGCGAAGCGGTCCTCGTCGAGGGCCGCCATGAAGCCCGCGAGGCGGCCGAGCACCTCACGGGGCGGGTACCCCTCGGTGGCGTAGGCGCGCAGCGCCGCCCGGAGCTGGCCCATGAGCGCGGCGGCGGTGGCGCCGCGGCCCATGACGTCGCCGACGCAGAGCCCGAGCCGGCCGTCGGGCAGGGGGACGACGTCGTACCAGTCCCCGCCGACGAGCGTCCCGGAGCCGCCTGCGAGGTATCGCCCGGCGACCTGCAGCCCGGGGAGGACCGGCAGCGCGCGAGGCAGCAGTGCCCGCTGCAGGTCGGCCGCGAGGTCGCGCTGGCGCTCGTAGGCGTCGGCGTTGGCCAGGGCGAGGGCGGCACGGCGGCCGAGCTCGGTGAGGAACCGGGCCTCGCCGTCGCTGAAGGCGGTGCCGGTGAGCCGGTTGAGCGAGAGCACGCCGAGGAACGTCCCGCCGGCGACGAGCGGCACGTGCACGCTCGACCGGGTCCCGAGGGCGCGGACGGCGTACGTCGCGTCCGGGCGGCCGGCGAGGACCGACTCGGTGAACGCGGCGTCGATGTTGCGGTGCACCTGGGTGCGGCCGCTCGCCCAGGCCGTCCCCGGCCCGGGCCGCCCGCGCCGGACGTCGAGCCCGGCCAGGAGCGTGTCGAGCCGGTCCTGCGCCGCCGGGTCGCCGTGCCGGGCGGCAGCGGGCCGCAGGGCGTCCGCGGGCTCCGCGACGGGGGTCAGCACGAAGGCGAGGTCGGCGACGTCCGGCACGACGAGCCCGAGCAGCACGTCGAGCACGTCCTGGCGGCGCAGCGACCCCGACAGCGTGATCCCGGCCTCGGCGAGCGTCGCGGCCCGCCGGCGCTCGGCGGCCTCGGCGGCGAAGAGCCGGGCGTTGTCGACGGCGAGGGCGGCCCGGGCGGCGAGGATCTCGACGACGCCGAGCTCGCGGCGGCCGAACGGGCGCCCGGACAGGCCGGTCATGCTCACGGTCAGGGCGCCGATGACGCGGCCGCGGGCGACGAGCGGCACGACCGCCCCGGCACGGTTGTCGAGGGTGGCGAAGAGGGCGGCGAGCTCGGGGTCCCCGGCGGCCCGGGCGGCCTCGAGCTCCTGGGTGAGCCGTTCGAGGAGGAGCGAGGCGCCCGAGGCGATGGCGCGCGGGACGACGGAGGCCCCCGGCCGGCGCGCGTCGAGCTCGCTCATCCGCCAGAGCAGGTGCTGCTGGTCCGGGTCGCGGTGCGCGACGGCGGTCCGCACCCGGCGACGCTCGATCTCGCCGAGGACGTCGGGGGTGTCGCCGCCGTCCTGCTCGGCCGGGACCGGGCCCGGGTGGTCCCCGGGCGGGGCGACGAGCGGGCCGTCCCCGTCGACGAGGTCGAGGGCGCACCAGTCGGCGAGCGCGGGGACGACGGCCGCGACGACCCGGCGCAGCGCCTCGTCGATGTCGAGGCTCGTCGACAGGTCCTCGCCGACCCGTTCGAGCACGGCGAGCGCCACGAGCGCGTGGGCGCCGTCGTCGGGTGCGGGGGGCGGCTCTGCGGGCATGACTCTCCATCGCCGGCCCCCGAGGCTGGACGTGCCACCGCCTCGCGGCAATGACGCTCCGAGCATGGATGACCACGACAGGTGACAGCAAGGACATCCCCGGAGAATCGCCCGAAGGGCCCACCTCGTGCCGACGCCCCCGGACCGTCGTGCGTCCGGGGGCGTCGGTACGGGGTGTCGACCGGGTGCCGGCCGGGCAGTCAGCCCTTGCGCTTGCGGATCTCCGCGTTGACCGCAGGGACGATCTCGTGCAGGTCACCGATGACGGCGTAGTGCGCCTTGGTCACCATCGGCGCCTCGTCGTCGGTGTTGATCGCGATGATCGTCTTCGCCGACGACATGCCCGCCCAGTGCTGGATCGCACCGCTGATGCCGCACGCGAGGTAGAGGTCCGGCGAGACCCGGCTGCCGGTCTGGCCGACCTGCTCGTGGTGCGGGCGCCAGCCGAGGCTCGTGACGACCCGGGAGACGCCGAGCGCACCGCCGAGCAGCTCGGTGAGCTCGAGGAGGTCGCCGAACTGCTCGGCGCCGCCGACCCCGCGGCCCGCGCCGACGACGACGCGGGACGTCGTGAGCGCCCCGCTCTCGTTGACGACGGGCTCGGACCGGACGACGCGCGCCACCAGGTCGGCGTCGGTGAGAGCGGGTGCGAACACCGACACGGACGGCGAGGACGGCGCCGCGGCCGGCGCCGGGTCGACGGCGTGCCCGGCCATCGTCACGAGGGCGGGTGCGCCCGCCGCGCCGGACAGGTGCACCTCCTCGAGCGCCGCGCCGCCCATGACCTGCCGCCGGACGACGAGGGTCCCGGCCGTGCCGGCGTCGGCCGTCACGGCGTTCGCGGCCATCGACAGGTCGAGGCGGGCCGCGACGTGCGCGAGCACCTCGTTGCCGCGCGGGCTGGCCGCGGCGAGCAGCGTGGTCGCGCCGGTGGTCTTGGCCGCGTCGATCGCGGCCGCGGCCCAGGCCGCCGCCGAGTACGCCGCGAGGCGCTCGTCGTCGGCATGGTGCACGGCCGAGACGCCGTGCGCCGCAAGGCCTTCGAGCGTCGCCGCCGGGTGCGGCCCGACGACGAGCGCCTGGACGTCGCCGTCACCGGACGCCGCGATCCCGCGGGCGAAGGTGAGGGCCTCCGCGGACAGCAGCTCGACGCCGTCCGCCTGGGTCTCCACGAGGACGAGGATCATCGCCCGACCACCCCGATCTGCTCGAGCACGTCGACGAGGGCCGGCGCGGCGTCCGCGCCCTCGCCGAGGATCTGCACCTGGCTCGGCTGCTCCGGCGGCAGGTGCAGCCGCACCCGTCCGGAGCCGGCCGGCTCGAACCCCGGCGTGACGTTCTCCACCGGTGCCTTCTTCGCCTTGATCCGGCCCGGCAGCGACGGGTAGCGCGGCGTGATGCCGCCCTCCTTGACCGTCAGGACGGCGGGCAGCGGGACGTCGAAGTGCTCGACGCCGTCCGGCCCGTCGCCGAGGGCGGCCACCCGGCCGCCCTCGGCCGACTCGATGACCTGGAAGGACCGGACGCCGGTGACGACCGGCCAGCCGAGCCGGTACGCCAGCCGGATCCCGACCTGGAAGTCGCCGGTGTCGGCGGCGTCGTTGCCGAGGAGCACGAGGTCGACGGCGTCGTCCGAGCCGGCGCGTGCCCCGACGACGTCCGCGACGGCCCGGGCGACGTCCGCCGGGCCGAACGCGTCGCTGTCGGCGACGACGTGCACGGCGCTCCTCACGCCCATCGCGAGGGCGTCGCGGAGCTGCTCGAGGGCGTCCTCCGGCCCGACGGTGAGCACGGCGGCGGTGCCGCCGTGCGTCTCGACGAGCTGGACGGCCGCCTCGACGGCGCACTCCTCGTGCGGGCTCGTCGTGTAGCCGACGTGCCGGGTGTCGACGCCCATGGCGTCGTCGGTGAGCGTCACGGCCGACGAGGCGGCCGGGACGCGCTTGATGCAGACGAGGGTGTTCATGCGCTCAGCCCCTGATCCGTGCGTTCTCGGGGTCGAACAGCGGCGTCGCGTCGGTGGCCGCGACGGTCACCGGGTACTGCTCGCCGAGGTACTCGACCTTGTACGAAGCGCCGACCACCGCGTGCGACGGCGGCAGGAACGCCATGAGGACGTGCTTGCCGAGGCTCGGTGCCGAGCCCGCCGACGTCACGTACGTGGGGCGGCCGTGCGCGTCCCGGATGAGGCTGCCGTCGGCGGCGAGGACCGGCTCGCCGCCGAGCATGTAGCGCTTCACGCCCGTGGACGACGTGTGGTCGTCGACCGTCAGCGAGCAGAGCACGGTGACCGGCTCGGCGTCCCGTTGCGCGAGGTAGGCCGCCTTGCCGACGAACTCCGCGTCCTTGACCTTGGGCCGCTGCATGCCGACCTCGATGATGTTCCGCTCGGTGTCGAGCTCCGTGCCGTAGGCCCGGTAGCCCTTCTCCAGGCGGCCCGTCGTCCCGTAGACGCCGATGCCGACGGGCACCGCGCCGTGCGGGGCGCCGGCCTCCAGCAGCAGCGACCACAGCCGGGCGCCGGTCTCGAAGGGCACGTAGAGCTCCCAGCCGAGCTCGCCGACGTACGAGATCCGGGAGGCGAGCACGAGCAGCGAGCGCACCTCGATCGTCCTGCAGTCACCGAACTTGAACGCGGCGTTCGACAGGTCGTCCCGGGTCAGCGACTGGAGGATGTCGCGGGCCTTCGGGCCCCAGATCCCGATCGTCGTGAACGCCGAGGTCTGGTCGACGACGTACGCGCCGCCGTCCGCCGGCATGTGGTCCTCGAACCACTTGCGGTCGGCGTTGCCGTGCGCGCCGCCGGTGACGACGCGGAACTGGTTGCGGCCCAGGCGCATCACCGTCAGGTCGGCCTTGAAGCCGCCGTTCGGCGTGAGCACCGGGGTGTAGACGACGCGGCCGTCGGCGACGTCGACGTTGAGGACGACGACGCTCTGCACCGCCTCGCACGCCTTCGGCCCGACGACGTCGAACATGCTGAAGGCCGTGAGATCGATGATCCCGGCGGCGTCGCGCATCGCGAGGTGCTCGGCGTTGATGATCGGCGACCACCAGCGCGCGTCCCACTCGGCCTCGCGCGGCATCACGGCGTCGCCGTACTTCTCGACGAGCGGCGCGTTGCTCTCGTACCACCACGGCCGCTCCCAGCCGGCGGTCTCGTGGAAGACCGCACCGAGCGCCTTCTCCTGCTCGTGCATCGGCGACAGCCGCACGTCGCGGTTGCTCGACCACTGCTCGCCCGGGTGCACGATGCCGTACGTCTTGTTGAACGCCTCGGAGGTGCGCGCCTTGACGTGCTCACGCGTGCGCTGGTGCGGGTAGAAGCGGGCGATGTCGCTGTGGTGGAGGTCGATCTCGCTCTCGCCCTCGACGATCCACTCGGCGACGGCGCGCGCGGTGCCCGGGCCCTCCTTGACCCAGACGGCCGCGGCCGACCACAGGCCCTTCACCTCGGGGGTCTCACCGAGGATCGGGAAACCGTCGGGGGTCAGCGAGAGCAGACCGTTGATGGCGTAACGGATCCCGGCGCTCTCGTCGCCGAGCAGCTCCGGCATGAGCTCGAGCGCCTGCTCGAGCTGCGGGTCGAAGTCGTCGCTCGTGAAGGGCAGCTCGGTGGGGGAGAGCGCGGACTGCTCGATGGACGGGATGTCCTCGGGGTCCCAGAGGATCGGTCGGTGCGCGTAGGAGCCGACCTCCATGTCGCCGCCGTGCTGGCGCTCGTAGCAGAAGGTGTCCATGTCCCGGATGATCGGGAAGTTGATCTCGCCCGGCAGGCCCTGGAAGGCGGCGATCGGGCCGACCGAGATCATCTGGTGGACGGCGGGCGTCAGCGGGATGTGCGCGCCGGCCATCCGGGCGATCTTCGGGCTCCACACGCCGCAGGCGATGACGAGCACCTCGCACTCGATGTCGCCCTGCGACGTCCGGACGCCCTTGACCCGGCCGTCCACGACGTCGACCCCGAGCACCTCGGTGTTCGGGACGCTGACGAGCGCGCCCGTCTCGACGGCCTTCTCGCGCATGAGGGTGCCGAACCGGACCGACTCGACGACCCCGACGGACGGCGTCCAGAAGCCGCCGACGATCACCTCGGGGTCGAGGAACGGGACCTTCTCCTGAACCTCCTTCGGCGTGACGATCTCCGACTCGATGCCCCACGCCTTGGAGCTCGTGATGCGGCGGGCGAGCTCCTGCATGCGGACCTCGGAGCGGGCCACCTCGTAGCCGCCGGACTGCGTGAAGCAGCCGTACTCGGTGTACTGCTTCACCGAGTCGCGGGTGATGTCGGTCATCTCCCGGGAGTGGTCGACCGAGAAGATGAAGTTGCTCGCGTGACCGGTGGAGCCGCCGGGGTTCGGCAGCGGGCCCTTGTCGATCTGCACGATGTCGCGCCAGCCCAGGCGGGCCAGGTGGTAGGCCAGGCTGTTGCCGACGATTCCGGCGCCGACGACGACCGCTCGGGCGCGGGCGGGCAGGGCACTCATGTCAGGTCCTTCCGCGGTGGGTCCCGCTGTTCTCGGCGCCGGGGCGGCGCTGCTGGCATCACGTGCTGGGTGTTGCGCAATAAGAAACGGCAAGCGCCATACGGAACGACTACCAAGGATGCCAAGTCCACGGCGTGCGTCAAGCCTGAGTCCGGTCACAGTGTGCGGACGGGGCAAAACAGGGGCGTCCTCCCATGGGGGCGTCCCGCCGACACCGAGGTTCGGCGGGGCGCCCCCATGGGAGGACGCCGGCGGGCCGGGGCCCGCGGTGGTGCTGCGTGGTGCGCGGGTCAGTCCCGGGGGCCCCGCGGCGCGGGGGTCCGTACGGCGACCGAGGGGTCGGACGAGGCTCGCCGCACCTGGGACAGCGCGAGGGTGTCGGCCGCGGCGGGCTTGCGGTCCCGGCCGGCCCGCTCGACCGTGTCGACGAGCCCGGCGAGGGTCGTGAGCACCTGGTGCGGGGACACGTCCGGCGGCAGGGTGACCCGGGTCTCGAGCCCGGGGCCCTCGACGACGAGGCGGGTCGTCGCGGTCGGCGGGCGCCGGAAGACGCACAGGCAGATCGCCTGCGCCAGGGTGGGGAGCTGGTCCTTGAGGTCCCTCGTCGACGAGACGCCGGTGACGACGTCGAGCCCGTCGATGCTCACCGTCAGGGTCACGCTGTCGCTCGGGACGGCAGGGACCAGGTCCTCCTCGCGAAGCGCTGCGAGAACGTCGGATGGAACGTGGAGCTCAACTGAGGTCACGACACGACTCCGTCGTCATGGGGCCAATTGCCAGCGAAATGGGCTGACCGGAAGATAACGACGGACACTACAAGTAGTTGGCAGGCATTTACCGTCAGTAACACGACAAGATCCCCCGAACACCTGAGTCGAGGTGTGCAATCCGACACGCCGCACTGTCGGCGACGAGTCTTCTGAGTCTTCCGAGGCTCATGAGGCAGGTGTGACCTCCGGGGTTGTCGTGGCGACAGAGCGTGATCTGCTCCGTCGCCACGACCGGTGGTCCGATCTCAGAACTTCCTGAACTTCGACTCGTCGAACGGCAGTGCGTCGGCACGGCCTGCCGCGGCCGCCGCGTTCGCCGCCGGTGGGCTCGACAGCACTCGTCGCCGGGTCTGCGCCGGCACCGCGGCGCCGCGCCCGTCGCCCACGACGAACTGGGCCGTGATCTGCTGGAGCTGGCCGCTCTGGTCGGACATCTCCTCCGACGTCGCCGCGAGCTCCTCGGACGCCGAGGCGTTCGACTGCGTCGTCGAGTTGAGCTGGTTCATGGAGCTGTTGACCTGCGCTGCGGCCGTGGCCTGCTCGGCCGAGGCGGCCGCGATCTCCTGGACGAGGTCCGACGTGCGCCGGATGCTCGGCACGATGTCGTCCAGGAGGGTGCCCGCCCGCTCCGCCGTCCGGACGCTCTCGCCGGCGAGCTGGCCGATCTCCTGTGCGGCGACCTGGGAGCGCTCGGCGAGCTTGCCCACCTCGGTCGCGACGACCGCGAAGCCCTTGCCGTGCTCGCCGGCCCGGGCGGCCTCGATCGTCGCGTTGAGGGCGAGCATGTTCGTCTGGAACGCGATCTCGTCGACGATGGCGATCTTGTCGGCGATCTCCTTCATGGCCTGGACCGTGAGCCGGACCGCGCGGCCGCCCTCCTCGGCGTCGGTCGCGGCCTTCGTGGCGATCGCCTCGGTGGCCTTGGCGTTCTCCGAGTTCTGGGTGATGCTCCCCGCCATCTCCTCCATGCTCGCGCTCGTCTCCTCGACGGTGGCGGCCTGCTCGGTCGTCGACTGCGAGAGGGACTGCGACGCCTGGCTGATCGTCCGGGCGGCGACCGCGAGCTGGTCGGCGGTCTCGACCGCGACCGTCAGGGGTGTCGCGATCGTGTCGAGCGTCGCGTTGACCCCCTCGACGATCTGCCGGAACCCGCCCTGATGCCGGTTCGCGTCGGCACGGACGTCGAGCTTGCCCGCGACGGCGGCGTCCGACAGTCGCGTCGCGTCGGCGACGAGTGCCTGCAGGTTGCCGCGGACCTTCTCGACGGTGTCGTTGATGAAGGCCTTCTTGCCGGGCAGCTGCTCGAGCGGGGCGTCGAAGTCGCCCTCGCCGAAGGCCTTGACGACGGCCATCGCCTTCTTCTTGACCGCGATGTGGGCGCCGACCATCTCGTTGACGCCGCGGGCCATGACGGCGAACTCGCCGGGGAACTGCTCCACGGGGATGACGACGTCGATGTCGCCCCTCTCGTGCTCCGCCGACATCCGGTTCATCGCGGACATCAGGTCCGACAGCAGCGTCTGCACGTCCCGCAGCGCCGTGAGCGCGCGACCCGCCTCGTCGGTGCGCGCGGTCGGCGGGACGGCGGACAGGTCGCCGCCCGCCAGCCCGGTGGCCCCGGCGGCCAAGGCGTGCAGCGCGCCCGTCACCGGCCGCGCGAGCAGGAACCAGACGAGCAGCGCGACCACCGCGAACGCGGCGAGGCCGGTGACGCAGACCCGCACCGGCGCGTCCGACGTCAGGGCGGACTCCACGGTGACCACCGCCATGACGGCGAAGGTCGCGGCCAGCGTGAGCACGGCACGTGCGGTCGTCGAGATCCCTGCGAGCATGTGGTCCTCCTGGCGCGGGCGGTCGGGTGTCGGCCCTCGACATGCCGGACCCGGCGGCACGCCGGGGCCGTGGAGGCCGCCGAATGCTCTCTCGGCCGGCCGGTGCGGCCCATGAAGCGCGCCGCAGGTGATTCATTCCGACGGCCGGACGATCACCCGGACGCAGTCGCGCCGTCCGCCGACCGGGTGACGGCCGCCCTAACGGGAGTCCTGGACCCGGTCGTCCGACCGCGGCGCGAACCACTCGTCCCGCAGCTCGACGGCCGTGGCCGGTGCCTCGTCCCACCGCCCCGGCATGGCCACGGCGGTCCCGCCGGACGCCAGGTCGACCCCGGTCCCGCCGTCCGGCCCGCTGCACACGCACGCGGCGGCGTACGCCCAGCCAGGGGCGAGCGCCCAGCGGGCCCAGATGCCGGCCCGGCCGCCGTCGTAGGACGCGCCCCAGGCGTCGGCCACGGCCGCGACGATCTGCAGCCCGCGACCGCCGGAGCGTTCCCACTCGTCCGGCCCGGCCGCCGTCGCGGCCCGCATCGCGCGGCGCGGCGGCCCGGTGCCGGCGTCGCTGACGAGGATCTCGAGGGTCCCCGAGTCCACGGTGATCCGGCACGCGGCGTCGCCCGGGGAGTGCACGAGCGCGTTCGTCACGAGCTCGTTGAGCACGAGCAGTGCCCTGTCCAGCTCGCCGTCGAGCTCCCACCGACGGAGCACCTCGGCGGCCCACCGCCGGGTCAGGCGCGGCGACTGCGGATCGGCGACGAGGTCGCGTTGCGCCACGCGGCACACGGCCGCATCACATCCTCTCGGGCCGGCCTGTCGGTCGTTCGGTCGTGCCGGACCAATGCACCGCGGAACGGTCCCTCGCGCATCTCGGGCGGTCCCCCGGGTGGCCGGCCGTGACCGGGTCAGGGGACGAAGCGGTACCCGAGCCCCGGGTCGGTCACGAGGTGGCGCGGGTTCGACGGGTCGTCCTCGAGCCGGTCGCGCAGCTGCTTCATGTACTGGCGCAGGTAGTGCGTCTGCTTCTCGTAGGTCGGCCCCCAGACCTCCCGGAGCAGCGTCCGCTGGCCGACGAGGCGGCCGGGGCTGCGCACGAGCATCTCCAGGAGCCCCCACTGGGTCGGCGTGAGGTGCACGGTGGTCCCGTCGTCCGCACGGGCGGTCCGGTCCTCGACGTCGACGGTGAAACGGCCGAGCCGCACCGGCTCGGCCGGCCGGCTGGGGGCGTGCCGCCGGGCGACGGCCCGCAGCCGCGCGAGCAGCTCCTCGACGTCGAACGGCTTCGTCACGTAGTCGTCGGCCCCGGCGTCGAGCGCCGCGACCTTCTGCCGGGCGTCGAGGCGGCCGGACAGCACGAGGATCGGCACCGGCGACCAGCCGCGCAGCGAGCGGACGACGTCCACGCCGTCGATGTCCGGGAGCCCGAGGTCGAGGACGACGACGTCCGGGTGCTCGGCGGGGACGGCGGCCAGCCCGCCCCGGCCGTCCGCGGCCGAGACGACCTCGTAGCCGCGGGCCCGCAGCAGGATCGCGAGCGTGCGGCGCAGGGCCGGCTCGTCGTCGACGACGAGCACCTTCGTCATGCGGGGCTCCCGGTGGTCGTGGCGGCGTCTGCTGCGTCCGCGGCGTCCGCGGCGTCCGCTGCGCCGTCCGCGTCCGGCAGCGGGTCCCGGACGGCGGGCAGGCTGACGGTCATCGTCAGCCCGCCGCCCGGGGTGTGCTCCGGGGTCAGGCTGCCGCCGAACGCCTCCACGAGCCCCCGGGACAGGGCCAGCCCGAGGCCGACGCCGGTGCCCGCCTCGGTGTCGCCGAGCCGCTGGAACGGCAGGAAGATCCGGTCCCACTCGGTGCTCGGCACCCCTGGTCCGGAGTCGACGACGCGGATCTGCACCTCGCCGCCGTGCTCGCTCGCCCGGACGACGGGCGGCGCTCCCGGCGGGCTGTGCCGCAGGGCGTTGGCGAGGAGGTTCACGAGGACCCGCTCGAGGAGCGCGGGGTCGACCCGGACGGCCGGGACCCCGTCGGCCACCCGGACGGCGACGCCCCGGCCGGCCGGGGCGAGGTCGTCGAGCACCTGCGGCAGCACGTCCGCGAGGTCGACGACCTCGAGGGTCATGGCGAGCGCGCCGGCCTGGAGCCGGCTCATGTCGAGGAGGTTCTCGACGAGCCGGCCGAGCCGGGCGAGCGAGGAGCCGGCGTCGTCGAGCAGCGTCGTCCGGTCGTCGTCGTCGAGCATGCCGCCGTGGGTGCGCAGGGTCTCGACGGCGGTCGTCGCCGTCGCGAGCGGGGTGCGCAGGTCGTGGCTCACCGCGTCGAGCAGGGCGGTCCGCAGCCGGTCGATCTCGGCGAGCGGCCCGGCCTGCGCCGCCCGCGCCGCGAGCCGTTCCTGGGTCAGCGCGACGGCGGCCTGCGCCGCGAACGCCTCGACGAGCCGGCGGTCCGCGGCGTCGAGCGACCGCCCGGTGAGCGCGAGGGAGAGGTCGGAGTCCGGGCCGGCGACGGTCACCTCGACGTCGCCGTCCGCGGGCCGCGCCGCCGGCCGGTCGCCGACGGCCGTGACGACCTGCCAGGCGTCGGGGTCGGCGGTGCCGCGACCGACCCGCTCGAGGAGCGTCACACCGGTGAGCCCGAACGTCTCCCGGAGCTGGTCGAGCAGGGCCGGCAGCGGACGGCTGCCGCGCAGCACGCTGCCCGCGAGGGTGGACAGGGTCTCGGCCTCGGCCCGGGCCCGGGCGGCCTCGGTGGTCCGCCGGGCGGCGAGGTCGACGACGGTCGCGACGGCGAGCGCCACGACGAGGAAGACCGACAGGGCGAGCACGTTCTCCCGCTCCGCGATGGTGAAGAGCCCGACCGGCGGGGTGAAGAAGTAGTTGAGCAGGGCGAAGGCGCCCAGGGCCGCGAGCACGGCGGGCCGCCGTCCGCCGACGAGCGCGACGGCGACGACGGCCGCCAGCATGACGAGGATGTCGCTCGGCAGCGACAGTGTGCCGCCGAGGGCGAGCAGCCCGGCCGTCAGCAACGGCAGCCCGAGCACGGTGAGCGCGTAGCCGGTGGCCCGGCGCCGGCCGGAGAGGGCACTGCGCCGAACCGGGTCCGGCCGTGCCCCGGACGTCGCCTCGTGCGTCACGAGGTGGACGTCGATGGTGCCCGAACGGGCGGTCGTCGTCGCGACCGTCCCGGGCGAGAGCAGGTGCGCGAGGCGGCCGCGGCGGCTGGCCCCGAGGACGAGCTGCGTCGCGTTCACCCCGCGGGCGAAGTCGAGCAGGGCCGTCGGGACGTCCCCGCCGACGACCTGGTGGTACGTCCCCCCGACGGCCTCGACGAGCAGCCGCTGCCGGGCGAGGTGCGCCGGGTCGGCCCCGGCGAGCCCGTCGTTGCGGGCGACGTGGACGGCGAGCAGGTCCGAGCCCTTGCTGCGGTCGGCGATCCGGGCCGCGCGGCGCACCAGCGTCTCGCCCTCCGGACCGCCGGTGAGGGCGACGACGACCCGCTCCCGGGCCTCCCAGGTGGTATCGATGGAGTGCGCGGCGCGGTACCGGTCGAGCTCGTCGTCGACCTTGTCGGCGACCCACAGCAGCGCGAGCTCGCGCAGCGCCGCGAGGTTCCCCACCCGGAAGTAGGTGCCGAGCGCGGCGTCGACCCGGTCCGCCGGGTACACGTTGCCGTGCGCCATCCGGCGCCGCAGCGCCTCGGGCGTGGAGTCGACGAGCTCGATCTGCTCGGCGGCCCGGACGACGGCGTCCGGGACCGTCTCGCGCTGGGCGGCACCGGTGATCTGCCGGACGACGTCGTTGAGCGACTCCAGGTGCTGCACGTTGAGCGTCGTGATGACGGTGATCCCGGCGTCGAGGAGCATCTCGACGTCCTGCCACCGCTTGGCGTTCCGTGAGCCGGGCACGTTCGTGTGCGCGAGCTCGTCGACGAGCGCGACCTGCGGGCGGCGGGCGAGGACGGCGTCGACGTCCATCTCGGTGAACGTCACCCCGCGGTGCACGAGGGTGCGCCGCGGGACGAGGTCGAGCCCGTCGACGAGCGCCGCGGTCTGCGCCCGCCCGTGGGTCTCGACGAGGGCGACGACGACGTCGGTGCCGCGCTCCGCGCGCCGGTGCCCTTCCTCCAGCATCCGGTACGTCTTGCCGACGCCCGGTGCGGCGCCGAGGTAGACGCGCAGCTCTCCGCTGGTCATGGCAGCAGTCTCCACCTCCGCGCTCCCGCCGCCTCCGAGATCCCGCCGCGTCCGGGATTTCTACGCGATCCCTACGCGGGACGTCGCCCCGGTCACAGCGCCACAGCCCCTGTCCTGCCTACCGTCGGGATCATGTCCACGACGACGGGCGTGCGCGAGTGGTTCCTCGACGGCATGCCCAAGCGGTCCGGCGAGCCCGCGGGGGGTTCGCCGGCCGGCGCACCCGACGAGCACCGCCGGCCCTGGTGGCAGGTCATGTGCCTCACCGGCGTGGACTACTTCTCGACGCTGGGCTACCAGCCGGGCATCGCCGCCCTCGCCGCCGGGGCCGTCGCGCCGATCGCGACCCTCGTGCTCGTCGCCCTCACCCTGCTCGGCGCGCTGCCGGTCTACCGCCGGGTCGCGACCGAGAGCCCGCACGGCGAGGGCTCGATCGCGATGCTCGAGCGGATCCTGCCGTGGTGGCGCGGCAAGGTCTTCGTCCTGGTGCTCCTCGGGTTCGCGGCGACCGACTTCGTCATCACGATCACCCTCTCGGCCGCGGACGCCACGGCGCACATCCTCGAGAACCCGCTGGTGCCGCACGTGGACCGGGGCCTCGCCGTCCCGGTGACGCTCGTCCTCGTGGCCGCGCTCGGCGTGGTCTTCCTGCGCGGCTTCCGGGAGGCGATCGGGATCGCCGTCGTCCTCGTCGTGGTCTACCTGTCGCTCAACGCCGTCGTCATCGGCGTGGGCCTGTGGCACGTCGTGGAGAACCCGGAGGTGTTCGGCGCGTGGACCCGGCTGCTCGCCGTCCAGCACCCCGACCCGTTCGCGGTCGTCGTCGTCGCGCTCATCGTCTTCCCGAAGCTGGCCCTGGGCCTGTCCGGGTTCGAGACCGGGGTGGCCGTCATGCCACAGGTCCGCGGGCTGCCGACGGACACCGAGAAGGACCCGGTCGGCCGGGTCGCCGGCACCCACCGGCTGCTGACGACGGCCGCCGTGCTCATGAGCTTCTACCTGGTGCTGTCCTGCCTCGTGACGACGCTGCTCGTCCCGGCGGAGCAGTTCGCGGACGGCGGCGCCGCGAACGGTCGCGCGCTCGCCTTCCTCGCGCACGAGTTCCTCGGCCCGGTGTTCGGCACCGTCTACGACGTGAGCACCATCGCGATCCTCTGGTTCGCCGGGGCGTCCGCGATGGCCGGGCTGCTCAACCTCGTGCCGCGCTACCTGCCGCGCTACGGGATGGCCCCGCGCTGGGCCCGGGCGGTCCGGCCGCTCGTGGTGGTCTTCACCGGGGTCGCGTTCTTCATCACGTGGGTCTTCGACGCGGACGTCGACGCGCAGGGCGGCGCCTACGCGACCGGTGTGCTCGTCCTCATGACCTCCGCGTCGGTCGCCGTGACGCTGTCGGCGCGCCGCCGGCGCCGCAAGCTCGCGACCGTGTGCTTCGGCACCGTCTCGGCGGTCTTCGCCTACACGACGGTGACGAACGTCGTCGAGCGCCCCGACGGCCTGAAGATCGGCGGCCTGTTCATCCTCGCGATCGTCGTCGTGTCGCTGCTGTCCCGGGCCGGCCGGGTCTTCCAGCTGCGCGGCGCGGGGATCACCTTCGACGCGAACGCGACGGCGTTCATCGAGGGCGCCGCGAAGTGCGGCACCCTGCGGTTCGTCGCCCACGACCCGACGGAGCGGACGGCCCAGGTGTACCGCGACTCGACCGTGCGGGTCCGCGCCGACAACGACATCCCGCGCTGGGCACCGCTCGTGTTCGTCGAGGTCACCGTCGTCGACGCCTCGGACTTCGAGACGTCGCTGGAGGTCCGCGGCGAGGAGCGGTTCGGGCACCGCATCCTCACGGTCCGCAGCTCGGTGGTCGCGAACACGCTCGCCGAGGTGGCGCTCGCCGTCCGGGACCGCACCGGTCTTGTCCCGCACGTCTACTTCCGCTGGACCGAGGGCAGCCCGTTCACCAACCTCCTTCGGTTCCTCTTCGTCGGCGCCGGCGAGATCGCCCCGGTCACCCGCGAGGTGCTCCGCGAGGCGGAGCCCGACCCGGCCCGGCGGCCGCGCGTGCACGTGGGCTGAGCATGCCGGTGGGGAGCACCGACCAGGCAGGGTGCTAGTCAGTCTGTCTTGCTACCGACCTTCTAGATAGGTAGCCTGCCTAGCCATGTCGGACGTCGCGAAGGGCTTCCCCGGCCCGCTGCTCCACGGCTTCCTCGACCTGTGCCTGCTCGGGCTGCTCGTCGCGGAGCGGGACTACGGGTACGGGCTCGGCCAACGGCTCGGCGCCGCGGGGTTCGGCGAGGTCCCCGGCGGCACCCTCTACCCGGCGCTGCTGCGGCTCGAGCGGGGCGGGCTCGTCGAGGTCGCGTGGGAGGCCTCCGACACCGGCCCCCGGCGCAAGTACTACGCCGTGACCCCGGCCGGGCGCGAGGCCTTCCAGGAGCAGGCCGACCGATGGGCCGCGTTCAGCCGGAGCGTCGACACCGTTGTGGCACAGGCGGTCCCGGCCGCACCGGAGCGGTCCCGGTGAGCGCCGCGGTGCACTGGGAGAGCGACCTCGCCCGGGCGCTCGTCGCGCTCGGCGTCGAGCCCGCGCAGGCCGCGCGGCTCGCGCGGGACAGCGTGGCCGAGGCCCGGGACGCCGCGACGGCACCCCCGGACCTCTACGGCCCGGCGACCGTCTACGCCCGCACCCTGGCCGGGGCGCTGCGCGGGCCCGGCCAGGACGCCGCGTCGGCGGCGGCGTCGGCGGCGTCGAGGACGACGNCGCCGGGCCGTAGAGGCCCGGTCGCGCTGCGGCTGCGCGGTGTCGGCAAGCGGTACCGGCGCCGCGTCGTCCTCGACGGGGTCGACCTCGAGCTGCGGGCCGGCGAGGTCGCGGCCGTCGTCGGCGCCAACGGCTCCGGGAAGTCCACGCTGCTGCGGATCTGCGCCGGCCTGACCCGGGCGTCGTCCGGCCGGGTCGAGCGCGTCGGCGACGTCGGCTACGTCCCCCAGGAGGGCGGCGTCGTCGGCCAGCTGACCCCCGCCGAGCACTTCGAGCTGCTCGGGGCCGCCGCCGGGATCGGCGCCGGCCGGGCCCGGTCCACGGGCGAGCACCTCGCGACCCGGCTGTCGTGGCGCCCGGACCCCGGCCTCGTCGCGGAACGGCTCTCGGGCGGTACCCGGCAGAAGCTCAACCTCGTGCTCGGAGAGCTGCACGCGCCGGGCCTGCTGCTCCTCGACGAGCCCTACCAGGGGTTCGACCAGGGGTCCTACGTCGACTTCTGGGAGCAGGTCTACGTCTGGCGGGACGCCGGGAAGGCGGTGCTCGTCGTGACCCACCTGCTCCACGAGCTCGACCGGGTCGACCACGTCCTCGACCTCGGCGCCGGGGACCCGCGGTGAGCCGGCCGCTGCAGGCGCTCGGCGTCGTGGCCCGGCTCACGGTCCGCGAGGTGCTGCGCCGCCGGACGGTCGTGGCGCTCGTCGTCCTGCTCCCGCTGGCCTTCTACACGGCGCGGCGCGACCTCCAGGGGCAGTCGATCCGGATGCTCGCGCTGGGCCTGGGCTGGGCGGTGTCGACCCTCGCGCTCTTCACCGCCTCGGCGGCGCGGTCGTTCGACCTGAGGCTGCGGCTCACCGGCATCGCCCGGCCGGTGCCGGGTCTCGGCCGGCAGGTCGCGATGACCGGGTGCGGGCTCGTCCTCGCGGCGGGGTACGCCGTCCTCGTCGCCCTGGACCAGGACGTGCGGCGGCCGTGGGCGGTGGTCCTGCTGCTCGTGACGACGGTCCTCGTCGCGGCGCCGCTCGGCGCCGTCGTCGCGACCGTGCTGCCCCGCGAGCTGGAGGGCGCGCTCGCGCTGCTCATCGTGCTGGCGACGCAGATGCTCGCCGACCCGGCGGGGAACCTGGCGAAGGTGCTGCCGTTCTGGTCGACGCGGGAGATCGGCACGTACGCGATCGACGGCACCGACGGCGGCTACCTCGCCCGCGGGCTCACCCACTTCGCCGTGACCTGGCTGCTGCTCACGGGCCTGGCCGTGGCCGCGGCGGGCGTCCGGTTGCGGCTCGTGCGGCTGCCCGCACCGGCCGCGGACGACGTCACGCGAGCGGGCGCAGGTCCGCGGTGAAGCCGGTGCCGAACACCTGGCGCGACCGCAGCCCAGTACCGGTGCCCGGGTAGCGCAGCAGCCGCCCGGTCGCGCGGTCGACGGCCAGCAGGTCGTTCCAGCCGTCCCGGTCGACGTCGCCGGCCCCGACGAGGTCCCGCACCGCGTCCCAGCCCGAGGCACCGATCCGGACCCGCGGCCAGAACCCCGCGGTGGTCCCGGACCCCTTGCCGCGGTAGAGGAAGAGCTCGCCCGTGGCGTTCTTGCGGGCCACCAGGTCCGGGTGCCCGTCCCGGTCGAGGTCGCCGACACCGGCCAGCTCGCCCATCGACGCCCAGGCCAGGCCGACGAGCCGCCGCGCCCCGAGGGACGTCCCCCGGCCGGGCACGAGGTAGAGCCGCCCGGTGGCCTTCTCGACCGCCACGAGGTCGCCGTACCCGTCGCCGTCGAGGTCGCCGACGCCGGTGATCTCGCGCATCCCGGCCCAGCGCGGCCCGCCGATCCGCACCGGTGCGCGCAGCCGGGTCCCGGTGCCCCGGAAGAGCAGGAGGCGGCCCGTCGTCCGCGAACGGGCGACGACGTCCTCGTACCCGTCGCGGTCCAGGTCCCCGACCCGGGTCGTCGCGTCGTAGCCGCCCCAGCCGGTCGCCAGCGTGCGTCGGACGGCGGCGTGCAGGCCGTCGCCGCGCACGAGCAGGAGCCTGCCGGTGGACCGCTGCACGACGAGGACGTCGGCCTGCCGTCACGGTCGACGTCCCCCGTGGAGGTCGGCGGTGCGAGCCGGTCGCGCACGTACAGCTCGCCCTCGATCGGCTCGTCGTCCCACGGGTCCCAGACCTTCTTCCACAGGCCCTCCGGGCTGAGGTTGGTCGAGGACGACGACTGGACCAGCGCCGTCCGGCCGTCGGCACTGATCGAGCGGGACGTGCCGCCGTAGTTCGCGAGCTGCCCCGTCGAGGACGCGGAGAGGAGGTCGAGGGCGCCGGTCCGCCGGTCCTGGACGAACGCGTGGAAGTACCGGGCGGCGGGCTGCGACCCGGCCGGCCGCAGCGTCGAGTAGATCGCGTCGAGCACGACGAACCGGCCGTCCGCGCTCATGGCCGTCGCCGAGCACTGCTGGGTGGGGTCGACGCGGTGGCACACCTCGTCGGCGACCCCGGTGCGGCGGTCGACCACGGCGCCGCCGACGAGCACCAGCCGCCCGTCGGTGCTCAGCGCGACCGGTGGTCCGACGGCCTGCCCGGAGGCACCGCCGCTGGCCTCGACCCGCTGCGTGCGGGCCGCCGCGAGGTCGCGGACGTACACGCCGTTGGTGCTCGGACCCGCGGGGTCGAGGTCCGTCCGGGCCGACGCGAAGGCGAGCACCGACCCGTCGGGGCTGAGCGCCGCGTGGTAGGCGCCGTCGGCCAGCTGCGCGCCGTCGTCGGCCACGTCCGCGCGCACCGTCGTCCCCGCGGCGAGGTCCCGGACGAAGAGGTCGTAGCTGCCGTTCGAGTCGCCCGGCACGAGCGTGCCCGCGAGCGAGCGGAAGGCGACCCGGTGGCCGTCGGCGCTCACGGTGGCGTCGCCCGACTCCGCGTCCGCCTGCGCCCCGGCGCCCGACACGCTCACCCGGGTGGTCGTCCCCGCGACGACGTCGCGCAGGAACACGTCCCACGTGCCGTTCGTGTCACCCGGGACGAGGTCGGACGCCTCGGACTCGAAGGCGACGTACCGGCCGTCCGCGCTGATCGAGGGCCAGTAGGCGTGCCCGCGGGACGGCGTGCCCCGTGAGGTGCGGTTCACCACGATCGTCCGGCCGCTGCGGCGGTCGAGCCGCAGGACGTCGAGCGTCCCGCTCGTGTCGCCCGGCGCGAGCACGGGGGACGCCGTCATGAACGCGACGTAGCGGCCGTCACCGCTGATCGCCCCGCCGAGGCAGTCGGAGGTCGTGTGCACCCCGGTCGCGGACACGCACACCGGGACGGTCGACCCGACCGGGCCCGTCCAGGGCGCTGCGGCGGCGTCCGTCGCGGGCAGGGAACCGACGGCGGCCGCCGCGGCCGCGACGAGGAGGACGAAGGGGGCCCGGGTACGCCGGGAAGGACGGGACATGGTCGAGCAGCTCCCCGTGCGACGAGCCGATCGAGCCCCCCGGCTCTCGACACCAGGCATATCACCGCTGCGAGCGCCTCCCCGGGACCTTGCGCCCCCGAGCGGCTATCGTCGCGACCGCCCCGCCCCGATCCCCCGGAGCGACCCGCACCCGTGCCGCTGAGGAGCCCCATGTCCGTCGTCGTCGTCGCCACGATCACCCCGCAGCCAGGCCAGCACGAGGCGGTCAGGGCCGCCCTGCTCGAGGCGATCCCCGCGGTCCACGCCGAGGACGGCTGCGAGCTCTACGCGCTGCACGAGAAGGACGACCGGCTCGTCATGATCGAGCAGTGGTCCAGCGCCGAGGCGCTCGCCGTCCACTCCAAGGGCGCCGCGCTCGCCGAGCTCGGCCCCAGGCTCGCGGGCAAGGTGACCGCCGCCCCGGAGGTCGTCGTCCTCACCGCCGTCCCGGCGGGTGACCCGGCCAAGGGCGTCGTCGTCTCCTGAGGCGCGCGCCGCCGGACCCCATGAGGCAGCATGGCCGCATGGGTGAGCCGGTCCGTCGCGTCCTGAGCCGCCCCGCGTACCTGCGCGAGCTCGACGCGTCGCAGGTCGTCGAGGTCGGGGACGTCGGCACGCTCGCCGGGCTCGTGGCGGCGGGCGGCGTCGTGGTGCTGTCGGGGGCGGGCCTGTCGACCGACTCCGGCATCCCGGACTACCGCGGCCCGCAGGGCGCCCTGCGCCGGCACGCCCCGATGACCTACCAGGACTTCACCGGCAGCCCGGGCGGCCGGCAGCGCTACTGGGCCCGCAGCTTCGTCGGCTGGCGGCACGTGAGCAAGGCCGCGCCGAACGACGGGCACCGGGCCGTCGCGGCGCTCGAACGGGCCGGGCTGCTCGACGGCATCGTCACCCAGAACGTCGACGGCCTCCACGAGGAGGCCGGGGCACGCGCTGTCGTCGACCTGCACGGCAGCCTCGACCGCGTCGTGTGCCTGCAGTGCGGGGACATCAGCGACCGCGGCGTCCTCGACGACCGGCTGCGCGCCGCGAACCCGGGCTTCGAGGAGGTCGCCCGCCGGGCGCTCGCGCTGCCCGGTGCGGACGGCGAGGTGAACCCGGACGGCGACGTCGCCCTGCCGGACGAGGCGGTCGACGGCTTCGTCGTCGTCGACTGCCTCGTCTGCGGCACCGGGGCGCTCAAGCCCGACGTCGTCTTCTTCGGCGAGACCGTGCCCCGCGACCGTGTGGAGCGCTGCCTGGCCCTTGTGGACGCCGCGCGGCTGCTGCTCGTCTTCGGGTCGTCCCTCACGGTGATGTCCGGCTACCGGTTCGTCCTGCGCGCGGGGGAGCGCGGCGTCCCGGTGGCCATCGTCAACCAGGGACCGACCCGCGGGGACGCGCGGGCCGCCGTCCGCCTCGACGCCCCGCTCGGCCGGGTGCTCCCGGCGCTCGCGGAGCGCGTCCTCACTCCTCGACCCGCCAGGCCTGCCGCACCGTGACCCGCCCGCCGCCCTGGAGCAGCGAGCGGCGGTAGAGCCGCTCGCCGACGCGGACGGTGGCGGCAGCCGCGGCGAGCAGGATCGCGAGCGCCAGCAACGCCTCCGGCCACGACGCGTCGCCCTGGAGCAGCCGGATCGGCATGACGACGGCGGACAGCGGCGGCACGAACGACCCGATCACCTGCCACTGCCCCTCGAGCAGCAGCCCGCCGAAGAGCACGGCCATGACGAGGAACGTCAGCGGCGTCGTCGTCGACTGCAGGTCCTCGGTGCGGCTCGCGAGCGAGCCGGCGACCGCCCAGAGACAGGCGAGCGAGACGAACCCCGCGAGGAAGAAGACGACGAACCACACGACCGGCCCGGAGACCGATGTCACGAGGCTGCTGTAGTCGGTGAAGGCGAGGCCGACGAGCCCCACCGCGACGAACAGCGTCATCTGCGCGACCGCGAGCACGGTGTTCCCGAGCACCTTGCCGGCGAGCAGGTGCCGCACGGGGATCGCCGTCGCGATGATCTCGACGACCCTGGACTGCTTCTCCTCGACCACGCTGTTCGCCAGCGTCACACCGAACATCAGCGCAGCCATGTAGAAGAGGAACGTGAACGCGAACGCGAGGGCGTCGACGAGCTCGGCGCGCTGGGCGTCGCCCTCGAGGAAGGCCGTCCCGAGCGTCGCCCCGCGCTCGAGCGCCTCGAGCGTCGTCCCGGCCGCGGAGGCGTTGGCCCGCAGGGCTTCCGACCGGACCACCTCCTGGACGACGGCCTTCAAGGAGTCGTTCGGCCCGTCCTTGGTCGTGAGCACCCAGCGGTCGCCGTCCCGGTGCAGCCAGGCGTCCGCGGACCCGTCGAGGACGGCGGCCCGCGCCGCCGCGTCGTCCGGCACCGCCAGCGGGTCGACGACGACGTCCTCGTCGATCGCGGCGGCGCCGGCCCGCACCTGCTGGGCGATCGTCGTGGCGGACGGCGTGACGGCCACGTCGTACGTCGACGTCCGGCCGGCGAGGACGACCTGGAGCACCATGATCCCGGCGATGATCGCCAGCGTGACGACCGTCCCGATGAGGAACGAGCGGTCGGTCGCCTTGACCATGATCTCGCGCCTGGTGACGAGCAGCCAGGCACTGCCGGTACCGGTGCGGCCGCCGGGCGCGGCGTCGGACGGTGCGGCGGGGGTGCTGCCACGGCGGTCGAGGTTCGTGGGCGCGGTCATGCCGCCACCTCCCGGTAGAGCTCGCTGAGGGCGGGGACGACGGCCGCGAACTCGCGGATCCCCCCGCGGGACAGGGCTTCTCGCAGCAGTGGCTGGACGACGTCCGGGTCGAGGACCTCGAGCAGGGCGCTCGTGCCGTCGACGTCGACGACGTGCAGGCCGCCGACGCCGCGCACCCAGCCGGCGTCCCCGTCGAGCACGAGCCGGAACCGCTGCGGCGAGCCGCCGCGCAGGTCGTCGGCCGTGCCCTGGGCGACGACCCGGCCGCGGGCCATGATGACGAGCCGGTCGCAGAGCCGGTCCACGAGGTCGAGCTGGTGGGAGGAGAACAGCACGGGCACGCCGCCGCGGGCCCGTTCCCGGAGCAGGTCGGCCATCGACTCGACCGCCGCCGGGTCAAGTCCGGAGAAGGGCTCGTCGAGCACGAGCGCCACCGGGGACGTCATGAGCGCGGCGGTGACCTGGACCCGTTGCTGGTTGCCGAGGCTCAGCTTCTCGACGCGGTCCTTGGCACGGTCCGCGAGCCCGAAGCGCTCGAGCAGCTCGAGTGCCGAGGCGCGGGCAGCGCGACCGTCCATGCCCGCGAGCCGGGCGAGGTAGACGAGCTGGTCGAGGACGGGCTGCTTCGGGTACAGGCCGCGTTCCTCGGGCATGTAGCCGAACCGGCGCCGGTCGGCCGCGGTGATGTCGCGGCCCTGCCAGAGCACCCGGCCGGCGTGGATGCCGAGGACGCCGGTGATCATCCGCATCGTCGTCGTCTTGCCGGCGCCGTTGCCGCCCACGAAGCCGGTGAGCAGGCCGTCCGGGACGGTGATGCTCACGGCGTCGACGGCGGTCACGTCACCGAAGCGTCGGGTGAGGTCGATGGTCTCGAGCATGGCTCCACCGTAGGCAGCGTGGCCGGGCGGCGGATCCGCCGCCCGGCTGAGCCGATGGAGGCGCTGCTGCACCGCGGCTCCGCCCTGCGGCGGACGGGGCCTCAGCCCGCGGTACGGAGCAGGCCGGACTCGTGCGCCACGACGACGGCCTGGACCCGGTCCCGGACGCCGAGCTTGGCGAGCACGTTCGAGACGTGCGTCTTCACCGTCGCCTCGCCGAGGTAGAGCTCCCCGGCGATCTCGGCGTTCGACCGGCCGCGGCCGAGCAGCACGAGCACCTGCCGCTCCCGGTCCGTGAGCCGGTCGAGCCCGGGGTGCGTCGGCCGGGCGGGGTGCGCGGCCGCGGTGGCCGGTGCGCCGCTGCCGGGTGCCGACGTGTGCGCCGCGCCGTCCGCCGGGGAGAGCACGGGGGACAGGGCCGTCATCCGCTCGATGACCCGCAGGGTCACCTCGGGGGCGAGCAGGGCCTGGCCGTGACCGGCCGCGCGGACGGCGTCGACGAGCTGCTCGGGGTCGGCGTTCTTGAGCAGGAACCCGCTGGCCCCGGCGCGGAGCGCGTCGAACAGGTAGTCGTCGCGGTCGAACGTCGTGAGGATGACGACCCGGCCGAGGTTCTCGGCGACGATCCGCCGGGTCGCCTCGATCCCGTCCATGACGGGCATCTGGACGTCCATGAGGATGACGTCCGGCGTCGTCTCCCGGGCCCGCTCGACCGCCTGCGCACCGTCGGCGGCCTCGCCGACCACCTCGAGGTCGTCCTCGACGGAGAGCATGAGCGCGAACCCGGACCGGACGAGCTGCTGGTCGTCGACGAGGAGCACCCGCAGCGTCGCCCCTGCACCGATGCTCACGAGCGGGCCTGGGCGGGGACGGCGTCCGGCGTGGCCCGCGGACCTGCGTGCTCGTACGAGAGCGGCAGCCGTACCCGGACCCGGTACCCGCCGGTGACCCGCGGCCCGATCTCGGCCTGCCCCCGGTGCGAGGCAACCCGTTCGCGGATCCCGAGCTGGCCCAGCCCGCTGCCCGACGTCCCGGCCCGGGGCCGCCCGTCGTCGGTGACCTCGACCTCGGCGTGCCCGCCGCCGGCGCCCGCCTCGCTGACCCGGACGACGACGTTCGCGGTCTGCGCCGTCGAGTGCCGACGGACGTTCGCGAGCGCCTCCTGCGTCGTCCGGTAGATCGACAGAGCGACCGGCGCGGGGACGCGCGCCGATGCTCCGGCGGGCTCCTCGACGAGCCGGTAGGACGCCGTGAGGCCGTCGCCGTCGAACGTCGCGACGAGGTCGGCGAGGTCCGGCAGGCCGGGCTCGGGTGCGCGCCGGCCGTCCGTGGCCGTCGGCGGGCCGTCGTCCCGCTCGTCGACGGAGCGCAGCGTGCCGAGCAGCCCGCGCATCTGGGAGACGGCCTCCCGCGACGACTCCTCGACCTGGGCGAGCGCGCGGCTCGCCGCGTCGACGTCCCGGCCGATGACCCGGCGGCCCGCGGCGGCGTGGATCCCGATGACCGAGACGTGGTGCGCGACGACGTCGTGCAGCTCGCGGGCGATCCGCAGCCGCTCCTCGAGCACGGCCCGGCGGCGCAGCGTCTCGCCCTGCGTCTCGAGCAGGCCCGCCTGCTCGGCGAGCCGCGCCCGCTGCCGGGCGCCGCGCCAGCTGACCTGCCCGACGAGGACGGCGCCGCCGAAGTAGACGACGTTGACGAGGGTCGTGATGAGGACGGCCGCCGCGACCGGGGAGACGAGCCCGAAACGCTTGGTGGCGTCCTCCTCGAGGCCTTCGACGATCTGGTCGACCCCGCTGCCGAACGCGAAACCCCAGGCGAGCCAGGCGAACATGAACGTCACGACGACGCTGACGACCACGAGCATCTCGCGCCGGCTGCGGGCCCACGCGACGCCCGAGAAGATGGCGCAGAAGTAGACGACCTGCATGCTGAGCTGGCCCATGACCTCGGGCATCGTCACGCCGACGACGAACATGTGCGCGGCGGCGAGCACGAGCACCGTGAGCGGCCGGCACCGCCGCCAGACGAGGATCCCCGCGCCGAGCACCACCGCCGCCCACTGCACCCACTCCGGCGCCGTGACGCTCTCCGTCAGCCCCGCGCTGCGCATGAGCTCGAAGGTGACCGCGGAGAACAGCAGGGTCCCGAGCCCGACGACGGCGTCCCAGCCGTCGAGCGCGCCGGGACGCTCCCAGTCGTCGTCGAGCGCGAAGAAGCGCGTGAGGCGCTCGCGGAGGGCGACGGAGGGCGCGGGCATGCGTCCAGCGTACGAACTCCCGCGCGGCGGGGCCTCCACCCCGAGGTGGAGACGACAGCGGCCGGGTGCCGGCCCTCCTCCGCGCGGGGGAGGAGGGCCACCGCACCAGGTGTCAGAACGTGTCTGAGACGGTGAACGTCACTTTCGCCTTGCCGATGCTGTCCGTCTGCGGGTCGACGACCAGCTGCCAGGTGCCGTCGAAGAACAGGGGCGCGCCGAAGGTCCCCGAACTGTCACCCGCGGGGATCTCGATGCTCTGCCAGGGGCTCCCGAAAGGCGTCATGAGTGTGAGCTGGGCTCCCGCGAAGCGGGAGCCGGTCACCGTGTAGTGCACGAACTTGTCCGTTCCGTCCGCCGTGACCTCGAAGGGCAGCACCACATTCTGCACCGGCTGCTTGACCTCGACGTTGGTCGTACGCCCCAGCCTGCCCGGCTGCACCTGGTCCGTGGCGGTCCAGACGGTGAGGGTTGCGCGGCCCGTCGCCGGCCCCTCCGCGTCGAGGACGAGGCTCCATCGGCCGCCCGTGTCAGCCACCAGAGGCATCTCGAGGAAGGACGTCGAGCTGATGTTGTCGAACCATGCGAGGGAGCCGTCGGGCCGCAGCAGCCGGGCCTGGACGGTGCTTCCGGTCGACGTCGAGACCGTCGGGAAGGCGGCGCCGATCCGCTGGCCCGCACGGACCTGGAAGCGGAACACCGGGTTCTGTCCCTTGGTGAAGGTCGACGTCACGCGCGCGCTGATGTCGATCGTCCGGACCGGGTCGGTGGTCAGCCCGACGGTGAGGGCCACGGTACCTACGTCGGTCCCGGTGGGATCGAGCTCCAGGGTCCACGTTCCGGAGGAGGGCAGGACCCCGAGCTCCACGTAAGGGACGTCTAAGAACGACGAGTCGTCGGCGATGACGAGCCCGGTCTCCGAGATCATCCGCATCCTGGTGCCGACCGTGCGCGCCGACACCTCGACGAGCACACGCTGTCCCGCGGTGCCCCGGAAGGTCAGGCGGCGCACGTCACCTGCCCTGTCGAACGTCACGGTCTGCTGCCTGCCGACGGTCAGCGCGGATGTGAGGGTGCGAGGTGCCAGGCGTGTGAGGGTGAGTGACCCCGTGGTGTCCCCGAAGGGGTCCACGAGGATCGTCCAGGTGCCCGCGACGTCGAGCGGGTCGGCGCCCTCGATCCAGGCCTCGCCACTGCCGAAGCTCGAGACGACACCGCCGGCGAACAGGCTCCCGTCCGGGCGGACGACGAACACTTCGGCCGCCGGGTTCTGCGACGAGACGAAGGCGACGTCGGACACGGTGAGCGCGACCCTGTCGCCGATCGCCCCGTCGAAGGTGTAGCGGGCGAGCGCACCGCGCTCGTCGACGGTCACTGTCGTGGGAACCCCTACGGCGATCGGGCCCCCGCCTGCAGCGGGCTCACCGACCTTGAGGTGCACGGTCCCGGTGGCGAGCCCGTTGCCGTCGACGACGATCTTGAGGGCAGGTCCTGAACCGTCCCCCGTGATCTCGAGGAAGGCGGCACCCCCGGGCTGGACGTCGCGCTGGTCGACGCCGCCGTCACCGACCTGGAACGAGAGCCTTGCGGCAGGTTCACCGGCGGGAGCACCGCTGAGCGTCTCGTCGGTCACGGTCGCCACGATCTTCTGCCCGACGGCCAGGGGCACCAGCACGGCCTGGTTCTGACCGACCTCGCCGATGGTGAGGTCGGCCTCGAACGGCAGCGGGGCGTCCTGCGTCACGGTCGTGGCGCGGACGGCCCGGAGGTCCACGGACAGCCCGGAGCCCGAGGGCTCCGTGAGCACGATGTCGAACAGACCGGAGGTGAGACTGGAGAAGGACGTCGACGTCCCGGCCGTACTGCTCAGCGTCGCATCGGCGTAGCGCTCGCCGAAGGAGGACTCGACCTTGACCGGGGAGGCGGTCACGGAAGGGTCACCGTACGATGCCGGCCCGAAGTACAGCTCGACGGGGCTCTGCGCCTCGACGGCGACGGAGTACCTGACCGAGGTCTGTCCGGGGGCCAGCGCCAAGGACGTCGTCGCGCCGAGCGTGACAGGTGTCGCCGTTCCGGGGTCGAGCCGCACCCGAACCCCCATGAAGCCTGTGGTCTCGCCGTCGTTGACCAGCCTGAGAGTCGCGCCCACATCGGGCACGGAGAACTCCGGCACGGTGAACGTCTGGCGCCCGGAGCGGACCGTGCCGACGACAACGGTGGGCGAGCCAGGCACGTCGAGCTCCAGGCTCAGAGCCCCGGGCGTGCCGTCGGGGTGCTGGAGCGAGGCGTCGAGCACGTGCACGAGGGTGTCTGCACCGGTCCGCGTCTCCAGGAAGAACGTCGGCTCGTCCTGTGGCTGGCTGATCGAGAGCTGAGTGGCGTCTGGTGCCCCGTACTCGATCACGCCGGTCCCTCGGGGCACGGCGTTGATGCGTACCTGCAGTGATCCGGTGTGGTCGAAGGTCGGGTCGACGACGACGGTCATCGGCTGGTCAGCCGGCATCTGTCCCACGAAGTGCCCAGGTGAGACCTCCGTGAGGTCCGATCCGACCACGTCGAGCAGGGTCACCCGGAGCTTCGGGAGGGTTCCGACGGGGAGCTGCGCGGTGAGGTTCTCCTGCGTGACGAAGACCGACACCTGGTAGTAGTCCCCCGGCACCGTGAGCCGGGCCCGCTGCCCGGGCGCGGTGAACGCGAGCCCGACGAGCTCGCCGAGCCGGACGGTCTGCACGGTGTCGACCGAGTAGTGGAGGGTGAAGGTCATGGCGCGGGTCGGCGCCGTCACGGAGCAGCCGCAGCTCAGCCGTAGCTCGGCAGGCTGTTCCGTCGTCGGGTCGGGATACGGCGTGAACTCGACGATCCGCTCGAGCGGACGGCTCTCGGAGACAGTGTTGCCACTACGAGCCTCGGGGTTGTTCGCGAAGAACAGGTTCGCGTTCACGGTGAGCCCGGGATCCATCGAGGACACCGTGATCGTCGGTCGCGCTCCGGCCGGCACCGCCAGCGTGTAGACGACGACCGACTCCCCGGGCAGGGTCGTCGTGGTCGTCACATCGGCCACCAGGGCGCCGCCGTTGATCTCCGCCGCCTGCGCAGGGATCGGAACGAGCGCCACCGAGGTCGCGGCGAGGGCCGCGCCGAGGAGCAGGGCAAGACGACGGCGCACGTGTCCCCCAACCGTCCGTCGCGGCGTCGCGGCGGAGCGTCCGGCGACGCCCCGTGCGTCGCGTGACCGCGCATCCTCCGGCAGTCACGCCCGCGCGACAACAGAACCGGAGATCGCCTAACGTGGTGCAACGACCGCTGCGCAGAGCGTGCTGGACGCATCGGACAAATCCGGTGCACGAGGCAGCGGGTAGTCTGGAAAGCCCCATCCCCGTCGACGGTCCGGGCGCACCGAGAAGCGTCCTGCGCATGACGACACTGCTCCAGAGACCCACCTCCCGGGACGGAGACGGCGTCCCGGCCCGATGACGGCCACGGCGCGTACCCGCAAGGAACTGATGCGGTCCCGGCGGGGCCGGGCCCATGGCTGCTGGGACCACCTGTTCGCTGCGGTGCTGTGGCCGCAGCACGGCGCCAACCTGGGCACCCTGCTGCGTACGTGCGACGCCGTCGGTGCCTGCCTCGTCGTCCCGCGGCGCCCGTGGGTCGAGGAGGCCGTCGCCCGGGGGAACACCCTGCGCCACCACTCGTGCGTCCACCGCTTGCGGGGCGATCCGGTCGGATGGCTTGCCGCGCAACGGGTCGTGGGATCCCGGGTGGTCGGTGTCGAGCTCGCCGAGCCGGCGGTCCGGCTCGCGGACCTGCCGCCCGCGCGGGAGCGGACCGTCATGGTCCTCGGTCACGAGAGCACGGGCATCCCCCAGGAGGGGCTCGACCTGCTCGACGTCGCCGTCGAGATCCCCATGCTGGGCACCGGCCACAGCCTCAACGTCGCCGTGGCCGGTTCGCTCGTGCTGTACCGTCTCGCCGGGCTCGTGTGAGCGGGACCGAAGGCCGCGGTCGGCCGGTGCTGCGTGGCTACCGTTGTGCAATGCCTGACCGAGGTGCAGTGCCCGATCGCGACGACAGCGTCCGCCTCGGCCCGGACGAGGCGCTGCTTCGGCTCGTCGAGGGCAACCGCCGGTTCGTGGCCGACGAGGCCGAGCACCCCGACCAGACCGTGTCCCGGCGGGCCTTCCTCGGGGGCAGCCAGCACCCCTTCGCGGCCGTCTTCTCCTGCGCCGACTCCCGGGTCCCGCCGGAGATCGTCTTCGACGCGGGGCTCGGTGACCTGTTCGTCGTCCGCTCCGCCGGCCACGTCCTCGACCACGCGATCCTCGGCACGCTCGAGTTCGGCGTCGACCAGCTGGGCTGCCCGCTGCTCGTCGTCCTGGGGCACACCGGGTGCGGCGCGGTCCGGGCGACGTTCCAGGTGGTGTCCCGGCACACCGGCGCGTCCGGCACGGACATCGACACGCTCGTCGAGGCGATCACGCCCGCCGTCGTCGACGCCGGCCGGGACGGCGTGGACGACGCGCACCTCGTGGACGCCGCGGTGCGGCACAACGTCGAGCGCGTGGTCGCCGGCGTGGTCGCCGCCCCGCTCGTGGCACCGGCCGTCGCGCGTGGCGCAGTGCTCGTCGTCGGTGCCGTGTACGACCTGTCGACCGGGGTCGTCGAGCTCGTCGTCACCCCGCGATCGGGGACGTCGCCGCTGGTCACCCCGCGGATGGCCACCTAGAACTGCCGCCTGCGGGATCCGTTGCCACCCTTGACGGGTGTGTGGTGGCGGACCAGGAGGAGCGTGGTGAGCAGCACGGTCGACAGCACGAGGCCCGTGCCTGCTGGCGCGGCGTACGGTCCTCCGCTGGTCGAGCTCGACGCCCCCGCCGCGGTGCTGCTCGTCGAGCTCGCCTCGCGCAGCGTCGTCCACGCCAACGACGTCGCGGAGCAGCTCGCGCCGGGCGTCGGGCTCCCGGCCGGCATCGACGCCTGGGGCGACGCCGCCGACCTGCGCGACCTCGACGGCGCGGAGCTCACCGACACGGCGCACCCGCTCTCGCTCCTCACCGGTGGGCGTCCCGTCGCCGGGCAGGCCGTCACCGCGGCCCGGCTGTCGAAGCTCGGACGGCGGCGCGCACCGCTGTGGGTGGTCGGCCTGCCGCTCAGCGGCGACCGGCTCGCCGGGTTCGGCCTCGTCGTCCTGCTCCCGCTGCGCCGTCGCGACCAGGCCGACGAGGTCGTCCGCCGCGCGGAGATCCACCTGCGGGAGCGCGCCCTCGTCGCGACCGGGGTCACGTTCACCATCGCCGACGCCCAGGCCCCCGACAGCCCGCTGCTGTGGGTGAACCCGGCGTTCACGACCGTCACGGGCTACACCTCCGAGGAGGTCGTCGGCCGCAACTGCCGCTTCCTCCAGGGGCCGGGCACCGACCCGTCGGCGCGCGCGCAGCTGCGGGAGGCGCTCGCGGCCGGGCAGTCGGTCACGACGACGATCCTCAACTACCGCAAGGACGGCAGCGCGTTCTGGAACCTCGTCGCGATCAACCCCGTGCACGACGACGCCGGCACGCTCACCCACTTCGTGGGCATCCAGTCCGACGTCACGGCCCGGGTCACGGCGGACGCCGAGCGGGACAGGGCGCTCGCCGCGGAGCAGGCCGCCCGGGCGGACGCCGTCCGGGCGCAGGAGCAGCTCGCGCTCCTCGCCGGCGCGAGCGCCCGGCTCGCGTCGACGCTCGACGAGCGGACGTCGCTCGAGCACCTGCTGGCGCTCGCCGTGCCCGGCCTGGCGGACTGGGCCATGGTGACGACCTTCGACGACGCGGGCGGCATAGGTGAGCTCGTCGCGCGGCACCGCGACGGCCGCGAGGGCGACGTCACCGAGCTGACGAAGCGCGCCCGGCACGGGCTCACCGACCGGGCGCCGATGTTCCAGCAGCACCGCGGGGCGCGCGCGTGGCGGGTGGACCGCTACGCCACGAGCCCGCAGCGGGCCGGCTACTCCGACGACCCGGAGCTGCTCGCCCTGAGCGAGAGCCTCGGCCTGCAGTCGGTGATGTTCGTGCCGCTGCCCGGCCGCCGGTCCGTCCTCGGGTCGATGGTCCTCGCCCGTGGCGAGGGCCGGGAGCCGTTCACCGGCACCGAGCTCGCCGTCGCCGAGGACCTCGGCCGCCGGGCCGGCCTGACCCTGGACAACGTCCGGCTCTACGAGGCCGAGCACCACATCGCGGAGACCCTGCAGCGCAGCCTGCTGCCCGAGCTGCCCGCCGTCGACGGGCTGGAGTTCGTCGGCCGCTACCGGGCCGGTGCCGAGATCGCCGAGGTCGGCGGGGACTTCTACGACGTCGTCCCGCTCACCGACGGGACCGTCGGCGTCTGCGTCGGCGACGTCGTCGGGCACGACCTCGCCGCGGCCGCGGCGATGGGCCACCTGCGCGGTCTGCTCCGGGCGTGCGCCTGGGACGCCGCGGACGCCGGCCGGGACTGCGCCGACGTCGTCGCCCGCGTGGACCGGATGGTGCAGGGCCTGCACACCGTGCCGATGGCGACGCTCGTCTACGCCACGCTCGGGCCGCCGACGGGGACGGACGGCGCGTGGACGCTCGCGTACTCCAGCGCCGGGCACCCCCCGATGCTGCTGCGGCACCCTGACGGCCGGGTCGAGACGCTGGACGCCGCGAACGGGCTGCTGCTCGGCGTCGAGGCGTGGAAGCGTTCGGTCGCAACGGTTCCGGTGCCGGCCGGGTCGCTGCTGCTGGCCTACACGGACGGCCTCGTCGAGCGGCGCGGCGAGGACATCTCGCACGGCCTCGACCGGGTCCGCGACGTCCTCGCCGCGGCCCGGCCGGGAGAGCCCGGGCGGCTGTGCGACAGGTTGCTCGCGGAGAACCCGACGGACGACGACACGGCGGTGCTGGCGATCCAGGTCGGCTGACGTGGACCACCGGCCCGGGCCCGTTCACCCGGTGGGCGTCACCCGGCGCTGGTCACCTGCGGACGCCGGGTCAGTCGGCGGAGCCGCGCTGCTGCGGCATCCGGTTGAGCAGCTTGTGCACCTGGTCCGCCGGGTAGCGGCGGTGACCGCCGAGCGTGCGGACCGGCTGGAGCAGGCCGGTGCGGGCCCAGCGGGTCACGGTCTTCGGGTCGACGCCGAACATCGCCGCCACCTCGGCCGGCGTGAGGAGAGCTGGAGGTCGGTCCTGCTGCTGGCTCGCCATGACGTGGGTCCTCTCGTCCACCGGCCGTCGCGACGATGTCCGGCTGGGTATCTTGAGGTTAGATGACCTATTTGTGATCTAAACGTGCTTAGCGGTGAAAGGTATATCACAACGGGCGAACGGTCGAGATTCGGCGACAGGTGGTACATCACTACCCAGCAGAGAGTAACTGACCATGGGCTCGCCGGGCAGCGGCCGGCCCGAAAATGTGCGAGACAGCAGCCGTCGCCGGGCCTAGCGTCCTGACCTCGTGGAGCGGCTCGCCGAGGTGCTGGTCCCGGCCCGGCTCGGGCCGGGCTTCCGGCGGTTGCTCGCCTCGTCGTGGACGAGCAACCTCGGGGACGGCGTCGCCGCCGCCGCGGGCCCGCTGCTCGTCGCCTCGCTCGACGCGTCGCCGTCGGTCGTCGCGCTCGCGGCGACCCTGCGCTGGACGCCCCCGCTGCTGTTCGGGCTCGGCGCCGGGGTGCTCTCCGACCGGCTCGACCGCCGCCGGGTGGCCGTCGCGGCCAACTGCGCCCGGCTGGCCGTCATCGGCGGGCTCGTCGCGGCCCTCGCGACCGGGACGGCGACCGTCGGGCTCGTGCTCGGCGCGCTCGCCCTCGTCTCCACGGCCGAGGTCTTCGCCGACAGCGCGGCCCGCACGCTCACCCCGATGCTCGTCCGCCGCGAGGACCTGCCCCTGGCGAACGCCCGCCTGACGACCGGCTTCATCACCCTCGACCAGCTCGCCGGACCGCCGATCGGCGCCGCGCTGTTCGCCGCCGGCCGGGTCTGGCCGTTCGTCGGGGAGGCCGTGCTCCTCACCGCCGCGATCGCGCTGCTCGCGCGGGTCGTCGTCCCGCGGGTCCGGCCCGGCGGTGAGGGCCCGGACGACGGTCCTCTCGGTGGTCCGGACGGCGGTCCCGACGGCGCAGCACCCGCAGCGTCCGCGGCCGACGGCCGGCGCAGCGTCCGCCGCGACGTCGCCGAGGGCTTCGTGTGGACGTGGCGCCATCCCGCCGTCCGCACGCTCGCCCTGACGATCCTCGTCTTCAACGTCACCTTCGGGGCGGCGTGGGCCGTCCTCGTCCTCTACGTCCACGAGCGGCTCGGGCTCGGCGCCGTCGGCTTCGGGATCCTGTCGACGGTGTCGGCGGCCGGCGGGCTGCTCGGGACCGGGCTCTACGGCTGGATCACCCGGCACGTCAGCCTCGCGGACGTCATGCGCATCGGCCTCGTGCTGGAGACCCTGACCCACCTCGGGCTGGCGCTGACCCGGTCCGCGGTCGTCGCGGGAACGATCCTCTTCGTCTTCGGCGCGCACGCGTTCGTCTGGGGCACGACGTCGACGGCGGTCCGGCAGGCAGCCGTGCCGCTGCGGCTGCAGGGCCGCGTCGACAGCGTCTACACCCTGGCCGTCTTCGGCGGCCTCGTCGTCGGTTCCGCGGTCGGCGGTGCGCTCGGCGAGCGGTTCGGCGTCACGGCGCCGTTCTGGTTCGCCTTCGGCGGCTCGGCGGTCTTCCTCGTGCTGCTGTGGCGCGAGCTCGCGCGGATCGCCCTCAGGTCCGCGCCGGCGGTGCCGACAGGCTGACCATGGACGTCGTGCCGCAGGCCCCCTCGCCCGGGTGGTACCCCGACCCGGTGGCGCCCGGGGGCGTGCGCTGGTTCGACGGCGCCGGCTGGACGCCGCACGTCTGGCCCGCACCGCCGGCGGCGGTCGCGTACGCGCCGGTGCTCACGGCTGCACCGGCGGGGATCGGCGCGACACCCTCGGACCCGGTGCACTGGCTGCTGCCCACCGGCCGGACCTGGCAGTCGATCGTCGCCGGCTACGTCGCCCTCGTCGCCGCGTTCGTGTGGTTCCTCGGACCGGTCGCCCTGCTCCTCGGTGTCGCCGCGCTGCGGGCGTCGGCGGCGGGCCGGGGGCACGGCCGCGGCCGGGCCTGGTTCGCCGTGGTCGTCGGGACGTCCGCCACCCTCGCCGGGCTGGCGCTCGTGGCGTCCTGGCTCTGACGGCTGGCATCCTGGCCCCGACGGCGCCGTCGGCGGCGCTGCACGAGGAGGCGCACGTGCTGGAGTCGCTGCAGGCCGGGATCACGGGGGACGCGACGATCACGGTGACCCCCGAGATGTCGCCCCCGCACCTGCCGGAGAAGGTCCTCTCGACGCCGACGATGGTCCGCCTCATCGAGGAGACCTGCCTGGAGAGCGTGCAGCCGCACCTCGACGCGAACGAGACCTCCGTCGGCACGCACGTGAACTTCAGCCACTCCGCGAAGGTCGTCGCGGGCGAGGCCGTCCGCATCGTCACCGAGGTCACCGAGGTCGACCGCCGCCGGATCGAGTTCGTCACCCGGGTCACCTGCGGCGACCGGGTCGTCTCCGAGGGCACCCACCAGCGCTTCGTCGTCCGCTACTAGCCGCCGCCCGCCCCGGGCTGCTCCGCCCGGGGAACCCTGGCGCCCGGCGGCGGGGCCCGATGTCCGGCCGCCGGTGGCCCGGTGTTCACCTGGAGCCGCCGTCAGTTCACCGCCCCCGCCTAGCGTCGCGGCGCGGCCCGTCGGGCCGTCGGCAGCGGACGACCGGGCGGAGAGGGTGGGAGTGCGCGTCCTCATGCTCGTCGCGACCGCCGTCGCGAACGACACCCGGGTGCTGCGCGAGGCGACCGCTCTCGTCCGGGCGGGGCACGCCGTCCACGTGGTCGGGTTCGGGGTGCCGCCGGGGTTCGCCCCGCCGGACGGCGTCACGGTCTCCTCCGCGGGGCGCCGGGCCCGAGCGTCGCGCCCGGAGACCCCCGGGGCCGTGGTCCCGACGAGCGCCGCGCGCCGCGCGCGTCCCCTCTGGTGGCGCGGCGCCCGCTGGCTGCTGCTGCCCGAGCATCGTGCCCGCGCCTTCGGCCGCTGGGCCCGCGAGGCCTACGCCGACGCCACGGACCGCAGGTTCGACGTCGTCCACGCGCACGACTTCAACACCCTCGAGCTCGGCGACCGGCTCGCCCGCGAGCACGGCGTGCCGCTCGTCTACGACAGCCACGAGCTGTGGTTCGGCCGGCCCGTCGTCGGGCGGCCGACGCCGCTGCGCGACGCCCGCGGACGGCGCACCGAGGCCCGGCTCGGCAGCCGGGCCGACGCCGTGGTGACCGTCGGGGAGGGTGTCGCCGAGGCGCTCGAGGACGCCTACGGCTGGCGCGACGTCCGCGTCGTCCGCAACACGTTCGCCGTCCTTCCGCCGCCGACGGCACCGCTCGTCCCGGCCCGGCTGCTCTACGCCGGGCGGTTGGCGCCCTACCGCGAGCTCGAGGTCGTCGCCGCGGCCAGCCGGGACCTCCCGCTGCCCGTCGACATCCTCGGGCCGGCGGACGAGACATGGCTGCGGGACTTCGACCCCGGTGCCGCCCGGGTGCTCGACGCCGTCCCCGCCGATGAGGTCTCGTGGCTGCTGCGCGGTGCCGGGGTCGCCCTCGTCACGCACTCCGACCGCTGGCCGAACCACCGGCTCGCGATGCCCAACAAGCTCTTCCAGGCCGTCGCCGCCGGGGTCCCCGTCGTCGCGACGGACGTCGGGGAGCTCGCGACCCTCGTGCGCGGGTACCGGCTCGGAGCCCTCTACCGGCCCGGTGACCCCGCCTCTCTCGTGGCGGCCGTCGCCGACGTCCTCGCGGGGTACGACCGTTACGCCGCCGCCGTCCGGGTCGCGGCGGCATCGCTCACGTGGCCGGCCGACGAGCGGATGCTCCTCGACGTCTACGCCGGCCTGCCCACCGGACCGAACCACCTCACCAGGAGCCGCGTCCCATGACCGAGAACGACCCGACGACCCGCCCCGCACCCCTGCTCGCCGTCATCGTCGACAACCACGTCGTCGGTGACTCGCGCGTGCAGAAGTGCGCCCTGGCGGCGGCCGCGGCCGGGTACCGGGTCGTCCTCGTCGGGCGGGCGCCCGGTGCCGCCGACACGTTCACGATCGGCGCCGGGGACGTCACCGTCGAGGTGCGCCGGGTCGAGGCGCCCTTCCAGCTCCTGGGCCTGGCCCGCCGCGTCCCCCGGGGACGGTGGCGCTACCCGTTCGCGTACCCGTCGGTCGACCACAACGCCCGCCGCGGGCTGCGGCTCAAGGCCCTGACCGCCGACCTGCGGGCCCGCAAGCTCATCCTGCGCCAGAGCGGGGAGATCGCGGGCTGGCGCGGGCGCGCGAAGGACCTCTCGCTCAAGGCCGAGACCGTGCCGCTGCGCGCCAGGTGGCTGCTGCACCGGTTCCGGCAGGTCGGGTTCCGCGCGCTGAGCGAGCGGGTCAAGCGGGACGACGGTCTCGCAGTGCGGGCGGGGACCCGGCTGCGGACGGCGCTGCGCGGCCCGGGCGCCTGGCGCGGGCTCGACCCGGTGCTGCTCGACGTCGAGCTCGGCTTCGGCCCGTGCCTCGACGAGCTCGCGCCGGACCTGCTGCACGCCAACGACTTCCGGATGTGCGGTGTGGCGGCCAGGGCTGCGGCACGGGCCGCCGCCCTCGGCCGGCGGGTGCCGGTCGTCTACGACGTCCACGAGTGGGTCGCGGGCGTCGCCTCGAAGACCCCGCGCTGGCGGGCCGCCAACACCGGCCACGAGGCCGAGTACATCGGCCGGGCGGACGCCGTCCTCACCGTCTCCGACCGTCTCGCCGACATGCTCCAGGACCGCTACCGGCTGCCCCGGCGGCCCCGGGTCGTCCTCAACGCCCCGCAGTTCGAGCCCGACGGGCCGGCGCCGGACGGCGGGCTGCGCGCGGTCTGCGGGCTGGCGGACGACGTCCCGCTCCTCGTGTACAGCGGCAGCGCCGCCCCGCAGCGCGGCATCGACACGGTCGTGGACGCGCTGGTCCACCTGCCGCTGGTGCACCTCGCGCTCGTCATCTCGCACCCCCGCCGGGCCGAGGAGATCACCGCCCGCGCCCGGGAGGCCGGGGTCGCGCACCGGGTGCACGTGCTGCCCTACGTGCCACCGCAGGACGTCGTGCCGTTCCTGCGCAGCGCCACCGCCGGGCTGGTCCCGATCCACCACTTCCCCAACCACGAGATCGCGCTCATCACCAAGTACCTCGAGTACGCCCACGCGGGCCTGCCGATCATCTCCAGCGACACCGAGACGATGGGCACCACGACCAGGGCGCTCGGCAACGGCGAGGTCTTCGTCGCCGAGGACGTCGCGGACCTCGTGCGTGCCGTCGCGGCGGTGACCGCCGACCCGCAGCGGTACCGCGCCGCGTACGACCGGCACGCCGACGTGCTCCGGTCGTGGTCCTGGCAGGAGCAGGAGGCCGTCCTCCTCGAGGTCTACGCCGACGTCCTCGCCGCCGCGGGAACCGCTGCGCCGCAGCGGGTCCGTGCCGACCTCGCGGTCCGGGCGGGTGCCCGGTGAGCGACGTCCAGGTCTACACGCCGTTCCGGCGCGGGCTGCCCCGGCTGGGGCCGTACGCCCGCGAGGTGTGGGCGCGCAGGCAGTTCGCCCTGGAGCTCGCCCGCACCGAGATCCGGACCGAGAACACCGGCACCGGGCTCGGCCAGCTGTGGCTCGTGCTCAACCCGCTGCTGCTCGCGTTCGTCTACTACGTCCTCACGTCGATCCTGTCCGGCAGCCCCGGCGGCGCAGCGCGGCTGGCGCACATCATGGCCGGGCTGTTCCTCTACTACTTCTTCTCCAGCGCGGTCATCGGCGGCGCGATGTCGATCCTGTCGAGCAGCCGGCTCATCCTCAACACGGCGTTCCCGAAGATGCTCCTGCCGATCTCCGTGGTGCTCGTGAGCTTCCTGCGGTTCCTGCCCTCGCTGGGGATCTACGCGGTCGTGCACGTGCTGGCCGGGCAGCCCGTCAGGTGGCAGATGCTCTGGGGCGTCGTCCCGCTCGCGCTCGTGCTCGTCTTCGCGACCGGTCTGGCGATGCTGCTCGCGACGGTGAACCTCTACTTCCGCGACACGAAGTCGTTCCTGCCGTACACGATGCGGGTCTGGCTCTACCTGAGCCCCGTGCTCTGGCTCCCCGAGCAGGTGCGCGGCAGCCTCGCGTTCCTGCGGTGGGCCAACCCGCTGTTCCCGCTGCTCGGCTCCTGGTCCGAAGCCGTGGTCGAGGGTCGCGCCCCGCAGGCGTGGATGCTCGGCGCCGGTGCGGCCTGGGCCGTGGTGGCCCTCCTCGTCGGCGCGTGGGCGCTGCTGTCCCGGGAGCGTGAGTTCGCTGTCCGCCTCTGAGGCCTTCCTCGAGACCCCGCCGGTCGACGTACCGGCACCGCTGAGCGTCCGCGTCGAGGACCTCCACGTCACCTACCGTGCGAGCCTCGAGCGCCGGCCGACCGTCGCCCGCCGCCTGCGCCGGCTGGGTCGGGGGGAGCGGGTCGTCCGCGAGGTGCACGCCCTGCGCGGGGTGAGCTTCGACGTCCTGCAGGGGCAGGTCGTGGGTGTCGTCGGGGCGAACGGGGCGGGCAAGTCGACGCTGATGCGGGCGCTGGCCGGGATCCTGCCGCCCACGCAGGGCCGGATCGAGGTCCACGGCCGGGTCAGCACCCTGCTGGCGCTCGGCGTCGGCTTCAACGCCAAGCTCACCGGCCGGCAGAACGTCACCCTCGGCGGCCTCGCGGCGGGTCTCGACCGGGAGGAGATCGCCCGCCGGTACACCGAGATCGCGGACTTCGCCGAGCTCGGCGAGGACTTCATGGACATGCCGATGCTCACCTACTCCTCGGGGATGTACGCGCGGCTCGCCTTCTCCGTCGCGGTCCACATGGAGCCCGACATCCTCATCGTCGACGAGGCCCTGTCGACCGGCGACGCCCGGTTCAAGGAGAAGTCCTTCGCCCGGATGCAGGAGCTCTGCGCGCAGGCGCGGACGATCTTCCTCGTGAGCCACGGCCTGAGCACGATCACGCAGCTGTGCACCGAGGCGATGTGGGTCGACAAGGGGGCGCTCGTCGAGCGCGGCGACCCGGCGAAGGTCGTGTCGGCCTACCGGCGCTTCCTCAAGGTCGGGGCCACGGCCGTCACGCAGGAGGACGTCTGAGCCGGGCCGGCCGACGGCGGCTCCGATCGGACAGGCGCTGACCAGCAGGTGAACGGACGATCTCGCACGGGCGACCTCCTGCCGCCGGAGAGCGTTGCGCCACAACGTGTTCGGCTCCTGCTCACCTTCGGTCCGTCTGTGCAGCGCCTGGCTCTGGTTGCCTGGGGCACGTCGCGGGCACCAGGCCCGCGCGCGAGGCGGAGGCCATGTCCAGTCCGGGGTCGGTCATGAACGCAGCCCTCGCGCGGCCGCGTCCGCGGGCGCTCGCCCCGGACGTCTCCCTGATCACCTCGGGGCACGACGTCGCGGACGCCCGGCTGCACCGCGAGGTCGGCGGGGCCCTCGCCCGTGGCCTGCGCGTCGAGGTGCTCGGGCTCGGTGCTGCCGGGGACGCCCCGCACGGCGTGCACGTGCGCACCTGGGACCGGCCGCGCGGCCTGGTCCGGCGCCTGCTCCACGCGACGGCGCTGCCGTGGCGCGCGAGCGGCCGGGTGCTGCTCGTCGTCGACCCCGAGCTCGTCCTGCCGGCGCTCGTCCGGGCCCGGCTCACCGGGCGCCGGCTCGTCGTCGACCTGCACGAGGACTACGCGGCCCTGCTGCGCGACCGGGCCTGGGCCGCACGCGGTCTCGGCCGCCTCGTCCGGCTCGGCGTCGGCCTCGTCGTGCGGGCCGCCGGCCGCGCAGACCTCGTCGTCGTCGCCGACGACCACGTCCCGCCGCTGGTCGTCGCCGACGCGCGCGACGGCGCGGGCCGGCGCGTCGTCGTCCGCAACCTGCCCACCGCCGTCCACCTGCCGCAGCCGGCGCCGATGGCACCGGCCCCGCGGCTGGTGTACGTCGGGGACGTGCGTGCGAGCCGCGGCCTGCACACGATGCTCGAGGCCGTCGAGCAGGCCCCCGGCTGGTCCCTCGACGTCGTCGGACCCGTCGCCCGTGAGGACCAGGACCGCCTCGAGACCTGGCGCGCGACGTCGTCCGCGGCCGGCCGGGTGCGCTGGCACGGCCGCCGGCCGCCCCGCGAGGCCTGGCACCCCGTGGCCGACGCGTGGGCCGGGCTGTGCCTGCTCGACGACACCCCCGCCTTCCGGGACGCCCTGCCGAGCAAGGTGTACGAGTACCTGTGCTCCGGGCTGCCGGTCATCGTCACGCCCCGCCCGCGGATGGTCGAGATCGTCGGGCGCAGCGGTGCCGGTGTCGTCGTCGCCGACGCCGCCGAGGCGGCCGCCGTGCTCCGTCGCTGGACGGCGGACCCCGCCGAACCGCAACGGCTGCGGGAGGCCGCACGCGCCTTCGCCCGCACGCTCGGCGACGGCACCGACCACTACGCCGACCTCGCCGGCCGGGTCGCGGCCCTGGGCCGCCGCCGCTCGTGACCCGGACCGCCCGGGCCCGGACCGCCGAGCCGGAACACCCTCTGCAGCAACGAACCGAAAGGACCACATCCCCGATGTCCCCGATGATCCCGGTCGGCAAGCCCCTCCTCGGTGAGCAGGAGCGGGCGGCCGTCGACCGTGTCCTGCGCAGCGGGATGATCGCGCAGGGCCCGGAGGTCGCCGCCTTCGAGACCGAGTTCGCGCAGGCGCTCGTCGCCGGCCGCCGCTGCGTCGCCGTCGGTTCGGGGACCGCCGGCCTGCACCTCGGGCTGCTCGCCGCCGGCGTCGGCCCCGGCGACGAGGTCGTCGTCCCGTCGTTCACCTTCGCGGCCACCGCGAACGCCGTCGCGCTCACCGGGGCCACCCCGGTCTTCGCGGACATCGACCCGGTGACGTACTGCCTCGACCCGGCCGCCGCCGAGGCCGCGGTCACGCCGCGCACCGTCGGCATCATGCCGGTGCACCTCTACGGCCACCCGGCCGACATGACGGCGCTCGGTGCCGTCGCGCAGCGGCACGGCCTCGCGCTCTTCGAGGACGCCGCCCAGGCCCACGGCGCGACCTGGCAGGGCAGCCCCGTCGGCTCCTTCGGGCGCTTCGGGATGTTCAGCCTCTACCCGACGAAGAACATGACGGCCGGCGAGGGCGGCATGGTGTCGGCCGCCGACGAGGACCTGGCCCGGGCGGTGCGGCTGCTGCGCAACCAGGGCATGGAGCGCCGCTACGAGAACGAGGTCGTCGGCTTCAACTGCCGGATGACCGACCTGCACGCCGCGATCGGCCGCGTCCAGCTCAGCCGGCTCCCGGAGTGGACGGAACGCCGCCAGAAGAACGCCGCGTTCCTCGACGACAACCTGCACGGTGTCGTCACCCCGACCGTCGTCGACGGTGCGACGCACGTCTACCACCAGTACACCGTCCGGGTCCCGGGCGACCGCGACGCGTTCGTCGCGGCCCTCGCCGACCGCGGTGTCGGCAGCGGCGTCTACTACCCGGTGCCGGTGCACCGGCTCGCGTCCTTCGGGCTCGACCTCGACCTGCCCGCCACGGAGAAGGCCGCGCGCGAGGTGGTCTCGCTGCCCGTCCACCCAGGGCTCACCGAGGCCGAGCTCGAGCAGGTCGTCTCCGCCGTGAACGCCGTCGCCGGGGCGGGTGCCTGATGGCCGCGCTGCGCGCCGGGCTGGTCGGCCTCGGGATGATGGGGCGCCACCACGCCCGCGTGCTCCGTTCGCTGGAGGGCGTCGAGCTCGTCGCCGTCGCGGACCCCGGTGGCGACCCGCACCAGGCCGCGACGGGCGTCCCGCTCCACGACGGCGTCCAGGGGATCATCGACGCCGGGGTGGACTACTGCGTCGTCGCCGTGCCGACGGCCTTCCACGAGGAGACCGCGCTCGTCCTCGCCGAGGCCGGTGTGCACGTCCTCGTCGAGAAGCCGCTCGCCCCGGACGTCGCGTCCGGCCTGCGGATCGTCGAGGCGTTCGAGTCCCGCGGCCTCGTCGGCGCGGTCGGCCACATCGAGCGGTTCAACCCGGCGCTGCAGAGCCTGCGGCGGCGCCTCGAGGCCGGCGAGCTCGGCGACGTCTACCAGGTCGTCACCCGCCGCCAGGGCCCGTTCCCGGCGCGCATCTCCGACGTCGGCGTCGTCAAGGACCTCGCGACGCACGACATCGACCTCACCGCCTGGGTGACCCGCTCCCGGTTCACCTCGGTCGCGGCCCGGACGCTGCACAAGAGCGGCCGCGCCCACGAGGACCTCGTCGCCGTCGTCGGCCAGCTCGAGAACGGTGCGGTGACCAGCCACCTCGTGAACTGGCTGTCCCCGCTCAAGGAGCGGGTCACGGTCGTCACCGGGGAGCGCGGCGCGTTCGTCGCGGACACCCTCACCGCCGACCTGACCTTCCACGCCAACGGCGTCATCCCGACCCAGTGGGACGACCTCGCGACGTTCCGCGGGGTCGCCGAGGGCGACATGGTCCGCTACGCGATCCCCAAGCCCGAGCCGCTGCGGACCGAGCACGAGGCCTTCCGGGACGCCGTCCTGGGCCTCGGCGCAGACGTCGTCACGCTGCGCCAGGGCCTCACGACCGTGGCCGTCGCCGAGGCCTGCCTCGAGTCGGCGCTCACCGGCCGGCCGTCCGCGCTCGGGGCGGACGGCCCGCTGCTCGCAGGGCCGGTCCCCGGCCCCGCGGTGGCACCGGCGCTCGCCGTCTGACCGCACCCGGACGACGTCGCCGCTGCCGCGACCGGCCCCGCTACCGACCCAGCAGGAGGTCGTCGTAGCTGGGCTGCGTCGTCCGGGCGTCGTACCGGTCGCGGACCCACCCGGCGGCCGCGGCCCCCGCCGCGCGCCAGGTCGCGACGTCCGCGGTGAGGGCGAGCACGCGGGCTGCGGCCGCGGCCGGCTCCGGCGTGACCCAGTCCGCCGGGAAGAGGTCCTGCGGGCCGCCGACGGCGGCGAAGAGCGGCCAGTCCCGGACGACGGGCACCGCACCGGACGCCGCCCCCTCGACGAGGCCGAGGTGGAACGACTCGCGCACGCTGGAGGAGACGACGACGCCGACCCGGCGGAGCAGGTCCGGCACGTCGGGGGTGAAAGGCACCCGTTCCACGGCGCCGGCGACGTCGGGTGCGGCGAGCCGCTCCTCGAGCCGGCGCCGGTAGCCCGCCGCGCCGGCCGGCCCGGCCGGGTCGAGGTCCTCCCCGACGAGGAGCAGCCGGTAGCGCCGGTCGTGCCTGCGCAGGAGGGCGAGCGTCTCGACCGCCCACAGCGGGTCCTTCGCGACGACGCCGTACCCGACGACGGCGAGCGTGAACCGGGCGTCGTCCGGCTTCGGACGGGCGAACCGCTGCAGGTCGGCGAGGTTCGCCAGGACGTGGCGGCGCGGCGCGGCGGCCTCCGGCACGAGGTGGTCGAGCAGTCGGCCCAGGTGCGGGCCGACGACGACGAGGTCGTCGACCCGGTCGTACCCGACGAGGTGCGGGAACACGGTGAACGCCTCGAAGCTGTGCAGCCGGACGATGACCCGGGCCCGGCCGGGGTCCAGGGCGGACAGCAGCACGGCCCCGCGCTGCAGCCAGTCGAGGAAGACCGTGTCGGCACCGTCCACCGCGTCCGCGAGCGGGCGCGCCCACGGCAGCGACCGGGCGTCGTCGGGGCCGGTGAGCCGCAGCCGTAGCTGCTGCAGCGGCGAGAGCGGCAGCCCCGGCAGGTCGGCGAGGTCGAGCCGGCGCACCTCGACGCCGGGCCTGCCGGTGTACTGCGCCGCGACCGGTTCGAGGAACTTCCAGTTCTTGAGCGTCACCAGGAGCAGCCGGTGCGGCCGGTCCGTCGGCGCGGCGGCGGGGGGCTGCCTGCGAGGGGGCAGCGGCCGGGTCGCCCGCGTCCATGCGGTGCTGCCGAGCAACGGTTGCATGAAGGCGTTGGAGGAGTCGACGAGCGGCGAGGACGTCCCGTCGAAGTGCAGCGTCCGGTGGAAGGCGATCGCGGCGGCCCGCGCGAGCGGCCCGGCCGCCGAGGCCGGTCCGGACCGGGCCAGCGCGGCGTCCGCCTCCGCGGCACAGGCGGCGACCGCCTCGGTGACCTCGTCGGGGCCGGGCGGCAGGACGCCGGCGTCGAGGGCCGCGAGGACGGCCTCCGCCCGCGACCCGCCGGCTCCGGCGCGCAGACCGACGGCGCGGGTCAGCGCCCGACGGGCGCCGCCCGCCCGCCGGCGCAGCGCGCGCAGTGCCTCCCCGCCGGGCGAGGGCCCCACCGTCAGCGGCCGATCGTGCGGACCGGCTGCACCGGGGTCCCGGGCGTCGTCGCGAGGACGCGGCGGTACACCTCGGCGAGGACCTCGGACTGCCGCTCCCAGGTCCAGTCCTCGAGCAGGCCGGGCCGGTCGTACGCCGCCCGGTAGCGGGGCAGGTCCGCGAGCACCGTGCGGGTCGCCGTCACGAACGAGTCCCGGTCCTCGGCGACGAAGACCTCCCCGTTCCCGAGCTCGCGGGTCAGCGCGGCCATCGCCCGGACGTCGCTCTGCACGACGGGGAGCCTCGCCCGTGCGTAGTCGAAGTACTTCGTCGCGATCGTCACGTCGTAGTTCTCCACGTGGACCATCGACTGGACGCCGACGGACGCGGTGCGCACGAAGGGGACCACGTCCTCGACGGGCACGTAGCCGAGCACGTGGAGCCGGTCCGCCACCCCGAGCCCGGCCGCGGTCTTCTCCAGCAGGTCCACGTAGTCGTTCCGGCGGGTGAGGAGGGCCAGGTGCACCCCGGGCAGGTCGGCCAGGGCCTCGACCGTCGGCAGGAGTCCGCGCTTGGCCGCGCTCACCCCGATGTAGACGAGCAGCGGGACGTCGTCGGCGAGCCCGAGCGTGGTGCGCACGTCCCCCGACCCGGACGCGGACCCGCTCGCCGGCGGGGCGTTCATGACGACGCTCGGCAGCACCGGCAGACGGTGGTGCCCGGCGATCCGTTCGGCCATCTCGGGGGAGACGGCGACGACGGCGTCGGCCTCGTGGATGTGGGCGGCCTCGTACGCCTCGTAGGCGATCCGCCAGCGCAGCGTCGGGCCACCGACCCCCGGGAGGAACTCGTGGGAGTCGAAGACGACGCGCACGTCGACGCCCTTGGCGCGCAGCCGGCGGGCCGACCGGACGGCCACCCCGAGCATCCGGTAGTCGTGCGCGTGGAGGATCTGCGGCCGGATCTGGTCGACGACCGGCCAGTACGCGCGCTCGTAGTCGAGCAGCCGGGGCTCGAGCCGCGCCCAGCACCGGTCCCCGCGCAGCGCGCGCCAGAACCGGGCGCGGGCGGCGTCCAGCACCGTGTCGTCGAGCGCGCGCGGCGGCCGCGCACCTGCGCCGGCCGGCCCCCCGTCGGCCGCCCGGCCGCGCAGCGCCCCGGTGGCCCGGGAGAGCTTGCGGGCGATGCGGCGGTACCGGTCCAGGGCGCGCCGCTGCGCCTGCTCCCTGGCGAACCGCACGGGCACGCGACGGACCGTGGCGGCGCCGAGCGGCCGCTCGTCCCCGGGGCCGACGGCCTGCCCCAGCAGGGTGACCCGGTGCCCCGCGTCCGCCATGGCGCGGGCCGCCTTCTGCACCCGGCCGTCCCCGTCGATCGAGTTGTCGACCATCATGAGGACGACGACGCCGTCCTGCTGCTCGCTCATCCCGAGACTTCCTGCCTGGCCTCACGGCCTGTCGTCCGGCGTGCCCGGGCCTCGTGCCGGCGGGCCGGTGCCGCCGCGTCCAGGTGGCGCAGGGCGGCGGGGATCCCGTAGAACGCGGGCCTGCGGCCCGCCCGCGCGAAGCGCCACACGGGGTAGACCGCGACCCGGTCCAGCGCGACGAGCACGTCCGCGTCGCGGAGGACCGCACGCGACTGCGGGTCCCGCCGGGCCGCCCGGAAGGCGCGCACGCCCGCCGACGACCGCAGGTCGAGCAGCCGCAGCGCGCGGTAGGTCCCGGCGTCGAGGAGACGGCGGACCGGCGAGCGGGTCGGCGCCGCCGGGCGGGAGGACCGCGTGAGGACGAGCCGGCGGTGCCCGTGCAGGCCCAGGCCGGTCAGGACCCGTGCCTCGGGCAGCGTGTGCAGCAGGGCCAGGACCTCGGCGCCGCGGGCGACGAGCGCCGCCACCGGGATCTCCAGGGCCGTGCGGGTCGGCGCGACGACCCCCACGAGGACGACCCGGACGGGTCGGGGCGCCGCGTCGGGGCTCATCGGGACACCCCCGCGGGGGTGGGGCGGGCTGCGGCAGGGGTTGCCGGCGGTGGCACGTCCTGGGTGTGCTGCAACGGGTTCCGCCGCCCGAACCGGTCGTCGAGCATCGCGACGACCGGGTCCAGCTGGAGACTGCGCTCGAACCGGCCCGCGTGGTCGCGGGCTGCGGCGCGGTCCGCCTCGGACGCCGACAGGGCCCGGCGCGCGGTCTCGACGAAGCCGTCGCGCAGCGCCTCCGCCGTGAGCGCCGGCGGCCGGACCCACAGCGGGTACCCCTCGAGGACGTCCTGCGCGGCGTGCGGCATCTCGTGCGCCGACAGCACCGGCAGGCCCGTCGCCATGTACTCGTACACCTTTCCCGAGGTCACGAAACGGCCTCCGGCCAGGGCGAGGAGGAGTGCGTCCCACCGGCCGTAGGTCGCCGCCACGTCGGCCTTCGCCACCGGTCCGCCGTAGGTGACGCCGTGCACCCCGGCCCGGGCGATCACCGCGGCGTTGCCGTTCGCGCCGGCCGCCCAGCCCGCCCCGACGTGCCCGCGGAAGGTCAGCGTCGAGCGGGCGAGCACCTCGTCGCGCTGCCGGGCGGCCACCCAGGCGTCCACGACGAGCGACAGGTGGGCCGGCGTGAGGTTCACCGTGCCCAGGTACCCGAACGCGAGGCCGGCCGCCGGGTCCGGGCGCCGGGCGACCGCGAGGTCGGTACCGAGGTCGGCGTCGAACCCGTTGCGGGCCACGTGGACCCGGGACGCGAGCTCCGGGTACCGGTCGCGGTAGAACTGCGCGATCGGCTCGTTGACGGTGCAGACCGCCTCGGCCCCGGCAAGGACGCGTCGCTCCCAGCGCCCGCGCCGCGTGCGCGTGCCGAAGGCCTCGCCCGCACCGAGGACGTCCACCGACCAGCCGTCGCGGAAGTCGACGACGTACGGCGTCCCGGTCCTGCGCCGCACGTGCCGGGCGACGGCGAGGGTCGTGTACGGGGCGGGGGAGACCAGGAGCAGGTCTGCCGGGCGGTCCCGGACGACGGCCTCGGTCCCGCGCTCGAGGGCGCGCCGCCAGGGCCCGAAGACCTTCTCCGGGAACGGGATCGTGTCGAGCCGGTGGCGCAGGCGGACCCAGCGGGCCGGGTGCCTGGCCCGGAACCAGGAGTACCCGCGCACGTCGGGGTCGAGGTCCGCGCGGCGCAGCGGGAGCTCGACGATCCGGACCCGCGGGTCGACGAGGTCGAGGAGGCTGAGGTCCAGCCCGTACTCGAGGTCCCACGCGTGCCGGTCGATCGTCACGACGGTGACGTCCCAGCCGCGGTCGACGAAGAGGTTGGCCGTGGCCCGCATCCGGTAGGCACTGCTCTTCGCCGCCGGCGGGAAGCCGATGGCGACGTAGACGAGGTGCGGCCGCGTGCCGGGCCGGGCGCCGTCCGCCCCGGTGCGGGCGGGCGGCACGAGGACGTCGAGCAGCCGCGGCAGGACGGCGGCCGAGCCGTAGCGGGCACGGACCAGCCCGGCGGCCTGCGCCGCGGTCCGCGTGCGGACGTCGTCCGGCTCCGCGGCGAGGGCGAGGACCCGGGCGGCCGCCTCCTGCGGCGACCGCACCACCCACTCGGCCGGGAAGACCTCGCCCGCGCCGCCGAACTCCGCGACGTCCGGCCAGTCCCGCGCCACGGGCAGGCAGCCCGCCGTGACGGCCTCGCAGAACGCCACCCCGTGCGACTCGCGCCGGCTCGACGACAGCACGTACCCGGCGTCGCGCAGCACCTCCGGCAGGTCCGCGGTCCACCCCGTGCGGATCACGGCGTCCCCCGCAGCGGCGATCCGGCGCAGCACCTCCGCCCGGTACCGGCGCCCGGGCGGCAGCTGGGGGTCGGCGTAGTCCGCGCCGACGAGGAGCAGCCGCCACCGGGGGTCGTGCCGGCGCAGCTCGTCGAGCACCTCGAGGGCCCACAACGGGTCCTTGACCGGCTGCGCCCAGCCGACCACTGCGACCGTCCGCGCGGCGTCCGGCCGTTCGGCGCGGGACGCGTGGCCGTCCGGCGGCGGACCGTCCAGGGCGACCGGGTTCGGGACGACGTGCACCAGGGGCCCGCCCCGACGTGTCCTCGCCGGGGCGAGGGCCGGGACGACGTGCCGGACCAGGGACTCGAGCTGGCCCCCGACGAGGACGACGTCGTCGACGCGTGACCAGTCGACGAGATGCGGCTCGACGGAGAAGGCCTCGACGCTGTGCAGCCGGACGACGAGGCGGGCGCCCGGCGGGACGACGAGGCTCGCCCACACCGCGGCCGCCGTGCACCAGTCCACGACGACGACGTCCGCCTCGCGCAGGAGCGCGGCGACCTCGGGGGCGGCCGCTGACGCGTCCACCGCGGCACCTGCCGCCGGGTCCCCCAGCCGGGCCCGGGCCAGGACGACCGGCGCCGGCACGAGCCCGTCGGCCCGCGGCCCGGTGAGGTCGAGGCGGGTCACCCGGGCGCCCGCCCCGACGAGCCCCCTCTCGACCTCCCCGAGGAAGTGCGCGTTGCCGTCCGTCACGAGCAGCACCCGCGGCCGGTCGACGGGGGCCGGAGCACCCTCGGCGGCCTGCGTGCGCTGGTGGAGGCGGGTGTAGGCGGCGGACCGGATCACCGGGTCGAGCCAGCCGGAGCCTTTGTGGGACAGCGGGGACGGCGTGTCGAGGGTGTGCAGGCTGCGGTGCAGCAGGACGTGCAGCGCCTGGAGCAGGTGGTCGGCGGCGGCCGCCGCGCGCCCGACCGCGAGGGCCCGGTCGGCGGCGTCCGCGAGCGTCCGGGCGGCCGCGAGGATCGTTGCCCGGTCGACGCGCTCGGCGCCCGTGCTGTTCGGCCCGTCGGCGGACGTGCTGCCGGCGGACGTGTCGACGAGGTCGAGGGCGAGCAGGGCCTGCTGGCCCCCGAGCCGGGCCAGCAGATCGGAGCCGCGGGCGTGACGCAGCGCCCGGTCGACGACGTCGACGGCCTCCGCCTGCCGGCCGTCGCGGCGCAGCCTGTCGACGAGCAGCGGGGCCTGCCGCAGGGCCGCTGTCCGCGTCCTGTCGTCGTCGACCGCGCGCAGCCAGTCCTGGGCGGGCATGTCGGTGGCCGTCACACCCGGGCCGTGACCCGTCGTGCGGCGAGCGCCGTCGCCACCGCGGACGCGGCGGTCCCGGCGCCGTACGGGGTCGCGTCGGTCGGGGCAGGGTCGAGCCGGGCCAGTGCCTGCGGCAGGTCCGCCGGTTCGGCGAGGACGTTCCAGCCGAGGGCGAGCGTCTCGGTCCACTCCGTCTCGGTCCGCAGCGTCACGCACGGCGTCCGTAGCAGGAACGCCTCCTTCTGCAGACCGCCGGAGTCGGTGACGACGGCGCGGGCGCCGACGACGGCGGCCACGGTCTGCGGATACGGCAGCGGGGGGCTGACCCGGACCCGTCCGCGGTCGAGCGCGATGCCGTGCTCGCGGGCCCGGGCGACGAGCCGCGGGTGGGCGAGCAGGAGGACCGGCACGGGGAGCCGGGCGAGCGCGTCGCAGACGGCGGCCAGCCGTTGCGGGTCGTCGGTGTTCTCCGCCCGGTGCACCGTCGCGACGACGTACCCGGACCCCCGCAGGTCCTCGGGCACCGGCGACGGCCGGTCGGCGACCTGGTCGCGCGTCCGCAGGCAGACGTCGGTCATGACGTCGCCGACGAGCACGCTGCGCGCCGACAGCCCTTCGGACGCGAGGTGCGTCATCGCCGCGGCGGTCGGGGCCAGCAGGAGGTCGGCGGCGTGGTCGGTGAGCACCCGGTTGTGCTCCTCGGGCATCCGGCGGTTGAAGGAGCGCAGGCCGGCCTCGAGGTGCGCCACCGGCAGGTGCAGCTTCACGGCCGCGAGCGCGGCGGCGAGCGTCGAGTTCGTGTCCCCGTAGACGAGCACCCAGTCCGCGGCGCTGCCGGCGAGCACGGGCTCGAGGGCCGCGAGCATCGCACCGGTCTGGGCGCCGTGCGGCAGCGAGCCCACTCCGAGATGCACGTCCGGCACCGGGATGGCGAGGTCGTCGAAGAAGACGTCGGACATCGCCGCGTCGTAGTGCTGCCCGGTGTGGACGATGACGTGCTCCGCCCCTGCCTCGTCGAGGGCCCGTGCGACCGGTGCGAGCTTGACGAACTGGGGCCGTGCTCCGACCACGCTGACGATCTTCATCGGGATGGACACCTTCGGGGGTCTTCCGGGGCGCGCCCGGCCGGATCCAGCGTAGGCAGCGCAGGAGGGCCGCCCCGCCGCGGAAGGGTTGCGTCGACAGGTGTTCCCCGGTGCGTCGTCCGCTGTTCCCCGGGGAGTCAGGCAGGTCCCCGACGTGTCGGCTGCCATTGCCTGCGGCGTCGGTTCCTGTTCATCTGCGACGGGTCCGCCCGCACTACGGTGACCCACCGTCCGGGCGCGTCGTCCGGGCGCACGCGGATGCCGGGCCCGTACCGGCGCACCGACCCGAAGGGGCCTCGTGAGGATCGCCGTCGTCGCACTCGGCAAGATCGGCCTGCCGCTCGCCGTCCAGTTCGCCACGAAGGGGCACGACGTCGTCGGCGTCGACGTCGACCCGCGGGTCGTCGGCCTCGTCAACGCCGGCAGCGAGCCGTTCCCGGGCGAGCACGACCTCGCACGGCTGCTCGCGGAGAACGTCGCGGCCGGCCGGCTGCGGGCGACGACGGAGTACAAGGACGCCGTCCCCGGCAGCGACGCCGTCGTCCTCGTCGTGCCGCTGTTCGTCGACGAGCGGACGGCGGAACCCGACTTCGGCTGGATGGACGCCGCGACGGCCTCGCTCGCCGAGTGCCTGACCCCCGGCACGCTCGTCGCCTACGAGACGACGCTGCCCGTCGGGACCACGCGGACCCGCTGGAAGCCCATGCTGGAGAACGGGTCCGGCCTCGTCGAGGGGCGGGACTTCCACCTCGTGTTCAGCCCGGAGCGGGTGCTCACCGGGCGGGTCTTCGCCGACCTGCGCAAGTACCCCAAGCTCGTCGGCGGTCTGACCGCCGAGGGCGCTGCCCGGGCCACGGCGTTCTACGAGGCGGTGCTCGACTTCGACCCGCGCCCGGACCTCGCCCGCGGCAACGGCGTGTGGGACCTCGGCAGCGCCGAGGCGGCCGAGATGGCCAAGCTCGCCGAGACGACGTACCGGGACGTGAACATCGGGCTCGCCAACCAGTTCGCCCGCTTCGCGGGCGCCCACGGCATCGACGTCATGCAGGTCGTCGAGGCGAGCAACAGTCAGCCGTACAGCCACATCCACACCCCCGGCATCGCGGTCGGCGGCCACTGCATCCCGGTCTACCCGCGCCTGTACCTGTGGAACGACCCGGACGCGACCGTCGTCCGGGCCGCCCGGAGGGCCAACGCCGAGATGCCCGACCACGCGGTCGACCTGCTCGAGGCGGCGCACGGGGACCTCGCCGGGCAGCGGGTGGCCGTCCTCGGCGCGGCCTACCGCGGCGGCGTCAAGGAGACGGCGTTCTCCGGCGTCTTCCCGACGGTCGAGGCGCTCGCCGGCCGCGGCGCCGAGCCGGTCGTCCACGACCCGCTCTACACCGACGACGAGCTGGAGCGGCTGGGGCTCACGCCCTACGCGCTCGGCACCCCCGTCGACGCGGCCGTGGTCCAGGCCGACCACGCCGGGTACCGGGCGCTGACCCCCGCGGACCTGCCCGGCGTCCGGACCCTCGTCGACGGCCGCCGGGTCACCGACCCCGCGCTGTGGGCCGGGGTCACGCGGCGCGTCATCGGCGCCCCCTGACCCCGCGGGCCCGCGGCCGGCCGGCCGGCGCGGTCAGCCTTCGACGCGCGTGACCCCGTCCGGGCCCTCGACGTAGCACTCGCCCGTCTGCGGGCAGACCCAGCGCTGCCCGCCGTCCGTCGTGCCGCTCGCAACGAGCCGGACGCCGGCCCGGCCGACCCAGCCGATCCGGCGCGCGGGCACGCCCACGACGAGCGCGTGGTCCGGGACGTCGTCGACGACCACCGCGCCCGCCGCGACGAGCGCCCAGCGGCCGACCGTCACCGGGGCGACGCAGACGGCACGGGCGCCGATCGACGCGCCCTCGCGCACCGTCACCCCGACGACGTCCCAGTCGGACGCCGACTTGAGGTCGCCGTCCGGGGTCACCGCCCGCGGGTTGTGGTCGTTCGTGAAGACGACCGCGGGGCCGACGAAGACGCCGTCCTCGAGGACGGCCGGCTCGTAGACGAGCGCGTAGTTCTGGATCTTGCAGCGGGACCCCACCCGGACACCTGTGCCGACGTACACACCTCGCCCGACGACGACGTCCTCGCCGAGGACGGCGTCCTCGCGGACCTGCGCCAGGTGCCACACGGAGGTGCCGTCCCCGACCCTGGCGGAAGGATGGACCTCCGCCGAGGGGTGGATCCGGGTGCGGGTGGTCGCGGCGGTCGTCATGCGTCCTTCTTCCTCGGGCTTGCTTCCTCGGGCTTGCGCGAACGTCCACGGGCAGGTCGGACCGCTCATGACAGCGGGACGCCCCGACCACGTGGCGTGCTGTGTCCGGCGCCACGCCGTCGTCCTGGTGAACGTTCGCTGAACGCCCTGACGACGGTGAACGGCGCGTGCCTAGACTGCAAACGGTTCCATGTCACAGCCGCCCGGAGGTCGCACCATGGACGTCGACCAGGAGATCCGCCGTCTCTCGGCCACCCTCGCGGTGCGCCACCCGCTCTTCGCACCGCAGACGGTCGAGCGTCTCGTCGCGCGGCTGTTCGAGGGCTACGCGGACGCCAGGGTACGGACGTACCTGCCCGTCCTCGTCGAGCGGGCCGCGGACGCCCAGTTGCGTGACCTCGACCGCGACTACGCCGGCGAGCGCTCCCCGCACGCGGTCTCGCTGCGCGGAGCCGACGAGGCCGCGCTCAGCGCCTGAGGCCCGGTGCGCCGCCCTCCCGATGAACGGTCGGCGACGTGGCGATGAAACCGCGATGCACGCCTCGCGGTCGGGTTCCGCCCGATCGGTACGAGCGTGACGATGGGGACGGGGACGCCGCCGACGGCGGTCCCGGGGCGAGCGGAGGACCACCCGGTGGGCGTGCGGCGCAGGTCGTGGAGCGGTGTCACGGGGTCGCGACCCGGTGAGCCGGTCGAGATCTCGGCCTTCGTCCGGGCGCTGCCGGACGTCGTCGCCGCCGAGCGGCTCGCGGCGGTCCTCCTCGTCGGCTCCCCGGAACGGCTGCGCCACCTGCGGACCGCGGCGGCCGTCGCGCTGACCGCCTCCGAGACCGTGGCCCCGGACCGGCTCGAGATCCTGCTCAGCGCGACCGTCCTGCACGACATCGGGTACGCCGAGGTGGTCCGCAGCACCGGCTTCCACCCCCTGGACGGCGCGGAGTGGCTGCGTGCGCACGGCGCACCGGCCGACGTCGCCGGGGTGGTCGCCCACCACTCCGAGGCGGCCCTGCTGCCCGGCGCCGACGCCTACCTGGCCCGGCTCGGCCGCCTGCCCCACCCCGAGCCGACGCTCTCCGACGTCGTCACGTACGCCGACCAGACGACGACGCCCGACGGCCGCCGGACGGCGCTGCTCGACCGCCTGCGCGAGCGGCGCCTGCGGCGGCCCGCCACCGGTCCGGCCGCCTGCGAGGCGCAGCGCCGGCGTGCGGAACGCCTCGTGCACGCGGTCACCCGGGTCACCGCCCGGCTCGACCGGATCGGTGCCGCCGACGTGTCGCTGCACGCCGTCGACCCGTACCTGGCGCCCAGCCGGCCGCTGCCGGGCGACGACATCGTGGCGCAGGTCCTCGAGGCGGTCCCGCTGCTCGGTGCCGCCGACGGGCTGGACCGCGACGAGCGGGTCGGCGCCGCCGTCCACGCCGCCCGGCTGCTGCTCGCCGCCGACTGCGACCCGGCGTGGGACGACGTGCTCGCCACGGCCTGCCGGCTGCTCGGCCGGGACGCGCCGCCCGTCCCCGGGTCCCTCGCCGAGCCACCCCGGGTTACGCTCCGCCGGTGAGCCTTCGACTCGGGTACCAGATCCCCAACTTCTCCTACGGGACGGGCGTCGACGCCCTCTTCCCCACGGTCGTCGCCCAGGCCCGGGAGGCCGAGGCGTCGGGATTCGACACCGTCCTCGTGATGGACCACTTCTACCAGCTGCCCGGGATCGGGACGCCGGACCAGCCGATGCTCGAGTGCTACACGGCGCTCGGCGCACTCGCGGGTGCGACGTCGACGATCCAGCTCTCCTCGCTCGTCACGGGCAACACGTACCGCAACCCCGCGGTCCTCGCGAAGACCGTGACGACGCTCGACGTCGTCTCGGGCGGCCGCGCGGTCCTCGGGATCGGGGCCGGCTGGTTCGAGCGCGAGCACCTCGACTACGGCATCGAGTTCGGCACCTTCAGCGACCGGTTCGTGCGTCTCGAGGAGGCGCTGAACATCATCACGCCGATGCTGCGCGGGGAGAACCCCACGTACGACGGCCGGTGGTACCACGTGCAGAACGCGATGAACGAGCCGCGGCTGCGCCCGAGCATCCCCGTCATGCTCGGCGGCTCGGGCGAGCAGAAGACGTTCCGGCTGGCCGCGTTGTTCGCCGACCACATGAACATCATCTGCGACAAGCAGGACATCCCCCGCAAGCTCGCCGCGCTCGCGCAGCGCTGCGAGGAGGCGGGCCGCGACCCGGGCTCGATCGAGACCAGCTATCTCGGGTTCGTCTTCATCGCCGAGAACGCGGCGCAGGCCGAGGGCTTCCTCGCCCAGGTGCCGCCGGAGCGCCGCGCGCGGATCTTCGCCGGGACGGCGGAGCAGGTCGCCGACCAGCTGAAGACCGACGTCATCGACGCCGGCATCGGCGGGCTCACGGTGAACATGGTCGTCAACGGCCACGTCCCGGGGGTCGTGACCCTCGCCGGCGAGACGCTGCGTCCGCTCGTGGGCTAGGAGACTGCTGAACAAAACGCCGACCGGGGTCCGTCGCTGACCTTGGTCGGTGGGTCAGGCTGGGCTCGTGCAG
>NZ_MWLN01000168.1:0-27053 GCF_002198655.1 Kineosporia sp. A_224
GTGTCACGGGGCCACCTTCTCGGGTCGGGGGCGGGGCGCGACCGGGCCGGGCCCGGCGGTGCCGCGGGAGCGCAGGGTCGCGAGCGCGTCGGAGACCAGGCGCCGGGTCGCGCCCGGCGTCGTCCCGAGGGCCTGCGCGACGCCGGCGTGGTCGAGGTCGGCGACGTAGCGGAGCACGAGCGCGGTCCGCTGCCGCTCGGGCAGGGCCCGGACGGCGTCCCACAGGTCGTCGTCGGGCAGGTCCCCGGCGGCACCGGTGCGGCCGTCGGGGGAGTCGTCGGGAGCATCCGGGACGTCGCCGACCGGGAGCGCCCGGCGGGCCCGGGCCCGGTGCACGTCGGTCGCGCAGCGGGCGACGATCGTCAGGAGCCAGCCGCGCAGGTTCGCAGCCGAGCGCAGGCCCGGGTAGGCGGCGAGGGCCTGGGCCCAGGCCTGCTGGGCGACGTCGTCCCCGTCGACGGGGCCGGCGAGGGCGTGGGCCAGCCGCGCGACGTCCCGCCAGTGGGCGTCGACGAGGTGCTGGAACGGGGGCAGCTTCACGGTCCTTCAACGCTAGACGCCCCGGGCGTGTGAGCCCTACGGGTGAACCTCACCGGCGGCCGGCTGCCGCGAGGACCTCGGCCCCTGGCCCGGGGCCGCCGCCGGGCGTGGGATCGACCTGTGGGGCGATCGTCGCCCCGATGACCCGCACCGGGCCGCCGGCCGCCCATGGAGGCATCGCCATGGCACGCACGTACGTCGTGACGGGCGCCGCGTCGGGCATCGGCCGCGCGACCGTCCACCTGCTCACCGCGCTCGACCACGTCGTCGTCACCCTCGACCGGCACGACGCGGACGTCGTCGCCGACCTCTCGACGCCGGCCGGCCGCGCCGAGGCCGTCGAGGGCGTCCGGGCCGCGACCGGCGGCATCGTCGACGCCGTCATCGCCTCCGCCGGGCTCGCGCTGCCGGAGCCGGCCACCGTCGCCGTCAACTACTTCGGCACCGTCGCGACGCTCGAGGGTCTGCGCCCGATGCTCGCCGCCGGCACCCACCCGCGGGCCGTCGTCGTGTCGTCCATGGCGTCGTTCCAGGCGAACGACGCCGCGCTCGTCGACGCCTGCCTCGCGGGCGACGAGCCGCACGCGCTCGAGGTCGCTGCGAAGCTCGCGGGCGCCGAGGACACCGCCAACCTCATCTACTCCTCGACGAAGGCCGCCCTCAACCGGTGGATGCGCCGGGTCGCGACCACCCCGGAGTGGGCGGGCGCCCATGTGCCGCTCAACGCGGTCGGCCCGGGCGTCGTCCTCACCCCGATGACCGAGGGCTGGACGTCGTCCGCGGAGGGCCGGGCCTTCCTCGAGCAGGTGGTCCCGATGCCGCTCACCGGGTTCATGGCGCCCGAGCAGGTGGCCGCCGTCCTGGTGTTCCTCGCGTCCGAGGAGAACTCGGCGATGACCGGCCAGGTCGTCTTCGTCGACGGCGGGTCGGACGTCGTCCTGCGGGGGGAGACCGCCTGGTGAGACCGCGGCGGGCGCAGCCCGCCGCTGCAGACGTGGGGCCGGGCAGGCCCGCTCCCGCGCGCCGGTGCGACGCGCCGTCCGTCCGAGGCGAACGGACGGCGCGCGCACGGGTCGGTGTGGAACCCTCACCACGTGCCCCCGTCGACTCCCCGTGTCGTCGCGCACCGCGGGGCCAGTGCCGTCGAGCCCGAGCACACGCTCGCGGCGTACGTGCACGCCCTCGAGACGGGAACGGACGGGCTCGAGTGCGACGTGCGGCTCACCGCCGACGGCCATCTCGTCTGCGTCCACGACCGCACGGTGGACCGGACCTCGAACGGCAGCGGCCTCGTCTCGACCCTCGAGCTCACCGACCTCGAAGGCCTGGACTGGGGGTCGTGGAAGAAGCTCGCGCTCGGCGCCGGCGCCCAGCCCGACGTCCCGGACCGGGTCGGGCCCGGCGACCGGGCCCACCTGCTGAGCCTCAAGCGGCTGCTCTCGCTCGTCGCGGACAGCGGACGGCGCGTCGAGGTCGCGATCGAGACCAAGCACCCGACCCGCTACGGCGGCCTCGTCGAGCGCACGCTCGTCGAGACGCTCGAGCACTTCGGCTGGGCGAAGTCGACGCCCGGCAACCCGTCGCCGGTCCGCGTCATGAGCTTCTCGCTCCTCGCGACCCGGCGGATGCGGCTGCTCGCGCCGACCCTGCCGCTCGTGCTGCTCATGGAGCGGATGCCGCTGCCCTACCGGGACGGCAGCCTGCCCCGCGGGGTGATGGCGGCCGGGATCGGCGTCCGGATCCTGCGGGCGCACCCGGGGTACGTCGCCCGCGCGCACGCCCAGGGCCACGAGGTCCACGTCTGGACGGTCGACACCCCGGACGACATCGACCGGTGCCTCGAGACCGGCGTGGACGTCATCATCACGAACCGCCCCGCCGACGTCCTCGCCCGGCTGGGCCGCTCGCCGTCCGGCGGCTGAGACCCCGCCGTCCGGCAGGTGAGACGGCGCGGGCGCGGTCGCGGTGGCCGCGCGGGCGGTCCGTCCGCACTGTCCGAGATGCGGGCGGCCGCCGGAGGCCGGATCCTGGGAGATGAGTTCCCGGCCGGGGAGGGTGTGACGTCTTTTGACGGTCGTCGACCTGCGGGTGTCCCCGGTGCGACCGTGACGTTTCACCACGGCCCTCCCGGGGTACTGACCACCTCGAAGGCGGACGGCGACGGCGGCGGACCGCGGTCGACGAGGCTCGTGAGCACCGGGTCATGAGGGAAGGAGGGGCGGACGGCATGAACAGCCACGACGCGGCACGGGGCGAGGCGCAGTCCGACGCCCCCCGTCGGACCACCCCCTCCAGCGTCCTGCGCCTGCCGTACTCGGCCGCAGCGGTCGGGACGGCGCGCCGCCGGGTCCGCCGCGAGCTCGCCGACGCGGGTGTCGGCAGCTCCGTCCTCGACGACGTCGAGGTCGTCGTCTCCGAGCTGCTCGGCAACGCCGTCCGGCACGCCCGGCCGATCGCCGGCGGCGTCCTGCTCCTCGGCTGGCGGATCGAGGACGGCGAGGTGACCGTCCGGGTGACCGACGGCGGCTCCGGCCGCACCGTCGAGCCCCGCGAGGCCGGCCCGATGGCCGACTCCGGCCGCGGCCTGCACATCATCGAGACGCTCGCGTCGTCCTGGGGCGTCGTCGAGCACGCCGGTGGCCTGCGGACGGTCTGGGCGGCGCTGCCGCTGCCGTCGTCGCCGCGACCGGACCTGCGCATCGTCCGCTGACGGCGTCAGCCGCGGACGGCGCGGCCACCCCGACGCATTAGGCTCGGCGCCCGTGAGCAAGAAGTCGCGGCGCCTCGCGCCGTCCACCACCCCGACCGTCGCCGCAGGCGAGCCGATCCCCGTCGTCGGCGGTCGCGAGCCCTGCCCGTGCGGCTCCGGCAAGCGCTACAAGGGCTGCCACGGCCGCGAGGAGCGCGAGGAGGCCACCCGCCTCGTCAGCCGCCCGTTCGAGGGCCTGCCGGCGGAGTGCGACTGGGTCGCCCTGCGCGAGATCGTCCCGTCGGCCACGGTCGCGCTGCGCACGACCGAGGAGCACGGCGCCGCCGACGTCAACGTCGCGACCGTGCTCCCGATGGCGTGGCCCGCGATGCGCCGCGCGGACGGCGGCGTCTGGGTCGGGCTGCAGACGACGAGCGGCTCCGGCGACGCGAGCCGGGACGTCGCGGCCGCGCTGCTCTCGGCGCTCGCTGCCGAGCCGGGCACGCCGGTCCCCGGTGGCGAGCTGCCCGGCCCCGGCCCCCGCCTGCAGGACGTCCTGGACCTCTCGCAGCCGTTCGAGCCCGCGGTGCACACCGGGTTCGACTACTGGCTCGAGGGCGTCGAGGACCTCACGGCCGACGTCCGCGAGTCGATGGAGCGGGCGAACGCCGCGGTCATCCCGACCGCCCGCCTCACGACCGTGGAGGCGGCCTACTGGTGCCGGATCGGCGAGAAGCGGCACCTGCGCTGGGTCATGCCGCACCCCGAGGACGCGCTCACCGACGGTCTCGCCCGGCTGCACGCCGCAGGCGCCTCGGCGCTCGTCGAGGGCTCCCGGTACGTCGGGTCGTTCCGCGCCGACGGCCTCCTCGTGCCGGTGTGGGACCTCGCGTCCGACACCGAGGCGGACGACCTCGAGAAGCCGGCGGCCGCGCTCGAGCAGCGGCTCGGCGACGCGATGGCCGTCACCACGCCGCTCACCGCCGAGGAGCGCCGGGCCAAGGCCGGGATCGCGAGCCGGCAGCTCACGCTGCGCTGAGGGGCGGGCCGTCCGTGGCGCGTCCTGGTCGGTCCGGGTCGGCCCGGGCCCTCGCGGTGATGCTCATGGCGGCCGTGCTGTCCTCGGGCTGCGGTGCCCTCGACGACGGCGCCGCCGCGATGTGGGACCTGGCCGCCGGCCAGATGATCGACGCCGGCACGACCACGGTCGTCGTGACGGTCACGCGCGTGGAGTGCAACAACGGTGTCACCGGCACGGTGAACGCGCCGGACATCAGGACGTCGGACGACGAGGTGGTCATCACCTTCACCGTCAGCCCAGACGAACCCGGGACTGCCGCGGCGTGCCCGGGCAACGACGGGGTCGAGTACGAGGTCCGGTTGCCCGAGGCCGTCGGTGACCGGGCGCTCGTCGACGGCGCGTGCGTCTCGACCGGGGCCGGCGACGCCGCGGCGTGCACCCGCGCGGCCGCCCGGCGCGCCCCCTGAGCCGGACGGGGGTCAGCCGAGCGTCGTGAGGACGGACTCGACGAACCCGGCGGTCGCGTCCGCGTACTTCACGTAGTCCTGGTGCGCGGCGGCAGAGTTGCCGTTCGACTGGCAGATGACGTCGTCGGCGTTGCAGACGTCGCGCATCCGGGCGTTCCATGCGGCCAGGGCCGTCGCCGGCCGGGCCAGCCGGCCGCTGACGCCCGGCGTGAAAGGGCCCGCCGAGAGCGCGCCGGCCCCGGCGTTGAACCCGGCGTCGCCGTAGACGACGACTGCGGCGATCCGGGCTGACGTCGCCGTGGAGAACCGCGCGCTCACCACGCCCGGGTAGCGCGGCGCGGTCGAGAGGGTCTCGCCGACGACGTACGCGCCCATCGAGAAGCCCATGAGCACGAACCGCGTCGACCGGCAGGCGCGGGCGCGGCCCTCGACGTACGCGACGAGCTTCGTGATGCCGTCGTTGACCCCGACGAGGGTGTCGGCGTTCGCGTCGTAGGCCAGCGGCACCGCCTTGACCGGCACCGACGTCTTCGCCACGACCGTGCTGACGATCGACCCGAGCACCCAGCCGTAGCCCGCGGGCTCGGTCTGCCCGCGCAGGCCGACGAGCTCGTACTTCGGGCAGGCGGCGGTCGAGGCGACCGCGGACGCCGGCGCGGACGGCGCACAGAGCAGCGCGGCGACCGTCGTCGCGAGGGTGCCGAACGCGAGCAGCCGGCGGCGGGCTGCAGGCCGGGCGGTGCGGGCCGACTGGGTCGACCGGGCCGACTGGGCCGTCATGGGGCAGGACCTCACGGGTGGCGGGCAGGAGTCCCTGAGAACCTACCAATGAATATTGGCGTCTGATCATGATGCAGACGGGGGAGCACGACTCGTCACGCGGGGTGACGGGTCGCCCGCGGCACCGGCGTCAGTCCGTTGCCGCGAAGCCCTGCTCCTCGTGCCCGACCTGGAGCCGGCGGACCGCCCCGGCCCGGTCGACGTCCACGCCCAGCTCGACGCAGGCCCGCTCGCCGACGAGCCGGACGGTCGCCGTCCGGACGCCGTCCGAGGCGAGCACCGGCCCGACCCGGCACGGCCCGGCGAACGCGGCGGCGACCCGCAGCTGCCGGGCGGCCGCCACCGGGTCGAGCCCGCCCGCGACCGCGAGCGTGGCCGGCCAGCCCGGCGCCTCGGCAGCGGTCTGCGCGGCGACAGCGTCGACCGCCGCCTGCAGGGCCGGCCCGAGGTCCGCGACGGGCGTGACCGTCAGGGTCTGCACGAGCGGCTCCGGGTGCGGGGTGAGCCGCACCTCCAGCCGGACCCGGCCGAGGCCGCCGCGCAGCCACCACAGCGCGTGGGCCGGTGACTCGTGCTCCGGCGGGGCCGAGGCGTCGCGGACGAACCCGCCGGGGCCGGCCAGCGCCGCGGCGGCCACGAGCGCGTCCCGGCGGACCGGGAGCGGGTCGTCGAGGTCGACGTTCTCCGCGACGAGGGCGGCGACCGCCGCGTCGTCCCACGTGACGAGGAGCTTCTCCACGGTCTCCACCGCGGCGAGCGTCGCGGGCCACGGCGTGCCGGGGGCGGGCGCCGAGGGTCGCACCCCCGGCCGGACCGTGGCCGGCTGCGGGCCCGCCGGGCGGCGGCCGGTCGCCTCCACGAGCGCCGCCCGGCCCGCCTCGAGCAGGGCGGTGACGAGCCGCTGGCCGGCCGGGGCGCTCGGGGCGTACGTGCTGCTCGCGAGGACGACGGCGCCGATCCCGCTGTCCGGGTGCCAGCGCATGTGCGAGCCGAAGCCGGGGTAGCCGCCGCTGTGGCTCACGAGCAGCCCCCAGCGAGGGTCCTGCTCGGCGACGAGCCCGAAGCCGTACCCGCCGCCGCGCAGCGCCGCCGGCTCGTCGACCGCGGGCGCGACGACACGCGGCGGGACGACCCGGTGCTGCTGCTGCATCTCGCGGCGCGACGCCCGCACCAGCGGGTGCCCGCCCTCGGCGTCGTCCCGCGGCGGGAACGCGTCGGCGAACCCGGCGACCCAGCGCGCGAGGTCACGGACCGACGAGAAGAGGCCGCCCATCGGGGCGAAGGCGCCGTAGCCGTCGAACGGCAGCTCCTGCCAGGTCCGCTCCGGCCCGCCACCGGCGGGCGGAACGGGCGTCGGCACCCGCGGCGAGCGCCGGTACCCGGTGGCGAGCCGCGCCGGGTCGACCTCCTCGGCGCGGTAGACGGTCGACGTCAGGCCGAGCGGGTCGAGGACGAGGCGGCGCATCGCAACCGCGTAGTCCTCGCCCGTGACGTTCGCGATCGCCCGCCCGAGGATCGCGTAGCCGAGGTTGGAGTACTCGAAGGCGGTGCCGGGCGCCCAGGCGAACGTCAGGCCGCCGCGCAGGAGGTCCCCGAACGCGTCGAGGTCGAGCGCCTGCATCCGGTCGCCCCACGGGTCGTCGGTCGGCAGCCCGCCGCTCATCGTCAGCAGGTGCCGCAGCGTGAGGACCGGGCTGTCGGTGGTCGGCGGCCGCAGCCCCGCGAGCTCGGGGACGTGCCGCGCGACCGGGTCGTCGAGCCCGAGCGCGCCGGCGTCCCGGAGCACGAGCAGCGCCGTCGCGGTGAAGCTCTTCGTCATCGAGGCGATCCGGAAGACGCTGTCGGCGTCCGGCTCCGGGCCCGCGGGCGCGCCGTCCGGGGTCACCCGGAGCGCACCGGCACCACCGCTGAGCACGAGCTCGCCGTCGAGGACGACGCCCCAGGCGACCGCCGGCTGGCCGTGCTCCGGCCCGCCGTGGGCGAGCTGGTCGACGATCTGCCCGACGATCTGATCGATGGGCCGCAGGACACCCGCCGCCGGCTCAGCCACCGGTTCCTCCTCGACCACCCGGCCGTCGGTGCGACGGCGAACCGCAGAGCATGGCGGGAGCCTGTCACACGCGGATGCTGCGCGCCGCCCGTCCCGGGTCCGCGGGTCGTGCCGCCGACCGGTGGCCGCACCCTGGCTGTTCTAGGCTCAGGGCCGTGGCTGACGGTGCGGACGACGCTCGGGACGACACCGGCCCGGCCGACGGCGCCGCGGGCGGTGCGCTCGCGGTGGTCGTCCCCGCGAAGGACGAGGCGGAGCGGATCGCCGCGACCGTGCGCGCGGCCCGGTCGATCCCCGGTGCGTCGGTCGTCGTCGTGGTCGACGACGGCTCGACGGACGACACCGCGGCCCGCGCGCAGGAGGCGGGCGCCGTCGTCGTCCGGCACCGGAAGAACCAGGGCAAGGCGGCGGCGATGGAGTCCGGGGCCGCCCGGGTCGCCCGGCTCGACGGCGACCGCGGCGGCGCCCCCCGCGCGCTGCTCTTCGTCGACGCGGACCTCGGCGGCACCGCGGTCAACACGGCCCCGCTGGCCGCGCCGGTGCTCGCCGGCGAGGCCGACCTGACGATCGCGATCCTCCCGGCGCAGAGCCGGGCCGGCGGCGGCCGCGGCCTCGTCGTGGGCCTGTCCCGGGAGGGGATCCGGCGTGCGACCGGCTGGACGGCGACGCAGCCGCTGTCGGGGATGCGCTGCCTGTCCCGCGAGGCGTTCGAGGCGGCCCGCCCGCTGGCCCGCGGCTGGGGCGTCGAGACCGCGATGACGATCGACCTGCTGCTCGGCGGCTACCGCGTCCTCGAGGTGCCGTGCGACCTGCAGCACCGGGTCACCGGCTCGGACTGGCGCGGCCAGGTGCACCGGGCGAAGCAGTACCGCGACGTCGCCCGTGCGCTCGCGGTCCGGCGGCTGCGCCGGGCCGCCCCGCTGCGCGTGCTGTCCCGAGTCCGTCCGGCGCGTTGACCGGCGCGTTGACCGGCGCGTTGACCGGCGCGGTGACCGGCCGGACCGCGGCACGGGCCGCGCTCGGCTGCGGCGTCGCCTCCGTCCTGGGCCTGGCGGGGACCGCGGCGCTCGGCGACTCCGCGGCCGTCCCCGGGCTCGGCCCGGGCACGGTGCTGCCGCCCTGGGACGTCGCCGCCGGACCGTCGTCCGCGCTCGTCACGGCGCTGCTCGCCGTCGCCTGGACGCTCGCCGCCGCCACCGTCCTGCTCGGCCTCGTCGCCCTGCGACGCAACGGGTTCGGCTGGGACGGACGGCGGACGGCGCTGCTCGCCGCCGCGGCCGTCCTCGCCCTCGTCGTCGTCCCGCCGCTCGGCTCGGCCGACCACCTCTCCTACGCCGCGTACGGCCGGATCATGGCGACGGGAGGCGACCCGTACGTCACCGCGCCGGACAGCTGGCGCGGCGGCGGCGACCCGGTCGCCGGCGCGGTCCAGCCGCCGTGGCAGAGCACGACGAGCGTCTACGGACCGGTCGCGACCGCCGCCCAGACCCTCGCGGCGGTCGTCGGCGACGGCTCGCTGCGCCGCACGGTCTGGGCCTGGCAGGTCCTCGCCGGGCTGGCGTTCCTCGGCACCGGGCTCGCCCTCGACCGGCTCGCCGTCACGCTCGCCCGGCGCCGGCGAGGCCCCGGGGCGGGCGACGACGCTGCTGACGACGACGAAGCCGGCGACGACGGGAACGCCCGCGCCGCAACGGGTCACGCCCGGGCCCGGGTCGCCGTCCTGTGGACGCTCAACCCGCTGCTGCTCGGCCAGCTCGTCCTCGGTGCGCACGTCGACGTGCTCGCCGCGGCGTTCGCCGCGGGCGCCCTCGCGCTCGCCGTGCGCCGTCCGTTCGTGGCCGGTGCGCTCGTCGCCGCGGCCGTCGCGACGAAGGCACCGTTCGCGCTCGTCGGGCTCGCCCTCGTGTGGGGCGTGCGCCAGCTGCCGCGCCGGCAGGCGCTGGGGCACCTCGCGATCGGCGCCCTCGGGGCCGGTCTCGTGCTGCTGCCGGCCCACCTGTGGACCGGCCCGAACACCTACGACCAGCTCCAGCGCGCCTCCCGGTTCGTCTCGTTCGCGACCCCCTGGCGGCTCCTCGTCGACCAGCTCGACCCGCTGCTGGGCCGCGGCCCGGTGCGCAGCCTCGTGACCCCGCTGGCCGCCGTCCTCGCCGTGGCCCTCGCCGTCCTCCTCGCCCGCCGCGTCGCCGCGCTCCTCGCGTCCTCTGGTGCGAGAAGCACGCCGACCCCGACGTGGTGGCCGTCCTCTGGTGGGAGAAGCACCTCAGAAGCACGTTCCAGCGTCGACGACCCACCAGAGGACGGGGCCGCGATGACGCGGGACGCCGTCGCAGCGCTCGCCGTGACGTCACTGGGCTGGGTGCTCACCGCGCCGTACGCGCTGCCCTGGTACGACTGCCTCGCGTGGCTGCCGCTCGTGCTGCTCGCGTCGTCCGGCCTCGACCTCGCGATGCTCGGGCGGCTCTGGGTGCTCGCGCTGGCCTACGTGCCGGGGCGGGTCGTCGGGATGTCGCCGGACGTCGAGGCGTTCACTCTCGGGTTTCGTCGCCACGCGGCGCCGTGGCTGACGCTCGCGACCCTGTGCTGGGTCGTGTGGTGGGCCGCGGCCTCGTGGCGGGCCTCGGCTTCCGGGCGGACGCACCCGGCTGCACCCCCGGGGCCGTCGCCTTCCGCGGGTCCGGCGGCGGGTGCTCCGTCTCGTGGAGCTCCAGGGCCCTGACGCTCGCGGAGATGAGCAGCGGGATCGCCACGGTCGCCGCGACGGCCGGGATCGCCGTCCCGGAGTCGTTGAGCGCGAACCCGATCCCGACGAGGATCGCGAACGACGCGAGGCCGTGCCGCAGCACCGACGAGCGGTCGTAGGCGAGCTGCAGCGGCCGGGCACCCCACGCGACCGGCCTGGCCAGCACGAGGACGACGAACGCGACCGCGAAGGGCAGCAGCGCCGAGAGCGGCTTGAAGAGGATCCCGAGGTTCTGCAACGCCTTGCGCTGCACGACGGCCAGCGCACCGCCGTCCACGACCGTCTGCACGAAGCGCCCGAGGTGGGTGCGGTCCGCCGGCGGCCGCAGCCAGTCGACGACGGAGAGCCCGACGAGGACGACGACCGTGCCGCCGCCGATGAGCAGGGCCCGCCGCCACGTGATCCGCACCCCCGCGACCCACAGGGCCAGCAGCGCGAAGGCCGGCACGATCGCGGGCGGGCCGCCGAAGTCGCTGCCGAGGCCGGGCGTCCCGTCGACGACGAGGCAGGCGAGCCCCACGGCGGCGACGGCGAGCGCCGCGGTGCGCCGTCGTCCGCCGTTGACGAGCCAGTCCGCGGCCGCGGTCGCGGCGAGCAGGCAGCCCGTCGCGAAGAGCGCGAACCCGGGGTTGGAGAAGCCGTAGAACCGGCCGGCGACGACGGGCTGCACGCCCATGAGGCTCGAGATGACGAGGTGCGAGCCGGTGAGGACGTCGCCCGCGAGCACGAGCGCGGTGACGCCCCCGACGACGCCGAACGGCCCGAGCAGCGCGCGCCGCCACGGCCCGAGCAGCGCGAGCGCGGCGATCGGCACCACGAAGAGCGCGACGTAGAGCGACACCGCCAGCCCCGGGTGCTGCCCGCGCCACCAGGGCAGCAGGTTCGCGAGGAAGGTCGCGGCGGGCACCGACGCGAAGACGACGGCGACCCGCCGCAGTACCGCGAGGGTCCGGCGCCGCACGGTCGGCGAGGTCTGCCGGCGCAGCAGCACCGTCGCCACGCCGTAGAGCACGAGCTGGGCCGCGATGAGGACGTTGAAGAAGATCGGCACGACGGGCTGGACGGCGAGCGCGGCGGTGTCGAGGTCGATGACCCGCTCGAGCCGGTCGATGCCGTCACCGCCGGGCGAGACGGGCGCGAGCGGCGAGCCGACGGCGTCCGCGGGCGCCGCGACCCCGAGGGCCGCGAGCAGCGTCGGGAAGAGGTCGGTCGTCTGCGCCATGCCGTCCTGGCGGGTCGACCGGGCGCCGAGCAGCGCCTCCGCGTAGGTGCCCCGGGCGCCGTCCGCCCCGGTGGCCGCCGCCGGGCCGCGCGCCGCGAGGAGCTGCAGGTGCGGGGTCTGCCCGGAGTCGGCCGTCGAGGCGACGACAGCGGTCGCGCTGGAGGGCAGCTCGCCGAGCACCGTGAGGAGCCGGGTGTCGATCGTCTGGACCTGGCTCGCCCGGTCGGGCCAGGGGTCCCGGCCGGTCGTCGACGTGTTCGGCGGCACCGGCTCGCCGGGTGCGCGGTCGGCCTTGTCCCGGACGGCGCCGAGGTCGACGACGACGAGCCGGGCCCCGCCGGCGATCGCGGCGCGGACGTCGTCCGCGAGGTCGGTCGGGTTCTCGGTCTCGTCGGGGGCACCGGTCGGCAGCGGAGCGAGGCCGGGGTAGGCGACCGGTGCGGTGCCCTGCGCGTCGGCGAGCGCGACGACCGCACCGGCGCCGACGGCCGCCGTCCGGACGCCGGCGGCCGCCAGCGTCGTGGCGAGCAGCCCGGGGGTCGCCTCGAACGAGCCGGCCTCGGCCTCCCGGCGGAAGACGTCCCAGCGGGTCGCGGTCCCCGGACCGCCCGGCGACGCGACGGTCGCCTGCGGTGCCCGGCAGGCCGGACCGCCGGTGGGGACGTCGTCCGCGTCGCCCGCGCGGCGGCCGGCGGAGATCGTCAGCCAGCCGTCGAGCGGGCAGGTCACCCGGCGCACGGTCCGGACGGCGAGGGTGCCGACCGCGCCGTCGCCGAGCAGGCTCTGCAGCGCCGGGGTCGAGGAGGAGACGTCGTCCCAGCGCAGGCCGCCGGTGCCGAGCAGGACGACGGGGCCGGGGGCGGCGGGCAGCGCGGCGGCGGCGGACGGCNCCCCGTCGTCCTGCTCGGCACCGGCGGCGGACGGCGGCACGGGTGCCGCAGCGGCGGTGCCGGGCAGGACCGCCCCCAGCGCCACGAGCAGCGGGGCGGTCACGGTCACGAGGAGAGCGACGGACCGCCGCCCGCGGCTGGTTCGGGGCACCTTCGAAGGGTAGGGCGTGCGGCCGGGATCGGCCGCGCCGCGCCCTGGGTGCCTGCACTGTCGGACGCAGGGGCGAGAATCACCGGTGTGGAGTCGAGCCGAGCGGATGCGCCGCCGCGTGCCGGGGTCGCGGCCGGGCCCGGCGGTCGCGGCTGGGTCCTCGCGGGGGCGCTCGTGCTCCTCGTCTCGGCGGCCCCGCTCGTGCGGTACTACCTGGTCCGCCAGCCACCGGAGATCTGGCAGGTCGACCTCGAGGTCTACCGGGACGGGTCGGTCTCGGTGCTCCTGGGCCGGGACGTCTACGCCTGGCTGACCGGCTCCCCGCAGTGGCTGCCGTTCACGTACCCGCCGTTCGCGACGCTGCTGGGCATGCCGCTCGCGCTCGTCCCGTTCCGCGTCGCCGGCTGGGCGTGGACGGGGCTGCAGCTGTGGCTGCTGTGGGTCTGCACGGGCGTCGCCTTCCGGCCGTTCCTCGACCGCTTCGGCCGGCGGGCGCCGCTCCTGCAGGGGGTCGTCGCCGGGCTGCTCGTGTGGTCCCTGCCGGTCGCCGAGGGCATCCGGTTCGGCCAGGTCAACGCCGTCATCGTCACCCTGTGCCTCGTCGACGTGGCCCGCCGCACCCCTCGGACGTGGCCGCGCGGCGTCCTCGTCGGGGTCGCGACCGCCGTGAAGCTGACCCCGGGCGTCTTCTGGGTGCACTGGGCGGTCTCCCGCCGCTGGCGCCCGCTCGCCGTGAGCGTCGCGACGACGGCGGCGGTCACCGGGCTGACGCTGCTCCTGCTGCCCGCGGCGAGCGCCACGTTCTGGACCGACGCGCTGCTCGACCCGGGCCGGCTCGGCCCCAACGCCGGCACCTCGAACCAGTCGCTGCGGGGCGTCCTCCTGCGGCTGTGGCCGGGCGGCTCGAGCGTGGCCGGCCCGGGGCCCGGGTTCACCCCGGTGTGGGTCGCCGTGGCGCTCGTCGTCGGCGTGCTCGGCTTCGCGGCGGCCCGTGGTCTCGAGCGGCGGGGCGAGCGGGTCGCTGTCGTCGCCGTCGTCGGGATGCTCGCCGTCCTGCTGTCGCCGGTGTCCTGGGTGCACCACGTGCACTGGGGCATCGTCGTCGTCGGGGCGCTCCTCGGCGACGGCCGCCGTCCGGCGCGGGTCGTCGCGGCGGTCGTGGCCCTCGGCATGCTGCTGTGCCGGCTGCCCTGGTGGGGGGTCACCGTGCTCGCGGACGGCGACCTGCCGCGGTGGTTCGGTCGCCTGCTGCAGAACGGCTACGCGGTCTTTGCGCTGCTCGCGGTCGCCGCGCTCTGGTGGCTCCTCGTCCGCCGTCCGGACGACGCCCAGGCCCCGCCCGTCGGGTCACCGGTCCCGCAGGAGGCCGCAGGCGCTGTCCGCTGACCGCCGCATCCTTCACACCGATGTGCGCGTGACCCTGCTCAGAAGGGTGTGGGCACGCCCGCCGCTGCGAGCAGCGTGAGGACGGCGAGCAGACCGCAGACCGCGCCGCCGACGCGCCGGATCGTCGCGAGCCGCATCCGCTTGAGCAGCGCGCGCCCGAGCAGGGCGCCGATCCCGGAGATGACGAGCAGCGCGGTCCACGACCCGGCGAACACCGAGACCGGGTCCTGGTAGCGGACGACCAGGCCCGCGGTGAGGAGCTGCGAGAGGTCGCCCCACTCGGCGACGAAGAGGACGACGAAGCTCGCGCCGACAGCCCGCAGGCCGTGCACACCGGTGCGCAGCTTGCCCTCGAACTCGTACTCCGTCTCGGACTCCTCGGCGTCCGCCTTGGCCGCGCCGCGCCACAGGACGAACGCGCCCACGGCGAAGAGCAGCCCCGCGACGAGCGTCACCGGCCGCTCGGGCAGCCGGGAGAGCAGCCCGCCGAGGGTCACCGCGACGAGCGACTGGACGCCGAACGCGAGGCCGACGCCGATCCACGTCGGCAGCGGCCGGTACCGCGTCGCGAGTACGAGGGTCGCGATGAAGGTCTTGTCCGGCAGCTCGACGGGCAGGATCACGAGGAAGGACGCGAGCGCCACGGCGAAGTCCATAGGACGTCGACGCTAGTCGACCGAACGCCCCCTCCCGGGCCGGGAGGGGGCCGGTTCGACCAATCTCACACCGTGGTGTCAGCCGCGACGGTCCTGGCCCTCGGCGCTCTCCGCCTCGGCGGCGAACCCCTCGGCGAACAGGTCGCCGAGGCTCTCCGCGCGCTGCCGGGCGGTCTCCATCGCGAGGGCGACGTCCGCCGCGGTGCTCCGGATCGCGACCGCGTCGAGCGCGGAGCGGTAGCCGTCGAGCGCCTCGTCGAGCCGGCCGTACCGGACGAACCGGTCGGCGGTCTCGCGCCAGAGGGCAGCGGTCTCCCGGGTCGCCGGGAGCGCGTCGAGCGAGTCCACCGCGGCCACGTAGCGCTCGAGCGCCTCGTCGAGCCGGCCCTGGGCGGCGATCGCGTCCCCGAGCACGAGGTGCGTCCGCACCTGTTCCCCGCCGGGGTAGGCCGCGAGGGCTACGAGCGCCTCCCGGGCCAGGTCCTCGGCCGCCCTGGGCGACCCCTCGAGGAGGTGCACCGTGGCGAGCGTCGCGCGGGTCATCGCGGCCTCGACGGGCCCGAACCGCGGCAGGTCCGGCTCCACGAGGTCGAGCAGGCGGCGGGCCTCGGCGACCTGGCTCGGGTCGTGCTGGAGCGTGAGGTACGCGGCGGTCCAGCGCAGCCGGGCGACGTCGAGATGCCCGCCGGCGTGCTCGCTGAGGATCGCCAGCGCCTTGCGGGAGAGCAGCAGCGCCTCGTCGAGCCGGCCCAGCGACTCGGCGTTGACGGCCGCGTTCCACGCCAGGGCGGCCTCGCCCTGGGGGTCGGCGAACCGCTGGGCGATCTGCATCGCGTCGTCGAGGTACGCCTTGGCCAGGTGCGCGTCGCCGACCCCGAAGTAGGCAGCCGACAGAGTGGCCACGAGCCGGAAGTACTCCCGGGTCGTCGTCTCGCGCTTGTCGTTGAGGAGCCGGACGGCTCCCTCGCCGACCCGGATCGCCGCGTTCATGTCGCCCGCTGCCTGGTAGAGGTGCGACAGGTAGATCGCGACGCTCGGCAGGGGCAGGTGCGTGGCGCCCGCGAGCGCCCGCTCGTAGATCGGCAGCAGGGACGCGATCGCCCGGTCGAGGTCGATGACCTTCTCGTAGGCCTCGGTGAGCTCCCAGACCGCGTCGTCCCGCAGCGCCCGGTCCAGGCCCTCCTCGGCGAGCAGGGCCTCGAGGCGCTGGCGTGCGTCGTCCGGCCGGCCGTCGAGCAGGGACAGCTTGGCCAGCTCGATGGACAGCTGCGCCTGCTTGCGGCGCTCCTCCCCGATCGGGGTGAGCAGGTCCTCGACGGCGCAGCCGAGCCGCTCGGCGAGCAGCGCCGCGACGTCGTCGCTCGGCTGCCGCTTGCCGGACTCGAGCAGGGAGATGTAGCTCGGGGAGAGGTCCTCACCCGCGAGCTGCACCTGGGAGAGGTTCGCCGCCTGGCGCAGCCGCCGTAGCCGCTCGCTGAAGGTGGTCACGTCAGGTCTCCTCACCGATCCCCGCTAAACGGGTAGATCTGGGCAAATCGTGCCTTCTCTAAGTGCACGGACGGTCGCAAAAAGTCACAGAGGTACCCACGACACGACTTCTCTGTCACGATCTGTGTGACCACCCAGTCACAGCAATCTTGACCAAGGAGCTGTCATGAACCGCACCTCTGCTCGTCGCCGCGTCGCCGTCCTCCTCGCTGCTGCTTCGCTCCTCGCCGGCGGCCTCACAGCCGCCGTCGCCGGTCCGGCCGATGCCAGGCCGGCCACCTGCTGCACGAAGGGTTGACACCGCGTCTCGTCGGGGGTGACCACCACGTCACCTTCGTCGAGACCCTGCGGTCCCATCGTGCCGTCGCCCTTCGTGTCGCGGAGGGTGACGGCACGATCCCGTCTGTGCAGTTTCTAGTCATCCAGACTCTGACTGTGCAGTCAAGCCCATCTGACAACTGAGTCACGACTGATGACAAGTTCACCCGTTCGGCGGCACCCCCGGACGGGCCCCGGTCGTCTGCCCTTCCCGGGCCTCCCGGGATTCGGTCCACCGTGCCGGCGGAACGGTCCAGGGCGTACCGCGGGCCGTCCAGGACGCCGCGTGCCGGCCCCGCTGCCGGCGTGACTGCCCAGCCTGACAGCCGCCGGATCTGTCGGCCATGACCCGAACGGGCGGATGGTCTGCAGCTCCATGGGGCCATCGCAGCAGGAACGTCCGACAGTCGCCCCGGGTGCCCGTGCGGCGTGCCCGGCCCTCCCCGGTGTCACGGGGTGCCGCACGAGGGCTGCCAAAAAGGAGGAACGCGAGCGGGGAGACGATGGCCCGACGCCTCCCCGCCCGCGTTCTGCGTGCACCCACGGGGTCTTTCCGCGGCCAGGTGCGGTCCGGCCCGCGGGGGCACGGCGCCACTGTAGTCACTGAATGGCTCACTGAACAGTCGTGTCGACTATGACAGCGAGAATTCGCCCGGACGGGTGATGCCGACGGGGTGCGGACACCCCGTGCCGCAACGGGTTTGGGCACAGCTCACGGTTCCGGACGAACAGCCGTGCCGGGCCGCGGCCCGGCACGGCTGTGACTGCGGAGTGACAGGGCGCGACACAGTCGGTCACAGCCTCAGGACAGCGGCGGGACCCGCACCGAGAGCGCCAGGGGCTCGAGCCGGACCCGCATGACCCGGGCCTCGCCGGCCGGGTCCCCGTCGAGCTGCACCTGGTTGGGGGCCTCGGCGCGGATCTCGATCTCCCGGCAGCGGAAGTGCTCCACGACGGGGTGCCCCCGCCGGCTGCGCGTCAGCACGGCGCCGATGACGGCGGTCCAGCCGACGAGCCCGCCGGCGGAAACGACGACGACGTCGAGCCATCCGTCGTCCACCTGGGCGTCCGGCAGCAGCCGGACGCCCCCCGTGAGCTCGCCGCAGTTGCCGACGATGACGCTCCTCATCCGGCGGGTGACCGGCGGCCGGTCGTCGATCCGCAGGGTCACCTTCGTCCGGCGGCCGTGCATGAGCCGCAGCCCGGCGACGACGTACGCGAGCCAGCCGACGCGCTCCTTGAGCCGCGGCTCGACGCTCGCCATGACCTCGGCGTCGAACCCGAGCCCGGCCATGACGAGGAAGGTCTCGCGCCGCGGGGTGTGGTCCTCGCCCGACAGGTCGAACTCGACGACGCCGACGTCGACCTTGCGCTCGGACCACGAGAGTCCGGTCCGCAGCGCCTCCGCGAGGTCGGTCACGCCGATCCCCAGGTTGCGGGCGAGCAGGTTGCCGGTCCCGGCCGGCAGCAGGCCGAGCGGCACCCCGGTGCCGGTGAGCGAGCTCGCGACGGCGCGGACCGTGCCGTCGCCGCCGTACGCGAGCACGACCGCGGCGCCCGCCTCGACGGCGGCCCTGGCCTGGCCCGCGCCGATGTCCTCCCGGGTCGTCTCGAGCCACAGCGGAGGGGCCCAGCCGAGGTCCTCGCTCGCCTGTCGCACCCAGTCCAGGCGCACGTCGGCGTCGTCGACCTTCGTCGGGTTCGCGACGACGGCCGCGAAGGGGCGGTGCTCCGTGGCGACCGGCAGGTCCGGTGCCGGCTCCGCGGCGAGAGGGGCGCGGCGGCCGCGAGCCGAGCGGGCGACGACGAGCAGCCCGACCGCGACGGCCAGGACGACGACGAGCACCCCGAGCTGCACGGCGCCCGCAGGCGACGACATGCTCCGACGGTAGCGCGCCCGGCGCGTGCCCGTTCGTCGTCCCGCCACGCGCACCGGGGGCGGACGTCGCCCGCCGTCCACCCGCGCCGCACGACGGGGACGCCCGGACGACAAATGCGCAGGTCGTCGCCCACGGAAGGCATAGGCTTGCATGCTGTGATCGACCTGCGACTCCTGCGTGAGGATCCGGACACCGTCCGCGCCAGCCAGCGGGCCCGAGGGGACAACGAGGGCCTCGTCGACGCGGTGCTCGCCGCGGACGAGCGCCGCCGTGCCTCGCTCGCCGAGTTCGAGCGGACCCGCGCCGAGCAGAAGGCGCTCGGCAAGCAGGTCGCCTCCGCGACCCCCGAGACCCGCCCGCACCTGCTCGCGCAGACGAAGGCGCTCGCCGAGCAGGTGAAGTCGCTCGAGGCCGACGCCCGTGCGGCGGACGTCGAGCTCACCGACCTGTCGACGCGGATCGACAACGTCGTCGAGCCGGAGGCCCCGGTCGGCGGCGAGGACGACTACACCGTGCTGCGCGAGGTCGGCGCACCGCGCGACTTCGCGGCCGAGGGCTTCACCCCCAAGGACCACGTCGAGCTCGGCGAGCGGCTCGGGGCGATCGACCTCGACCGGGGCGCCAAGGTCTCGGGCGCCCGCTTCTACTTCCTCACCGGGGTCGGTGCGCGCCTCGAGCTCGCGCTGCTCATGTGCGCCGTCGACCAGGCCGTCGCGGCCGGCTTCTCGCCGGTCATCACCCCGACGCTCGTCAAGCCCGAGGTCATGCGCGGCACCGGGTTCCTCGGCGCGCACTCCGACGAGATCTACCACCTGCCGGCCGACGACCTGTACCTCGTCGGCACGAGCGAGGTCGCGCTCGCCGGCTACCACAGCGACGAGGTCGTCGACCTGTCGCAGGGGCCGAAGCGGTACGCGGGCTGGTCGGCCTGCTACCGCCGCGAGGCCGGCTCGCACGGCAAGGACACCCGCGGCATCATCCGCGTCCACCAGTTCCACAAGGTCGAGATGTTCAGCTACTGCCGCGTCGAGGAGGCCCGCGACGAGCACCAGCGCCTGCTCGCGTGGGAGGAGGAGATGCTCGCCAAGGTCGAGATCCCCTACCGGGTCATCGACGTCGCGGCCGGCGACCTCGGCTCGAGCGCCGCGCGCAAGTTCGACTGCGAGGCCTGGGTCCCGACCCAGGGCCGCTACCGCGAGGTCACCTCGACGTCGAACTGCACGACCTACCAGGCGCGCCGGCTCAACGTGCGCGAGAAGGACCCGCGCGAGGGCGTCACGAGCAACCGGTTCGTGGCCACGCTCAACGGGACCCTCGCGACGACGCGCTGGATCGTCGCGATCCTGGAGAACCACCAGCAGCCCGACGGCTCGGTGCTCGTGCCCAAGGCGTTGCAGCCGTACATGGGCGGGCTCGACGTGCTGACGCCGGTCCGGTGAAGCTGCTCGTCGCGCTCGACATCGACGGCACGGTCCTCGACCACGACGAGGTCATCACCGAACGGGTCCGGACGGCCGTCGCCGACGCGGTGGCCGGGGGCGCCCATGTCGTCCTGGCGACCGGTCGCTCGCTGCACGGCACGCTGCCCGTGCTCGACCGGCTCGGCCTGCTCGAAGGCTGGGCCGTCTGCAGCAACGGGGCGATGACGCTGCGGCTGGACCCGTTGCTGGACAAGGGCTACGAGATCTCGGACGTCGTGACGTTCGACGCCGCACCGGTGCTGCGGCTGATGCGCGAGCACCTGCCGCTGGCGGTGTTCGCGGTCGAGGACGACCAAGCCCGACGCCGCCTGACCGCCGACTTCCCCGAGGGCGAGCTGACCGGCGAGGAGAACACGATCGTCGCGTTCCACGACCTGGTGGACGGTCCCACGACCCGTGTCATCGTCCGAAGCCCGGAGTCGACCCCGGAGGACTTCCTCGCGGTCGTGGAGCGGATCGGGCTGCACGGGGTCAGCTACGCCGTCGGCTGGACGGCCTGGCTCGACCTCGCCCCGGACGGCGTGAGCAAGGCGTCCGCGCTCGAGGTCGTCCGCGAACGGCTGGGGGTCGCCGCGCAGGACACCGTCGCGGTGGGCGACGGCCGCAACGACGTCGAGATGCTCGCCTGGGCGGGCCGGGGGGTCGCCATGGGCCAGGCGGTGCCCGAGGTGCAGGCCGCGGCCGACGAGGTCACGGCCCCCGTCGAGGAGGACGGCGTCGCCGTCGTCCTCGAGGACCTGCTCGCGCACCGTCGCTGACCGTTTCGCGGGGGTGCCCGGCGGCCGGGGGCCGTGGCATGATGCACCGGTTCTGAAAGCGTTTGCAGATGGAGGACGAGCCATGCGCGACGGGGTGCAGCTCATCACGTACGCCGACCGGCTCGCCGGGTCGGTCCCGGGCCTGGCCGAGATGCTCGGGACGGGGCCGCTGGCCGGCCTGTTCACCGGCGTGCACGTCCTGCCGTTCTTCCGCCCGTACGACGGGGCCGACGCCGGCTTCGACCCCGCGGACCACCGCGAGGTCGACCCCCGGCTGGGGACCTGGGCGGACGTCGCCGCGCTCGGCGAGCGCACCGAGACGGTCGTCGACCTCATCGTCAACCACGTCTCGGCGGACAGCCCCTGGTTCCGCGACGTCGTCGCGCACGGGGCTGCCTCGCCGTACGCGGGCATGTTCCTCACCTTCGACGGGCTCTTCCCGGACGGCGCCACCGAGGCCGACCTGCTGACGATCTACCGGCCGCGGCCCGGGCTGCCGTTCACCGCGATGAGGCTGGGCGGGCGCAAGCGCCTGGTGTGGACGACGTTCACGAGCCAGCAGGTCGACCTCGACCTGCGGGACGAGCGGGCCCGCGGCTACCTCACCGAGGTGATCGACCTGCTCGCCGAGCACGGGGTGACGATGGTCCGCGTCGACGCCGTCGGGTACGCGGTCAAGACCCCGGGCACGTCGTCCTTCATGACGCCGGAGACGTTCGCGTTCATCGAGGAGCTCTCGGCGCAGATGCGGGCCCGTGGGCTCGAGGTGCTCGTCGAGGTGCACTCCTACTACCAGCGGCAGATCGAGATCGCGCGGCACGTCGACCGGGTCTACGACTTCGGGCTGCCGCCGCTCGTGCTGCACGCCCTGCACGCCGGGGACGCCGCCCCCCTGCTGCACTGGCTGGCGGTCCGCCCGGTCAACTGCGTGACCGTCCTCGACACCCACGACGGGATCGGCGTCATCGACGTCGGCGCGGACGCGACGGCCGCCGAGGGCGACGACAGCCCCGGGCTGCTCACGCCCGACCAGATCGACGCGCTCGTGGAGTCGATGCACGCCGCGAGCGGCGGCACGAGCCGGCTCGCGACCGGGGCGGCGGCGAGCAACCTCGACCTCTACCAGGTGAACTGCACGTTCTACGACGCCCTCGGCCGCGACGACGCGCGCTACCTGCTCGCGCGGATCGTCCAGCTCCTCGCCCCCGGGATCCCGCAGGTCTACTACGTCGGTCTGCTCGCGGGGTCGAACGACATGGACCTGCTCGGGCGCACCGGGGTCGGCCGCGACGTCAACCGGCACCACTACACCGCGGCCGAGGTCGAGGAGGCGCTGCGCCGCCCGGTCGTCGCCGCGCTCGCGGCGCTGATCCGGCTGCGCAACGCGCACCCGGCGTTCGGCGGGGCGTTCTCCTGCGGCGCGGGCACCGGCTCGTCGGGCGCGCTGTGGATGAGCTGGGACCTCGGCGGCGAGCACGTGTCGCTCGAGGCCGACACCGGTCAGGGCACGTTCCGCCTGGAGTGGACGACGCCCGACGGGGTCCGCTCGGCCGGCTCCGTGCGCGACCTCGTCGACGCGCCGGTGCCCGCGAGCGCCTGACGCAGCGCCTCGACCTCGGCGACGACGGCGTCCGCGACGGGCTGCGGGTCCGGCAGCAGCCCGGCGTCCGCGGCGACCCCGACGGTGACGTCGCCCGCGTAGCTGAACAGGCTCACCCCGAGCCCGACCGACGCGGTCTGCGGCACCCAGAACACGATGCCCTCGACGGCGGCACCGGCGAACCAGACCTGCTCGCGCGGGCCGGGCACGTTCGTGACGATCGCGGTCGTCTTCGAGCCGAGCACGCGCAGCACGACGCCGTGCAGCCACGACGGGAGGAAGCCCAGCAGGCTCACGAGGGCGAACGTCGCGGCGGCCTCCCGGCCGTCGCGCAGCCGGTCCGTCGCGGCCCGGACCGCGCGCACCCGGGCCGCGGTGTCCGGGACCGAGACCGGCAGCGGCACGAGGACGAGCCCGAACCGGTTGCCGAGGCTGCGCGGGACGGGCACGTCGACCGGCCGCAGGTTCACCGGCACGAAGACGCGCAGGTCGCGGGCCGGCTCGCCGTGCGCGAGGAGGTGGCGGCGCAGGGCGCCCGCGGTCGCCGCGAGCAGGACGTCGTTGACGCTCGCGTCGAGCGCCGCCGCGACCGCCTTGACGTCCGCGAGCGGCATCGGCGGCGTCCAGGCGACCCGCTTGTCGACCCCGAGCCGGCCGCGCAGCCGGGTCCGCGGGTCGCGCGAGAGCAGGAGCAGGCGGGCTGCCGTCGCCACGACCCCGAACCCGAACCGGACGGCGGCCAGGGCGGCCCGCGGCTGCCGCCAGGCGGTGGCCGGGTCCGGGACGCCCACGACCGCCGACACCTCCGAGGTCCCGTCGGCCGCCCGCCGGACGACGCCGGGCCGCTGCGGCGTCCGGCGGCGGCCGAGGAGCACGGACGGCGCGGGCAGCCCCGCCCCGTCGTCGACCGGGGCGTGCGGCCCGTCGTCGGTGAGCGAGACGAGCACGCTCGCGAGGGCGATGCCGTCGGCGATGCAGTGGTGCAGCCGGGCGACGACCGCGCTCGTCGCCGGCCCTTCGTCGTCCGCGGGGACGTCCACGAGGTGGAACTGCCACGGCGAGCGGGTCATGTCGAGCGGCGTGCCGAGCAGCCGGCTCACGAGCGCGTCGAGGTCGCCGCGCGGCACCGTGACCCGGACCAGGTGGGCGTCGAGGTCGAACCCGGGGTCGTCGTCCCAGACCGGTTGCTCGAACGGCGACCCGGACGGCACCGGCCGCCGGGAGAACGTCGGGAAGCGCTCCAGCAGCCGGGCTCCGACGACCTCGCGCAGCCGCTGCCAGTCCGCCGGTGCGGCGAACCGGAGCACGCCGGTGATCATCATGAGGTTGTCGGGCGCGTCGAGGCCCAGCCATGCAGCGTCGGCGTTCGACATCCGGTGCGAGCCCATCACCTCAGGCTCTCAAGCGGCGGGGCACCTGTCCTGTCGGGGCCCCGGCCGGGCTCCGACGGCTGCGGGTCAGACGTGCAGGACGCCGCCCTCGTACGTGTGCAGGTCCGCCTCGGGGTCGTCGAACCACAGGCCGCCCTCGCCGAGGTAGCGGAAGCGGTGCGTCGAGCCGGGCGGGAGGGTCAGGACGACGCTGCGCGTGCCGTTGGCGCGCTTGACGAGCGTGTGGGTCCCGGGCGTCCAGCCGTTGAAGTCGCCGACGACGGAGACCTTGCCGGCGACCGAGGTGTCGGGGAGGGCGAAGGTGACCTTGACGTCGGAACCCTTCTTCTGCCTGCGGATCATGGTGCTTCTCCTCGCGACGGGTGGTGGCTGAGGTTCCGCCGCTCCATCGGGGCATCCTCGTGCGTGTGCCCGTCGAGTATCACCTACCGCCGGCGCGGATCCGTGGAGGCGCGCCCGGAAACCTCTGCTGCACAGGCGATATCGCGGGCGGGCGTCAGGTCGTCGGCTGCAGGACGGCGACGCGTGCCTGCCACCACTGGTCGCCGCGGGCCGTGCGGCGGTGCGCCCGGTGGTGGCGCCGGTGGCACTTCGCGTGCACCCACACCACGTCGCCGGTGCGCTCGTCGTGGTGGCCGCCGAGCTTGCCGGGGCGGTGGCAGAACACGCAGCGGTTGACCACCGCGGGGGCGGTCGTGCGGCGCCGGACGGCCGGGGTGCCGGTGCGGCCGCGGCCGGCGAGCGGCACCTGGCGCAGCAGGGCGTCGACCCGCTCGCGCAGCGCGGGCGCGAGATCGTCCGGCAAGGTGAGGAGCGCGTGCGTGGGGTCTGGCACAACCTGCGGACGACGGATCATCGTGCACCTCCCGTGGACGGAAAGGTACGCCCGGCCGTCCCCGAGGGGAACCCCTCATCACGAATTGGTAACGACGATTTTGCAGGCCGCGACGGCACGGGCACCGGGCGGGCCCGACCGTTCCCGGCCGTGCCCGCCCGGCGCCCGTCCCCCCGCCTGCGCCGTCCCTCAGTCGCCCTTGACGTTGACCACCTGGCGCAGCGTGTGCCGGACCTCGACGAGGTCCGCGGCGTCCGCCATGACCTGGTCGATGTCCTTGTACGCCGCCGGGATCTCGTCGACGAACGCGTCGGTGTCGCGGTACTCGATGCCCTTCATCGCCGTCCGCAGGTCGTCCTGGCTGAACGTCCGGCGGGCCGCCGACCGCGAGAACCGGCGCCCGGCCCCGTGCGGGGAGCTGTTGAGCGCCACCGGGTTCCCCAGGCCGCTCACGACGTAGGACGCCGTGCCCATCGAGCCCGGCACGAGGCCCGGCTGGCCCGCCCGCGCCTCGATCGCGCCCTTCCGGGAGACCCACACCTCACGCCCGAAGTGCTTCTCCTTCTGGGTGAAGTTGTGGTGGCAGTTGATCCGCTCGCCCTCGACGACCGGCTCGCCCATGAGGTCCGCGAGGCAGCCCACGACGCGGTCCATCATCTCCTCGCGGTTGAGCAGGGCGAAGTGCTGCGCCCACCGCAGGTCGCGGACGTACGCCCAGAACTCGTCCGTGCCCTCGGCGAGGTAGGCGAGGTCCGGGTCCGGCAGCCGGATCCAGTACTGCTCCATGAGCCGCCGGGCCACCGCGATGTGCGCCTGCGCGATCTTGTTGCCGACGCCCCGCGAGCCGGAGTGCAGGAACAGCCAGACCCGGTCCGCCTCGTCGAGGGTCACCTCGATGAAGTGGTTGCCCGACCCGAGCGTCCCGAGCTGGAGCCGCCAGTTGCCGGCGTACCGGTCCGGGTCGACCCGGTCCTGGGCCGCCTTCGTCTCGAGCTCGCCGACCCGGGCCGCCGCGGACGGCGTCACCTGGCGGTTGTAGACCCCCGCCGACAGCGGCACCGCCGCCTCGATCGCCTCCCGCAGCGGTGCGAGCGGCCGCCCGCCCGCGCGCAGGTCGTCGTCCGTGAACTGCGTCCGGACGGCGATCATGCCGCAGCCGATGTCGACCCCGACCGCGGCCGGCACGACCGCGCCGAGCGTCGGGATCACCGAACCGACCGTGGCCCCCTTGCCGAGGTGCGCGTCGGGCATGAGCGCCACGTGCGGGTGCACGAAGGGCAGCTCACTGGTCCGTCGGGCCTGCTCGAGGGTCTGCGCCTCGACCTCCGACGCCCAGGACAGGAGCCGCTTCGTGATCTTCTCCACCGTGATGCCCTTCCGCTCGTCGCCCGGCGTCCGCCGGTGCGCGGCCCGCGTCGTGCGGGCATGCTTCACGACGATCCCGGCCGTCGCCGCGGACGTCGAACGAATTGCGGCGCAACCGGTTTGCCGGGCGGTGCCGGAACCTGCTCGAAGCGGTCAGCCGCGGCCGGGGGCGAACACCTCGACCGGGTTGCCGGAGGGGTCCTCGACGACGACCTGGGTGCCGCCGGGGCCGCTGATCGGCTCGTTGCGGAACCGGGCGCCGACGGCCCGCAGCGCCTCGAGCGTCGGCCCGACGTCGTCCACCTCGACGACGAACCGGTTCCAGCCGCCGGGCACCGGTTCCGCGCCGTCCGGCATCGGCCGCCGGGCGGACGTGCCCGGGCCGCTGAGCCAGAGCGTGAGGTCGCCCTTGGCGATCATCGCGAACGGCGGGCCCCAGCGCTCGACGAGCTCGAAGCCCAGGGCGGCGTAGAACGGCAGGGCGGCGTCGACGTCGTCGACGATGTACCGCAGCGTCGCCATCGGGCGCTCCTTCGCGAGCGGGTCGGGGTGCGCGCCCCGGAAGGGGTGAAAGATAGCCGAACCGGACCGCACAGGCATGCCGCCTACGATCGCCACGTGACCGGGGTCCTCGACGACGTCCTCGCGGCCCAGGCCGCTCCCGCCGCGACGACCGTGGTCGGCAGCCTCGCCGTGGCGGCGCTGCTCGTCGTCTGGGGGCCGGCGTGGCGGGTGCTCCGGCACGTCGTGACGATCGCCCACGAGGGCGGCCACGCGGCCGTCGCGGCGATGACCGGCCGCAGCCTGCAGGGTGTGCGGCTGCACTCCGACACCTCCGGCCTCACGGTCTCGAGCGGCCGGCAGCGCGGCCCGGGCGTCGTCCTCACGCTCCTCGCGGGGTACCCGGCGCCCGCGGCGGTCGGGCTCGCCGGTGCCTTCGCGCTGGCCCACGACCGGGTCCGGCTGACGCTCGTCGTCGCGCTGCTGCTCCTGCTCGTCCTGCTGCTGCAGATCCGCAACGTCTTCGGTGTCGTCTCGGTGGTGCTCACCGGGGGCGCGCTTCTGCTCGTCAACGGCTGGGCGCCGCTGCCGGTCCGCTCGGCGGCCGCCTACCTGCTCGTCTGGTTCCTGCTCCTCGCCGCGCCCCGCACCCTCGTCGAGCTGCACCGGACCCGGGCCGGCCGCCGGGCGCCGATGTCGGACGTCGACCAGCTCGCCGGGCTCACCCGGGTGCCGGCCCTCGTCTGGCTCGCCCTCATGCTCGCCGCCACCCTCGGCGCACTCCTCCTGGCAGTGACCTGGCTCCTGGTCCCCTGACCACCCCCTCCCGCCCCCCTCCCCG
>NZ_MWLN01000168.1:27060-76484 GCF_002198655.1 Kineosporia sp. A_224
CGCCACCCCGAGTTACTAGCCCGTATGACCCAACAACTGGGTCATACGGGCTAGTAACTGCGGGGTGGCGGGCGGGGCGTGACACGCGGTGACGTTGTGGCCGGAGTGCCCGCGAGAGACCGGGGCGATACGGCAGACTCTCCGGCACCCACCGTCACCGCCCGTCCCGGGACGGCCCTGTACGCCAGGGGCCCGTCACGGACCGTACCGAGGATCGTCGCCATGCACGCCAGCGAGGACGCCGCCCGGCTCCACGGAGCGAGCGATCGCCTGCGGCGTGCCCTGGAGCGGGTCGCGGCGGCCGAGTCGCAGCTCGCCCACGCTCGGCGCGAGCTGCTCGTCGCGCAGCGGGCCGAGTACGGCTGGACCGACGGTCTGGCCGGCCGACGGCTCGTCGCGGACGCTCTCGTCGCCCTCGCCCCCGACGGCTGGACCTTCCTCGACGCCGTGCACTGGCCGGGCCGGCCGGGCGTCGTCATCGACCACGTCGGCGTCGGGCCGGGCGGCGTCGTCGTCATGTTCAGCCGGCAGTGGACCGGTGCCGTGGAGGTCCGCGGCGGCGTCCTGCGGCAGAACGGCATCCCGCGGCTGCGCGAGACGGCGGCGGTCTCCGCCGCGGCCGGTGCGATCAGCGCGCTCCTCGACCCGGCGTACCGGACGACGGTCAGCGCGTTCGTCTGCGCCGTCCAGCACGACGTCGTCCCGGCGACGGTCTCGCCCGGCGTCAACGTCGTCGGTGTCCGCGAGGTCGACGACGCCGTCGGTGCGCTGACGCCCCGGCTGTCGCCGCTGCAGGTCGCCGAGGTGCTCGAGAGCCTGCGGGCGGCGCTCGTCGGCCCGCAGACCCCCGACCAGCTCACGACGCGCGCGCTCACCGTCTACGGCGACGGGCCGGCGCTGCCGTGGCCGGGCCGGGCGGACGACGGCCTGTTCGGGCCGCCCGAGGGGCTCGGGGACGTCCCCCCGACCGCCGCGTACGGCGTGCCCGCGCTCGGTCCGGACGGCGGGCCGCCGGTCGCGGCCGTCCCCGGTCCGCCGACCCCGGGTGTCGGCATCGGCTCCGAGGCGCGCTACGCGCCGTCCGCGGACCTGTCGCCGGTCCAGGGCGGGCCCGGGGTCGCGGGCGCCGGCGCGCTGCGCGACCCGCGGGTCGACGCCCTCGAGGACGTCGACTTCGAGCGCCACTACTGGGGCGGCGCCTCGCGCGGCCGGCACCGGGCGCCGTCCGTGCTCTGGAACCGGACGGCGCACGCGGCCGAGCGCGGCCGGGAGATGCTCGCCGTCCCGCTCGCCGTGGCCGCGACCCTCGGCTGCACCGCGGTCGCGCTGCTCGCCTGGCTCGGGGTCTCGATCGGCTGAACGGCCCGCCCGGAACGCCCGACGGTGTCTCGGATCGGTACCAATCAGTGATGGCTAGCCAACACCTCGTGATCGACCACTCTCCGAGGTTGTAGCGTTACCGCTTGTAGTGCGACGCTGACAGGGCACCTAAAGGCGACGGAGTGCAGCGCCGAAGTTGCCCTGGGTGATAGCGGTGCGGGGGAACCGGGGCAATCGGGACGAGTGAGTTGCGCGCGGTCCCCGGAGCCAGTCACAGTCACCTCTGATCCTCTCCTGAACAGCCGCTAGCCCGCGAGGAAGAGACGATGGACCTGACGAACCTGAATGCCCAGGACGTGTCCGTGGACACCCTCTTCGAGACGCAGGTGCGCGGCTACAACAAGAAGCAGGTCGAGGACTACATCGCCTGGCTGCAGGAGCAGACCCGCGGCGCGCAGTCCGACGCCGAGAACGCCCGCCGCGAGATCGAGCGCGCCCGCGACGAGGCCGCCTCCGCGAAGACCCAGCTCGCGAGCCGGCCGGCCCACGAGGAGATCAGCGAGCGGATGTCGCAGATCCTCCGCCTCGCCGCCGAGGAGGCCGACCAGAAGGTCGCCAAGGCCGCCGAGGAGGCCGAGGTCGTCGTCGCGGCCGCGAAGCAGGAGGCGGGGCTCACCGCCGACAGCGCCAAGTCCGAGGCCGACGCGATCCTCAACCAGGCCCGCGAGCAGGGTGACCGGATCCTCGCGCAGGCCCGCTCGGAGTCCGAGCGGCTCATCTCCGCCGCGACCGCGGACGCCCGGGCCAAGCTCGCCGACTCCTCGCAGCGCGCCGAGCGCGTGCTGTCCGACGCCGACCGCCGCACCAAGGAGATCACCGACCTCCAGAACGAGCGCCTCGCGACGCTCCTCGAGGTGCACGCGGACTCGGTCAAGCGTCTCGACACGATCCGCGGCGTCCTCGCCAGCGTGCTGTCCGAGGAGAAGGAGGCCGGCTACCCCGGCGCCTCGATCAGCGACGCCCCGCTGCCCGTCGCCGGCAAGGCGATGACCCCGGACGAGGCCGGTGCCGGCCTGCTCCTCGAGCCCGCGCCGATGGACCTCGCGCCCGCCGCCGCGGCGCCCGTCGCCGAGCCGGCCCCGGTCGTCGAGGCCGCCCCGGTCGTCGAGGTCAAGGACGCCGCCCCCGCCCCGACCGCCGACCTCTCGGCGTCCGGTGCGGAGTTCCCCGAGGTCATCGCGGCCGTCGAGGACGAGACGTACGACGACCTCGAGCCGCTGACCGCCGGCGAGTACGCCGAGGACCCGCTCGGCGGCTACGACGTGACGGCCGACAGCTCGGCGGCCAAGACCCGCTGACCGCGGAGCACCACCGGACCTGGTCGACGACGGGCCCGCTCCCTGCCGGGGGCGGGCCCGTCGTCGTCGGTGCGCACACCCCGGCGGGCAGGTGCGGGACCAGGGGCCCGGTCCGGCCGCCCGGCAGGGGGCGAGCATCGAGGCAGAGGCGTCCACCACGCCTCGCCGCGAGGAGACCGCCATGAGCACCGACAGCACCGCACCCGCCACCCCCACCCGCACCGACTACGGACGCATCGTCGTCGGGGTCGACGGCTCGGACGCCTCGAAGGACGCGCTGCGCTGGGCGTACCGGCAGGCGACGTACACCGGGTCGGAGCTCGTCGCCGTCGGGGTCTGGTCGTACGTGACCATGAGCTACCCGACGATGTCCGGCTACGTCCCGACCGTCAACGACATCGACCTCGAGGGCGACACCCGTGCGCTCCTCGAGCAGGTCGTCAAGGAGGTCCTCGACGGCGCCCCCGTGAGGCTCGTCGTCACCGAGGGCCACCCGGCCGAGGTGCTGACCCGCTTCAGCGAGACCGCCGACCTCGTCGTCCTCGGCTGCCGCGGCCACGGCGGCTTCGTCGGCGCGCTCGTCGGCTCGGTGTCGCAGCACGTCGTGAGCCACGCGTCGTGCCCCGTGGTCGTCGTCCGGCACCCGAAGGAGCCGCACCACTGAACCGGCAGGTCCGGCCGGCGGGGGTGTGACGTCGTCGGACTCTCGTCCCCTGCCGGACGTGACCCGGGCCACGTACCATCCCAAGGGATGACCGCTGAGCGTCCCGAGGCGCTGGACGGCGTCCACGAGGCCTTCCTCGCCGAGCCGGACGCACCGCTCCCCGACCTCGTCCGTCCGGTCGTCGCCGACTCGTGGCGCCGTTCGCTGCGACTGGGCGTCGACCCGGTCGCGCACGCCCCGATCGAGTTCAACGACTCCTCGCTCGCCGCCTACCGGGACGCCCACCCGCTCGCCCCGCTCATGCCGCTCGTGCGCTCGCTGCTCGCCGAGGACGCCGAGGAGGCCGGCCACATCGTCGCGGTCGGCGACGCCCAGGGCCGGCTGCTCTGGGTCGAGGGCCACCGCGGGCTGCGCGGCCGCGCGGAGGCGATGCACTTCGTCGCGGGGGCGCTGTGGAGCGAGGGCGGCGCCGGCACGAACGCTCCCGGGACGGCGCTCGCCACCCGCAAGCCCGTCCAGATCGCGGCGTCCGAGCACTTCGGGCTCCAGGTGCACCCGTGGTCGTGCGTCGCGGCCCCGGTCCGCGACCCGCTCTCCGGTGAGCTGCTCGGCGTCGTCGACCTCACCGGCGGGGCGGAGCTGGCCGGGCCGCGCAGCCTCGCGCTCGTCCGGGCCTGCGCGTCGGCGATGGAGTCCCAGCTGCTCGCCGCCGCCCGCGAGCGGGCCGCCTGGGAGTCGACCCGGCCGACGGTGATCGGCGTCCCGCGCCGCCCCGCGGAGCAGCCGGACGCTCTGCGCGCCGCCCGACTGGCCGCGAAGGCGGCCGCCCGGCCCGCCACACTGAGCCTGCTCGGCCGCGACGGCGCGGTGCTCGACGTCGCCGGCCGCACGACGACGCTGAGCCCACGGCACTCCGAGATGCTCTGGCTGCTCGCCCGGCACCCGCTGGGCCTCACCGGCCAGGGCATCGACGCCGCCCTCCACGAGCGCGGCGAGCACCTCGTGACGATCCGCGCCGAGCTCGTCCGGCTGCGCCGCGTGCTCGCCGAGGCCTTCGGCTCCGACGCGCTCGCCTCGAAGCCCTACCGGCTCGTCGTCGGCCTGACGACCGACCTCGAGGAGGTCCGCCGGCTGCTCGCCCGCGGCGCCGTCGTCAAGGCCGTCGAGGCCTTCCCCGGCCCGCCGCTGCCGGGCTCCGCCGCACCGGCGGTCGTCGCCGCCCGCGACGAGGTCGTCGCCGAGCTGCGCGAGGCGGTGCTCCGGTCGCGCAGCGCCGCCGCTCTCGAGCGCTGGACGGCGTCCGGCTCCGGTCACGACGACGCCGCCGCCTGGCAGCTCCTCGAGCAGGTGCTGCCCTACGGCTCGCCGAAGCGGTCCACGGCCCGCGCGCACGTCCGGCGGCTCGCGCCCGCCTGACCGGTCCGACCCGGCGCCCCGCCGTCCCGTGTGACCTGTGCAACGTCGTTGCAACGTCGGCGTACGTACGTTCCTCGGCACCGGCTCGACGACGAGACCGGACCCGGCCTCGACGGCCGGACGAGCGCTGGAGGCCAACGATGACCGTCTACGCCCCGCCCGGACAGCCGGGCAGCCCCGCGACCTACGCGTCGCGCTACGACAACTGGATCGGCGGCGAGCGCGTCGCGCCGGTCAAGGGCCAGTACTTCGAGAACGTCTCCCCGGTCAACGGCAAGCCGTTCTGCGAGATCGCCCGCAGCACCGCCGAGGACATCGAGCTCGCCCTCGACGCCGCGCACGCCGCGGCCCCGGCCTGGGGCAAGACCTCGGCGACGGACCGCTCCAACGTGCTGCTGCGGATCGCGGACCGGATGGAGGCCAACCTCGAGGCGCTCGCCGTCGCCGAGTCGTGGGAGAACGGCAAGCCGGTCCGCGAGACCCTCGCCGCCGACATCCCGCTGGCGATCGACCACTTCCGCTACTTCGCCGGTGCCCTGCGCGCGCAGGAAGGCACCATCAGCCAGATCGACGACGACACCGTGGCGTACCACTTCCACGAGCCGCTCGGCGTCGTCGGCCAGATCATCCCCTGGAACTTCCCGATCCTCATGGCGGTCTGGAAGCTGGCCCCCGCGCTCGCCGGCGGCAACGCCGTCGTCCTCAAGCCGGCCGAGCAGACGCCCGCGTCGATCATGTTCCTCATGGACCTCATCGCCGACCTGCTCCCGCCCGGCGTCCTCAACGTCGTCAACGGGTTCGGCGTCGAGGCCGGCAAGCCGCTCGCGTCGTCCCCGCGGATCCGCAAGATCGCGTTCACGGGCGAGACGACGACCGGCCGCCTGATCATGCAGTACGCGTCGCAGAACCTCATCCCGGTGACGCTCGAGCTCGGCGGCAAGAGCCCGAACATCTTCTTCGGCGACGTCGCCAGCGCGCGGGACGACTTCTACGACAAGGCCCTCGAGGGCTTCACGATGTTCGCGCTCAACCAGGGCGAGGTCTGCACCTGCCCGAGCCGCGCGCTCATCCAGTCCTCGATGTACGACCAGTTCCTCGGCGACGCGACCGAGCGCACCAAGGCGATCGTCCAGGGCAACCCGCTCGACACGGCGACGATGATCGGCGCCCAGGCGAGCAACGACCAGCTCGAGAAGATCCTGTCCTACATCGAGATCGGCAAGGCCGAGGGCGCCAAGGTGCTCACCGGCGGCGAGCGCGCGCACCTCGACGGCGACCTCGCGGGCGGCTACTACGTCACCCCGACGATCTTCGAGGGCGACAACTCGATGCGGATCTTCCAGGAGGAGATCTTCGGGCCGGTCGTCTCGGTGACACGGTTCGACGACTTCGACGACGCCATGAAGATCGCCAACGACACGCTCTACGGCCTCGGCGCCGGGGTCTGGGCGCGCGACAACGCGACGCTGTTCCGCGCGGGTCGCACGATCGAGGCCGGCCGGGTGTGGACGAACTGCTACCACGCCTACCCCGCGCACGCGGCCTTCGGCGGCTACAAGGGTTCGGGCATCGGCCGCGAGACCCACCACATGATGCTCGAGCACTACCAGCAGACGAAGAACCTCCTCGTCTCCTACTCCCCGAAGAAGCTCGGCTTCTTCTGACAGGACCCGCCGTCCGCAGGGCCTTGCGGGCGGCGTGGTACTCGGCGGACGTCGCCGGCCTCGTGCCGGCGGCGTCCGCCCGGCCGTCCCCGTCCCAGCACGAAGGAGTGCGCCATGGACGACGTCTCGCGCGTCGCCGTCACACCCGACGCCGCGGACCTGCTCGTGCGGCTCATGGCCGACCACGGGCCGTTGATGTTCCACCAGTCCGGCGGGTGCTGCGACGGGTCGTCGCCGATGTGCTACCCGGACGGCGAGTTCATCACGGGCTCGTCGGACCAGCACGTCGGCGACCTCGCCGTGCCCGGCCCTGACGGCGACGTGACCGTCCCGGTGTGGATGTCCAAGCCGCAGTACGAGTACTGGAAGCACACGCACCTGACGATCGACGTCGTCCCGGGCCGCGGGGCGGGCTTCTCGGTCGAGGCGCCGCTCGGCGTCCGGTTCCTGCTGCGCTCCCGGCTCCTCACGGACGCCGAGCTCGTCGCTCTCGGGGAGGCCTGACGTCGCGGGTCCGTCGTCGCCCACCGTGAGCGCCGAGATCCCTTGCGTCGCAGGCTGCTCCGGGTGGGGTATCGAAAAGGTGCACCTGTGCATCGACCCTTGACGGCACCGCCGGGCGCGGTCAGGGTTGCCGGTACGTGACCAGCGGGATGACAGACGAGACACGGCGGATGACAGACCAGCCCGCCGCGGTACCGCCCGCAGGGAGCCAGGCCGCCGGGGCACAGCGGGGGGATGCCCCGGCGGCCTTCCCCCGCCCGGTGCGGACCGGTGCGACAGGTGGGCCCGGGACCGGCGAGGATGACCCCATGCGGCTCGTCGCCTCCGATCTCGACGGGACGATCGTGCGCCACGACGGCACGATGTCCCCGCGCACCGTCTCCGTGCTCAGCCGGTGCCAGGAGCGCGGCGTCGACGTCGTCTTCGTCACCGGGCGGCCGATGCGCTGGATGCCGCCGGTCATCGAGGCCACCGGGCACCGCGGGCTGGCGATCCTCGGCAACGGCGCACTCGTCTACGACCTCGCGACCGAGACGGTCGTCGAGACCCGGGCGCTCGCCCCGGACACCGTCCACGCGGCCGTCGAGGCGCTCCGGGCCGTCCTCCCGAACGCCCGCTTCGCGCTCGAGACGCTCACCGGCTACCGCCGCGAGACCGAGTTCATGCCGCACCACGAGGCCGCCCGGGAGGCGATGTCCGGGACGATCGCCGACCTCCTCGCCGACGACCCGGTCGTGCTCAAGGTGCTGTGCCGCGACGAGACATCGACGGCCGACCCGATGCTGGCACTGGCCCGGCCGGCGCTCGCAGGGATCGCCGAGCCCGTGCACTCCGACGCCCGCAGCTCGCTGCTCGAGGTCGCCGCGCTCGGCGTGAGCAAGGCCTCGACCCTCGCGATGCTCGCCCAGGAGCGCGGGATCGCGGCGTCCGAGGTCGTCGCCTTCGGCGACCAGCCGAACGACGTGCCGATGCTGCACTGGGCCGGCCGCGGCTACGCGATGGCCGACGGGCACCCGGAGGCACTCGCCGCGGCCGACGCCGTCGCCCCGCCGTGCGCCGAGGACGGCGTCGCCCAGGTGCTGGAGGCGCTGCTCGCCGGGCTCGCGGAACGGACGGCGTGAGCCCGGCGGACGACGGCCCGGCCGCGGACGGCGGGCCCGGCCGGCCCGTGCTGGCCCGCCGGCTCGGCCTGCGCGACGCGGTCCTGCTCGGCCTGGGGTCGATGGTCGGCGCGGGCATCTTCGCCGCCGTCTCGCCGGCCGCGCTCGCGGCGGGCCGCTGGCTGCCGCTCGCGGTCGTGCTCGCCGGGGCGGTCGCCTGGCTCAACGCGACGTCGTCCGGCCGGCTCGCCGCCGTCCACCCGGAGGCCGGGGGCACCTACGCCTACGCGACGGCCCGGCTCGGACGGCGCCGGGGGCATCTTGCGGGGTGGGCCTTCGTCGTCGGCAAGACCGCGTCCTGCGCGGCGATGGCGTCCACGATCGGGGCGTACGCGCTGCCGGGGCACGCCCGGTGGACGGCGCTCGGAGCGCTGCTCGTCGTCGTCCTGCTCGGCACGGGCGGCATCCGGCGGGGCGCGCGGCTGACCCGGGTGACGCTGGCGGTCGCGGGGGTGGCGCTGCTCCTCGTCGTCGTCACGGCGTGGTTCGGGCCGGCCCCGGTCGCGGCGGAGGCGAGCTGGGGCGCGATCGTCTTCGAGCCCCCCGGCTGGTTCACCGAGACCGTGTGGCGGCTCCGGATGTGGGGGCTGCGCCCCTTCGACAGCTTCTCCGGCTACGGCGTGCTCCAGGCGGCCGGGCTCATGTTCTTCGCCTTCGCCGGGTACGCGCGCGTCGCGACGCTCGGCGAGGAGGTCCGGGAGCCGCGCCGGACGATCCCGCGCGCGATCGGCCTGGCCCTGGCCCTGACGGTGGCGCTCTACCTCGTCGTCGTCCTGAGCGCGCTGCACGCCGCCGGGCCGGGCGGGCTCGTCGGGCGGGCCGACCCGCTCGTCGGGCTCGTCTCCGGGCTGCCGGGCGGCTGGGCGGAGACCGTCGTCCGGGTCGGGGCCGTCGCGGCGTCCGCGGGCGCGCTGCTCGGGCTGCTCCTCGGGGTCTCCCGGGTGCTGTTCGCGATGGCCAGGGACGGTCACCTGACCTGGCGGCTGACCCACGTGCGGCACGGTGTCCCGGACTACGCCGAGTGGTTCGTCGCCGCCGTCGTCGCGCTGCTCGTCCTCGTCGCGGACCTGCGGGAGGTCATCGGCTTCTCGTCCGTGACGGTGCTGACGTACTACGCCCTGACGCACCTCGCGGCCTGGCGGCTCGGGCCCGGCGAGGGCCGCCCGGCGACGGTCGTCCTGCTCCTCGGGCTGACCGGCTGCGCCGTCCTGGCGCTCACGCTGCCGGTCCTGTCGGTGCTCGTCGGGGTCGTCGTGCTCGGCGTCGGGGTCGTCACCGGGTGGGTGACGTCCCGACGGGTCACGCCGTCGACGCCGTCGGCCGCGTGAGGTCGTAGACCGTCGCCCCGCCGGCCGTCCGCGCCGTGAACGTCGCGGCGACCCACTGCGCGATGCCGCCCGCGGCGTCGTCCGCGCCGGGCCCGCGACCGCCGCCGAACCCCGGGCCGCCGCCACGACCGCCGCGCCCGTCGGCCACGTAGTAGTGCACCCTGCCCTCGGCGACGAGGGCCTTGAAGCCGTCGAGGGTGACGGCCGGGTCCTGGCCGCTGAAGCCGCCGAGCGACATCACCGGGCGGCCGGAGGCGAGCTGGAGGGGGCCGGCGGTCATCGACGACGGCGCCGCGGCGACCCAGGTGTACCGGCCGGCGTCGGCGGAGACGAGTGCGACGAGCGCCGCGTCGGCCTGCTGAGCGGCACCGGGACCGGCGCCACCGGGCAGCCCCGGCGCACCGCTCGCCGGTCCGCCGCCCGGACCGGCGAGCGNGGTCCGCCGCCCGGACCGCCGCCCGGACCGACGCCCGGACCGACGCCCGGACCGCCGCCCGGAGGCAGCTGGATGCCGCGGGCCTCGAGCTGACGGCGCAGCCGGTCGAGGTCCGGCGTGCGTCCCGCGAACGGGCCGTCGCCGGTCGCGGTCCGCGGGCCGGACGTCGGGATGCTGCCCGTGTGCGACGTCGCGACGGTCTGGAGCGACCACGCGACCGGCGCCGCGACGGCCGACGCGAGGGCGAGCCCGGCCACCGCGCCCGCGACGCGGACGCGGCGGCCGGACGTCACGGTGACGATCCCGAGCGCCGCGACGACCGCGGCGGCCACGACGGTCCAGCGCAGCCAGGGGAGCCAGCCGTCCGCACGGCCGAGGAGCACGAACGCCGTACCGGCCGTGCCGAGCACGGTCACGGCCAGCACGCCGCGGGCGAGCGGCACCGTCCGGCCGCGCCACAGCGCCGGCAGCAGCATGCCCGCGAGCGCCGCGACGGCCGGGGCGAGGGCGACCGTGTAGTAGGTGTGGACGATCCCGCCCATGAAGGAGAAGACGCCCCCCGTGACGACGAGCCAGCCGCCCCAGAGCAGCAGGCTCGCCCGCCGCGGGTCGGTGCGCGGCGCCCGCCGGGTCAGCACGAGACCGGTGACGAGCAGCAGCACCGCGGCCGGCAGCAACCAGGCGATCTCGCCGCCGAAGAGGTCGTTGACCATCCGCCCGATGCCGGGGGTGCCGCCGAATCCTGCCCCCGGTCCGCCGCCCCGGCCACCGACAGGGCCCTGACCGCCGCCCGGCCCGGCACCGCCCAGCAGCCGGCTGAGGCCGTTGGAGCCCAGCGCCAGCGAGAGGGTCGAGTTGTCCGTCGACCCGCCGACGTACGGCCGCGACGAGGCCGGGACCGCGTCGACGAGCACCATCCACCACAGCCCCGACACCGCGAGCACGCCGCCCGCCCCGACGAGCCGGAGCAGCCGCCGTCCCGGCCCGCCCGGGGCGGCGACGAGGTACGCGAGGGCGAACCCGGGCAGCACGAGCAGCGCCTGGAGCGACTTCGTGAGGAACGCCGTCCCGAGCAGCCCGGCGGCGAGCAGCAGCCAGCGCCACCGGCCGTCCTCGAGCGCGCGGGTCAGTGCCCAGGCGGAGGCGACGAGCAGGAAGGTCAGCGCGGCGTCCGGGTTGTCGAACCGGAACATGAGCGCCGCGACCGGGGTCACCGCGAGCGCCCCGGCCGCGAGCAGCCCGGCCCGGGCGCCCCAGGCCCGGCGCACGGTCGCGAAGAGCAGGCCGACCGCAGCGACCCCGAGGAGCACGTTCGGCGCGAGCATGCTCCACGAGGAGAAGCCGAAGACCCGCCCGGACAGCGCCATGACCCACAGCGACACCGGCGGCTTGTCGACGGTGATGAAGCTCGCGGCGTCGAAGGAGCCGAAGAAGAACGCCTTCCAGGACTCGGTGCCGGCCTGCACCGCCGCCGCGTAGAAGGTGTTGCCCCAGCCGTTGCGGTCGAGGTCCCACAGCCACGCGACGGCGGTGAGCACGAGGAGGCCGAGCAGGGCCGGCCGGGTCCACCGCGGGTCGGCGCCGGGCTCGAGGTCGATCCGGGCGTGCGCCGCGGGCGTCGGGCCGTCGCTCCCGTCGGACGGCGGCGGTGCGGACGGTGGCGGTGCTGACGGTGGCGGTGCGGACGGCGCGGGGCCGGCGGCTGCGTCGGGCACCGGCCCGCTCGCGGCGGCCACGGCCCAGGCGGGGACCTCGGCGGTGCTCGGCTCGGCCCGCTCGGGCATGGAGGTGCTCCTTCTGGCGACGTCGACCCGGTGTCGACCCCCACGCGCCGACCCCAGGATCATGGACCGCTCGGGTGGACCTGGGCCGGAACACACCTGTGAGTCGGCTGTGAACCGCGTGCCCGGCAGGCGTGCAGGTAGGTTCGCGGCCGTGGCCGATCACGGGTACGGCGTCCGGTCGATGGTGGCCCCGCTGCGGCGGGCGCTCGTCGTGACCCCGACGACCGAGGGCGACTTCGCCGCCGCGGGCTGGCGCGAGCCGGAGCCGGGCGCGCTGCTCGCCGAGCACGCGACGTTCGTCGACCTCCTCGAGCGGCTCGGCGTCGAGGTGGTCCGGGTGCAGGCGCCGCCCGGGCTCGTCGACGCCGTCTACGCGTACGACAGCGTGTTCGTCGGCGGCAGCGGCGCGGTCGTGCTCCGGGCCGCCAAGCCGGCCCGCGCGGGCGAGGCGGACTGGCTCGCGCCCCTCGTCGAGGCCGCCGGGGTACCCGTCGTCGGGCGGCTGGAGGAGCCGGCCACGGCGGACGGCGGGGACCTCATGTGGCTCGAGGACGGCGTCCTCGCAATGGGCCGCGGGCACCGGACGAACGCCCAGGGGCACCTCCAGCTCGCGACGCTCTTCCGCGAGGAGGGCGTGCGGATGCGGCACCGCTACGACCTGCCGTGGCACCTCGGCCCGGACGCCGTGCTCCACCTCATGAGCGTCGTCTCGCTCGTCTCGCAGCGGCTGGCCGTCGTGCACCGGCCGATCGCCCCCGTCGGCCTCCTCGAGCGGCTGACCGACCAGGGCGTCACGCTCGTCGACGTCGACGCCGAGGAGTTCGCGACCCAGGGCGGCAACGTGCTCGCCGTCCGCCCGGGCGTCGTCGTCCTGCCTGCCGGCAACGCGCGGGTCCAGGCCGCGCTCGAGGCGCACGACGTCGAGGTGCACACGTACGTCGCCACCGAGCTCAACAAGGGGGACGGCGGCCCGACGTGCCTCACGCGGCCGCTGTGGCGCGCGTCCTGACGTTCCGCCGTCCGAAGGGTCAGAGGTACTGCCCGGTCTGCCGGTCGCCGCCGTCGTCCGCGCGCGGCATCCCGGGAGCACCCATCGGCCCGCCCGGCCCGCCCATCCCCGGCGGCATCTGGCCACCGGGCAGGGCACGGCGCATCTGCTCGAGCTGGGCCCGGGCGGCCATCTGCTGGGCGAAGAGCGCCGTCTGGATGCCGTGGAAGAGGCCCTCGAGCCAGCCGACGAGCTGGGCCTGCGCGATCCGCAGCTCGGCGTCGGACGGCGTCGTCTCGGGCGCGAACGGCAGGGTGATCCGCTGGAGCTCGTCGACGAGCTCGGGGGCGAGCCCCTGCTCGAGCTCCTTGATCGACCGGGCGTGGATCTCGGCGAGCCGCGCGCGGCCGGCCTCGTCGAGCGGCGCGCTGCGGACCTCCTCGAGCAGCTGCTTGATCATGCTGCCGATCCGCATGACCTTCGCCGGCTCCTCGATGAGCTCGGCCGGGCTGCGCTCGCCGTCCTCCTGCTGACCGGTCACCGCCATGCCCTCGGGAGTCACGACCACGAGCCGCTCCCCGCCCCGCTCGGCGTCCCCGGCCTCACCGTTGCTCTCGCTCATGGCCCCAATCCTGCCGTGTCCGGCCGCCGCCGTCAGCGCGAGCCCCCGCACGGTGCGCCCGCCGGCACCCCGGTGCCCCCGTGCTTTGCTCTGCCATCACCAGCGAGCCAGCCCGCTTGCTCTGCCATCAGGAGCGGGCCGCGCCACAGCGTCGTCGTTGGTCGGCGAAACGCTGGCACCGGCCCCGGGTGTCGCGCGGCAACGACGAAGCTGTGGCGCGCGGCGGGCCACAACGCAACCAGAAGCGGCGTTCCGGGCCGGTTGCGCCGTCCGGAGGGCACTTGTGGTTGCGTTGTGGCGCGGCGACGGCTGGCTCGCTGGTGATGGCAGTGCAAAGCCTCGCGACGAGTGTCCGCCCAGGTGGTCGATCGGAGCGCGGGCCCGCTCCTCGGGACGGGGATGTCGGATGATCCGGCCTGAGTCGTAGGCTGCGCCGGACCGGCGGCGGGCAGCGTGCCGGGCGGACGACGAGAGGCGGACGACGTGACGTACGACGTGGCGAAGGTGCGGGCGCTCTACCCGGCGCTGGCCGACGGGTGGGCCTACCTGGACGGCGCGGCCGGCACCCAGGTCCCGCGGTCCGTCATCGACGCCGAGTCGGCGACCTACGCCGCCGGCATCGGCAACCACGGCGCGTACTTCGCGGCCTCCAAGCGGTCGGACGCCGCGTCGAGGGCCGCCCGCGAGGGCATCGTCGACCTCGTCGGGGCGCCGGCGGTCGAGGGGGTCGCGCTGGGGCCGAGCATGACCGCGCTGACCTACCGGTTCGCCGACGGCCTCTCGAAGACGTGGAAGCCCGGCGACGAGATCGTCGTGACCCGGCTCGACCACGACGCCAACGTGCGCCCGTGGGTGCAGGCCGCCGAGCGCGCCGGGGTGACCGTGCGCTGGGCCGTGCCGACGCTGCCCGACGTCGAGCTGCCCGTCGAGGCGGTCACCGAGCACCTCTCCGAGCGGACCCGGCTCGTCGCCGTCACCGCCGCGTCGAACGTCATCGGCACCCGGCCCGACGTCCGGGCGATCGCGGACGCCGCCCACGCCGCCGGCGCGCTCGTCTACGTCGACGGCGTCCACGCGACGCCGCACGTGCCGGTCGACGTCGCGGCCCTCGGCGCCGACTTCTACGCGACGAGCGCCTACAAGTGGTCCGGCCCGCACCTCGCGACCGTCGTCGGGGAGCCGGCCCTCCTCGAGACGGTCATGCCGGACAAGCTCGCGTCGTCCTCGACCGACGTCCCGGACCGCTTCGAGTACGGCACCTCGCCCTTCGCCCAGCACGCCGGCATGGCGGCGGCGGTCGACCACGTCGCCGGGCTCGGCGCCCTCGCCGGCGCGGGCGGCCAGCCCGGCCCGGACGCCCCCCGCCGGGAGCGCATCCTCGCCTCGATGGCCGCCGTCGAGGCCTACGAGCAGGCCCTGCTGGCCCGGATGATCGCGGGCCTGGCCGCGATGGACCACGTCGAGCGCTTCGGCAGCCCGGCCCTGCAGGCGCCGACGATCTGGTTCCGGGTGCGCGGGCTGACCCCCGACCAGGTCGCGGAGCACTGTGCGAAGGCCGAGGTCAACGTGTGGTCCGGCCACAACTACGCGTGGGAGCTCGCCGGCCTGCTGGGCATCCGGGACAGCGGGTCCGCCGTCCGGGCCAGCCTGTCGGTCTACTCGAGCGACGAGGACGTCGACCGGCTGCTCGAGGCGGTCGCCGCGCTGGGGTGAGCCCTAGGACAGCCGCACGGTGAGGGTCACCGCCGCGACGGTCCCGTCCTCGAGCTTCTCCTTGGTGCGCACCGGCTTCTTCACGGGCAGCACGTAGCAGCCGCGCTTGGTGTCGGGGAAGATCGACGTCTGCCACGTGGTGGTGCCGATCGTCACCTCGACCGGGACGGCGCCGAAGCCGCCGGCGGCGTTGCCCCACCGCTCGTCGATCTCGTCGGTGACGTCCTCCGGCAGCCCGAGGAAGTGCCAGGCGGCGTTGCCCTCCCAGCGGAAGAGCTCGGCGGTGAACTCGAAGGCGTCGGCCATGGTCACCAAGGCTAGGTGCCCGCACCGACAGCCGTGGTGGACGAGGTGTGGTGGAGGATGAGTCCATGAGCGTCAAGGTCGAGCTCGAGAAGCTCCTGGAGGTGTCGTCCGGGTACGGGACGACGCCCATGCTCCTCACGACGGACGCCGACGGGCGCCCGCGCGCGTCGGCCGTCGCCGTCGCCTGGGACGGCGAGGTCGCCACGGTGCGGGCCGGGCACCGCTCGGTCGCGAACGCCGCCGAACGGCCGCTCGTGAGCCTGCTGTGGCCGGCGCCTCCCGGTGAGCGGTTCGCACTGCTCGTCGACGGCGAGGTCACGCAGGTCCGCCCCGACGACGTCCCCGACGACGCGACCGGGCGCGCGGCCAAGCCCGGCGGCTTCGTCGTCGTGCGGGCGAGCGGCGGCATCCTCCACGTCGTGGGCCGCCCGCACTCCTGACCCGGCGGGCCGGTCGAGGCGTCGGCGTTACGCCGACGGCTCAAACCGGCCCGCGACCGTTCCGGCGGGGCCCGGCGAGCGCCTACCGTCGTGAGGGTCCCCCCGGGAAGGAGCGCGCCGTGCCCGACCAGAGAACCGCCCTGGACCCGCTGTGGCGCACCGTCGTCGGCGCCGTCCTGCGGGACGAGCGGCACCGCCAGGGCCGCACGCTCCGGCACGTCGCCGACGCGGCGGGCGTCTCGGTGCCCTACCTGTCCGAGGTCGAGCGCGGCCGCAAGGAGGCCTCCTCGGAGATCCTCGCCGCGGTCGCCGGGGCCCTCGAGCTGCGCCTCGTCGACCTGCTCGGCCGGGCGCACGCGCTGCTCGCCGGCGCCCTCGGGACGCTCGACCTCACCACCTGGCCGGCCGGCCCGGCAGCCGCTCCGCACCTGCCCCGGAACGACTACCGGGCCTCCGTCACCCTCCTGGCGGCCTGAGCCTCACGAGGCCCGCGCGGCGTCCCGCACCCCCGGCCGCCGCACGATGACGTCGTCCGCGAGCCCGTACTCGACGGCTTCGCGCGAGGTGAAGACCCGGTCCCGGTCGAGGTCGCGCCGCAGCCGCTCGACGTCCTGGCCGGTGTGCCGGCTCAGCACCTCCTCGACGGCGGAGCGCACCCTGAGGATCTCGCGCGCCTGCAGTGCCAGGTCGGAGACCGTGCCCTCGCCCTGGCTCGACGGCTGGTGCAGCAGCATCCGCGCGTGGTCGAGGACGAACCGCTTGCCCGGCGCCCCGGACGCCAGCAGCACCGCGGCGGCCGACGCGGCCTGCCCCATGCAGAACGTCGACACGTCCGGGCGGACGAACTGCATCGTGTCGTAGATCGCCATCGCCGCGGTGAACGAGCCGCCCGGGGAGTTGATGTAGAGCCCGATCTCGGCGTCCGGGTTCTCCGACTCCAGGTGCAGCAGCTGGGCCATGACGACGTTCGCGACGCCGTCGTCGATCTGCGTCCCGAGGAAGATGATGCGCTCGGAGAGCAGCCGGCTGAAGACGTCGAACGCCCGCTCCCCGTTCGGCGTCCGCTCGATGACGGTGGGGATCGTGTAGCTCATGGACCCGCCGTTCATGGATGCAGCGCTCATGCCAGCCCCACCTTCCGGCGGGCGGTCGCCGGCCGGACGTCGGTGAGCCCGGACACGACCTGGTCGACCATCCCGTACTCGCGGGCCTGCTCCGCGGTGAACCAGCGGTCCCGGTCGCTGTCCTCGGCGACGGTCTGCTCCGTTTGCCCGGTGTGCAGGGCGGTGAGCCGCTGCATGACGGCCTTCGTGTGCTCGAGGTTCTCGGCCTGGATGGCGATGTCGGACGCGGTGCCCCCGATCCCGGCCGACGGCTGGTGCATCATGATCCGCGCGTGCGGCAGGCTCGACCGCTTGCCCGCTGTGCCCGCGCAGAGCAGGAACTGCCCCATGCTCGCGGCGATCCCCATCGCGAGCGTCGAGACGTCGTTCGGGATGAGCTGCATCGTGTCGTAGATCGCCAGGCCGGCGGTGACGGAGCCGCCGGGGGAGTTGATGTACAGGCTGATGTCTGTGCGCGGGTCCTCCGCCGAGAGCAGGAGGAGCTGCGCGCAGATCCGGTTGGCGACGGCCTCGTCGACCGCGGTGCCGAGCACGATGATGCGCTCGTGGAGCAGCCGGGCGGTCAGCTGGTCGTCGTGGCGCAGGTCCGCGCCCGGTGACTCGAGGGTCGTTGTCATGGTTCCTCCGCGGTGCTGCTGCCGTGCGCCACCGGGGCGGTGACGTCGCGTGCAGCCATCGTGCGGAGCGGCCACGCCCTGCCGGAACCCTTTCTGCCCCAGGCAGATCCGCTCTCGGCGCAGCCGTTCGGGGCGGTGCGGTCAGATCGTGTTGAAGACCGTGAGCAGCTTCTCGGCGGTCGGGCCGCCGACGACGCCGGGGGCCATCCGGTTCATCATGTAGCTGAAGACCGTCCGGCGGGCGGCGTCGACGACGACCAGCGACCCGCCCCAGCCGCCCCAGAAGCAGACCCGCCCGTTGTCGTGCACGTAGGGGACCGCCTCGCTGGGCAGCCCGTAGCCCAGGCCGTGCCGCACGGGCACCGCGAGGACGACGTCCACGCCCTCGGCCTGCACCGCGAAGATCCGGTCGACCGTCTCCGGCGACAGCAGCCGGACGCCGTCCAGGGTGCCGCCGTTCGCGACGACGGACTGCACCCGGGCGACCGACCGCGCGTTGCCGTGGCCGTTCGCGCCGCCGATCTCGGCCCGCCGCCACTCGGCCGTGTTCGCGAAGTCCGCCCCGACCGGCGGCCCGGTGAAGGTCTTGTACATCGGCGAGGCCGGGTCGAGCGTCGCGAAGTCGAACGGCAGCGGCGGCGGCGGCAGCACCGGCGTGACCCGGGCGTCGTGCTCCGGCGCGAGCCCGATGTGGAAGTCCGCGCCGAGCGGCCCGGCGACCTCCTCGGCGAAGAACGTGCCGAGGCTGCGGCCGGTGACCCGGCGCACGATCTCCCCGACGAGGTGGCCGTGGACGATCGCCTGGTACCCGACGACGCTGCCCGGCTCGAACCAGGGCGCCTGCGCCGCGAGGATCTTCGCGCTCTTGTCCTGGTCGTAGACGTCCTCCTGGACGACCGGCTGCTCCCAGCCGCAGACCCCGGAGGAGTGGCTGAGGACGTGCCGGACGAGCACGCCCTCCTTGCCGTTCTGCGCGAACTCGGGCCAGTAGGTCGCGACGGGTGCGTCCGGGTCGACGAGCCCGCGGTCGACGAGCATGAGCGCGACGAGGCCGGTCATGGTCTTCGTCGTCGACCAGGTGTTGACGATCGTGTCCTGCTGCCAGGGTGCCGTCCGGTCGGAGTCCGCCCACCCGCCCCAGAAGTCGGCGACGAACTCGCCGTCCACCGTCACCGCGACGCTCGCACCGAGGTCGGAACCGTCGTCGAGGGTCGCCGACAGGACGTCGGCGAGGCGCTCGTAGGGACCGTTCGCGAAACCCCGGATCTCGGCCATACGCGCTCCTCGGCAGCCCGGCGGCGTTGCCGGTGCCTGGACCGTAGATCGTCCGGACGGCGGAGGCAATGGGTCCGCGTCCGGTCCGCCGATCGATGGACGACGCCGGGCGCCGCACGTGGCAGCGTGATCCCCGTCGTCCGGTCCGGGCGGCCCGGACGACCCGAACGATGCGCGAGGTGCCTGCGATGACCGACCCGACCGGCGGTCGTACGACGGACGGACCCGCTCCGGACGGACCCGCTCCGGGCGGGTGGCGGCGGTACGGCGTCCCGCTGCTCGTCATGCTGCCGTGGTTCTTCGGGTTCCTCGGTTTCTACGGCGGTGTCCAGGCGCTCGCCCTGGCCGCGGACGCCTCGCCCGTCCCGGCGCTGGTCTGGCCGGCCGCGCTGCTCGGTGCCGCCGCCTTCGCGGCGGTGTACGTCGCCCTGACCCGGTGGATCGAGAAGCGACCGGCGACCGAGCTGGCCCTCGGGCCCGCCCCGCGCGAGCTGGCCCTCGGCCTCGTCGTCGGGGCGGCCGCCTTCAGCCTCGCGCTCGGTGCCCTCGTGCTCGGCGGCCTCTACACGGTCCGCGGCGGCAGCGGGCTCGGGGCGACGGGCACCGCGTTCGCCGTCGGCGTCGTCTCCGGGGTCGGCGAGGAGATCCTCTTCCGGGGCATCCTCTTCCGCCGGCTCTCCCTGGTCGTCGGCACGTACGGAGCCCTCGCCGGCTCCGCGGTGCTCTTCGGTGCCGCGCACCTCGCGAACCCCGGCGCGACCGTCTGGGGCGCGCTCGCGATCGCCGTGGAGGCCGGCCTCATGCTCGGCCTGGCGTACGTCGTCACGGGCCGGCTCTGGCTGCCGATCGGGCTGCACGCGGCGTGGAACTACGTGCAGGGCGGGGTGTTCGGGGTGGCCGTCTCGGGCAACGACACCGGCGGCAGCCTCTGGTCGTCGGCCCCGGTCGCCGGCCGGGACGCGCTCACCGGTGGCGGGTTCGGCGTCGAGGCCTCACCCGCCGCGGTCGTCGTCTGCCTCGCCGTCTCCGCCGTGCTCTGGGTGACCGCCCGGCGCCGTGGGCTCGTCGTCCCGCCGGCGTGGCGTCGCGGCACGGCCGACGGCGACCCGGCCGGCGGTCAGACCGTGAGCAGCACCTTGCCGATGTGATCCGAGGCCTCGACGAGGGCGTGCGCGCGGGCGGCCTCGGCGAGCGGGATCCGCGCGTGGACGACGGGCCGCACGACGCCGTCCGCGACGAGCGGCCAGACGTGCTCGCGGACGCTCGCGACGATCGTCGCCTTCTCCGCGGCGGGCCGGGAGCGCAGCGTCGTCGCGAGCACCGCCGCACGCTTGCGCAGCAGGGTGCCGAGGTCGAGCTCGGCCTTCGTGCCGCCCTGCAGGCCGATGACGACGAGCCGGCCGGCGGTCGCGAGGACGTCGACGTTGCGGCCCAGGTACTTCGCGCCCATGTTGTCGAGGACGACGTCCGCGCCCCGGCCGCCGGTCGCCTCCCTGACGACCTCGACGAAGTCCTGCTCCCGGTAGTTCACGAGGATCGTCGCGCCGAGCGCTTCGCAGGCGGCGAGCTTGGCCGCCGAACCGGCGGTGACCGCGACGGTGGCACCGACCTGTCGGGCGAGCTGGATCGCCATCGTGCCGATGCCGCTCGAGCCGCCGTGCACGAGGAGCGTCTCGCTCGGCCGCAGGCCGGCGAGCATGAAGACGTTGCTCCACACGGTGCACGTGACCTCGGGCAGCGCGGCGGCGTCCACGAGGGAGACGCCCTCCGGCACCGGGAGCAGCTGACCGGCGTCCACCGCGACCTTCTCGGCGTAGCCGCCGCCCGCGAGCAGCGCGCAGGCCTCGTCACCGACGGCCCAGCCCTCGACGTCCTCGCCGACCTCGACGACGGTGCCGCTCGCCTCGAGCCCCGGGTGGTCGGGCGCCCCGGGGGGCGGTGGGTAGTGGCCCATCCGCTGCATGATGTCGGCGCGGTTCACGGCGGACGCCGCGACGGCGAGGACGACCTGGCCGGGGCCCGCGACGGGGTCCGGCACCTCCTGCAGGGCGAGGACCTCGGGCCCTCCGGGCGCGGTGACGACGACGGCCAGCATGGGTCGACCCTACGGCCGGGGCGGGACCTGCGGCGCCCCGAGACGGGCGGCCCCTGTCCGCCGCCCGGCGGTGCGGTCCGTCGGTTCTGAGGACCGGCCGCCGGGCCGCAGACCAGGCGCGAGGTCGGTCACCCGGAGCCGCCCCGCACACGAGCCCTGCCCCCAGGACCACGCACGACGTCGGTACCGCCCCGTCCCGGCCCGCCTGTCGTGTGTGACGTGTCGACGGGCACCGGGTGACCGGCCTTCACATCCACCCGCCGGCCGAGGCCGCCGGGTCGATGCCGCACATCAGATAGTAGGTGATATGTGCGCCTGCGGCGTCCCCCGTTCGGCCCGTTCGGCCCGGTCGCCCCCACCGCCCGGCTGGTCATGGAACGCTTCACCCCTGTGAGATGGGGGGCGCGATGACCGAAGACTTCCCCGGTCGCCGGTCGAGGGCGGAAGCCGGCGAGCAGACCCGGGCCTCCTTGCTGGCTGCCGGCGCCGAGCTCCTGCGGGAGCAACCGGTCGGCCGCATCCTCGACCAGGTCACGGCCCCCGAGGTCGCCCGCCGGGCCGGGCGGACGATCGGCGCGTTCTACCACCACTGGAACGACCAGGAGTCCTACCGGCACGACCTGCTCCGGTGGGTGCTGTCGCCGGAGATCCTGCCGACGGCGGAGACCGTCTCGGACGTCACCGTGGCGCTCGAGGTGCTCGACGCCCCGGACGAGATCGTCCGCCGTAACGCGCGCGCGAACATGGTCGCCGGCCTGGACCGCCCCGAGCTCGCGCTCACCCTGGCGCTGTCGGCGCTCGCCCGTCGCGACGAGGCGACCCGCCAGCTCCTGCACCACCAGTACGCGGTGCTCAACGAGTCCCTCGAACCGCTCTACGAGGCGCTCTTCGCCGCGTTCGGCTGGGTGCCCCGCCCGCCGTTCACCGTGCACACCTTCTCGACGGTCCTCTCGGCGCTCGTCGAGGGCCTCGTGATCCGGCACGTCGCCGACCCGGAGGCGGTCCCGATGGCGCTCCCGGACGAGGACGGCACACCGCACGACCCGGCCGATCCCGCGGCGTGGGACCTCTTCAGCGCCACCGCCCTCGCCCTGCTGCCGATGATGACGATGCCGGCGGACGCCGCCGCCCGGTCCGGGCAGGACGCGTCCGGCCTGCTCGGGACCGACCAGGACGTCCGCGACCTCGTCCGGGGCATCTGGGCGGCGTGGCGCGAGGAGGCGGGCACCGAGGACGGCGTCAGCCCAGCAGGCTGAGCGCCGCCCGGACCTCGTCGGGCACGGGCACCGGCCGACGCGTCCCGCGGTCGACGTACACGTGCACGAAGCGGCCGACCGCGGCCGGCTCCTCGGCGTGCTCGCCGAAGAGCGCGAGCCGGTAGACGACGCTGCTCGAGCCGACCTTCTCCAGGCCGATGCCGGCGGTGACCGTCTCCGGGAAGCGCAGCTCGGCGAGGTACCGGCAGCCGGTCTCGACGACGAGCCCGATCGCCGGCAGCGTGCGGATGTCGGTACCGCCCGCCTCGATGAGCCAGCCGTTCACGGCGGTGTCGAACATGAGGTAGTGGACGACGTTGTTCACGTGGCCGTACGTGTCGTCGTCCGACCAGCGCGTCGGCAGCGCACGCAGCACCCGGAAGTCGCTGCGCCGCAGGGCCTTCGGCTCCGCGTCGCAGCGTGCCGCGAGGTCGGGCCCCGGCACCGGGCGGTCCGTCACGCGCTGAGGTCGACGGCGTCGATCTGCTGCCGGAGCTCGGCGAGCTGCTCGTCGATGTCCGCGCGCTCGCCGCGGCTGAACCGCCGCACCTGCAGGTCGAGGACGGCGGCCGCCTGCTCGGCGTCGAGGCCCAGCAGCGCACCGACCCGGGCCACGGCGTCCGCCCGGTCCTGCGACTCGGCGACGACGCCGCACACCTCGAGCCAGCGGGGCAGCGCCGCGGCCACCCCGGCGAACACGTGCTCCTGGAGCCGCAGGTTGTGCAGGAGCCGGTCCTTGGCGCGTCGAACGTCGTCCGTCATGGGTCGAGCATGGCCCACCGCCGCGGGTCGGCGGGTGGGGAGTGACCTTCCGGTGACCTCCTCAGCGCGTGATCACGAGCACTGCGGTCGCGAGCACGAGCATCGGGACGACGCACGCGAGCCCCTCGGCCGCGAACCGCAACGCGCTGATCCGCACCCCCCTGGCCCGGCACCGCGACCGCCACAGCAGGGTCGCGAGCGAGGCCCACACCGTGACGAGCGGGCCGGCGTTCGTGCCGACGACGAGGGCGAGCAGCCGGGTCGGGTCGCTGCCCGGTCCGGCGTGCACGGCGCCCTCGACGGCGAGGTAGGCGGGCAGGTTGTTGACGACGTTGCTCGACACGGCGCCGGTCGCCGCGACCCGCAGCGCGTCGACGAACCCGGACGGCGCGACGGCACCGGCGGTCCCGGCGGCGTCCCGGAGCAGCGTCGCGAGACCGTGCTCGTCGAGAGCGGCGACCACGAGGAAGATCGACACCGTCGTGACGACGAGACCGACCGGGGCGAGCCCGGTCGTGAGCACCTCGCGACGGCGCAGCGCGAACGCCACGAGCAGGACGACGGCCGCCGCCCCGGCGGCCGCCCACGGCGGGGCGCCGGCCGCGACGGCGACCCCGAGCCCGGCGCAGACGAGCCCGGCGAGCCGCAGCAGCGGGACGTCGTCCACCTCGGTGCCGGCGGGTGCTTCGGTGACGTACCGGCCGCGCAGCTCCCGCCGGTGCAGCAGCCACAGCACCGCGACCGGGACGACGACGCACACGAGTGCCGGCGCCCAGAGCTGCCCGGCCCAGCGGGCCGCGCTCCAGCCGACGCGCTCGACGGCGAGCAGGTTCGTCAGGTTCGAGACGGGCAGCAGCAGGGACGCCGTGTTCGCCAGCCACACCGTCGTCATCGCGAACGGCACCGGCGACAGGCCGAGCCGGGCGGCGAGCGCGAGGACGACCGGGGTGAGCAGCACCGCGGTCGTGTCGAGCGAGAGCAGCACGGTCGTCGCCGTCGCGAGGGCGACGACGAGCAGCCACAGCGCGAGCACCCGGCCGCGGGCGAGCCGGGCCGCCCGGGCCGCCGCGACCTCGAAGAGCCCCGCGGCGTCGGCGAGCTCGGCGACGACGGTCACGGCCACGAGGAAGGCGAGGACGGGCCAGATCCGCTCGAGGGTCACCACGGCGTCCGGCCACGGCAGGAAGCCGGTGACGACCGCGAGCGCGGCCGCCAGCCCGAGGGCGGGGGTCACCGCGGGTCGAGCAGGGCCGCAGCGACGGCGAGGTCCTCGGGGGTGTCGAGGTCGAGCGACTCGCGGGTGTCGACGGGCGCCAGGGCGACGGTCAGGGTGTCGAGCACCGAGCGCACCGAGCGGCCGTCGACGGGGGCGGCGGCCAGCGCCGCCCGCAGCGGCGCGAGCCGGTAGGCGCCGAGCAGCGGCTGCCGCCGGCCGAGCGGGTCCTCGCCGAGGACGGCGTCGAGGGTGCGGTCGGCGCGCAGGGCCCGCGTCGTCCGGCCCAGCGCAGGCCCGCCGAACGGGACGTCGCCGGCGACGACCGCGACGACGTCGACGTCGGCCGGCAGCGCGGCGAGCCCCGCCGCGAGACCGGCGACCGGTCCGCCGCCGGGCGGGTCCTCCCGCACGAGCCGGGCGCCCGCTGCGGCGAGCCCGTCGGCCGCCGGGTGGTCGGCCGGGGCGACGACGACGACCGGGACGCCCGCCCCGAGGACGGTGCGTGCGCCGTCCACCACGTGGAGGACGACGGCCCGCCCCGCGAGCACCGCGGCGGTCTTGTCCCGGCCGCCCCAGCGCCGCGCGGAGCCACCGGCGAGCACGACCACGGCCGTACGGCCGGGGGAGCCCTCGTCACCGGCTGCTCCGGACGGGTGCGGGGCGGACGTGATCGGCACGGACCCAGTGTCGCGGGCCCGTCGAGCCGTGCCAGCGCAGTCGCCCGGACGGCGGACACCCGCCTGCGACGCCCGGGTGAACCTCCCCCGGAACCCCTCGATGATCGCCGGCCGGATGCCGATGAAGGCCCGACACCCGGTGTGCCCTTCCACATCGCGGTGCTGCGGCGAGGGGAGCTGACGTCCTGCATGCTTCGACACCTGGGCATCCGGTGGAAGGTCCTCGCCGTCCTCGCACTGCCGGTGCTCGCGATGGCGGTCGCCTCCGGGGCGGTCGCCGTGACCGCCCTCTCGGATGCTGCGGCGGCGCAGCGGGCGGGCCGGCTGTCGGCCGCCGGTGACGGCTTCGGCCGGGTCGCCGCGTCGCTCCAGCAGGAGCGGCTCACATCGCTGCAGGTGCTCGGCGGGGACCTGTCCGCGCGGGCCGCGCTCACCGCCGCCCGCGAGCGCACCGACGCCGACGTCTCCGCGCTCAACCTCGCGCTCGTGACGTCGGACGTGTCCGCCCTGTCGGCGGGTGCCGCGGCCGCGGTCGACCGGTCGCAGCAGGCGCACACCCGGCTGCGGGGCGTCCGGGACGGCATCGACGCCGGCACGGTCGACGCCGCGCTCGCCGAGCAGATCTACACCGACGTCGTCCGCACGGACGTCGACCTCCCCGGCGGGATCGCCGAGGGCCTCACGGACCGGGCGCTCGCGCAGCCGCTCACGGTCGCCTCCCTGCTCGGTCGGGTCGGCGAGGCCGCCTCCCGCGAGCAGCTCGCCGGGCTCGCGATGATCCGCGGCGGCACCCCGACCGGCGCCCAGCAGCGCGACCTCGCGATCGCCGTCCTCGACGAGGACCGCACGATCGAGGAGGTGCGCGCCCACGGGACGTCGTCCCAGATCACCGCCCTCACCGCGGCGCTCACGTCCGGCCGGGTCACCGACGCCGACCTCGGCCGGCTGCGGACGGCGCTCGCGGGCGCCGGCACGTCGGAGCAGGTCCCGGTCACCGAGGCCGACTGGGTGTTCACGACGGGGCAGCGCGCCGAGCAGCTCCGGCAGGTGGCCCACCTCGTGTCGGCGACCGCCTCGACCCAGGCCGAGGACCGGGTCGCCGCGGCCCGGCTCCGGGCGGCGGTCGCGCTCGGCTCCGTCGTCGCGCTCGTCGGGGTGAGCGTGCTCCTCGCTCTCGTCCTCTCGCGGCGGATCACGGCGCCGCTGCGCCGGCTGACGGACGACGTCACGCGCCTGGCGTCGGAGCTCCCGGGGATCGTCGGCAAGGTCGCGACCGGGCAGGACGTCACGCTCCCCGAGGTGGTCGTCGACGGCACCGACGAGGTGGGTGCGCTCGCGCTCGCCTTCCGGTCGGTCAACGCGACGACCCTCGAGGTCGCCCACGAGCAGGCGGGGCTGCGGGCGGCCGTCGCCGACATGTTCGTCAGCGTCGCCCGCCGCAACCAGGTGCTGCTGTCGCGCCAGCTCGCGTTCATCGACCAGCTCGAGCGCACCGAGGAGAGCCCGGAGAGCCTGGAGAACCTCTTCCGGCTCGACCACCTCGCGACCCGGATGCGCCGCAACGCCGAGTCGCTGCTCGTGCTCGCCGGGGCGGACGGCGGCCGCCGGCTGCGGGCGCCCATGCCGCTGTCGGACGTCGTCCGCACCGCGGTGAGCGAGATCGAGCACTTCGACCGGGTGCGGCTCAACGTCATGGCCGACCCGCCCGTCGTCGCGCACCTCGCGCTGCCCGCGGCGCACCTCGTCGCGGAGCTCGTCGAGAACGCGGCGGCCTTCTCCGACCCGGGTGCCCCGGTGCTCGTGGAGACCCGGGCCATGGTGGACGGCGTGCGGGTGAGCGTCCGGGACTCGGGGATCGGGCTGTCCGGCGCCGAGCTCGCCGACGCCAACGCGCGGCTCGCGAACGGCGGCGTCGCGGACGTCGTCGGCAGCCAGCGGCTCGGCTTCTTCGTCGTCGCCCGGCTCGCCGCGAAGATCGGTGCGCGCGTGCACCTGGCGGCCGGGGCCGGTGGCGGCACCGTCGCCCACGTCGACCTCGGCGCCGTCGTCTTCGTCGCCGGGACCGTCGAGGGGACGGCGGAACCGGCCGGTGCCGACGACGCCGTCGACCAAGCCCCGGACGCCGCGACCGACGGCCCTTGGATCCCGGCCGGACCCGTTGTCCCGCAGCCGGTCCCGGTCTCCGCCGGGGCCGTTCAGCAGGCCACCCGGGCCGGCGCGGAACCGGTCGACGCCCCCGCTACCGACCTGCCCGGGCTGCAGTTCGTCGTCGACCTCGAAGCCGGCACGAGCGAGGTCGTCGAGCCGGCCGCCCAGGTCGAGAACGACGTCGAGGAGGACGTCGAGGAGGACGTCGAGGAGGACGTCGTCCCGCTCGCACCGCCGGAGCCGATGGAGGTGTACCTCGCCGGCCTCGCACCGCTCGACAGTGCGGCGGAAGCGCCGGACGTCGTGGCGGAGCCCGTCGTGGCGGAGCCCGTCGCGCAAGAGCCCGCCCCGGCCGACCCCGAGCCCGTGCCGCCGGCGGCGTACGACCCGCTGACCGACCCGGACTTCGTCGTCGACCACGGCCCGGCCCTGTTCGCCGAGGGCCTCGGCCTGCCCGAGCCGCTGCCCGAACCCGTCGCGCTCGCCGAGCCGCCCGCCGAGGCACCGGTCGCGGTCCCGCCGCCGCTGCCCGCCAGGTCGCCGCTCGTCCGGGAACTGCCCGACGAGGACGTCCCTGCGGCGCCTGCCCCGGCCCCGGTCCCGCCGGCCGGGCACACGTCGGAGCCCGAGCCCGAGGCGCCCACGCCGTCCGGCGTCAGCGTCCCGCTCGGCGCGATGACCGTCGACATCCTCCCCGCCGCGCACCAGCACCGCGGCGGTCTCCTGCGCGGGCGCCGGGCCAAGGCCGCCGACGCCCGGGGCCGCGCGCCCGAGCGGCCGGCGGACGTCCCGGCCGAGCTCGTCCGGCGGGCCGTGACCTCCGAGGAGCCGCCGAGCCGGCGGGCGATCCGGGAGGGCATCGGCTGGCTCCCGCCGGAGTCGCCGGACCTGTTCCCCGGCAAGGACGCCGCGCCGGCCAAGCCGTGGGCCCGCGGCGAGGACCAGGACGAGGAGCGGCTGCGGCACGCGATCACGTCCGAGGCGCTCAACGAGCTGAGCCGGCTCTCGTCGTACAGCCCGACGACCGTCCACGCGGCCCCCGCCGAGTCGCTGACCCGGCGGACGCCGGCCCCCGCACCGGCGCCGACCCCCGCGCCGTCCGCACCGCCGATGTCGGCCGGCCCCGCCGCGGAGGTGCCGGAGCTGCAGGGCCACGGCCACCACGGGCTGCGGCCGGCGGAGACGTTCGCGGCCGAGGCGCTCGCCGCGCCGCTGTTCGGCAGCCACCCGCCCGAGCGGTTCGCCGAGCCCGGCACGCCGCTGCCCGACCCGGCGCCCGCCGGCGGGCTGCCCTCACGGGTCCGCCGCGGGGCGGCGCCCGATGCACCGGCGGCGGCGCTCCCGCCCCGGCCGCGCACCGCGGACGGCGTCCGCTCGACCGTCGCCGGCTTCACCGACGGCGTGCGCCGGGCGCGGCGGGTCCCGGTCCCGGAGCACGACGCATGACCGGGCGCGCAGCCGCACCCGAACCGTCCGCAGCACCTGAGCAGGAACCGACGGCACCGACGACCCGGAGGACGCGACCGTGACCCAGCTGAGCACCGAGGCGGCCACCTTCGGCTGGCTGCTCGACAACTTCGTCCGCGGCGTCCCCGGCGTCCGCCACACCCTCGCCGTCTCGGCGGACGGGCTGCTCATGGCGATGTCCGACGAGCTCGACCGCACGAGCGGCGACCAGCTCGCCGCGATCGTCGCCGGGCTCTCGAGCCTGACCCGCGGCGCCGCCCGGCAGCTCGGTGCCGGCGAGGTCCGGCAGTCGATCGTCGAGATGGACGCCTCGTTCCTGCTCCTCATGACGATCTCCGACGGGTCCGTCCTCGCGGTCGTCGCCGACGCGACGTCCGACGTCGGGCTCGTCGGCTACGAGATGGCTCTCCTCGTGAGCCGCACGGAGACGACGCTCACCCCGCAGCTCGTCTCCGAGATGCGCGCGCACCTCCCGGTCGCCGGCCCGACCCGCGCGGTCGTCGGGGGCTGATCCGCCGATGAGCCCCTTCCCCCGCGACGCCCGCGCCGAGCACCCCGACGGCGGTGCCGACGAGGCCGTCGACGCACCCTCGGTCCGGCCCTACATGGTGACCGGCGGCCGGACCCGACCCAGCGGCGACGACCTGCCCATCGAGGCGCTCGTCGAGTGCCTCGTCGTGCCGACGGACCCACCCGCCGTCCCCGGCCAGGGCGCCGGGCCGGGGGCCGAGAACCGTTCCAGCGCAACGTACTCGGCGCCCCGGCTCGCCTCGCCCTCCGCGGCTGCCACGGCGTCCCTGGCCGGTCCGGAGAGCCGCCGGATCCTCGAGCTGACGACCGGGCAGTACCTGTCGGTGGCAGAGATCTCGGCCCACGCGCACCTGCCCGTGGGCGTCGTCCGGGTGCTCGTCGCCGACCTCGCGGAGGCCGGTGCGGTGCGCGTCCACGGCCTCACCCAGGCCTCCCTGTCCGACCCGGCCGACCCCCGCTCCGGGGCGGCCGCGCTCGCAGTCCTGGAGAGTGTTCTCAATGGCATTTCCGCGCTCTGACGTCGTGGCCCCGGCCGCCGCCGGCCCGGCCGTGCCGCAGCAGGGGGGCCAGGCTCCGCCGACCGTCGTGAAGATCGTCGTCGCGGGCGGGTTCGCCGTCGGCAAGACGACGTTCATCGGGTCGATCTCCGACATCGAGCCGCTCTCCACCGAGGCGGCGATGACCGAGCACTCCGTCGGCGTCGACGACGCCGGCATGGTCAGCGACCGCAAGACCTCGACGACCGTCGCGATGGACTTCGGCCGGATCACGCTGCCGGGCAACCTGTGGCTGTACCTGTTCGGGACGCCCGGGCAGGACCGGTTCCTCTTCATGTGGGACGACCTGGTCCGCGGCGCGATCGGTGCGGTCGTCCTCGTCGACACCGACCGGCTCGACCAGTGCTTCCCCGCCGTCGACTACTTCGAGTCCCGGGGCATCCCCTTCGTCGTCGCCGTGAACTGCTTCGAGGGCGTCGCCCGGCACGCCCTGGACGACGTCCGGTCGGCGCTGGCGGTCCCCGCCGACGTCCCGGTGATCTACACCGACGCACGTTCCAGGGCGGCCACGAAGCAGGCCCTCGTGACCGTCGTCCAGACGGCGATGCGGCGCCTGGCAGCGGGCACCACGGGCTGAGCCGCGCGCCGGCCGGCCTGTGAGAGGTCGGAAACGAAACGGTCACGAACCCGCGCGGCGGGCCGTTCGGCCGTGACCGCGACCACAGGAGCATGTAGCGTCCCCCCTGGTAGCAGCATGGGGATCACCGGCGGAGACGCCCGGTCCCGTGCCTGGAACCACCCCACCCCCAAGAGTCCGTGGGCTTGGGTCGCTCTCGACTGAGAGCGCTCCCAAAAAGCGGACGTCCCGGGAAGTGGGTGATTTCGGGTACGTGACCGAATCGTTACCGCCTCGGTGCTGTCCGGCTGTTGCCACGGCGTTACGAAAACGCTTTCATAGCGCCGAACGCAGCCCGGGCGAAGACGCTCGGGTCGTCGTTGGACCGGGAGGAAAGTCCATGGCAGCACGCACCTGGCGCCGCGGTAGCACCGCGGTCGCGAGTGCCCTCGGTGTCGCCCTCGCCCTGTCGGCGTGCGGTGGCTCCAGCAGTGGCGGCACGGCAACCGGCACGGCCGGAGGCTCGACGGGCAGCGCCGAGTGCGCCGACGTCGCGCAGTACGGCACCTTCAACAACGCGAAGGTCGAGATCTACAGCTCGATCCGTGACGTCGAGGCCGAGCGCTTCGAGAAGTCCTTCGAGCACTTCCAGAAGTGCACGGGGATCGACATCCAGTGGAACGGCTCGGGCGAGTTCGAGGCCCAGCTCCAGGTGCGCGTCAAGGGCAACAACGCCCCTGACCTCGCCCCGATCCCGCAGCCCGGTCTCCTCCAGACGCTGGTCGGCCTCAACGCCGTCAAGCCGGCGTCGGAGAAGGTCGCGACCGCGTCGAAGGCGAACTTCCCGGCCGACTGGCTGACCTACGGCACCGTCAACGGGACGTTCTACGCCCCGCCGCTCGGCGCCAACGTCAAGTCGTTCGTCTGGTACTCGCCGAAGATGTTCAAGGACAACGGCTGGGCCATCCCGCAGACGTGGGACGAGCTCCTCAAGCTGTCCGACACGATCGCCAAGAGCGGCAAGGTCGACAAGCCGTGGTGCGTGGGCTTCGAGTCCGGTGACGCGTCCGGCTGGCCGGGCACGGACTGGATCGAGGACATCATGCTCCGCACCCAGGGTGTGGAGACCTACGACCAGTGGTGGCAGCACAAGATCCCGTTCAACGACCCGAAGGTCCAGGACGCGTTCGACAAGGCCGGTGCGATCCTCAAGAACCCGGCGTACGTCAACGGTGGTACCGGTGACGTCAAGTCCATCGCGACCACGGCGTTCCAGGACGGCGGCAAGCCGATCGTCGACGGCGACTGCGCGATGCACCGTCAGGCCTCGTTCTACGCCAACCAGTGGCCCGAGGGCACGAAGGTGGCCGAGGACGGCGACGTCTACGCGTTCTACCTCCCGCCGGTCGACCCGGCGAAGGGCAAGCCGGTCCTCGGCGGCGGCGAGTTCCTCGCGGCCTTCAACGACAAGGCGGAGACCCAGGCCGTCCAGCTCTACATGCAGGACGTCAACTGGGTGAACGAGAAGGCGAAGCTCGGCGACTGGATCACGGCGCACAAGGGCCTCAAGACCGAGAACGTGCTGACGGTCACCGACCAGACGCCGAACCCGATCCAGATCCTGTCCGTGCAGATCCTCCAGGACCCGAACTCGGTCTTCCGGTTCGACGCCTCGGACATGATGCCGGCCTCGGTCGGTGCGGGCACGTTCTGGAAGGGCATGATCAACTGGGTCACCGGGGCCGACACCAAGTCGGTGACGGACTCGATCGAGAAGTCCTGGCCCGCCAGCTGAGGCTCGTCCTCACAGCACCACGCAACGAGGTCGTGAGCGGGGAAGCTCCCGCGATGTGACCTTCGAGTAGCCGCAGGTCCGGCCCGGACGGTAGCGTCCGGGCCGGACGTGTCTCGGATCACATTCTTTCTGCGTGAGAAGTGACCCACCCCTGCACGGCCCCACCAGCTCTTTGCGTCGAGGAGGACGGGCATGGAGAACTGGGAGTCAAAGCTGACGATGCTGGTCGTCGGCATCGTTGCCTTCTTCGTGGTCGCAGCCGCGATCATGTTCATCGTCGACAACTGGCCCAAGCGGCTGTTCCGCGACCGGGCCCAGATCGCCTGGTTCATCGGCCCGCCGGTGGCCCTCGTGACGTTCGGTCTCGTCTACCCCGCGATCCGGACCACGATGCTCTCGTTCAAGGACCCCAACGGTGAGAGCTGGGTGGGCCTGGACAACTACAAGTGGGTCGTCACCGACCCCGACGGCCTGCTCAACCTGCGCAACACCGCGATCTGGGTGCTCTTCACGCCGATCATCTCCGTGGCGATCGGCCTCGTGTACGCGCTCCTCATCGACAAGATGAAGCGTGAGGCCGTCGCGAAGATCTTCATCTTCCTGCCGATGGCCATCTCCGGTGTCGCGGCCGCCATCATCTGGCGCTTCGTCTTCGCCTACAAGGCCACCCGGTTCGAGCAGATCGGCCTGCTCAACGCCGTCGTCAAGAAGCTCGGCCTGGAGACGCAGCAGTGGCTGCTCAACCCGCCGTGGAACACCTTCCTGCTCATCATGGTCATGATCTGGGTGCAGGTCGGTTTCGCGATGGTCGTGCTCTCGGCCGCGATCAAGGGCATCCCCAACGACATGATCGAGGCCGCCCGGCTCGACGGCGTCAACGCGTGGCAGATGTTCTGGAAGGTCACGCTGCCGACGATCCGGCCGACGGTCGTCGTCGTCTTCACGACGATCACGATCGGCGTGCTCAAGGTCTTCGACATCGTGCGCACGATGACCGGCGGCAACTACGACACGAGCGTCATCGCGAACGGGATGTACTTCTACTCGTTCTCCGGCAACCAGCAGGGCTGGGGCTCCGCACTGGCCGTCGTCCTGTTCGTCCTCGTGACGCCCGTCGTCTTCTACCAGGTGCGTCAGCTGCGTCGTCAGAAGCTGGAGGCCCGATGAGCACCGTCGTCACGCCCCCGCCCTCGGCCGGGGCCGTCGTCGGCGCCGCCAGCGCCAAGGCGGCCCGGGTCAAGAAGAAGTCCACGAGCCCGCTCGTGTCGATCATCGTCGTCGTCATCGCGACGATCTGGACGATCCCGACCTTCGGTCTGGTGCTGTCCTCGTTCCGGCCCGAGAACGACATCAAGAAGACCGGGTGGTGGACGGTCTTCTCGAACCCGTCGTTCACGCTCGAGAACTACAAGGAGGTCCTCTTCGGGTCCTCCAGCAACGGGCAGCTCGCGAACTTCTTCCTCAACAGCGTCGTCATCACGGTCCCGTCGGTGATGTTCTCGCTCTTCTTCGGCGCCCTGGCGGCCTACGCGCTGTCGTGGATGAACTGGAAGGGCCGGGACTGGGTCTTCATCGCGATCTTCGCGCTGCAGATCGTGCCGCTCCAGATGGCGCTCGTCCCGCTGCTGCGGATCTTCTCGACGGCCTGGCCGTTCAGCCTGCTGGACCCGCAGGGCACCGGGAAGTTCGTCATCATCTGGATCGCGCACGTCTGCTTCGGCATGCCGCTCGTGACGTTCCTGCTCCACAACTTCATGAGCGACCTGCCGGGTGAGCTCATGGAGGCGGCCAGGGTGGACGGCGCCGACCACGCCCGGATCTTCCGGAGCATCGTCGTGCCGCTCATCGTGCCGGCGCTGGCCTCGATCGGGATCTTCCAGTTCCTCTACATCTGGAACGACCTGCTCGTCGGTCTCGTGTTCGGTACGTCGGAGACCAAGCCGCTCACCGCGGCCGTCGCCGACCTCGCCGGTACGCGCGGCCAGGAGTGGCAGCGGCTCACGGCGGGCGCCTTCGTCTCGATGGTCGTCCCGCTCCTGGTGTTCATCTCGCTCCAGCGCTACTTCGTCCGCGGCCTGCTCGCGGGCGGGCTCAAGGGCTGACCGCGGGACCACCGCAGCACAGCAGCACCGCCGAGGGGCGTCGTCCGGACCGGACGGCGCCCCTCGCGCATGCCTGGACCGGTGTCGCGCTCAGCCCGGCAGGAACGACAGCCGGACCCGCCGGGTCGGGTTGTCGCCGTTGCTGTCGACGAGGACGACGCTCTGCCAGGTGCCCAGCGCCGGCCGGCCGCCGAGGACGGGCACGGTCATGGACGGCGCGACGAACGCCGGCAGGACGTGGTCGCGGCCGTGCCCGAGCGAGCCGTGCCGGTGCCGGTAGACGTCCTCGCGGGGCAGGACCCGGTCGATCGCGTCGGCGAGGTCCGGCTCGCTGCCCGACCCGGTCTCCATGACCGCGACCCCGGCGGTGGCGTGCGGGACGAACACGTGCACGAGCCCGTCCCCCTTCGACCGGCAGAAGTCGGTGACCTGCGCCGTCAGGTCGGTGACGAGCGCGCTGCCGGTGCGGACGGTGAGCTCGACGCTGTCCATGCCGCCCAGCCAACCACGCCCGCCCGCCCCCGCACGGGTGGCTGCTACTGTTCGCGGGTCGGGCCCGGGTTGCGTATCCGGGGCCGATGGTGCAGACCAGCGAAGCCGGTGCGAGTCCGGCGCTGTCCCGCAACTGTGTTCCGGCCGCCCCACGGGGCGGCGGGTGAGCCAGGTCGCCTGCCTGTACCGACGTCCTCGACCCTCGAGGTAAGGGTCGCGCGTCGGGCGAGGGACCCGCGTGCGCTCCTGCCCATGATCACCGGAGCACTCATGCATCGCCTCACCACCGCCCGCGGGTCGTCCCGCCGCGCGGTCCTCGCCGCAGCCCTCGGGGCCGGCCTGCTCACCCTCGCCGCCTGCGGCGGGTCCTCCTCGGCGGTCACCGCGGCGTCGTCCGCGGCCACGCCGTCCGCCGCGTCGTCGTCCGCACCCGCTGCCTTCCCGGTGACCGTCACCGGCCAGAACGGCCCGGTGACCCTCGACGCGCAGCCGTCGCACATCGTGTCGCTGTCCCCGACGGCGACCGAGGTGCTCTTCGCCATCGGCGCCGGCGCCCAGGTCACCGCCGTCGACGACCAGTCGAGCTACCCGACGGACGCCCCGAAGACGAAGCTCTCGGGGTTCCAGCCGAACGCCGAGGCGGTCGCGGGCTACAAGCCCGACCTCGTCATCGCGTCGAACGACGCGAACGGCCTCGTCGCCGCGCTCACCAAGCTCGACGTGCCCGTCCTCGTCCTCCCCGCGGCCGCGACGCTCGACGAGGCGTACGCCCAGTGGGCGACGATCGGGCAGGTCACCGGTCACGGCGACGACGCGACGAAGGTCGTCAAGGACACCCAGGACCGGATCGCCGCGGCGGTCGCCTCGGTGCCGGCGTCCGTGAAGGGCCAGAAGGTCTACCACGAGCTCGACAACACCTTCTACAGCGCGACGAGCGCGACGTTCATCGGCAGCATCTACACGCTGTTCGGCCTGACGAACATCGCGGACGGCGCGAAGGACGCCTCGGGCGGGTACCCGCAGCTGAGCGCCGAGTACGTCGTCAAGCAGGCCCCGGACCTCATCGTCCTGGCGGACACCAAGTGCTGCCAGCAGTCGGCCGCGTCGCTCGCGAAGCGGCCCGGGTTCGACGGCATCCCCGCGGTGAAGAACGGGCGCGTCGTCGAGGGCGACGACGACATCGCCTCCCGGTGGGGTCCGCGCGTCGCGGACTTCACGACGGCCGTCGCGAGCGAGCTGGCGGGGCAGTGACGAGCGCAGGATGACCGTGCAGCAGTGAGCCTGCGGCCGGTCGGCCGTCCAGCAGGGCGGCCGACCGGCCGAGGTACCAGAAGTGGGGCGGACCGCAGGAGCCGGTCCGCCGGCAGAGCAGGAGCGGGACATGGACGTCGTGCGACGCCAGCGCGCCGCGGCCCTCGTGGTCGCCGGTGCCCTGCTGCTCGTCGCCGTCCTCGTCGCGACGAGCCGCGGCGTGACGCCGCTGCCGACGTCCGGGATCCTCTCCACGCTCCTCGACCGGATCGGGGTCGAGGTCGGCACCCCGCTCGGCGAGATCGACGCCCGGGTGCTGCTCGACATCCGGCTGCCCCGGGTGCTCCTCGTGGCCCTCGTCGGCGGCGTCCTCGCGCTGGCGGGCGCCTCGTACCAGGGCGTCTTCCGCAACCCGCTCGCCGACCCGTACCTGCTCGGCGCGGCGGCCGGCGCGGGGCTCGGTGCGACGCTCGTCATCGCGTTCGTGCCGCAGGGCTTCGGCCCGCTCGGCACCCTGCCGATCGCCGCGTTCGTCGGCGCGCTCACCGGTGTCGCGCTCGCGTACGGGCTCGGGACCGCGGCCGGCCGCGGCCAGTCGGGCAGCGCCACGCTGCTGCTCGCCGGGGTCGCCGTCAGCTCGTTCCTCACGGCCCTGCAGACGCTCGTGCAGCAGGCCCACACCGACAACCTCCGCCAGGTCTACGGCTGGATCCTCGGCCAGCTCGGGACGGCGGACTGGCCGCAGCTCGTCATGGTGCTGCCGTACATGGCGGTCTCGACGGTCGTCATGCTCGCCTCGGCCCGCGCCCTCGACGTCCTCGCGGTCGGCGACGACGAGGCGACGACGCTCGGCGTCCGGCCGCGCCGGGTCCGGTTCGCGGTGCTCGTCGCGGCCTCGCTCGGGACGGCGGCCGCGGTCGCCGTGAGCGGCCTCATCGGCTTCGTCGGGCTGGTCGTCCCGCACATCGTCCGCCGGCTCGCGGGTGGCTCGTACCGCACGGTGCTGCCGGTCTCGCTGCTCGGCGGCGCGGCCTTCCTCGTGCTCGCGGACCTGTTGGCGCGCACCGTCATCGCGCCTGGGGAGCTGCCGATCGGCGTCGTCACCGCGTTCGTCGGAGCCCCGTTCTTCGCGGCGCTGCTCCGGGTCGGCGGGGGGTCGTCCTGATGCGGCTGCGGCTGCGCGAGCGCGCCGCGCCGCCGGGGCCGCCGACGACGTGGGGCGGGGCCCTGCTCGAGGTGCAGGGCGTCGGTGTCACCCTCGGCCGGGCCCGGGTCCTCGAAGGGGTCGACCTCACGGTCGAGCCCCGCCGCTGGACCGCGATCGTCGGCCCGAACGGCGCCGGCAAGTCGACCCTGCTGCGCGTCGTCGCCGGTCTGCAGAAGCACGACGGCCGGGTGCTCGTCGACGGTGCGGACGTCGGCCGGCTCGCCCCGCGCGACCGCGCCGCCCGGATCGGCTACGCGCCGCAGGTCCCCGTGCTGCCCGACGGGGTCGCCGTCCGGGAGTACGTCCTGCTCGGCCGGACGCCGTACCACCCGCTGCTGTCCTCGGCCCGGGACGCCGACCGCGAGATCGCGCAGGACGCGCTCGACCGGCTCGACCTCGGGCCCCTCGCCGACCGCCCGCTGCGCACGCTCTCGGGGGGCGAGCGGCAGCGGGCGGTCCTCGCCCGGGCCCTCGCGCAGCAGCCGCGGCTCCTCCTGCTCGACGAGCCGACGGCCGCGCTCGACCTCGGGCACGCCCAGCAGCTCCTCGAGCTCGTCGACGAGCTGCGCCGGGAGGACGGGCTCACGGTCCTCAGCACCCTGCACGACCTCGCCCTCGCCGGGCAGTACGCCGAGCGGCTCGTCCTTCTCGACAGCGGCCGCGTCGTCGCGGCCGGCGCTCCCGGCGAGGTGCTCACGTCGTCCGTGCTCGCCCGGCACTACGGGGCGACCGCCGAGGTCGTCGAAGGTCCCGACGGGCTGCGGGTGCACCCGGTGCGGCCGGCGCGGCCGGTGCGGGCGGGGGAGCCGTGCCCGTCGGTGCCGTCGGCGGACGACGGTCCGGCGCAGCCGTGACCGCGCCCGGCGTGCGCAGCGGTCCTGCTCCCGCCGCGGTCGGTGGCCCGGTGGCCGGTGACCCGGCGGGTGCGGCCGGCGTCCGGCTCGTGGAGCGTGAGGAGGGCGGCCGGCGCTGGCCCGTGCTGCTCTGGGCGCCCGGACCCGGCTGGCGGATGGTCTCGACCGCCGTCGTCGGCGGCGGCATCGGGCCGCGGGCCTGGTGGCTCAACGCCAAGGTGGCCATGGACTACCACCACCCCGACCCGGCCGCGCACGTCCTGGAGATCGCCGCGGCGGTCGGTGCGGCGGGCGGCCCCGAGGGTGACGCGCCCGGCGTCGGGATGCTCACGGCCGCGGACGTCACGCGCTGGACCTGCGCCCAGGAGCAGGACGTCACAGCGGTCGCGACCGTCGGTCTCGGGCTACCGGTGTGGGCCGCCGCCGACGACGCGACGGTCCGCCGCGAGACGGGGACGATCAACGTCCTCGTGCGGCTGCCGGTGGCGCTGTCGGACGCGGCGCTCGTCAACGCGGTCGTCACGGCGACCGAGGCGAAGACGCAGGCGCTCGTCGAGGCCGGCGTGCCCGGCAGCGGGACGTCGTCCGACGCGGTCTGCGTCGCGTGCCCGGAGCCGGGGCGGGGCGGGGGCCCGGGCGTCGAGGAGTACGGCGGGCCGCGCTCGCAGTGGGGGCTGCGCGTCGCCCGTGCCGTGCACCGTGCGGTCGCGCTCGGCACCGCGGACTGGACGTCCCGGCACCCGGACGGCGACCCGCACCGGCGGTGGCCGCGCGCCTGAGGTGCGGTACCCGGGCCGGCCGGTGCGCCGTCGGGCCCTGGGGCGCGGTCAGACCCGCAGGTGCTGCACGCCCGACCATCCGGGGTCGTGCTCGGCCTGGACCCGCACCCGGCCCTGGGACCAGCCGACGACCGCCGCCTCGAGCTGCTCGACCGCGGGCGTCGTGCCGTCGACGTAGAAGTGCAGAAGGCGCGTGCCGCCGCTCGTCTCGTGCGCGACGAGCCGCCCGCAGCCCTCGAGCCGCCCGGCGAGGTGGTCCTCGAACCTGCGCAGCTCGGCGAGGCCGTCCGGCCCGGGCAGCCCTTCGGGGGTCTGGTCGGTGTAGGGGACGACCACGCCGGCGTGGGTGTCGAAGTGCGGCGCGGTGACGGCCTTGAGCGGCACCTGGGTGCTCGCGACGAGCGGTGTCCCGTCGTGCCGGACGCCGTGCAGGAGCACCCAGGTCGGGCCGCCGTCCGCGTCGGTGTACTGCTCGCGCAGCTGCCGGACGACGCTGCGCAGGCCGGGGAGCGGGACCGGGTCGAGCGGCGGGACAGTCGTCGTCCCGATCTCCCGGACCCACAGCTCGACCTCGGTCTCGCCGATCGTCGCGTCGAGCATGAGGAACGCCGCCAGCCGCCGGACGTCCTCGTCGAGGTCGGCGAAGTCGGGATGGTGCACGGTCACGTCGACGACCGGTCCCTCGACCCGGGCCGCGATCGTCGCCCGTGCGACGTCGATCCGGGCACCGCCGACGCCGAGGGTCAGCCGGCCGTCCGGCGCCGTGGCCCGCCGGGAGTCGCCGTACTCCCACGTCGCGTCCGGCTCCGGCGCGGCGAGCAGCCAGCGCCGGGCGACCGCCCGCAGCGCCGGGTCGCCCTCGGGGGTCACGACGAGGACGTGCCGGCTGCCGCCGTCGGCGGCCTCCGCACCGGCCGCGAGCTCCCAGCTGAGGGCCCCGTCGATGGCGTGGACGCGCTTGCTCACGGCGTCGGTGATCCGCTCGGGTGCCCTGTCGTCGATCGCCTCAGCGGTCTCGCGGGCCCCGGTCGTGCGCCACCAGTGCCAGAAGTCGTCGATCGCCAGTGCCTGCGCCCGGGCGACCGACTCCGGGGACTTGCGCCGCGAGAACAGGCCCATGATCCGGAGACTAACCCTTCGCCCGGGACGGCACGCCGGTGTCCGTCAGGAGACCGACTGTCTGTCAGGAGACCGACGGCGGCCAACGATGCCGGCGCCACGCGGCCCACGTCACGAAACCGGCAGGAGGGTCGTCGACGGGTTCAGTGCCGTCGAGCTCTCCCGGGGTAGGGACGGCGAAGCCGGCGGCCCACCGGGCGAGCTCCTCGTCGGACATGGGCCACGTCGTGTGCGGCTCCGCCCGTTGGCGACGGTCGAGTCGCGTCCGCTGCTCGCCCGGGGTGAGCTCGACGTACAACATCTCCACCGTCGCGCCCAGCTCGGCCGCGGCGTGCCGCAGGGCGGACCGCTCGTCCCGGCTCCACAGGCCGAAGTCGATCACGACGTCGTTGCCGAGCGCGAGGGCGCGCAGGCCGAGCTCGACGAGCCGACCCCCGATCACGTCCGAGGCGGCCGGCGGGTTCTCGGTGCCGTAGAGCGCCTTCACCCACTCGTCCCTCGTGAGACGAAGCGCCCCCCGTTCGGCCTCGATGCCCCGGGCGGCGGTGGTCTTGCCGGTGCCGGGGAGTCCCACGGTGAGGAAGAGCGTCGGTCGCCGCATCATCAGTCCTGTCCGAGAAGGTCGTCCCGCGAGGGTGCCAGTGAGCAGGTCACCCGCGACCGAGAAGCTCCTGCCGACAGCCGCATCGATCGAGGGGACGGCAGCGTTCGGTGCCGCGGGCGGGAGTCGAACCCGCACCGGCCAGGCCCTCGACCTGGTGCCTCTACCTGTTGGGCTACCGCGGCGTACCCCCGGATGGAGTCGAACCATCACCGTCCCGGGTCTGAGCCGGGTGCCTCTACCAGTTGGGCCACGGGGGCGTGCAGGACCCGGTCCGTGTGCTGCGGCAGGGTGCCGAGCGCGGTCGTGGCGCTCGACGGTGGGTCCGTGGCCCGTCCGTGAGGATCAGGCGCGAGCCGTCGAGCGCCGGCGAAGCAGCGCGGCGAGAAGTCGACGGGTGCGGGACATGGCACGACCGTAGGGAGCGCCGCCCCGCCCCCGCAACGGGTTTCCGTGCCGGCCGGTCGCTACCTCGGCGCCGACCAGTCGAGCCGGGTCATCCGCCGGTGCAGGCCGGTGACCCACCGGCGCAGCGCGTCGGGCATGACGTACGACCCGAGGGCCTCGACGTCCGCCCTGAGCGTCGCGTCGTCCGAGGCGAGCAACCGGACCAGCTGGTCCGCGGCCCGCTCCCGTACCGCGGCCGGCGTGGAGCTGTTGTAGTTGCGCTCGGCGACCCAGCGGTTGCCGTCCAGCGCGCCGTAGTCCTGCCCCAGGTAGCCACCGAGGAGCAGCGGTAGGTCGGGGTAGCGCTCCCGGGTGCCCACGGGCAGGTGCTTCTCCGGGTACGCCGTCGCGACGTAGGGCCGGCGGGTCTCCCGGTCGCGGCGCATGACGACGACGCAGCCGGTCGCCGCGTGCCGCGCCGGCTCGGGGGCCGACCCCGGACCGGCCCGCCGGTACGCCTGCACCTCCTCGCCGGAGAGGTAGTGGCCGACGGGCCGTCCGAGGTCGGCGTAGAGATGCAGGCGCCACGGCCCGGACGGGTCGTCGGACCACGCCCGCAGCAGGGACTCGTTGGCGCGCAGCACCTGGGTCGCCGCGTCGTTGCCCGTCTCCCGGTCGGTGAAGCGGGACGCTCGCGGCGGCAGGCAGCCGTCACCGTTGATCGTCTGCGGCTTGCGGTGCGGGAAGAACTCCGTCAGGTGCTCCCCGAGATAGCGGAGCCACCCGGCGGCGGTTCCTCCTGCTGGTAGCCCGACATGAAGGCCGAGGAGGTCGAGGGCGGCTTCGTCGTCGCCTGCGGACATGACGTCGAGAGCCCGGGAGATGTCCCCGCGGAGCTCCTCGAGGGCCTCGTCCGGCCATCGGAAGACGACCGACTCCGGGACTGAGTCGGGGTCGAGGGCGTGGACCTCGCTGCCGGGTGCGTAGCCGCTCAGCAGGAAGCGCAGGCGGGGGTAGGCAGAGCTGATCACGTCGTGTCTCCCATGACGAAGGCTGTGTGGATGTAGGGGCCTGCGGGGCCGATCTTGATGCTGAGGGCGAGTTGGTGCCCCACGTCGACCTCGAAGCCGTCAGGCGCTCTTCTCATCACTTCACCGATCGGAGTCGGTGACATGTAAGCGATGTGCAGCTCGGACCCCACTGGTTGATGGACGAAGTCGCGCAGATCGATCTGGTTGACCCGGAGCGCATCCGTGATCACCGTCTCGGCGGTTGCCCGGTCGGTGAACCGGGATGCCTCCCGTGGCGGGACACCACGTCCCGGATCGTCGATCAGGGTGCCGTAGGTCAGCCGGTCCATGAGGTAGTCGTCGTCGACGTCGACGTGTCTGCGCAGGGCGTGGCCGTACTCGTAGTGCTCGTGCCGGGAGAGGTCGACACCATCGAGCATCTCGTCGACCGTCTGGAGCTGTGGCTTCGGTGCGTCCGGGTCGGCGATGTTCTTCGCGAACCGCAGCCGGCCGACGTCCTCCCCGAGCCCGAGCCATCGAGGCCCGGGGAGGAACATCGCCGCGAGGCCGCCTGCGGCCTCGCCGTAGTGGCCGCTCTCCCAGGCGTCGACGTCGGCGACGTCGGCCAGGGCGCCGAGCGGGTCGTCGGCGACGGCGCCCAGGGTGTCGGCCGTCGCGCCCGGGAGCCCGGACACGTTGTCCCACCAGCGGTCCCGGTCGACGAACGCGAGCCCGGTCAGCGCCCAGGCGGCGGTCGCCGGGCCGGCCACGTAGCCGTCCCAGGCGGCCTGCATCGCGCCCTCGACCTGGTCCTGCCCGTCGAGCGGTCGGTCGACGACGACGTCCCGGAGCGCGACGAGCCGCCGAGCCGCGACGTCGACCGCCTGCCAGTAGGCGTCACGGGCGACGTGCCACTGCCGGTAGGTCTCGTCGACCTCCGCCTGCAGCGCCGCGTCGAGGACCGGGTCGTAGGCGAGCGCCGCCGCGGCGTCGACCCGGCGCTGCAGGTCCGTCATCCGCTCGGCGATGATGCGCATCGACACGAGGGCCGGCCCGGCCTCCCGGAGCCAGCCGAGGACGACCGCCGCACCGGTGGACGCGAGCTCGGCGATCTCGTTGCTGCGCCGGGTCATCCGCTCCCGCACGCGCCGGTACCCGTCGGCCGCGTCGCCCGTCCAGCAGACGGCCGACGTCGGCGTCGCGGACAGTGCGTCAGCCGCTGCGAGGGCCGACCGTGCGACCGACGTCAGACCGGCCGCCGCGTCCCACGCGGCCCCCGGATCGGCGGAGGGCACGACGAGCCCGTCCGCATCGGTCGGCATCCTGATCATGGCGCCGAACCGTAGCCGGACCGGACGACAGGACGTCGAGCGTTGTCCACAGGCCTTGCGTGAGAGCGGGGTTGTCCACAGGTGACTGATGTCGTGATCACAAACGAGTGGTGCGGCGTCTAGGGTGTGGCGGATGGACGGGAAGATCATCGGTCGCCATCCGTTCTGGGGCATGGCGATCGCGGTTAGCGCAATCGTGGTCTGCGTCGTTGTCGCTGGTCAGGTTCTTGCCGGCAACACGTCGGGTGATTCGACGCCCGGGCAGACTGCTACGAGCTCTTCCGTCGCTGAATCCTCGGTCGACCCGACGAGTAGTCAGTCGCCCGTGGAAAGAGCTGTGATCGTTCCGTTTCCCCTAGCTGCCAAGCAGAGGTCTAAGGCCGGCGCGGAAGCCTTCTATCGATACTTCATGGCGCTGTACAACTACAGTTACGACTCGCTTGACCCTGGCCCGCTGCTGGCAGTTAGTGACACGGCATGCAAGTTCTGCCTGAGCGTGAAGAAGAACGTCGAAGCGGCCAAGTCACGGGGGCAAACCTTCCGCGGTGGAGCGGTGGAGATCGAGTCCTTGGTGTCGGCGGCTGACGATGACGGCGCTGCCTACGTCATGAACGTCCTTCTTAGTCAGAAGGCCAGCGACACTCTCGACGCCAGCGGCGTAGTCCAGGAGTCTCAACCTGCTAAGGCGACTCAGATGCAGGCTCGGGTCGTCTGGCAGTCGGGTCGTTGGCAGTTGCGAGCTGCTCGGACAGGTCGAGTGTGACCGGACGAGTCCGCACCGCACTTGGCACTCTGCTGGCGATCTTGCTTGTGGTGCTCCCGGTGGTGCCCGCTCTCTCGCTGTCGCGAGACATCGACGCTGAGGCTGGCGACGAGGTCATCGATGTGTCAGGCGACTGGACAGATGAGGCTGGTGATTCAACCGGAGAGGGCAGTTCTCGGCCTGGCAACAGGACTATCTACGTGTTCGTACCGGCCTGCGCCGGCAATTCACCGGACAGCAGTGCTCGCAGCTACGGCCTGTGCCAAGCTGCGCTGCGGTGGTGCAGCGAAACTCCAGATGCGACGGACATCCTCTACTGGCGCTACACCGCCGTCCGTTCGCCCGACGGGTCGCAGACGCCCTGGGTCCAGTCCGGGGCGGTGTGCCTACGGCCGGGCGACGTGCCGGGCACGGCCGTCCCGGCGTTCACGCTCGCGGACTTCCGGCGGCTGCCGCTGCCCCAGGCCGGGGTGAACGTCCAGCCGGCGAGCGGGCGGACCCTTGTCTCGGTCCCGACGAACCTCTACGCGACGAGCAGGTCGGCGACGTTCCGGGTCACGCTGCTGGGCACCCCGGTCCTCGTCCGCGCCCGGCCGACCGCGTGGGCGTGGACCTACGGCGACGGCTCGAGCCGCACGTTCTCCACGCCCGGGGCGCCGTACCCAGACCTCGGCACGGCGCACACCTGGACCGCTCCCGGGCGCCGCACCGTCACGCTGACGACGACCTGGTCCGGCACGTACAGCGTCGCGGGCGGCCCCGCGCTGCCGGTGGACGGGACGGCGTCCGTCGTGTCGCCGTCGCTCGACATCGTCGTCGTCGAGACCCGGGCCGAGCTCGTCGCCGACCCCCGCGAGTGACTGCCGCCGCGGGGATCGCGGTGCGAGGATGGCCCCATGGCGGCGCGGGCGGTGTGGACCACGATCCACTCGCCCGTGGGTGAGCTCCTCCTCACCGGCGACGGCAACCACCTCACGGGTGTCTTCTTCGAGAGCCACAAGGACGGCGTCGACGACCGGCCCGGTGCTGCCCGCCTCGGCGACCAGGCTCCGGACGACAAGGTCCTCGCCGAGACCGCCCGTCAGCTCGGCGAGTACTTCGCCGTCGAGCGCACCGTCTTCGACCTGCCGCTCCACCCGGCCGGCACGGACTTCCAGCGCCGGGTGTGGACCGCTCTGGTCGACGTCCCCTACGGCCGCACCGTCTCGTACGGGTACATCGCGCAGCGGATCGGCCTGCTGCCCAGCGCGTCCCGCGCCGTCGGGCTCGCCAACGGCGCGAACCCGATCTCGATCGTCGTCCCCTGCCACCGGATCATCGGCGCCGACGGCTCGCTCACCGGGTACGGCGGCGGGCTCGACCGCAAGCGGTTCCTCCTCGACCTGGAGCAGGGCGTCCTCTTCTGACGATCGCCCGGCGAACGACCAGTGCCTGGCTCGCTCCTGCTGGCAGAGCAAAGCACCCGAACGAGTGATCTTGTGCCCCGCGACCGGCCCCGTCACCCGCACCGCCGATCGAGGCCGACGCCCCGCGCGCCGATCACCTCCACGTGACTGATCGCGCGCAGGCGGATGTCGTCGTCATCGGAGGCGGCCCCGCCGGGGTGGCTGCCGCTGCCTCGGCCCGCGCGGCCTCCGGCGGCTCCGCCCGGGTCGTGCTCGTGGACGACGGCGCCCACGGACCACGACCGGTCGCCGGTCGGCCCATCGCCGCGCTCCTGCGCGAGGCGGCCGCCGCCGGGCTCGGCTGGGACGCCGCGCGCACCGCCGCACGGGCCGCACTCGCCGACGCCGGGGCACCGGACGCCGCCGCGCTCGACGGCGTCCGCGTCGTCCTCGGCCGGGCGAGCCTCGCGGGGCGCGGCACCGTCGAGGTCGAGCGCGCGGGCGCGGACGCCGCGGGGGGCCTGTTGCGGATCGCGACGAAGCGGGTCGTCCTCGCCACCGGGTCCGCGCCGGCCCTCCCCGACGTCACCGGGCTCGTGGACACCCGGTACGTCACCCCGGACACCCTGCTCGACGTCGCCGACCTGCCGCCGACCGTCGCGGTCGTCGGCGCCGGCCGTCGCGGCGTCGCGCTGGCGCAGGCACTTGCCCGGTTCGGTGTCACGGTCACGCTCGTCGACGCGGAGGACCGCGTGCTGCCCGGGCTCGACGCCGACGTCTCGGCGACCATCGAGACGGCGCTGCGCAAGGACGGCGTCCGGCTGCTCCTCGGCTCGCCGGTCGTCAAGGTCGCGCCGACCCTGGACGACGGCGCCTGGGTGGGCACCGAGGCCGGCAGCGACGTCGCGGCCGAGCTGCTCGTCGTCGCGACCGGACGGCGGGCCGACCTCGCCGGGCTCGACCTGCCGTCGGCCGGGGTCACCGTCGGCAAGGCCGGTGCTGTGACCGTCGACGACCGGCTGCGGACCTCCGAACCGAGCGTCCTCGCGGCCGGTCCGGTCGCCGGCCGGCGTCCCGACCTCGGGATGGCCCGGCTCGCCGGCGCCAACGCGGTGGCCCGGCTCCGGGCCGCCCGGTGGACCCCCGAGCCGCTCGTCCTGAGCGTCCAGACCCACCCGGCGGTCGCCGTCGTCGGGATCGGCGAGAGCGAGGCCGCGCGCACCGAGGGCGCCCGCGTCCACGAGCTCGTCGGCTCGTCCGGCCTCGTCCGGGTCGTCGTCTCCGGAGGCCGTGACCCGCGGGTGCTCGGCGCGACCGTCGTGACGACCGGTGCCGCCGACGCCGCGGCCGTCGCCGCGCTCGTCATCGCCGGCGGGCTGCCGTCGCAACGCCTCGCCGACCTCGCCGAGCCCGGGACCGCGCTCGCGACCCTCGCCGCGGCGCTCGCCCGGCCCGGCCGCCGGCCGGGGACCGCCGTCAGATCGGCGGGCTGAGCCGCAGGTCCGGGTCGACGGGCGGGGCGCCGAGCTCGGCGTCCCAGTCGAGGACGCCGCCCGCGGACAGCGCCCGCAGGTGGGTGATCGTTGCCGCCGCCTCCGGCCACGACGGGTCACGGCTGCCGGCCTCGAACCCCTCGGGGAACCAGCTCGCGAGCGCCTCCGGCACCCGGTACCCGGCGGCGAGGTCGCTGTAGAGCGGCAGCCGGGCACCGATCGACAGGCTCATGCCGCGGTACTCGCGCAGCGCCGTTCGGAGCCGGATCCAGCGGTACCGGTCGGTCTGGCTCTGCCCGGAGACGCCGTCGTCCGAGCCGGTGAAGCGCAGCCGCATCGCCTCGCCGGCGGCGAAACCGCGCAGCGCGAGCGAGAGCAGCGTGCGCTGCCGGACGAACGGCACCGGGTCCGGTCCGTCGGCGCGGTCGCCCGCGGAGACCTGGGCGACCCGGCCCCGGAAGCCCGGCAGGTCCGTCACCGAGGCGTCGCCCCACGAGCGGGCGGTGCCGAGCAGCATCCGGGCGAAGGCGCCGAGCGTCGGGACGTCCTGCCAGTGCACCGCGCGGCGCACGGCGTCCTGCTCCGGCAGCACCCAGCCCGGGCCGGCCGTCGGGGCCTCGTCCGCGGTGCGCGCGGAGGCGGCGTCGGGCCGCACGTGGAAGCCGAACGTCGGCCAGCGCGGCAGGAGCGTGTCGAAGGCGCCGACCGGCATCCCGGCCGACAGGTCGCCGTCCGCGAACCAGTGCAGGTGCACGCTGCCCTCGCCCGGGCGGTCGCGGTCGGCCTCGACCGTTGCGAGCGGCACGGCGGCGAGCAGCCCGGGCACGGCCATGCTCATCCGGACGGCGAGCGCCACGGGGACGTCCCACGGGTCCGGCAGCTCGTGGAGCTGGGAGCCCTCGTGCCGCGGGCAGGTGTGGTCCGGCTCGAGCGCCGGCGACGCCTGGACGAGGTGTGCGACGACCCGCACCGGGAGGACGGCCTCCAGGCACATCCGGCAGAACAGCAGCGGGGTGAGCCCGCGCCGCTCCAGCTCGGCGGCGCCCGGCAGCGGGAACCGGTAGGGCCGGTGCTGCGAGACGTTGGTCGTCGTGAGGAGCAGGTCGACGACGCGGTGCTCGGGGTCGGCGGCGGCGCGGCGCAGCGTCTCCTCGTCGCCCGCCCGGCGCGGCCCCACCCGGCCGAGCCACAGGTCGCCGAAGGTCAGGGACGGTCGGCCGGCGTCGGCGTCGCCGCCGATGCCGCCGTCGTGCCGCAGGCCCGCGGAGTCGAAGAGGTCCTTCGTCTCCAGCCGCTGGTCGGGGATCCCGGCGAGGTCGTCGAGCCGGTCCGCGAGCCACGTCGACAGGGCCGGGACGCCGTCGGCCGCCGGGATGCCGGCGAGGTCGTCGAGCCGCTGGGCGACCCGACGCCGGCGGCGGCGCCGCGACGTCCACTCGACAGCGGTGCCCGGCACGAGACCGAAGCCGAGGGCCGGTGCCCGCCGCGTCACGAGGTCGCGCAGGGTGAGCACGGCGACGAGCGCCGACAGCCCGGCCGCCGCGAGGGCCGCGGTCACGGCGAAGACGAGCGAGGTGACGAGCGCGAGCGGCAAGGCGAGGTCGGAGCGGACGAGGGCCGCGGTGACGAGCGCCCAGCCGACGAGCGAGCCGAGCCAGGCGGTCGCGGTCGCGACCCGCGAGCTGCCCGTGAAGCCGGCGAGCACCGCGAGCGCGACGCGGCGGCGCAGCGGCCGGCGCTCGCCCGGGGCGGCGGCACGCAGCCGCTGGACGGCGGTGAAGAGCCGGTAGAGCGTGCGGGTCTTGCCCGCCGGGCGGAGCAGCCGGGCGAGCCGCCACTGCTCGGGGCCCTCGTCGAGGGGGGTCAGACCGGCGGCGAGGCTCATCGCGTCCTGGTGGGCGACGTCCTGCCCGGCCAGCCAGCCGACCATCTCCGCGAGGCCGGCGAACCCGGGGGCCACCGAGAGCGGGTCGCGCTCGCCGGTCGGGTCCGGCGCGGCGCGGCCGATCTCGGCGGCGGCCGCCGCGGCCGCCGAGACGGCGGCGACCGAGGAGCCGCCGACCCGGCGGATCACGTAGTGCTCGGCGAGCGCGCACACCCCGAGCGGGTAGACGACGCTCGCGGCGAGGCCGCCGCTCATCGTCAGGTCGCAGGAGTGCCGCAGGTACTGACGGACGTGCTCCGGGTCCGGGAAGTTCGACGCGGTCCGGGTCATCTCGGCCGGCGGACGCAGCAGGTGGTGTGCGTCCCGGGGGACCCCGGCGGTCGGGCTCGGGCGGCGCGGCTTCTCCTTGCCGACCCGCCGCGGCGTGAGGATCGTCAGGTAGCGGCGGCGCTCCGCCTGCCGGCGCAGGGTGCGCCACGGCTGGGCAGGGTCGCTCAGCTCGGTGCTGGTCGTCTCCGGCTGCTCCGGCTCGGCCGGCGGCCGCGGGACGCCTCGCGCGCCCGACTTGCCGGGCTTGGCGCCGTTCGTGCCCTCGGATCCGGGAACGATGGGGGCGATCCCGGTCTCGACCGCCTCGCTCACCCCATGTCCCCTTCCGTGCGGTCCCCGCCGAGCTCAGCCCGCGGGACCTTCCGCGACGTTCGGGACCTACTCACCCTGCGTCAAAGCTAGAGGGGCACCGTGCGCCCCGACGCGCCGCACGGTGCACCCTCGGTAATTGTTGCGCGCGGGAGCGCCCGTGCCAATAACCGCAGGTCGGAAAGGTGCCGGACTTCCCTCGTCGGTGCCACCGAACTCACGCAACGTGACGATCCGTATACGGGCCATGTGTCAGTGGCGGCTCAGCGCGGCGTCCGCCTGACAGCGGCCCGGGGCGGGCGCTTGCGCGGGGCCGGCGCGGCGTCCGGCTCCGGGCCGCTGTCAGG
>NZ_MWLN01000169.1 GCF_002198655.1 Kineosporia sp. A_224
CCGGTCACCGTTGGTGTAGGTGAACTGGTTCTGGTTCGGCTCGGTGGCGTCCGTCTTCATCTCGTTCTCGGCCGTGACCATCGCGAACTCACGGTTCGCGACCGTCGTGTAGACCGAGTCGCCGAGCCTGCCCGCCGCGATGGCCGTCCCGAAGTAGCGCCCCGACCGCGCGGCTGCTGCGGCCAGCGTGGTGCCGGGCGCGGAACCTCCCGCGGTGGAGGTGGCGGTGGGCTGCGGCGTGCCGGTGGGCTGCGCAGTGGTGGCGGTGGGCTGCGGTGTCGAGGTGCTGCCGGGCGTGGGCGCGGCAGCCACCCGGACCAGCCGCCACTGCTGGTTGGCGGTCGCGCGGTCGGTGTACTGGACGACGGTGCCGCCGTCCGCGGTCGACCAGTTGTAGACCTCGAGCGCCTTGTTCGAGTTGCGGCTGATGAACCGGACCGAGTTGTTGTCCAGGCCCGTGAGGCTCCACTGCTGGTTGTTCACGTTGTAGTCCGTGTACTGCTGGATGCCCGCGCCGTCGGCGGTGGACGCGCCGATGACGTCGAGGACCTTGCCCGAGTGGCGGCTCTGCAGGCGGTAGAAGCCGCCCCCCGAGCTCACGAACCGGAACTGCTGGTTGGCGGCGTCCGTGCGCGTGTACTGGCGGATCTCGCCGCCGTCGGCGGTCGACCGGTTCCACACGTCCAGCACCTTGCCGCTGTTGGCGTTGACGACGACGTAGTAGCTGTCGGTGTCCACGGTGATGGCGGCCGAGGCGGCGGTCGACCAGGCGGTGAGGCCGGCGCCGCCCAGGGCGGCGACGACGAGCGTCGCCACGGCGATGCGTCGCCGTGGACCGCGCAGCCCGGTCCTGCGGCGGCGGGCCGTGACCGGCGGTCGCGGGTCCCTCTGGGGTCGTGGTGTCTGGGGCAACGGACGTCTCCTGACGTTGCGTGGGGCTCACAGGTGCGGTGCATCACCTGAGTGCTCCCGGCGGCCGCCGGAGGTTGCTCCGGACGGCGGACGTCGTGCGGACCGGGTCAGCAGGCGCCCCGGTCCTGCGTCAGCAGGGCGAGCCGCCAGCCGTCGGGCTCGGCCTCCCCGGCTGCCGGGTCCTGGGCGGCGTACACGTAGCGCAGGTCGCAGGCGTCGACCGTCAGCGTCTGGTCCGGGTCACGCCGCAGCACGTCACCCTGGCCGATCCAGTCCGTCCACCGCGTCGAGCCGAAGTTCACGTTCGCCGTCCCGGCGAACGGGCTGCCGGTCACCGGGCGCCACGTCCCCGCCAGGCTCGTCGCGGTCCACGACGTCAGCCGGCTGCGCCCCGCGGTGTCGAACTGCTGCGCCACGAGCAGGTACGTCCCCGGCCCGTCGAGCCGGTACACGTTCGCCGCGTCGAGGAACTGGCCCGGCGAGGACCGCAGCGCGACCACCGGTTCGCTCATCCCGCCCGGGAACCGGCCGATCGGCGTCTGCGAACGGTAGACGCGCCCGTTGTTGTCGGACGAGAACAGGGAGCAGGTCGTGGCGTCGCAGATGACCCACATGTCGACCCAGAAACCGAGGTTCCGGGAGATCACGGACGGGACGGACGGGTAGAAGTCCCGCGGCGCGCTCCACCCGGCCGGATCCGCGATGTCCGGGTTCGTCGAGTACGACGCGTTGCCCGTCTGGTAGACGAGGTACCAGAGCTTCTGCGGGGCGAAGTAGAAGACCTGCGGTGCGGCCCGGTAGCCGGTGCCGATCGCGGAGCGATCCAGGTAGTACGGCTTCGCCGAGGCTGCCTGCGACCAGTCCGTGAAGCTCAGGTACACCAGCCCGAAGCTGTCCTGCGTGGTCGCCGTGGCGAACACGTGCCACCTGCCGTCGTGGAAGACGGCCGTCGGGTCCTTGATCCCGCGCACCCGATGGGTGTCATCGGGGGCCGCCGCCGCGACCGGCCCGCCGGCCGACCACCTGAGCCCGGCCAGCAGGTCCGTGGCGCGGGGCGCCCGCGTCCCGGTCCGCGTCGTCGACGGGTCCGGCGCCGGGGCCGAGGTGACCGTCGCCGGGACGCTCGGGGGGCCGGTGGGGGACGGCGCCGGCGACTGCGTCGTCGTCTGCGCGGGTGGCAGGGGCGAGATCGTGACGACCCCGTCGGGGCGCCCCGGACCACCGGCGAACGCCACGGCGACGACCGCCGCGGCGACGGCACCGACCAGCGTCACGAGAGCGAACCGCCGGGGGCGCCGGGCAGGCCCGGACAGGGGTCTGCGGGCCCGGGGCGGGGTCCGGTCGCCGGCCGCCTCCCGCGCGGTGCGCGCCGGCGCCATGACGGAGTCGGTCAGGCGGGCCCGCACCCGGGTCAGGTCGAGCTCGTCGGCGGCAGCGTGCGTCGCCAGTGCCTGACGGACCCGCCGCTCGTCGTCACGCGAGATGTCCATGGCCGTTCCTCCTCACGGTCGTGTCGTGCGTGGTGCCGGGGGGCCGGGCGGCGCGGACCGGGGCGCAGATCGCGTCGCGGTCCAGCCCTGGAGAGCGAGACCGCCGTCGGCGGCGGTCTCGTCCAACCGCTGCCGGAAGCTCCTGGCGCCCTTCGACGTCTGGCTCTTCACCGTGCCGACCGTCACACCGAGGGCGTCGGCGACCTCTGCCTCGCTGAGGTCCAGCGCGTACCGCAGGACCACGCACGCGCGCTGCCCGGCCGGCAGCTCCATGAGGAGCGACTGCACGTCGACGGTCGTCGCGCCGTCGGGGTCGAACGTGACCTCCTGGGCGACGGCCTGCAGGCGTTCGAGACCCAGGCGCTCCCGGATCGTCCGGCGAACCCCCGCCCCGGCTTTGTTGATCATGACGCGCCGGACGTAGGCGAGCGGGTGGTCCGTGGCCGAGACCCGTTCCCACGAGCGCCAGACGTCGAGGAAGACGTCCGCCAGCAGGTCCTCGGCGGCGTGCCGGTCGCCGACGAGCAGGTAGGCGAGGCGTCCCAGCCCGCCGGCATGCGCATCGAAGAAGCCCGTGAAGTGCTCCGCCCGGTCGCCGGGCGCACCACGGTTGCCGGTCATCCCCCACCGTTCCCGCCCGCGCACCGCCTCCGGTCCGTGATGCGCGCCGGCAGGCGGAGCGGCCGCCGTCACCGGGCCAGTCCTACGGTGGACAGTGTCCGGGCGGGGCCGTCAGGGTTGCCCGCCTCCGACGGTTGTGTCGCAGGTCACATCTGCACTACCGGGCGACGTCGCCGAGCACCCGCGCGACCGCCGTCCGGACGGCCTCGACCATCCGGAGATCGTCCCCGGCCTCCCCGGTCGCGGCGAGCTCGTCGGGCGTCAGCCACGCCGCCGAGTCGATGCTCTGCCGCTCGGCCCCGTCGAGCCCGGCGAAGGTCGTCGTCGCGTCGTCCGGCACGAGCACCGCGAAGTACACGAGATCCTGCACGATCCAGCGGCCGGACCAGCTGAACTCGACGCCGTAGCGGGTGAGCTCGGGTGTCACGTCGGCCGGGTCGACGACGATGCCGGTCTCCTCGAACAGCTCGCGGACCGCGGCGTCGAGGTGGGTCTCGCCCGCGTCGACGCCGCCACCGACCGTGAACCAGAACGGGTCGTCGGGGGTGTCCGGGTCCCAGCCGCGCAGCAGGAGCACCCGGCCGTCCGAACGCACGGGCAGCATCCGGCCGGTCGTCCGGACGACGGTCGCGCCGCGCGGCGGCAGCACCTCGGGGCCAGGTGCCGCGGCGGCCGGCCCGGCGTCCCGCGAGTGGCTCATGACCGGGACCCTACGACCCCTCGCCGACACCACGGCGCCTCAGTAGGGTCGGCAGGAGACGTCGACGCCGACGACCGGGGAGAGCCGATGACCGAGATCGAGGACCGCACCGACCACCCGCCCGTGCTCCCCGGGGCCGAGCCGATGTCGCACGCGGGCGACCGCCGGGGCGCGCTCGTCGTCCACGGGTTCACCGGCAGCCCGATGTCGATGCGCCCGGTCGCGGAGGCGTTCGCGGCCGCCGGCTGGACCGTCGAGATGCCGCGCCTGCCCGGTCACGGCACGACCGTCGAGGACATGGCGAGCTACGGCTGGGCCGACTGGACGGCCGCCGCGGACGCCGCCTACACCGACCTCGCCGCGCGTACCGACGCCGTGGTCGTCGTCGGGCTGTCGATGGGCGGCGCGCTCGCCGCGTGGCTCGGTGCGCAGCACCCGGACGTCGCCGGTCTCGTGCTCGTCAACGCCGCCGTCGAGCCCGACGACTTCGCGCCGCTGCTCGACCAGCTGCGCCCGGTGCTCGCGAGCGGCGAGCGGTTCGCCCAGGGCGTCGGCAACGACGTCGCGGACCCGGACGTCGTCGAGCTCGCCTACTCGTCGATGCCCATCGCGTCGCTCATCTCGTTCGGCGAGGGCATGGTGCCGCTCAAGGCGGCGCTGCCGTCGATCACCGCGCCCGCGCTCGTCGTCCACAGCCTGCAGGACCACGTCGTCCCGCCCGGCTCGCACGCCGCTCTCACCAGCCTGCTCGGCGGCCCCGTCGAGGTGGTCGAGCTCGAGCGCAGCTACCACGTGGCGACGATCGACCACGACCGCGACCTCATCGTCGACCGCGCGCTCGCCTTCGCGACCGCTGCGGTGGCCGCGAAGCCCTGACACCTGCAGACCCGCTCATGCTCACGGTGTGAACCGTTCTCGGCGCCGTCGAGGGCCCGGAACGGTACGGGGCGCGAGCATGAGCGGGTCCGGGTGAGGCGTCAGACCTGCGTGTTCAGCAGGTCCGTGAGCGCGGCGTCCACCGCGGCGAGGTAGGTCTGCTCGAAGCCGAAGAGGCCGAAGTGGCCGGCGATGCTCGGGAGCACCCGCAGCTCGCTGCCCTTGATCTGCTCCTGCTCGGCCCGGCAGTCCCGCACCGGGAAGAACATGTCCTCGTCGATCGGCAGCACGAACGTCTTCGCGGTGATCCGGCCGAGCGCGGCGGAGAGGTCCCCGCCGGTGTTGCGGGCGACGTCCCCGTGCTGCCACTTCCAGCCCATGACGAGCAGCGCGTTGGGGTCCATGGCCTGGAAGACGCCCCGCACGAAGTTGTCCCGGAACTCGATCATCGTCGAGAACGAGACGTCCGGCGGCAGCGTGATCCCGCGCCAGAACTCGGTCTTCCAGAACTCCGTCGACAGGCCGAGGACGCACCAGATGTCGGCGTGCCGGGCGAGGCCGTCGGTGACCTCGGTGTGCGAGGAGTACTCGCCGCCGTTGAAGCCGGGGTCGGAGGTGATCGCGTCGAGCAGGGTCTGGGTGAAGAGCCAGTCGTGCGGGGTGTTCTGCGCGGTGCCGGCGATCGGGGCGGCCCGCAGCACCTTGTCGGGGAAGCGCACCGCCCACTCGTAGGTCTGCTGGGCACCCATCGAGCCGCCGACGACGAGCGCGAGCCGCTCGATGCCGAAGACCTCCCGGAGCAGCTGCTCCTGGGCGCGGACGTCGTCCCCGATCCTCACCTTCGGGAACTTCGACATCGCGACCGGGCCGTCGGTGTTGTGCGGGGACGTCGAGAGCCCGTTGCCGATCTGGTTGACGACGACGATGAAGTACTTCGTCGGGTCGAGCGCGCGGCCCTCGCCGATGTAGGCGAGCTCCCACGTCTGGTGGGTGCCGCTGAACCAGGTAGGGATGAGGATGGCGTTGCTCTTGTCCTCGTTCAACGTGCCGTAGGTGGCGTAGGCGACCTGGAGGTCGGGGATCGTGCCGCCCTCCTCGAGCGTGAAGTCGCCGAGGCCGTGCAGCTGGTACGCGCCCTGGACCTCGGGCGTGTAGAAGTCGTTGCGGATCACGTCTCTCCCTTGAGTCGCGCCGGGTGGATGGGGGCAGCAGAACACGGAACGCGGGGCCTGTCACCCGTTGCGCGGGGGTTGCACAGCGGGTGCGGTGCCGGAGGACGACGGCCGGACGGCGTGACGCGCGCCTCGCCGCACCCGCCGCCGCGGCTGGTTGGATCGCCGTCATGGACGCACGCAGCACCGACGCCCTCACCGACGCGATCGGCGACGCGATCGGCGACGCCGCCGGGCAGCTCGCCGTCACGGTCTCCGGCGGGGTCGCGACCCTCGAGCTGACCCGGCCCGACAAGCACAACGCGATCTCGTACGCGATGTGGCTCGCGCTGGCGCGGCTCATGCCGGTGCTCGCCGCGGACGAGGCGGTGAGCGTCGTCGTCCTGCGCGGGACGGCGGGCGGCCCGTTCAGCGCGGGCGCGGACATCGGCGAGTTCCGGACGATGCGGGGCGAGCCCGAGGGGGCGCGGGCGTACGGCGAGGCGGTCGAGGCGGGGGAGCAGGCGATCGTCGACTTCCCGAAGCCGACGATCGCCGCGGTCGAGGGCTTCGCGATCGGCGGCGGCACCCAGGTCGCCGTCGCGTGCGACCTGCGGGTGTGCGCCGAGGACTCCCGGTTCGGGGTCACGCCGGCCAAGCTCGGCATCGTCTACGCGCTGCCCTCGACCGCCCGGCTCGTCGAGGTCGTCGGGCCGGCGTGGGCACGCTGGATCCTGCTCACCGCCGAGCTGCTCGACGCGCCGACGGCGCTGCGGATCGGGCTCGTCCACGTGGTGGTGCCGGCCGGTGAGGTGCTCACCCGGGCCGGCGCGCTGGCGGCCGTGCTCGCGTCCCGGGCACAGGTCTCGCTGCGCGGCGGCAAGGCGATCGTCGACCGGGTCGTCGCCGGGCACCTGGCCGAGGACGACGCGGTGCGGGAGATCTACCACGCCTCCTGGACGAGCCCCGAGTACGCCGAGGGGGTCGCGGCGTTCCTGGAGAAGCGGTCGCCGGACTTCCCGGCCGCGCGCCGCTCCTGACGAAGGTGACCCGGCGGTGACCGTGCGGTGACCGGGCCGACCTAACGTCCTCTCGTCCCGTTCGCGGGCCGCAGGGCGGTCCGGCCTCACCGAGGAGTCCCGTGCACCAGAACCGTCCCCGCAGCCGCCGGCTGCGCACCCGGCTGGCCGCGGCCGTCGTCGCCGTCGTCGCGCTGCTGGCCGTCCACGTCTCGCCGGCCGCCGCCTACAGCCCCTCCGAGGACGACGGGCTCGAGGCCCACGTCACGTGCACCGACAGCGGGGTCACCTGGACCCTGTTCGTGCACGTCGAGATGGACGGTTGGCTCTACGCCGACGGCACGGTCACGAACACGACGAGCACGGCCAGGAAGAGCAAGCTGGTCCTCGGGTACTACTCGGTGCCGTACCTGCTCGCGACGCAGTCGGGCACGGACCAGCCCGCTGTCGTCGAGCTGGGCCCGCAGACCCTGGCCGCCGGACAGACGCAACGCATCCTGGTCAGCGGAGGCAACAGCCCCGGTGTCGACCGTTGGATGGACCAGCTCTGGACGGACGGCGTCGTCCAGCCGACCGCGTCCTCCAAGCCCCGCCTGGGCTGGACCTGGCACTCCACCACGTGCACTGCCGTCTGGTACGACCTGCACATCGACTGGAACAACCGGGAGTGGGCCGTCGACTGAGCGCGGCACCGGGCCCGCGCGGCGCAGACCGCGACCCGCTCCTCGACGGTGGTGAGCGTCTTGGGGAGCAACCGGGGTCAGGGGGCGGAGGAGACCGTGATCCGGATGACGGAGCCGCCCTCGACCGACGTCCCGGCGGATGGGTCCTGCGACAGGACTTCTCCCACTGGTCCCGCCGCCGAGGCCGTCTCGACGACGACGCTCAGCCCGACCTCGGCGAGCACCTGACGGGCCTGCGCCTCGGGCTGCCCGGTGAGGTCCGGCACGACGACGGACATCGGGGCGGGTGCGGCCGGGGTCACCTGCACCACGCCCGAGTCGCTGCTGCGCATGAAGAACACCCCGCCGAGCACGAGCGCGGCCGTGACGAGCACGGCGATGAACGCCAGCACGGCGCCGATGACGAGCAGCACCTTCCGGGCGCCCGGCGCGGGCTGGGTCACGGGCAGCGGCATCGCCGTGGTGGGCGGGCCGAGCGGCAGAGCGCGGGTCGGTGGGCCCGTGGGCGCTCCCGGACCGGTCGCCGCCCCGGCCGCAGCGGCGACCACGGTGTGCACCGCAACCGTCGGACCGGTGGCCAGCCCTGCCGCCGACCGCAGCTCCCGCGCGTACGCGGCCGGGTCGCCGAGCTCGGCCGTGAGGTCGACGCCGTCCGCCGACAGCTCGGACAGGTGCTCCTCGAGCCCGCCGACGAGCCGGGACCGCTCGGCAGGGTCGAGGTCGGCGCACGCCGCCTCGACCGCCGCGAGGAACTGGCGGGCCTGCTGGGTCTGGGTGCTGCTCATGCGATCTGCCCCTCCGCGGCGGGCACGACGGCGCTCACAGCGCGGACGAGCGCGTGCCAGTCGTGACGTGCGTTCTCGAGCGCCAGACGCCCCGACGGCGTCAGCGTGTAGTAGCGGCGGGCGGGACCCTGGCCGCCGTCACCGAGGTACGAGGTCACGAAGCCCGCGTCGTGGTGACGCTGGAGCGTCCCGTAGACCGAGGCGTCCCCGACCCCGGCGAACCCCGCGTCCCGCAGCTTCCTGAGGATCGCGTAGCCGTAGGCGTCGTCGTCGGCGAGCGACCAGAGGACGACGATCGGCAGCACGCCCTTGAGCATCTGCGGGGTGACCATGCGGCGACTATCCCGCTTTACGGAGTAGTCCGTCAAGCGGGCCCGTGGTGCACCGTGCGCCGGAAGGCAGGGGCCAGCTCGAGCGGCACCGGTCCCCACAGCGCGGTGAGCCGCTCGACGAGCTGCCGGGCGAGGGCGAGGAGTGCCGGTGCGGTGCCGGCCTCTCGGTCGTCGAGGTCGGCGACCGAGCCGAGGCGGTGCAGGAGCAGCGCGCGACGGCCCGGCATCCGGACCGGGGCACCCGCAGCCGGAGCCTCGTCGCCGGCCAGCGCGCGCTCGAGGAACCAGGCCGTCGAGACGAACGCCCACCTGGCCCGCACCGCCCACAGGTCGGCCTCGAACGCCGGGGTGCCGACGACGGGGAACGCCGGCAGGACGGCCTCCCGCCACGCCCGGAGCGCCCGCACACCGGCCTGCTCCTCGAGCCGCCAGCTGCACCAGCACGACGGCCACGGGACGGTGAGGTAGGCGGCGTCCCACGCGACGTGCCGGAACGTCGCGCCCTCGAAGTCGAGGAGGGTGGTCGCGCCACCGGCCTCGAGGTTGTTGTCGGGGCAGGCGTCCGCGGGTGTCAGCGCGCAGGCGTCCGTCACCGTCGGCGGGGCGCGCAGCGCGTCGACGGCGCCGGCCGGCGGCACGATCCCGAGCGCCGGCAGCTGCTCGGCGAGCAGCGCCGCGGCCCGGTCGAGCATCTCGACCGAGGAGTCGACCGCGGGCGCAGCGGCACCCCCGAACCGGCTCAGCGCGGCCTCGAACCCGCTCCGCAGATCCGCAGACCGCCGGTGCAGGTCGCCGAGCGCGGTCGCCCACCGCACGAGGTGACGCGCCGCCTCGTCACCCCGGTTGCCGAGGAGCGAGTCCGCGAGCGACGACCCCGCACCCAGGTCGGACAGGACGACGAGCGGTGGCTCGGCCACGGCCGCCAGCAGCAGCGGTGCCGGACCGACCGGCGCCCCACCACGCGACGCGGGACCGCCCGGCCCGGCGCCACGACCGAGCACGTCCAGCGCCGCAGCCTCCCGCACCCACCCCTCGCCGCCCGTCGCAGGGTCGAAGACCTTGACGACGACCTGCTCGGGCAACCCGGTGTCCCGCTCACGGGCGCTCCCCGCTGCCACGGCGGCGCGTACGACGGTGGAGCGCCGTGACCCACCGAGCGGCTCCCCGACCGGTGTCAGCGTGATCCGGCCAGGTGATCCGCCGCCGGGCTCCCTGTCGCGTGCGGCACGGTCGAGCGCCTCGGCCGCTGCGACCAGTGCCGGCCCGAGGTCCCCGGTCGTCGTCACCCCGGCAGGGTAGGTCGCGGCGGGCGCCGGGACCCGCGCGTGCGGCAGTTGGTCAGTACCCGAGGGCCCGTCTCGACCCGGCGACCGGTGTCGTCCCGACGTCCGCCCGGCGCCCGTCCCGGCGCCCGACGTCGTAGCCGCCACCGACCCGGATCCGGCGGCCGCGGCGCAGCCCGAGATCGGCCAGGTAGGCGTCGACCGCCCGCCCGCGGTCGACGAGCGCGAGCGTCGAGCCGGGCTCGGCCTGCTCGGCCTCCGCGTGGACGACCTCACGGGTCGAGCGCAACCGGTCCGCCGCTCCCTGGCCGAACCCGATGAGGTAGTCGCGGCGCAGCGCCGTCCGCTCGCTGCCCGACAGCAGCCGGGCGCCCGGCTGCTCCCGGACGGTGCGCCACCAGCGGTCGAGCGCGACCCGGCCCTGCAGCACGAGCGACGTCACGAGCGTCTCGACGGCGCGGACGTCGGACTCGTGCCCGACGAGGACGAGGGTCGTGCTCGTCGCCCCGCGGACCTGCAGGTAGTACGTGCGGACCGTGCCGTACTCACCGGCGACGGCGCTGCCGAGGGTCACGAGCGCCCGGCCGTAGACGCCGGTGAACGGGATCCGCTGCTCGACGATCTCCTCGGGGCGCACCTGCTGCCCGCGGCGCGCGGCGGCGACCGTCGCCTGCTCGATGCCGTGCCGGAGCATGAGCCGCTCGGCGTGCTCGGTGAGCGCCTCGGCCTCCTCCGGGGTCGTCGACTCGGCCTTGGCGAGGAGCAGGGCGACGCGCTCCTCGACAGGGGTGCGGCTCGTCTGGCTCATCCGGCTCGTCTGGTTCGTCGTCGTGGTCATGGTGGTTCCAGCCTTCCTTGGCGACGGCGGCCCGGTGCGCCCGGACCGGCCCCCACCGCGGACGGGTCACACCCTGCCGGACGGCACCGACAGGTCGCCGCGCCGGCCACGGGCCCGGCGTGTGAGCCTGTACGCCAGGGCGTGCGTGGTCCACAGCAGCGGGACGGTCGCCGCCACCGCCCGCGGGGACGCCGTGGCCGGCACCCCCTCCGCACGGAGCCGGTGCCTGGCCCAGAGCCAGAACGGGATCACCACGGTCGGCGACGTGACCAGGCCGGTCGTGTACCGACGGGCGGCCAGGCTCAGCGCCACGTGCCCGAAGCCGTGGACGCCGAAGGCGAGCAACGCGCTCTGGTACGACACGGAGCGACCCCCGGTCCGGTGCCCGTGCACCGACGCGGCGGCGACGACGGTGCCCATGAGCGCGACGGCGACGCCGACGTGACGCTGCGGCAGTCCGCCCTTACGCCATCCGTCGGGCAGCGGGACCGCCGCCGGGACCCGGGCCAGGACGCGCCGGCTGTCCGCCCGCATCGTCGCGACCTCCTCGAGGTCGTGCACTAGCCAGGCTGCAAACAGTCCCCAGGTCAGTGCCCGGGTGGCCCGCGGGGCGGGCCCGGTCACGGTCGTCGCCACGGGCGCGTCCCCCTCGCCGGCAATGGCCCGACTCTAGGCGGCCGCCGCGCCGGTCCCTCCCGGCGGAAGGTCCCGCGACCTACGCCACGCCGCCCGCGCTGCGCCGGGTGCCCGGATCGTGAAACGCTCGTCCCATGCGCGACGGAGCGACGGACGGTGCGGCCCGGGTGGGGATCGGCCTCGCGGCGGTCGGACGCCCGGCGTACATCAACGCGGGGCGGGCCCGGGACTTCAACGGCGAGCGGGACGTCCACGCGCTGCGGCACCGCACCTGGCTGGTCCTCGACGCCGCCTACGAGGCGGGCATCCGGTACGTCGACGTCGCGCGCTCGTACGGCGGCGCCGAGGAGTTCCTCGCGGCGTGGCTCAGCGACCGCGGCACCCGGCGCCCGCCGGAGGCCGAGGACGTCGAGATCGGCTCGAAGTGGGGCTACCGGTACGTCGGCGACTGGCGGATGGACGCCGCCGTCCACGAGGTCAAGGACCACAGCCTCGCGGCATTCACCGAGCAGGTCACCCAGTCCAAAGGTCTTCTCGGGCAACGTCTCTCGGTCTACCACGTGCACTCGGCGACGCTCGACACCGGCGTCATGCACGACCGGCTCGTGCACCGCGCCCTCGCCGGGCTGCGGGCGGACGGCGTCCGGGTCGGGATCTCGACGTCCGGCCCGCGGCAGTGCGACACGATCCGGCGGGCGCTCGAGATCGTCGTCGACGGTGAGCTGCTCTTCACCTCGGTCCAGTCCACGTGGAACCTCCTCGAGCCCTCGGCCGGTGACGCGCTCGCCGAGGCGGCGGACGCCGGCTGCCGGGTCATCGTCAAGGAGGCCGTGGCGAACGGCCGGCTCACGGCGTCCGACCCGCACCCGCACCGTGAGCTGCAGACCCTCGCCGACCGGGTCGGGGTGCCGCTGGACCGGCTCGCGACGGCGGCCGCGCTCGCGCAGCCCTGGGCGTGGCGGGTGCTCTCCGGCGCCGCGAACCCCGAGCAGGTGCTGAGCAACGTCGCGGCGTCCGGTCTGAGGCTCGACGCCGGCACCCTCGACGAGGCGCTCTCGTACGCCGACAAGCCCGAGGACTACTGGACCGCGCGCAGCCACCGCGCCTGGGCGTGACCGGGATCACGCATCGAGACCCGTTGCGGCACAACACGTCTGCGAGGACGACGAACAACGCCGCCTGATCGGGGAAGCAATCCGGGGAGCACCCGGTTACCGCCCTCGTCGGTCGGGCCACCGTCGTCCCACCGTCGCGAAGACCTCCTCGAGCCGGTCCCGGTGACCGGCAGAGGCCATCGAGGGACCGTCCGGCCACGGTCCCGCCGTTCGACGGAAGGCTCCACCTCTCGTGCACATGCACCATCCCAAGGCCGCCCGACGTCTCACCGCCCGCCAGACCTTCGTGCTCGGCGCGGCCACCGCCCTCGGCCCGCTCTCCATCGACCTGTACCTGCCGGCCTTCCCCGAGCTCGCCCGCGAGCTCGGCGCGAGCGAGGCCGCCGTGCAGCTCACCCTCACCGCCTGCGTCGTGGGGCTCGCCCTCGGCCAGCTCGTCGCCGGCCCGGTCTCGGACGCCGTCGGCCGCCGGGTGCCGATCGCCGTCGGCCTCGGGGCCTGGGCGCTCGCCTCGTTCGCGTGCGCGCTCGCACCGTCGATCGCGACCTTCACCGCCCTGCGCTTCACCCAGGGCCTCGCCGGCGCCGCCGGGGTCGTCGTCGCCCGGGCCGTCGTCCGCGACCTCGTCTCCGGCCCCGAGCTCGTGCGCTCGTTCTCCAAGCTCATGCTCGTCGTCGGCGTCGTCCCGATCCTCGCGCCGACCCTCGGCGGGCTGCTCCTCGAGCGGACGTCGTGGCGCGGCCTGTTCGTCGTCCTCGGCGTGCTCGGCGCGCTGCTCACCGTCGTCGTCTTCGTCGGCCTGCGCGAGAGCCTGCCGGCCGACCGGCGGCGCAGCGGCGTCCGGCGGGCGCTCGGCAGCTACAAGCTGCTGCTGCTCGACCGCGGCTTCGTCGGCGCGGCCGCCGTCGTCTCGCTGACCTTCTCGGCGCTGTTCATCTACGTGTCGAGCTCGTCGTTCGTGCTCCGCGAGGTCTTCGACCTCACCCCCGGCCAGTTCGGGCTGCTGTTCGGCGTGAACTCCGTCGGCCTGGTGCTCGGCAACCAGGTGAGCGGGCTGCTCGCGAACCGGTGGCCGGCCGCCGTCATGCTGCCCCGGGCCGTCGGTCTCGGGCTGTTCGGTGCGGTGCTCGTGCTCGTCGCGGGTCTCACCGGCGCCCTCGGCGTCGTCGGCGTCGTCGTGCCGCTGTTCGTCATCGTCTTCTCCGTCGGGGCGGCGATGCCGGTCGCCTCGAGCCGTGCGATGAACGCCCACCCGGAGCGGGCGGGTGCGGCGTCCGCACTCCTCGGCGTGCTCCAGTTCGCCGTCGGCGGTGCGCTCGCCCCGCTCGTCGGTCTCGCCGGCAGCGCGACCGTGCTGCCGCTCGCCGGGCTCATGACGGCGTGCCTGCTCGGCTCGCTGCTCGTGCTCCGGTTCACCCGCCGGTCGGCCGGGGCGCTCGCCACGGCCTGACGGGGGCGGAGCGACTCAGGCCGCTGTCCAGGGGTTGACGACCTCCAGGCCGAGGCCTTCGAAGTCCTTGGTGTTCCGCGTGGCCAGCGTCGCTCGGCGGGCCCGGCAGATCGCGGCGATCTGCGCGTCGGCCAGCCCGAGGGGGCGGCCGGTGCGCAGGCGACCGACGAAGATGTCCGGCAGTGCCTCGGCGGCGGCGTTGTCGAAGGGCAGGGCGCGGTCGCCGAACAGCGCCCAGACCCGGCCTGCGGCGGCAGCCATGCCGTCCTTGCGCCGGCCGTCCGGCAACCTCGCGATCCCGATGCCGACCTCGGCCAGGGTGATGCAGGTCGTCCTCAGCCGGGCCACCGGTTGGCGCCGGAGCCAGGACTCGACGACCGCCGTCGGAGCGCCGGTCATGAGCTCCGAGACGACGTTCGTGTCGAGGACGATCATCGGCCGAAGTCGACCGGACGGGGCATGTCCGTCCGCGGCGGGATCTCCAGGTGGACGCCGCCGAGATCGTGGAACACGTCGATGAGCATCGTGAACGGGTTGTCGTACTCCGGTTCGCCGTCCGTCTCCGTGACCGCCGCCGTGAGGATCTCTCGCATCTCCGCCTCCATGGACCGCCCGTTCCGGGCCGCACGCACGCGCAGGCGGTCCCGGACGCCGTCGTCGAGATCGCGAATGCTGACCGTGGCCATGGGTCACCTCACTGCGGAGTTCACAGACGCATGATCAAGCTACGGCCGAGGTCACGTGCTGTCAATGAGGGCAATGACAGCAGTGCTGTCACCGGCGGGGCGGGTCAGCCGTCCTGCGCCGGGTACCGGTTGCGCAGCGCCGCGAGCACGGCGGCGGTCCGCCCGGGCAGCGGCTCCTCGCCCTCGACCGCGTCGAGGATGCCGCGGCAGGCCTGGTCGACCTCGAAGGCCTCGAGCAGCCGGTCGTCGAGCAGCTCGCGGCGGTCCGCGGCGTCGAGCTCGGCCCGGTAGGAGCGCAGCAGCTCCTTGCGCGCCTCGGTCACCCACGCGTCGACCTCGTCGGTCACCGCGAAACCGGCCTTGGCGTCCGCGGTGCGGCCGACCCGGTCGACGCTGCGCAGCAGCCGCGCGACGTCCCAGGCGGCCGGCAGGAGCAGGGCCGTCGCGCCGGGGTCGTCCGGGTCGGGAAGGCCTACGCCGCCGCCGGGTACGCCGTCGAAGTCGGTGATCGACAGGCCGCCGCTCCAGCGGAGCACCTGCCCGATGTGCAGGTCGCCGTGCACCCGCTGGACGACGACGCCCTCGGGGTCCGCCGCGACGTCGAGGAGCGCGTCGACGGCCGCGGTGAGCGTCTCGTTGCGGGCCTCGAGGATCTCCACGGCGTTCGGTGCGGCCCACTCGATCCGGCCCTCGAGCACGTTCTGGTAGGCGGTCTCGAGCCGGCGCATGATCGCGGTGTGCCAGCCGATGACGGTCTCGCCGCCGGCGCGCCGGACCGGCTCGGGGACGACCTTGCTCGGCCGGGCGAGCGCGAGGTGCATGTGCGCGGCGAGCCGGCCGAGGCGGGCGGGCGCGTCCTTGATCCAGGGGTCCGGCCGCGGGGACCCGCCGGTGAGGCCGAGGTGCTCCTCGACGAGGTCGAGCACCCACTGCCGGCCGTCCCGGGCCCGCGGCAGGTACGCCGTCGCCAGGGCGCACGGCACCTCGCGGCCGCTGGGCGCCGTCCACAGCAGCATCCCGTGCGTCGCGGGGACCTCGTGGAAGCCCACCTCCGCGAGATGGGTCAGGGTCAGCGGCGCGGGGTGCGGCCGGTCGCCGACGCGCAGGTTCCAGCGGACGACGACCCGCTCGCCGACGGCGACGGCCTGCGAGTCCTCGTCCTCGAAGACCTCGCGCTCGCCGCTGGCCTCCGGCGGCGGGACGACGCGCAGCAGCCGGAAGCCGTCGACCGGCGGGCTCACGTGGTGGCGCAGGTGGTCGACGAAGGCCTCGGCGGCGCCGTCCCCCTCGAGCGCGTCCTGCCAGCCGGCGGCGACCCGCCGCCGACGGGGTGCGCACCGGTACGTCGTCGGCACGCTCAGGTCGCCGGTCTCCTCGACCATGAGCGTGATCTCGAACCCCAGCGGGAACGCGGCCACGACCGTGCCGGTCGTGCGTGCCGCAGCCTCCACGAGCTTCCTCCGACCCCCATGTCCACGATGCCCGTGAACCGTACATCTCTCCCCGGAGGAACGTAACCGCCTATTCGTCCACCCACCGTGCCCGGAGGGTTAACGGACCGTGTCGAGGGCGCGCAGGACGGCGTCCGCCTCGGTGTCGGGGTTGACGAACACCAGGCGGAGCACCGGGTCCCCTCCCCAGCGCGTCGGGACGCAGAGGATCCGCCCGGCGCGGGCCTGCTCGGCCGACCAGCGCGCGTAGTCCGCCTCGCTCCAGCCGACGCGCTCGAAGAGGAGCACGGAGAGGTCCGGTTCGACGACGAGGCGCAGGAACGGCCGCTCGCGGATGCCGTCGGCGACCGCCCGGGCCGTCGCGAGGCACCGCTCGACGGCCTCGACGTAGCGGTCGGTGCCGTGCGTCGCGAGGCTGAACCACAGCGGCAGGCCGCGCGGCCGCCGGGAGAGGTGGATCGCGAGGTCGGCCGGGTTCCACTGCGCGCGGTCGACGTGGTCGAGGTAGCTCGCCGTCTGCTGGTGGGCGGCCTTCGCGAGCTCCGGACGGCGGTACACGAGGATGCACGCGTCGTACGGCGCGAAGAGCCACTTGTGCGGGTCGACGATGAACGAGTCGGCGTGCTCGATGCCGGCGAACAGGTGCGCGACGCTCGGCGCGGCGAGCGCGGCGCCGCCGTACGCGCCGTCCACGTGCAGCCAGACGTCGTGCGCGAGGCCGGCGGCCGCGGTGTGCGCCCGGCAGGCGGCGGCGATGCCGGCGAGGTCGTCGACGAGCCCGCCGTTCGTCGTCCCGGCCGTCGCGACGACGGCGAAGACCCGGTCGCCGGCGTCCGCGAGCGCCGTCGCGAGCGGCGCTCCGGTGAGCCGGCCGCGGGCGTCGCCCGGCACGACGACGACGTCGACGTCCATGACGCGCGCGGCGGAGCGCACGGAGGAGTGGGCGTCGGTCGTGCACGCGACGGCCCAGCCCCCCGCGGGGCGGCGCGGCAGCCCGGCGGCCTCGCGGGCGTCGGCCGCGGCGTGCCGGGCCGCGACGAGCGCCGAGAGGTTGCCCGTCGTCCCGCCCGCGACGAAGCAGCCGCCGGCGGACGCGGGCCAGCCGAGCAGCGACGCGACCCAGCCGATGACCTGGTTCTCGGCGTGGATCGCGCCGGCGCCGCACTCCCAGAGGCCGGCGAAGATGTTCGACGCGCTCGTCGCGAGGTCGAACGCGGCCGCGCTGCGGGTCGGTGCGGAGGGCACGTACGCGAGGTTCATCGGGTCGTCCTGCGCGCGCGTCGCGGGGACGACGACGTCGGTGAAGACGCCCAGCGCGGCCTGCGGCCCGATGCCGGACGGCGTGACCGTGACGCCGGTGAGCGCGTCGAGGTCGGCCGCCGCCCGGGCGGACGTCCTCGGGTCGCCGCCGCTGGAGAGCCGCTCGGCCGCCCAGCGCAGGACGGCGGCGACCGTCGCGGACTCGTCGCCCCAGATGCCGGCCGGCCCGGTCCCGCCGGGGGCGGGCGACGGCGAGGGCGGGGTGGACTCCTCGGTGTCCCTCAGTGTCGTCATGGAGCCCAGGATGCGCGCAGAGGAGGCGATCTGGTCAACAGCCAGCCATTTCGCTGGACATAGTGCCCAGTCGAGACGCTGTTTGTGGCGCCGATCACGGGCGACCTGCGAGCCTTTCGCGGCACGGCATCAGCACTGGTGCGGGCGGGCTCGCGGACTTTCTCTGCGCAATGGCAGCGTCACGGCTGGTGATCGGGCACCATGGGTGGCTCCACGATCGGTCACTTGACGATCACTGCGTGACAGATGGCGATGCGAGGACGCCTCGGTCGCGACCGATGAGAACGGTGCGTCAGTCCTGCCCGGGCCCGCGGGCGGGGTCCGGCGCACGCATCGACCTGGCCCTGCGGGGCCTCGGGCGAGGGAGGAGCATGCTCGTCGCGGGCGCCGGCACGTTGACCGACACCGATCGGTTGGCGATGTACGAGACGCTGCTCGACGACGCCCGCTCCCCGCTGCTCGTCACGACCCTGCCGACCGCGCAGGTGCCCTGGCCTCCCGTCGTCCACGTCAGCCCCGGCCTGCTGGCCCGCAGCGGCTGGGACGAGTCCGACGTGCTCGGCAGCGATCCGCGCCTCTTCCACGGCCCCGGCACGGACGCCGCCACCGCTGAGCGGCTCGCCGCCTCGATCGCGGCGGGCGGCGGCCCGACGACCGAGGTGCTCAAGCTCTACCAGCGCGACGGCACCTCGATCTGGGTCGAGGTGACGGTGAGCCCGCTGACGCTCGGCGGCGGCACGTTCCTCGTCTGGGTGCACCGGGACGTCACCCGCCGCCGGCTCGTCGAGGCCGAGCGCCGCGACCGGGAGGCGTTCGTCCGCTCCGTCCTCGCCTCGCTCCCCTCGCAGACCGCGGTCGTCGACGGCGAGGGCGTGATCACCGCCGTCAACGACGCCTGGATCCGCTACTGGCGGGTGCACCCGGCGCACGACTTCCCGCCCGAGGAGGCGACACCGCCCGGCCAGGACCCGACCGTGGGGATGCACTACCTCGACGTCTGCGCCGGCGCGTACGCCACCCCGTCCGGTGCCGCGGGACCGGCCGCCGCGATCGCGGCCGGCCTCGCCGACGTCCTCGAGCAGCGCCGTCCGGCCTTCACGACGGACTTCGCGCTCGCCGAGCGGCACTCGATGCGCTGGTTCCAGGTGCAGATCGTCCCGCTGCGCGGCCGGCCGGGCGCCGTCGTGTCCCACCAGGACATCACCGAGCGCAAGCTCGGCGAGCAGGTCCTCGCGTTCGAGGCGACGCACGACCCGCTCACGGCGCTCGCCAACCGGTTCGCGCTGCGGGACCTGCTCGACGGGCTGCTGCCGCCCCGCCCGGGCAGCCCGGCCCCCGCGCTGCTCTTCGCCGACCTCGACGGCTTCAAGGCGGTCAACGACGGCCTCGGCCACGGCGCCGGCGACGAGGTGCTCATCGAGGTGACCCGGCGCCTCGTCCGGGTCGCGGACGACGCGACGATCGCCCGGCTCGGGGGCGACGAGTTCGCGCTGCTCCTGCCCGAGGCCGACGAGGCGAGCGCGAGCGACCTCGCGGTCCGCGTCGTCGAGGTGCTCCGGGAGCCGTACGACGTGGCCGGCCTGCGGCTCACGGTCTCGGCGAGCGTCGGCGTCGCGGTCGCCGACGGCACCCACCGCACGCCGGGCGACCTGCTCCGCGACGCCGACGCCGCGATGTACCAGGCGAAGGAGCGCGGCCGGGACCGGTACGCCGTCTTCGGCCCGCAGCTGCGCGAGCGCGCGGTCCGGCGGGTCCGGATCCTCGACCGGCTGCGGCACGCGATGAGCGAGCCCACCCCCGACGGGCTCACGCTGCACTACCAGCCCATCGTGTCGTTCGCCGACCGCCGGCTCGTCGGGCTCGAGGCGCTCGCCCGGTGGCGCGACGACCGGCTCGGCGTCGTCCCGCCGGGGGAGTTCATCGAGGTCGCCGAGGACTCGGGTCTCATCGTCCGGCTCGGGATGTGGGCGCTCGTGCAGGCGTGCACCGACGCCGTCGCCGCGCCCGGCGACCTCACCGTGAGCGTCAACGTCTCGCCGCGCCAGCTCGCCGACGCCCGGATCGTCGACGTCGTCGAGGAGGCGCTGGCCCTCACCGGGCTGCCGCCGCACCGGCTGTGCCTGGAGATCACCGAGGGCGCGGTGATGTCCGACATCGACGCCGCCGTCGTCCGGCTCGGCACGCTGCGGGCGCAGGGGGTCCGGATCGCTCTCGACGACTTCGGCACGGGGTGGTCGAGCCTGGGCCACCTCCAGCGGCTGCCCGTCGACCGGCTCAAGGTCGACCGCTCATTCGTCGAGGCGCTGCGCGGCGAGACCGAGCCGCTGCTGCCGGGGCCCGGCCGCGGCGCGCCCTGGGACCGCGACGCCCCCGCGCGGGACCGCGACGGCGCCGCCGCGGTCGTGTCCGCCATCGTCGCCCTCGCCCGCGGTCTGGGCATGCGGGTCACCGCCGAGGGCGTCGAGACCGCCGAGCAGTTCCGCTACCTGCGCGAGCTCGGGTGCGACGACGCGCAGGGGTTCCACCTCGGCCGGCCGGCACCGTGGGGCGCGCCCCAGGTCGTGCTCCCCGACACCGGGGACCCGGTCGTCTCCTGACGTCAGGCCCGCAGGTCGAGGACGACGTCGCCGCCGGACGGCACCTCGCGCCGGCCGCCGCTGTCGAGGAGCCAGGCCGACTGCCGGCCGTGCACGCGCCAGGTGGTCCCGGGGGCGGCGGCGTCGCCGTCCCAGCCGCCGAGGCCGCCGACGAGCGCGGTGTCCTCGTCGACGCCGACGACGTGGACGCCGGCCGGGGCGCCCGCGACGCGGCGCAGCACGAGGTCCGGCATCCACGAGGCGAACTTGTCGAAGTGCGGGAGCACCTCGACCATCGGGACGACGCCGAGCCCGTCGAGCGCCGGACGCCACGGCCGCCGGACGTCGGGCAGGCTCGCGGAGAGGGCCATCGCGCCGGCGCTGCAGCCGGCGAGCGCGGCCCCGGCCCGCCAGGCCGCGAGGATCGCCTCCCACACCGCCGTCCCGCGCAGCGTCTCGGCGAGGAAGGCCGGGTTCCCGCCGGACAGGTACACCAGGCCGGCGCCCGCCACGAGCGCGGCGAGGTCGGGGCGCTGCGCGTCGTCCCGGTCGCGGACGTCGACGACGACCTGCTCGACGCCGATCCGCTCCGCGGCCTCCTTGCCGAGCGCGTGCCAGCGGGCGAGCGAGTCGGCGCCCTCGGGGGCGGCGGCCGTCGCGAGCTGGACGTAGCGCGGGGCGCGGCCCTCGAGCAGCGCCCGCTCCAGCGGCTCGAGGACCGGCAGGTACTCACCGGAGCCGACGAGCGCGACCGGCCCCGCCGTCGTGCGCAGCAGGGCCTCGTGGGTGCCACCGGCGGGAGCCGGACCGGCCCCGTCGTCGCTGCCGCTGGTGGTGTCGTCGCCGTCCGTGTCCACGCCGCTCCGATCCATCGTCGATACCGAATTGCAACATGCCGCAAGTGCACTTCGCGCGTCCTCCGCACCTCTTACGGTGGCGGAGTCGATGCTCGACGGGGGCGATCGACCTGCAAAGGTCTGGACCGAAGCGACGTCGAGGGGGACACGGGGACATGTACGGCCAGGAGAGGGATCGCGCCATGGCGGCGAGCATCACGACGACGTGCCCGCGCTGCGGCACCGTCGTCCTCGAGCGGGAGGACCTGCTCCTCGTCGTCGACCGGTGGGCCGACGTGTCGTGGTACCAGTTCGACTGCGTGGGCTGCGCCCGGCGCATCGTCAAGGAGGCGCCGGAACCGGTCGTCTCGGCGCTGTCCTTCGCGGACGTGCCCTCGTTCTCCGTCCCCGCCGAGGTCTACGAGCGCAGGGACGGCGCCGGTCGGCCGGTGACCGACCGGCTCGGCGCCGACGACCTGCTCGACGCCGTCCTGCTCCTCGCGGGCACGGACGACGTCGTGGCGCTCGCGACCGCGAGCAGCTGACCGGTCGGGGCGACCCCGGGCCCGGTCGTCAGAGCGAGCCCCAGTCCGGCCGCAGCGGGAAGTCCGCGGCGCCGTTCTCGTGGAGCCTGACCCCGAGCACCTGGTGCAGCTGCACCTGGTTGCGCTCGAACCCGAGCCGCGACCCGGCCATGTACAGGCCCCAGACCTTCGCGGTCGCCTCGCCGACCTCGGCGACGCACTCGTCCCAGTGCGTGACGAGGTTGGCGCACCAGGCCGCGCACGTCGTCGCGTAGTGCTCGCGGAGGTTCTCCTCGTGGCGCACCTCGAAGCCGGTGTTCTGCATGACGGTGATGATCTTCCCGGAGCCGGTGAGCTCGCCGTCCGGGAAGACGTACCGGTCGATGAACCCGCCGCGCACCCGCGGCACGTGGATGTTGTCCGGCCGCGTGATGCAGTGGTTGAGGATCCGGCCGCCCGGGCGCAGCTTGCGGTAGAGGACGCCGAAGTACGCCGGGTAGTTCGCGACGCCGATGTGCTCGGTGAGGCCGATCGAGCTGATCGCGTCGAAACCGCTCTCGGCGACGTCGCGGTAGTCGAGGTGACGCACCTCGGCGAGGTGGTCCAGGCCCTCCGCCGTGATCGCGGCCTGTGCCCAGGCGGCCTGCTCCTGCGAGAGCGTCACGCCGAGCGCGCGGACGCCGTTGCGGGCGGCGTGCCGCACCATGGCGCCCCAGCCGCAGCCGACGTCGAGCAGCCGCTGGCCCGGCTGCAGGCCGAGCTTGCGGAACACGAGGTCGTACTTGGCGGCCTGCGCCTGCTCGAGCGTGGCGTCCGCCGTCGGGTACGCGGCGCAGGTGTACGTCATCGACGGCCCGAGGACCATCTCGTAGAACCGGTTCGAGACGTCGTAGTGGTGCTGGATCGCCTCGGCGTCGCGGCGCCTGGAGTGCCGCAGGCCCTCGAGCGCGCGGCGCCAGTCGGGCAGGGCCTCCTGCGGCGGCGGTGTCGGTGGCAGGAGCTGGGCCGGGCCGAGCGAGCGGGCGACCCGGGTCAGCGTCCGCGCGTCCGGCCGCCGCCAGTGCATCGCCTCGGCCATGAGCCGGAGCAGCTCGTACGGGTCGCCGGGATGGACGCCCGTCAGCTCCAGGTCGCCGGAGACGTACGCCCGGGCCATGCCGAGCGAGCCGGGTGCCGTCGCGAGGTAGGCGGTGCCGCGCGGCGTCCGCAGGTGCAGTCCCACGTCGGCGTCCGCAGGCCCGGCCGCGCTGCCGTCGTACGCGGTGAACCGGAACGGCATCGGTCCGTCGAGGAGGGTGAGCAGGACCTCGGCGAGGGTCAGGCGGGTGCCGTCGTCCCCGCTGTCGCTGCGCCAGGGGCTGAACATGAGCGCCATCGATGACCTCCCATGCGTGGTGTCTTCACGCTGAGTCGCCGGTCAGTAGTTCGCCGACGCGAAGAGCACTCTACGAGCAGCACCGGGTGACGCCACCGCGAATTTCACCGGGCTGGTGTCACGCTGCGTGCGGCCCGGCCGGACGAAGATCGTCCGCCGACGGCTGACGGCATCGTCCGTGGTGCGAGCATGGCGTCCGTGGCCGAACTCCTGCCGTTCCGGGCGCTGCGCCCCACCGTCGCCGCCGCGGCCGAGGTCGCGGCGCCCCCGTACGACGTCGTCGACGAGACCGAGGCGGCCGCGCTCGCGACCGGCCGGCCGCACAGCTTCCTCCATGTGACCCGCCCCGAGATCGACCTGCCCGCGGCCGGTCCGGGTGCCGCGCAGGCCGACGTCGCGCACTCCGACGCCGCGTACGCCGCCTCCCGGTCGGCCCTCGCGGCGCTCGTCGGCGCCGGCGTCCTCGCGCGGGACGCGGGCCCGACGTACACGGTCTACGCCGCGCCGGCGGCGGACGGCTCGGGCGGCACCCAGGTCGGGATCGTCGGGCTCGTCAGCGCCGCGCAGTACCGCGCGGGCGTCGTCCGCACCCACGAGCACACCCGGCCCGACAAGCTCGAGGACCGGCGCCGCCACATCGAGGCGGTCGGCGCGCACGACGAGCCGGTCCTGCTCCTCGCGGCACCGGACGCCGGGGTCGACCGGGTGCTGGCCGCCGTGACGGCGCGCCCGCCGGACCTCGACGTCCCGGAGGCGGTCGACGGAGGTGCGTTCCGGCTGTGGGTCGTCGGGGCCGGCCCGGACGACGCCCCGCTCGTCACCGCGCTCGAGGCCGCCTTCGCCGCGATGCCCGACCTCTACGTCGCCGACGGCCACCACCGCAGCGAGGCCGCGGCCCTCGTCTGGGACGGCAGCGGCCGGCCGGCGGGCGGCCCGGACGACGCACCCGTCGGCTGGTTCCCCGCGCTCGTCATCCCCGCAGACCGGGCGTGCGTGCTGCCCTACGACCGGCTCGTCACCGACCTCGGCGGCCGGACGCCCCAGGGGCTGCTCGACGCGCTCGCCGCGGACTGGCAGGTCACCGCGTCGGCCGGCCCGGTGCGCCCCGCCCGGCGCGGCGAGGTCGGGCTCTACCTCGGCGGGCACGGCTGGTACCGGCTCGCCGTCCGGCCCGGGGTCGTCCCGGACGACGCCCCACCCGTCGTCCGGCTCGACGTCTCGCTCCTGCAGCGCACCGTGCTCGACCCGTTCCTCGGGATCAGCGACCCGCGCACCGACCCGCGGATCGGCTTCCTCGGCGGTCGCACCCCGGCCGACCTCGCCGCGATCGTCGACAGCGGCCGGTTCGCCTGCGCCTTCACGCTGCACCCGACCTCGCCGGACGACGTCATGGCGGTCGCCCGCAGCGGCGAGGTGATGCCGCCGAAGTCGACGTGGTTCGCGCCCAAGCCGTACAGCGGCCTGTTCGTCCACGAGACGGTCCCGGCGGGCTGACGACGACAAGGCGACGGCCCGCACCTGTCGACCCCGCCGCGGCGGCGGCATGATGACGTCATGACGAGCGCCGCCGTCCGCCCGCTGCACGACCGCCCGCCGGTCACGACGTCCTCCGTGCCGCCGGTCGTCCGGCTCCCGAAGGGGCGGGTCGCGCACGAGCGGGCCGTCGAGGCCCTGCTCGACAGCTACCGGCGGATCCCGGCCGGGGCGGGCGTCCGGCTCGCGAAGCGGACGTCGAACCTGTTCCGCCCCAGGGCGCAGGCGGCCGGCCCCGGTCTCGACGTCGCCGCCCTCGACGGCGTCGTGAGCATCGACACCGCGCCCCGGACCGCCGACGTCCAGGGCATGTGCACGTACGAGAACCTCGTCGCCGCGACGCTGCCCAAGGGCCTCGTGCCGCTCGTCGTCCCGCAGCTGCGCACGATCACGCTCGGCGGCGCCGTCACCGGGCTCGGCATCGAGTCGACGTCGTTCCGCAACGGGCTGCCCCACGAGTCCGTCCTCGAGCTGGACGTCGTCACGGGGGCCGGCGACCTCGTCACCGCGACCCCGCACGGCGAGCACGCCGACCTCTTCCGGGGCTTCCCGAACTCCTACGGGACGCTCGGATACTCGGTACGCCTGCGGATCGAGCTCGAGGAGGTCGCCCCGTTCGTCGAGACCCGCAACGTGCGGTTCGCGAGCCTCGACGAGCTCGAGGCGGCGATCGGCGCCGTGGTGCGCGACGGTGCCTGGGACGGCGAGCGCGTGGACTTCCTCGACGGGGTCGTCTTCTCCGCGACCGAGTCCTACCTCGTGCTCGGCACGTGGGCGCACGACGTCCCGTCGTTGTCCGACTACACCGGTCAGGAGATCTACTACCGCAGCCTGCGCGACCGCGGCCGGGACGCCCTCACCGTGCACGACTACCTGTGGCGCTGGGACGTCGACTGGTTCTGGTGCTCCAAGGCGTTCGGCGCCCAGCACCCGGCCCTGCGCAAGGTGTGGCCGGCGTCCCGGCGGCGCAGCGACGTCTACTACCGGATGGTCGGGCTGGAGAACCGGTACGGCGTCGCCGCCAGGATCGACGCGTGGCGCGGCAAGCCGGCCCGGGAGCGGGTCGTCCAGGACGTCGAGGTGCCCGTCTCGCGGACCGCCGACTTCCTGCGGTGGTTCCTCGACCACGTCCCCATGACGCCGGTGTGGCTGTGCCCGCTGCGGGTGCGCGACCACGGCGGGCCGCTCGGGGACGTCCCGGACGGCGCGCAGCCCTGGTCGCTCTACCCGCTGCGGGCCGGCGAGACGTACGTGAACATCGGCTTCTGGGGGACGGTCCCGATCGAGGCCGGTCGCGCGGACGGCGACGTCAACCGCGCCGTCGAGGCGGCCGTCTCCGGGTTCGACGGGCACAAGTCGCTCTACTCCGACGCGTACTACGACGAGACGGACTTCTGGGCGAGGTACGGCGGGGACGCCTACCGGCCTCTCAAGGAGCGGTACGACCCGGCCGGCCGGCTGCTCGACCTCTACGCGAAGGCGGTCGGACGGCGCTGATCAGGGCGCAGGGCTCAACCCCCGGCGGGTGCGGGCCGATCAGCAGGGAGTAGGGCCGGTCGCACGGACAGGGGGTACTCGGATGGGAGCACGCGCCACGGGCGCCCCGCTCCCGACGGCTGCCGTCCACGTGGGCCGGCAGCCGATCTTCGACGAGACCGGCGCCCTCTACGGGTACGAGCTGCTCTTCCGCGACACCGCGGGCGCGACCGCCGCGGAGGGCAACGGGGACGCCGCGACGACCCGCACGATCCTCGCCGCCTTCACGGCCTTCGACGTCTCCGACCTGCTCGGCGGCCGGCTCGGCTTCGTCAACCTCACCCGGTCGTTCCTCGTCGGTGAGCTCCCGGTGCCGTTCGACCCGGGCGGCGCCGTCCTCGAGGTGCTCGAGACCGTCGAGATCGACGACGACGTCGTGGCCGGCACCCGGCGGCTCGCCGAGGAGGGCTACCCGATCGCCCTGGACGACTTCGTGTGGTCCAGCGCCGCCGAACCGCTCCTGGAGATCGCCTCGATCGTCAAGGTCGACGTCCTCGGGCTCACGTGGGACGAGGTCATGGCGACGGCCACCCGCTCGGCCCGGCACGGCTGCCGGCTCCTCGCGGAACGCGTCGAGGACGAGGCCATGCTGACCCGGTGCACCGAGGCCGGGTTCACGCTCTTCCAGGGCTACCACCTCGGCCGGCCGCAGACGATGACGGCGCAGACCCTCGCCCCCGGGCACGCCGTCGCCCTCCAGCTCCTCGCCCGGCTCAGCGACCCGGCGACGACGGCCCGGGACGTCGAGGAGATGCTCCGCTCGGACCCCGCCCTGACCTTCCGGCTGCTGCAGATCGCCAACTCGGCGTCCAACGGCCTGACCCGCAGCGTCTCCTCGATCCGGGACGCCGTCGTCCTCGTCGGGCTGCAGACCCTGCGCGCGTGGCTCGTGCTCATCACGCTCTCGGGCATCGGCGGCAGCGCGGACCGGCTCGGCGCCGCGCTGACCCGGGCCCGCACCTGCGAGACCGTCGCCCGGGGCTCGGCCACCGTGCGCCCCGACGTGGCATTCACCGTCGGCCTGCTCGACGGCATCGCCCAGAGCCTCGGGACGGACGGTGAGCAGCTCCTCGAGCGGCTCCCGCCGCTGTCCGACGAGCTCGCCGACGCCCTGGCCGGCGGCCGGGGCCCGCTGCGCACCCTGCTCGACGCCGTCCACGGCTACGAGACCGGCGACCTCGCGGCCGTCGCGGCGTCCGGGGTCGACCCCGGCGCGCTCGCCGAGGCCTACCTCGGGGCGCTGGCGTGGACGAACCGGACGGCGTCCGCGGTCGGCTGACGGCGCACGCGCAGCCGGGCGAGCAGCCGGTGCCCGAACCGGTCGCGGCGGGTGAACCGCGAGACCTTCGTCGGCTTGTCCGGCACCGAGGCGAACCCGAGGTAGTACCCGGCCTCGCAGGCCGCCCCGCACAGCGCGTCGAAGCGCCGCTCGGCGGCGTCGAAGGACAAGCTCGCCCGCTCGTAGCCGGCGAGGTCGGTGTCGGCGAGCGCAGCGGTCATCCGGTCGTTGGCGGCCGCCATGACCCGGGCCGTGACGTCGAGCGCGCGGGTCAGCTCGCCGCCCGCGCGGACCTCGCTGCCCGACCGGACCTGCACGACGGAGGGACCGGCGACGGCGGCGGCGCGCAGGGCGCCGAGGGCGCTCGAGGTCGGGCACATGGCACACACTCCTTCAGGGTTCGTCCCCCGGAAGGAGCCGTCCGGCCGCGACCAGATACGGCGCCGTCGGCCCCGGTGCGTCAGGCGCCGCCGAGCGCCTCCGACACGACCTGCTTGGCGGCCTCCTGCACCTGGGCGAGGTGCTCGGGGCCCTGGAACGACTCGGCGTAGATCTTGTAGACGTCCTCGGTGCCCGACGGCCGGGCCGCGAACCACGCCGACTCCGTGACGACCTTGAGGCCGCCGACCGCCGCGCCGTTGCCCGGCGCCTCGGTGAGCTTGGCGGTGATCGGCTCGCCGGCGAGCTCGGTCGCGGTGACCTGCTCGGCCGACAGCTTCGCGAGCGCGGCCTTCTCCTCGCGGCTCGCTGCGGCGTCGATCCGGGCGTACGCCGGGTCGCCGAACTCTTCGGTGAGGGCGCGGTAGTGCTCGCTCGGGGACTTGCCGGTGACGGCGAGGATCTCGGAGGCGAGCAGGGCCAGCAGCAGGCCGTCCTTGTCCGTCGTCCACACCGAGCCGTCGGTGCGCAGGAACGAGGCGCCCGCGGACTCCTCGCCGCCGAACCCGACCGAGCCGTCGAGCAGCCCGGGCACGAACCACTTGAAGCCGACGGGCACCTCGAGCAGCGTGCGCCCGAGCGAGGCCGCGACCCGGTCGATCATCGACGACGACACGAGGGTCTTGCCGATCGCCGTCCCGTCGCCCCAGCCCGGTCGGTGCGCGAAGAGGTACTGGATCGCGACCGCGAGGAAGTGGTTCGGGTTCATCAGGCCGGCGTCCGGGGTGACGATGCCGTGCCGGTCGGAGTCGGCGTCGTTGCCGGTCGAGATCTGGAAGGCGTCGCGGTTCGCGATGAGCGAGGCCATCGCGGACGGCGACGAGCAGTCCATCCGGATCTTGCCGTCCCAGTCCAGCGTCATGAAGCGCCACGTCGCGTCGACGAGCGGGTTGACGACCGTGAGGTCGAGGCCGTGCCGCTCGCCGATCTCGCCCCAGTAGTCGACGCTCGCGCCGCCGAGCGGGTCGGCGCCGATGCGGATCTTCGCGTCCCGGATCGCCGCGATGTCGAGCACCGAGGGCAGGTCGTCGACGTAGGTGCCGAGGTAGTCGTACCGCGACGTCGTGTCCGCGGCGAGCGCCCGGGCGAACGGCACCCGCTTGACGTCCGCGAGCCGGGCCTCGATGAGCTCGTTGGCGCGGTTCTCGACCCACTTCGTCGCGTCGGTGTCCGCGGGGCCGCCGTGCGGCGGGTTGTACTTGAACCCGCCGTCGTAGGGCGGGTTGTGGGACGGGGTCACGACGATGCCGTCGGCGCGGCTCGCGTCGTCGTCCGCCTTGCCGCGGTTGTGGCGCAGGATCGCGTGCGAGACCGCGGGCGTCGGGGTGAACCGGTCGCGGTCGTCGACGAGGGTCGTCACGTCGTTCGCGGCGAGCACCTCGAGGGCGCTGACCCAGGCCGGCTCGGACAGGCCGTGGGTGTCGCGGCCGATGAACAGCGGCCCGGCGATGCCCTGGGCGGCGCGGTAGTCGCAGATCGCCTGCGTCGTCGCGACGATGTGCGCCTCGGTGAAAGCGCCCTTGAGGCTCGACCCGCGGTGCCCGGAGGTGCCGAAGGCGACGCGCTGCGCCGGGTCGGACAGGTCCGGCCACGTCGTGTAGTAGGCGGTGACGAGGTGGGCGACGTCGACGAGGTCGCTCGGCTGGGCCGGCTGGCCGGCGCGGTCGTGGCTCATGGAGGCTCCCTCGTGCGTGCGGCACCGGCCCCGCTGGTACGCCGGGCGGCGATCGCAGGCTAGTGCCCGGCTCCGGAGGGTGCACTTGTGGAACACCGACTGTTCCACGATCCGCCCGGGCGTGCGCCGACCGGTCGTCCGTGTGCGGACGAACGGCCCGGCTCGCGGGCTGGCAGAGTTCACCCCGTGCGACGGACGGTGCGAGCGACGCGGTACGTCACCCCCCTGCGCGAGGGCGGGTCGCTGCCGGGCATCGTCGAGGCGGACGACGACGGCACGTACGTCGTGAAGTTCCGGGGCGCGGGGCAGGGGACGGCGTCCCTCGTCGCCGAGGTCGTCGTCGGTGAGCTCGGCCGCCTGCTCGGGATCCGGGTGCCCGAGCTGGTCGGTGTCGACCTGGACCCGGAGATCGGCCGCCGCGAGCCCGACGAGGAGGTCCAGGACCTGCTCGCCGCGAGCGCCGGCCTCAATCTCGGGATGGACTTCCTCCCCGGGTCCGTCGGGTACGACGGGCTCGGCTGGACGCCGCCGGTCACCGAGGCGCTCGCCGTGCACTGGCTCGACGCGTTCACGGCGAACGTCGACCGCACGTGGCGCAACCCGAACCTGCTCGTCTGGCACCGCGCGCTGTGGGCGATCGACCACGGTGCCGCGCTCGTCTTCCAGCACGCCTGGCCGGACGTCGACCGCTGGGCCGCTCGGCCCTACGACCTCGCCCAGCACGTGCTGGGGCCGGTCGTCGCGCAGGCGTCCCGGGCGCAGGCCGCGGACGCCGACGCGCACCTCGCGGGGCTCGTCACCGCCGACAGCCTCGGCGAGGTGCTCGCCCTCGTGCCCGACGCCTGGCTGCTCGGGATGAACGCCGCGCTCGGCGACGACCGGCCGGCCGGCGCCTGGCGGGACCGGTACGTCGAGTACCTGCTCGCCCGGGTCGGCGGCGCGCGTCCGTGGTGGCCGCCGCTGCACGGGGTCGCGGCGTGAGCACCCGCGGCGGGGCCGCCGACGGGCGCCGTTTCCTCGCGGGCGAGGGACCTGCCGCCGGTGAGCGGGTGCCGTTCGAGTACGCGGTGCTGCGGGCGGTCCCGCGGGTCGACCGCGGCGAGTGCGTGAACATCGGGGTCGTCCTCTACTCGCAGGCGACCGACTACCTCGGCTGCGCCCTGCACGTCGACGCCGCCCGGCTGCGGGCCCTCGACGCCGGCGTCGACGTCGACGCGGTCGAGGCCGTCCTCGCCGGGATCCGCGCGGTCTGCCACGGCGACCCGGCCGCCGGCGGCGCCGCTGCCGAACCCGCGCGGGTCCGCTTCGGCTGGCTCACCGCCCCCCGCAGCACCGTCGTCCAGCCCGGGCCCGTGCACTCCGGCCTGACCGCCGACCCGGCCGCCGACCTCGACCGCCTGCTGGAGCGCCTGGTCCGCTGACCGTCATGTCCCAGCAAGCCGACATGCCCCGACGGGCGACCACGACGCAACCACCACTGCGCCTTCGGTGGCACAACCGGCCCTGACGAGGACTTCCGGTCGCGTTGTGGCGCCTCGCTGGCACCGAGACCCGACCCGTGGCTCGCTCCTGATGGCAGAGCAAGACGGTCGCCTGGGCGGACGGCGTGCGCCGGCCCCGGGGGCCGACCGCGCCACAGCTTCGTCGTTGCCGCGGGAAACGCGGGGCGGATGCCGGGGTGTCGGCGAGCAACGACGAAACTGTGGCGCGCCGTGCCCATGGCTCGCTGGTGATGGCAGAGCAAAGCGTCGTGAGGTGGTTCCGGGGCGAGCGTGGCGGAGCGGCACGTGGATGCCGGCCCGACCGGACCGGCCACGAGGGGCCGGCGGGAACGTGCACGACCACATGACAGGCACCGCCGGTCGGATGACAGTCGCCGTGACGCCGCGCCGCCGCGCCGCACCCCGACCTAGCGTGGACGGATGGACGCGACCGGGGAGGCGTCATGAGGCGTGCCGTCGCCGCGGCCGTCACCGCGCTCGTCGTGGTCGCCGGGTCGGCCGTCGCCGCGGTCGGTCTCGCGCCGCCGGCCGCGGCGCACGCCCGCGTCGTCGGCACCGAGCCGGCCGCCGGCACCGACCTCGCCGCGCCGCCGGAGCAGGTCGTCGTCCGCTTCAGCGAGCCGGTCCGCGGGCCGGTCACGGTGCTCGTCCGGGCCGGGGACGGTTCCTCCGCGACCGCCGGCGCGGCCGACGTCGACGCACTCTCCGTCGTGCAGCCGGTTCGGGCCGACGCCGCGGCCGGCCGCTGGACCGTCGTCTTCCGCGTCGTGGGCGCGGACGGGCACCCCGTCGCCGGGGCGGTGTCCTTCACGGTCGGCGGCGCCGGGTCGGGCCCGGCGACCGGTGCACCGGGGCCGGTGCGGTCGCCCGTGGCGATCGGGCTCGCCGTCCTCCTGCTCGCGGCCGCCGGCTGGACCCTGCTGCGCGGACGCCGGACGACGGCCCCCGCGGTGCGGCTCGGGGTCGCGGGGGCGCTCGTGGGCGGCGGCGTCCTCGTCGCGGCGCTCGCCGTCGGCGGCGGTGCGCCGCAGCCGGTCGCCGAGGGGCTGCCGGACGCCGGGGCACTCGTCGGCTGGGCCCGGCCGGCGCTGCGGCTGACCGTGGAGGCCGGTCTCGTCGTCGCCTACGGGCTGCTGCTCGGGGCGAGCGTCCTGCTGCGCCCCGCCCCGTCCGGCGCGGCGGCGACGGCACCGCGCTCAGCCGGACCCCGGGTGCCGGCCTCGGACGTCGCGTTCGCCGGGGCCGTCGCCGGGGTCGCGGCGCTCGCGGCAGCGGTCCAGGTCTGGGTCACCGCGAGCGACATCCGCGGGGTCGGGCTCGTCGCCGGCGCCGACCCGGACGCCGTCACCGCGTTCCTCCTCGAGGACCCGCAGGGCCGCACGCTCGCCGTCCAGCTGCTCCTCGCCGGGGCGACGGCGGTGCTCGCGACGGGGGTCGCGCAGGGCCGGGTCGGTGTCCCGCGCCGGTTCGCCGCCGGGCTGGCCGCGCTGGCGGCCGCCGCGCTCCTGCCGCCGCTGACCGTCGGCCACCTCGCCGTCACCCCCGGACCGGGCCTGGCCGGGACGGTGCTCGCCGTGCACGTCCTCGCCGCCGCGACCTGGGTGGGCGGCCTCGTCGCGCTCGTCCGGACCGCCGCAGTCGTCGGCGCCGACGGGCTGCGCGCCGCGCTGCCCGGCTGGTCCCGGCTCGCGCTGGGCTGCGCGCTCGCGGTCGGCGCGACCGGGCTGGTCAACCTCGCGCTGCGGCTCGACGGGCCGGCCGGTCTCGCCACCGGCTACGGCCTCGTCGTCGGGGTCAAGGTCGCCGCCTTCGCCGGTCTCGTCGTGCTCGGCGCCGCGCAGCGCCGCCGGGTCGCCGGTGCCCTGGCGGACGGCGCGACCGCCCGCGCCGCTGCCGTGCGGGCCGTCGTCCGGCTGGCCGTCGTCGAGGTCGTCGTCATGGCCGGCACCTTCGCGGCCGCCGCGGCGCTGACCCGGACGCCGTCCCCGCCGCGCACCGTCGACCCCGCCCAGCTCGACGGCGACGGCTCGGAGGCCGTCCTCGGCTTCGCGCCGCCGCTGGAGGCGACACCGCTGCGCCTGCTCACCGGGCACCTCCTCGACGGCCCGGCCCTCGTGCTCGTGGCCGCGACGGCGTGGTGGGTGTGGCGATGCCTGCGCGGCCGCGACGCCGGTCGGACGGCGGCCGGCTGGGCGGTCGCCGGGGTCGCCGTCCTCGCCTGGTCCACCGTCGGCGGGCTCGGGCTCTACGCCCGCGTCGGGCTGCCGGCGGCCGTGGGGGCACATCTCCTCGTCACCGTCGGCGTGCCGCTGCTCCTGCTCCGGGCCGGTCTGGCCGACGCGCTGCCAGCACCGCTGCGCCGGGTGCCCGCCCCGCTCGCCGCGGCGCTCCTGGCGCTCGTCACGGCGGGCCGGTTCGTGCCCGGGGTCCAGGACGCCGTGACGTCCACGCCGGGCGGGTACTGGGCGGCGCTCGTCGCCGGGCTCGGGGCGGGGCTCGTGGCCCTCGCGCGCTGCGTGCCGCCGGTCGCTCCCGGCCGCCTCCGGCTGCTCGGCCCGGGGCCGCGGGCGCTCGTCCTCGCGGCCGGGGTCGTCGCGTGCGGGGCGCTGTCCTGGTGGCTCGTCGGGACGGCGACCCTCGTCGGGCTCGACTGGTTCTCCGGGTTCTCGGTGCCGTACCTGCGCAGCTTCGGCGACGACCAGCGCCGGGCCGGGTTCGTCGCCTGGTTCGCCGGCGGGCTGCCCCTGCTGGCCCTGCTCGGGGGTCTCGTCCTCGCGGCGGGCCGCGGCGGGTCGTCGGGTGCGATCGACGCTCCGGAGAGCCTTCGCAACGCTCCGGAGTCGATCGAGGACGCGTCGTCGATGACACGTGCCGACCCCGCTCGTCCGAACACCTGACGAGCGCCCCCTAAAGCAGGGGGTTTGCCGATTTAGCACTCCCTTAATCGCCGTCGGGTGCGCAATCTGGACTGGTCGGGAACAGGAAGTGCTTTTCCCTCGACCGCGGTGACAGGGCAGTCCCGCGGTCCAGGAGGCCGCCGTGCGCGAGCGTCCCGACGTCCGTGATGAAGAGGGGCGAACCATGTCGACGAGCCGACGATCGGCGCTGCAGTTCGGAGGGCTGTCCCTGCTGGGGGCCGCCGCTGTCGGTGTCCCGGTGGGCAACGCCGTCCGCGCGAAGGCCGCGGGCACCCTCGGCAAGAAGGACATCCCCCCGCGGTACACCCGCCCGCTGCCGATCCTCTCGCCGCTCGCCCCGGCCGGCACGAAGACGCTCACCGGCCCGGGCGGCTCCTACTCCGTGCCGCGCTACGACATCGTCGAGAAGGAGTCGTCCGCCCGGATCAGCCCGCGGTTCGACACGAGGATGTGGACGTACAACGGCATCTTCCCCGGGCCCATGATCAGCGTCGACCGCGGCCAGGAGGCGGTGATGCGGGTGCGCAACCAGCTGCCCGCGGTCCACCCGCTCTTCGGCTACGAGTTCAGCACCTCGACGCACCTGCACGGGTCGGCGTCGCTGCCGCAGTACGACGGCTACGCGAACGACCTCACGCCGCCCGGGTTCTACAAGGACTACGTGTACCCGAACGCCCAGAACGCCCGGACGATCTGGTACCACGACCACCGCGTGCACTGGACGGCGAACAGCGCCTACACCGGCCTCGCCGCGCCGTACATCATCCACGACGAGTTCGAGAAGTCCGTTCTCCCGCAAGGGAAGTACGACGTCACGCTGGTCGTCAACGACTGCATCCTCGACGCCCAGGGCCAGCTGATGCTGCTCGACAACAGCCACTCCGGGCTGTGGGGCGACATCGTCATGGTCAACGGGATGCCGTGGCCGTACCTCGAGGTCGAGCCGCGGGTCTACCGGTTCCGGATCCTCGTCGCGTCGATCGGCCGCTCGTACCGCTGGACCCTGAGCAACGGTGCACCGCTGCACGTCGTCGGCACCGACGGCGGGCTCGTCCCGACGACGCAGTCCGTCACGAGCTTCCGGCACGGGATGGCCGAGCGCTACGAGGTGCTCGTCGACTTCCGCGGCCAGGCCGGCAAGACGATCGAGCTGCGCAACCTCAGCAACAAGAACAACGTCGACTACGACCACACGAACAAGGTGCTGCAGTTCCGGGTCGGGTCGACGGTGACGAGCACGGAGAACAACACGATCCCGACGACCCTGTTCGACACGAACGAGGTCATGACGCTCAAGCGGTCGGACGCGACGAAGAAGCGGTACTTCCGGCTCCACAAGGAGCTCGACGTCTGGGTCATCAACGGCGAGACGTGGGACGAGGTGTCGGGCTCGAACTTCCGGCACGTCCAGGCCGACCCGGGCCTCGGCGACGTCGAGGTGTGGACGATCGAGAACAAGGGCGGCGGCTGGTTCCACCCGACGCACATCCACCTCGTCGACTTCCAGATCCTGTCCCGCAACGGCAAGCCGCCGATGGCGCACGAGCGCGGGCCGAAGGACGTCGTGTACGTCGGCGAGGGTGAGAGCGTCGACCTGCTCATGAAGTTCGGCCCGCACCGTGGGCGGTACATGATGCACTGCCACAACCTGTCCCACGAGGACCACGACATGATGACCCAGTTCTCCGTGGGCATGCCGAAGGACTGGACGTGGGACGACAACGACCCGGTGGCCGCCGACCCGTGCAAGTGGGACGACCTCGACTGACGCTCGCCGTCAGGGCGGCGGCCGTCCTCGTCGCCGCGCTGCTCGTCCGCGCGTTCGTCGCGCACCCGGACGTCGTCGAGTCGACGAGCATGACGCCGACCCTGCACCCGGGGGACGTCGTGCTCGTCGTCCGCCCGTCGCTCGCCGGCCTGCTCGACGGGCTCGACCGGGGCGACCTCGTCGTCGCGCGCGAGCCCGGCACCGGGGACGCCGTCGTCAAGCGCGTCGTCGGGCTGCCCGGGGACGTCGTCGAGATCGCCGACGCCGTGACGACGGTCGGCGGGGTCGCCGTCGACGAGCCGTACGTCGACCGCACGCGGATCGACGGCCTCTACTACGGCCCCGTGACCGTCCCCGCCGGCACGGTCCTGCTCATGGGCGACGACCGCTCGCGCTCGGTCGACAGCCGGGACTACGGCCCGGTGCCGCTCTCCGACGTCACCGACCGGGTCGCCGTCCGCCTGTGGCCCTGGACCCGCTGACCGTCCTCTGGTGGCTGAAGCACATCAAAAGTCGATCTTGAGGTGCTTGTCTCGCCAGAGGACGCCACCGGAGGCGGGGAACAGCCCGCCTCGCGCTGTAGTTCAGAGTTCAACTACAGTGGCAGCACCACCGACCCGGAGGACGCCATGCCCGCCGTCACCGCCGACACCCTCACGCTGACCCGGCTCCCCGCGCTGGACCCGGGGACGACGGCCTGGCGGGACGTCGTCAAGCTCGTCGTCGCGCAGCGCTTCCTCGAGGGCGAGGGCTTCGCCGTCCGGCGGCCGTTCCCGAGCACCGACCTCGCGCTCGCCGACCCGTTCCTCCTCCTCGACCACATGGGGGCCGTCGAGTACGCGCCGGGCGAGGCCAAGGGGGCGCCGTGGCACCCGCACCGCGGGTTCGAGACGGTCACCTACATCATCGACGGCGCCTTCGAGCACACCGACTCCGCAGGCGGCGGCGGCCTCATCGCCGACGGCGCCACTCAGTGGATGACGGCCGGCTCGGGCGTCATGCACTCGGAGCTGCCGACCGCCGAGCTCGTCGCGAGCGGCGGCCTCTTCCACGGCCTCCAGCTGTGGGTCAACCTGCCCCGGGCCGACAAGTGGGCCCCGCCGCGCTACCAGGACATCGGCGCGCACGACGCCGCGCTGCTCTCGACGCCGGACGGCGGCGCGCTCGTCCGGCTCATCGCCGGCGACCTCGCGGGGCACGCCGGGCCGGGGAACACCTACACGCCGATCACCTACCTGCACGCGACGGTCTCGCCCGGGGCCCGGCTCGACCTGCCGTGGCCGGCCCACTTCAACGCGATGGTCTACGTGCTCTCCGGGCGCGGGGTCGTCGGTGCCTCCGGCCGCCCGCTCGAGGAGGGGCAGCTGGTGGTGCTCGGGGCCGGCGACGCCGTGACGCTCACCGCGGCCGCCACCCAGCCGCAGGCCTCGGCGCAGGGCTGGGAGGTCATCGTGCTCGGCGGTCTCCCGCTGCGTGAGCCGGTCGCCCGCTACGGCCCGTTCGTCATGAACACCAAGGCCGAGATCATCGAGGCCGTCGAGGACTTCCAGCGCGGCACCCTCATCCGCTCGACCCCGGAGCACGTCGCGTCCCCGACCGAGCCCGGGATGGCGCACCGCACGAGCGCCGACGAGACGCTCGACGGCTGACGCGCGTCAGTCGAAGTCGAAGATCGAGTTCCCGCCGTAGAAGTGCAGGACGTGGCTGCACCGCCCGCAGATCATCAGTGTCATGCGGTGCGTCGTCCAGCCCCAGCGGGAGTCGCTGCGCGCCTCCTCGCGGCTGAAGTCCTGGCCGCCGCACAGGGGGCAGGTGAGCTGCGGGGTCTCGTACGTCATCTCGTCTCCCGAGGGTCGGGCCGGCGGTCCTGGCGGTGCGACGGGAGCCTGCCGCGCCAGGTTCCCCCGTCCGCACGGATGCACGCCCGGCGGCTCTGCGGGCACACTGGGGCGATGCCTGAACTGCCCGAGGTCGAGGCGCTCGCCGAGTTCCTCCGCAGCCGTGCCGTCGGCCGGGTCGTCGCCCGGGTCGACGTCGGCTCGATCAGCGTCCTCAAGACCTACGACCCGCCGCCCACGTCGCTCGCCGGGCTCACCGTGACGAACGTGGCCCGGCACGGCAAGTTCCTCGACATCGACGTCGACGGCCTGCACCTGGTCTTCCACCTCGCCCGTGCCGGGTGGCTGCGCTGGTCGGACAACCTGCCGACGACCCCGGTGCGGCCGGGCAAGTCCCCGCTCGCGCTGCGGGTGCTCCTCGACGACCCGGACGTCGAGGGCCGCCCCGGCTTCGACCTCACCGAGCAGGGCACCCAGAAGCGGCTGGCGGTGTACGTCGTCCGCGACCCGCAGGACGTGCCCGGGATCGCCTCGCTCGGGCCGGACCCGTTCGCCGAGGACTTCGACCGGGCGACGCTCGCCGGGATCCTGACCGGCAGCCGGCAGCAGATCAAGGGTCTCCTGCGCGACCAGAGCATCCTCGCGGGCGTCGGCAACGCGTACAGCGACGAGGTCCTGCATGCGGCGCGGCTGTCGCCGTTCGCCATCGCGGGCTCGCTCGACGAGGCCGCCGTGGACCGGCTGTACGCCGCGATGCACGACATCCTCACGGCGGCCGTCACCACCGCCCGGGGCAAGCCCGCCAAGGAGCTCAAGGACGCCAAGCGGGCCGGGATGCGGGTCCACGGGCGCACCGGGCAGCGCTGCGAGACATGCGGCGACACGGTGCGCGAAGTGAGCTTCGCGGACTCCTCGTTGCAGTACTGTCCGACCTGCCAGACGGGCGGCAAGGTCCTCGCGGACCGCCGGCTGTCGAAGCTCTTGCGGTGACCCTCCACCCGTCACTGACAGCAATTCCTGCATTCTTGTACGGAGAGTAACTTCCCCTGACTTTCCGCTTCGCGTCATGTCATGCCTCATGGCAGGTTCATGACGATTCGCCTTTGGCCCTATGCCGTGGCATGCCCGCGTGCATAGTGTCGGACCCATGCCAGGCGGGGGCCGCGCTCGGAAGCGCACGCGTGCCCTTTCCCATCGATCCGTGCGACGAACTGCGCGGACAGTGGGGAAGGTCATGGCGCTCTGCCTGCCCTTCGCCCTCACCGCGAGCCTGTCGGCCGACATCGGCCGCGCCTCGGAGAACGAGGACGGTCGCAACGCCTGGCTCAAGACCCTCGTCGGCCCCGTCGCGGGCGGCTCGGGGTCGAGCGTGGTCGGGCAGGCCGGCCCGCAGACGCCCGTGCTGCCGGCCGGCGGTGACCTCCAGGTCCTCGTCATCACCGAGGGTGCGGACGGCGAGGCGGTGCCGGGGATCCAGACCGGCATCGGCGCGAACACCCCGGTGCCCGCGGGCGACACCCGCCTCACGACGTCGCTGACCCGGTCCGGCATCCCGGTCCGCGCGCTCACCGCCTACGTGGCGGCCGCCCAGACCGAGGCCGCGCAGGACCCGTCCTGCAAGATCCACTGGAGCCTGCTCGCCGGCATCGGCCGGGTCGAGAGCAACCACGGCCGGTTCGGCGGCGCGGGGATCACCGCGGACGGCAAGGTCTCCCCGCCGATCCTCGGGCCGCGGCTCGACGGCTCGCACGCGGGCTGGGCGACGATCCGGGACACCGACCGCGGCCGCTACGACGGCGACCCGTCGTTCGACCGCGCGGTGGGCCCGATGCAGTTCATCCCCGGGACCTGGGCGGCGTACGCCCGTGACGCCGACGGCAACGGCACGATCGACCCGCAGGACCTGGACGACGCAGCCCTCGCCGCGGCCCGTTACCTGTGCGCCGGCGGCGGGGACCTCTCGACGCAGCAGGGCCGCTGGAACGCCGTCTACCGGTACAACCGATCGACGAGCTACGTCCAGCTCGTTCTCGGCCTCGCCGACAGCTACGCGAGCGGCCGGGCCGCGCCGCTGCCGAACCCGCTGCCCGGGCCCCCCGGCCCCATCTCCGAGCCGCCGGCGACGCCGAACCAGCCCGCGCCCGGCGTCCAGCCGGAGCCGAAGCCGGCTCCGAAGCCGACGCCCAAGCCGACGCCCACGCCGACCCCCACGCCGACGAAGACCGGGACGCCGCTGCCGTCGTGGTCGTCGGGTCGGCCGTGGTGGTCGACGTCGTCGGGTCCGGCGGCGGCGGCCACGGA